>CAZLKC010000012.1:0-26526 GCA_964560025.1 uncultured Dehalococcoidia bacterium
CTCCATGCGACTCTACGCCCTATTCAGACTCGCTTTCGCTTCGGCTCCAGGACGTCTCTATCCCTTAACCTTGCCGCACAGACGCAACTCGCCGGCTCATTCTTCAATAGGCACACCGTCACCCCGGTCGCCCAGGGCTCCGATCGCTTGTAGGCCCACGGTTTCAGGTCTATTTCACTCCCCTACAGGGGTTCTTTTCACCTTTCCCTCACGGTACTTGTGCACTATCGGTCGTCAAGGGTATTTAGCCTTGGAGGGTGGTCCCCCCTGGTTCCCACAGGATTCCACGTGTCCCGCGGTACTCACGTACGCACCCGAAGTCCCGGCCCTTTCGCCTACGGGGCTATCACCCCCTATGGCCGTCCCTTCCAGGAACATTCGGCTAAAGCCGGGATTGCTCACTCCGTGCGGTCGCTGGGGCTTCCGCCGGTGCGCCGTACAACCCCCGCGAGGCATAGGACCCCAGTCCGTTAAGCCCCGCAGGTTTGGGCTGATCCCCGTTCGCTCACCGCTACTAGGGGAATCGCGGTTGCTTTCCTTTCCTCGGGGTAGTGAGATGTTTCAGTTCCCCCGCTTACCTCCCCATGCCTAATGTGTTCAGCGTGGGGCGCGGCGGTTTCTCCGCCGCCGGTTCCCCGATTCGGGTATCTCCGGTTAAGCCTGCTAGACGGCTGACCGAAGCTTATCGCAGTCGTGCTACGCCCTTCATCGGCCCTTGACGCCAAGGCATCCCCCGTGGGCCCTTAGTAGCTTGACCTCACGAGCTCGCGATGCTCTGACTCACTCGATATTCCCTTGTTAACGTGCAACGGCGCCCGCCGACCCTACTCGGCGCCCACGCCTCCTACAGTCCGCCGCTCATCGCGCCGAGGCTCCCCGAAGGGCGCCCGCGCAACCGAGAGAGCGCACTCCCCCGTGAGCAGACTGGACTAGCCAGCATAAGCGTCGCCCCCAAGCCTGTCAAGCGGCGCGGGCGGCGCTTTACCGCGAAGCGGGGGCGGCGCGATAATCGCCGCGCCCCCGCCCCGGCAAGGAGACGCTCCTATGATCATCGACCTGCACACCCACGTCGTCCCGGAGGAATTCCCCCCCGTCGGCGCCCGCCCCGCGGGCGACCTCTGGCCCTCGATGGCGCCCCAGCCGGACGACGGCTCCGGCGTCGCCCGCTCAAACGTGATGATCGGCGGGCGCAACTTCCGCACCGTGGCCGACCGCTGCTGGTCGGTCGCGCGGCGCATCGAAGAACTGCCGCGCACCGGCGCCGACCGCCAAGTGCTCTCGCCGATGCCCGAGCTGCTCGCCTACCGCCTGGAGCCGGACGACGGCCTCGCGCTAGGGCGCTACCTGAGCGAGGTCATCGCGCGGATGATGGAGGAAGCGCCCGACCGCTTCTACGGCCTGGGCGCCGTGCCCCTTCAGGACGTGGACCTGGCCTGCAAGGAACTGACGCACGTGAAGGCGCTGGGACTGCAAGGCGTCGAGATACTGACCAACGTCCAGGGAGTGAGCCCAGGCGACGCGCGCTTCCTCCCCTTCTTCAAGGAGGCGGAGGCGCTGGGCATGGCGGTGTTCATCCACTCCCAGCATCCCACCTTCACCGATCGCATCGTCGGGCCGGGCGCGTGGGCCAACGCCGTCGGCTTCCCGATGGAGGCCGCCCTTGCCGCCGCCTCGCTCATCGGCGGCGGCGTGCTCGATGCCTGCCCCGACCTGCGCGTGTGCGTCAGCCACGGAGGCGGCTCGCTGGTGCAGATGCTGCCCCGGATGGACTACTTCCACGCCGTCGGCATCGGCGGCGCGCAGTTGGCGCACACGCCCACCGAGTACGCCAAGCGCCTGTACTACGACGACATCTTCTTCAACAACCAAGCCCTGCGCCTGCTCATCGACACGGTCGGCTCCTCCCAAGTGGTGGTCGGCTCCGACTATCCCTTCCAGTGGAGGCCGTGGACGCCGGAGGCGGAGTTCGAGGAGCTGGGACTGACGGAAGCGGAGCGGGAGGCGGTCGGCTCGGCCAACTGCCTGCGCTTCCTGGGGCTAGGGGAATAAGACGGCGGGAGGCGCGTTCGGGGCGGCGTCGGGGGCAATTCTCCTTGACGGGCGCCGGGGCGTGTGATAATCGTAACAAGCCGCTTGGGTAGCATGGCGCGCACCCCTGCGGCGTAAGGGACTCCAAGGCAAGCACGTGTACCCCAAGCAGTTGCTCGGACGCTCCGGCGGGCTGATTGCCGTTGGCCTGCTCATTGCCTCCCTCCTGCTCGTTCTCAGCGCTTGCTCCTCTCCCCAAACGACCTTCGACCCCAAGTCGGACGCCACCGACAAGATCCACACGCTCTACATCCTGATCATCGTGATATCGGGCGCCATCGGCGCCGCCGTGCTCATCGCTATGGGCTACCTGATGATCAAGTTCCGCGCCCGCCCCGGCGTCAAAGCCCGCCAAATCCACGGCAACAACACCCTCGAGGTGCTCTGGACCCTCGGCCCCATCCTCATCCTCGTGATGATCGGCGTCCCCACCGTCCTCGCCATCGTCGGCGCGACGCGCGCCCCGTCCGACGACGCGCTCCACGTCGAGGTCGTCGCCCACCAATGGTGGTGGGAGGTCAACTACCCCGGCCTTGGCCCCGACGGCGGCACGCTCACCACCGCCAACGAACTCCACATGCCCATCGGCCGCGAGGTGGCCATCTCGCTCAAGTCGGACGACGTCATCCACTCCTTCTGGGTGCCCCAACTCATCGGCAAGATCGACTCCATCCCGGGGCGGACGAACCACCTCGAGCCCTTCACGGCCAAGGAGGTGGGCGTCTATCTGGGGCAGTGCGCCGAATTCTGCGGCCTCGCCCACGCGCTGATGCGCTTCCGCGTGGTGGTAGACTCCCTCGGCGACTTCGAGCGGTGGGTTGCCGGTATGAACACGCCGCCGCCCGCGCCCGAAGCGGAGTCGTTCCTAGCCAGTGGGCAATCCGTCTTCATCCAGAACTGCTCCTCTTGCCACGCAGTGGCGGGCACCGTCGCCGCCGGACGCATCGGCCCCGACCTCTCCCGCTTCGGCAGCAGGCTGACGATAGGGGCAGGCATCATGGACAATACGGAAGAGAACCTCGTGGAGTGGATCACCAACACCACCGCCGTCAAGCCGATGCCAGAGGGGCAGCCCACGGCGCTGGCGGAGTTGGGCAACGGCAAGCAGGCGATGCCGCGCTTCGACGACACCTTGACCCCGGCGCAGGTGGAGGCCGTCGCCGCCTACCTGCGGAGCATGACCATCGAGTAGGCTTGGAGGAGCGAAGCCCGCCGCCCAACTGACCGGGCGGCGCGGCAGGAAACGAATCGAATGGCAACGAACATCGCAATACTGCGGCGTCCCCTCGACCCCACCGGCGCGTGGGCGTGGATCACTACGGTCGACCACAAGAAGATCGGCGTGCTCTACGGGCTGACGGCGTTCGCCTTCTTCATCCTCGGCGGCGTCGAGGCGCTCGTCATGCGCCTCCAACTCGCGCAGGCCGACCTGAACGTGGTGAGCGCCGCCACATTCAACCAGATGTTCACCATGCACGGCACCACCATGATCTTCATGGTGGTGATGCCCGCTGGCGCGGCGTTCTTCAACTTCCTCATCCCGCTCCAGATCGGCGCGCGCGATGTCGCCTTCCCCAGACTGAACGCCCTCTCCTACTGGCTCTTCCTCTTCGGCTCCATCCTGATGAACTTCTCCTTCTTCACCGGCTCCGCCCCCGATATGGGGTGGTTCGCCTATGCGCCGCTGACCGCCGCCAACTTCTCCACCAGCAGCGCGGTGGACTACTGGATTCTAGGCCTGCAGGTGATGGGCATAGGCACCCTGGCCGCGGGCTTCAACTTCGTCATCACCATCATCAATATGCGCGCGCCCGGCATGACGCTGATGCGCATGCCTATCTTCACCTGGATGACCCTCATCGTCTCCTTCCTCATCATCTTCGCCTTCCCCGTCATCACCGTCGCCATCACGCTCCTGCTCTTCGACCGGATGTTCGGGACGAACTTCTACGACATCACCGCCGGGGCCGACCCGCTGCTGTGGCAACACCTCTTCTGGGTGTTCGGCCACCCGGAGGTATACATCCTGATCCTCCCCTCGATGGGCATCGTGTCGGACATCCTGCCCACCTTCTCGCGCAAGCCCCTCTTCGGCTACGTGACCATCGTGCTCGCGGGCGCGGTCATCGCCTTCCTCGGCTTCGGCGTGTGGGCGCACCATATGTTCACCGTGGGGATGGGGCGCTGGGCGACGAGCGCCTTCTCAGTGGCGACCATGGCCATCGCCGTGCCGACGGGCGTGAAGGTGTTCAACTGGCTGGCGACGATGTACGGCGGCTCCGTCCAGTTCAAGACGCCTATGCTGTTCGCCCTCGGCTTCATCTCCCTCTTTATGCTCGGCGGACTGAGCGGGGTGATGCACGCTGTCGTACCGGTCGACCTGCACCAGCAGGACACCTACTTCGTCGTCGCCCACTTCCACTACGTGCTGTTCGGCGGGTCGATTTTCGGCCTCACCGCCGCCACCTACTACTGGTTCCCCAAGATCACGGGGCGGATGATGAGCGAGAGCATCGGCAAGGCGCACTTCGCCATCATGTTCGTAGGGTTCAACCTGACCTTCTTCCCGATGCACTTCCTCGGCGTGCTCGGCATGCCCCGCCGCATCTACACTTACGCGCCCGACCTGGGATGGAGCGGCACGAACATGGCCGTAACCATCGGCGCGTTCGTCATCGCCGTCTCCATCGCCGTGTTCCTCTACAACATGGTGCGGAGCGCCCGCGTGGGGCAACCGGCGGGCGCCAACCCGTGGGGCGCGGCGACGCTGGAGTGGGCCATCGAGTCGCCCCCGCACCACTACAACTTCGCCATCGTCCCCACCGTCAGGAGCCAGCATCCGCTATGGGACGAGGAGGCCAACGTCGTGGAGCCGCCGTCGCTGCCCTACGTGGACGAATCCTCCATCCACATGCCCTCCCCCTCCTACTGGCCGCTGTTGCTGGCAATGGGCGTAACCCTGGTCGCGGGCAGCCTGCTGGTCTGGCAGGCGCACGCCATCGCCGGGCTGACGATGGGAGCGGCGAGCGGAGCGTTGGCGATGATCTCGCTCTACCGGTGGGTCTTCGAGCCGTCGGTGGCGGCGGAAGTGGCGGAAGGAGCGGCGGCGCACCATTAGCATGCAGTACATCGCCCGCTCCCCAGAGGCCGAGCACGCCACCTCCACCGGCCTGAACAACAGGAAGCTCCTGATGTGGGCGTTCCTCGGCTCGGACGCGATGTTCTTCGGGCCGCTCATCGCCACCCACCTCATCTACCGCACGGAGAGCCTGCAAGGCCCCATCGAGGAGATCCTCAACATCCCCGTCACCACCATCAGCACCTTTGTGCTGCTGATGTCCAGCTTGGCGATGGTGCTGGCGCTGGCCGGGATCCAGCAGGGAAAGATGGGGACGTTCCGCTTCTGGACGGCGGCGACCGCGCTGTTGGGGATGGTCTTCATCGGCTTCCAAATGGTCGAGTTCACGGAGTTCGCCAAGCACGGCCTCACTCCGCGCACCAACCTCTTCGGCAGCACCTTCCTCACCCTCACCGGATTCCACGGCGCCCACGTAACCGTCGGCATCATCTGGCTCTGGTCGCTCTTCTTCGCCTCCTTCCGGGGCAAGGTGAAGCAGGAGAACAGCCTCGACGTGGAGATAGCGGGCCTCTATTGGCACTTCGTGGACATCGTGTGGATCGTCATCTTCGGCGTCATCTACCTGGTGGGCGCTTACGGCGTGGAGGAGCGCGTTCTGGAGGGCGCCCACGCCCTGGCCGGGCTAGGAGGGTAGCGATATGGCCGCGCAGCACGACCTCCACCACGGAGAGCACGCCGAAAAGCACCCCTCGCCCCGGCGCTACATTCAGATCGCCGTAGTCCTCTGCGTCCTCACCCTCATCGAGTTCCTCATCTTCTACGGCAGGTGGGACTCGGCCACTATGACCGCCGTCATCCTCCTCCTGTCGGGGTTGAAGTTCATCCTCGTCGTCGGCTACTACATGCACCTCAAGTTCGACAACTGGCGCTTCTCCGCCTTCTTCTTCTTCCCGTTCATCATCATGATTTCCATCATGGTGGCGCTCATGGCGCTCTTCTCGACCCTGACGCGCTAGCGGACGCGTTGCCCGCGCCCCGCCCTATCGGAACTAACCCGTGATTGCGCTCCACGTGAGCGGCGGCAGCCTGAGCGCCTGGTCGTTCGACCCCCTCGCGCTGACCCTCGTAGCCGTTGCAGGCGTGTTGTACGCCCGCGGCGTTGCCCGCAGCCCCGGCTCCAAGCGCAGGCGGCACCCGTGGCCGCGCGTCGCCGTCTTCTACGGCGGCCTGCTCGTCATCCTCGCCGCCCTCGTCTCCCCTATCGACCACATCGCGGGCGAACTCTTCTTCGTCCATATGGTGCAGCACTTCCTGCTGATCATCGTCGCGCCGCCGATGCTGATGCTCGGCGCGCCCTTTATCCCGGTGCTGCGCGGCATGCCGCGCGACCTGCGCCGTGAGGTGGTCGGCCCGCTCATCCGGTCAGCGTGGGTGCGCCGTCCGCTGCGCTTCGCCGCCCATCCCCTGATCGCCTGGCCGCTCTACGTCGGCACGCTGCTCCTATGGCATATCCCGCCCGCCTACGACGCAGCGCTGCGCAACGAGGCGGTGCACCTGCTCGAGCACGCAACCTTCGCGGGAACCGCGCTGCTCTGGTGGTGGAACGTCATCGACCCTGTGCCCTTGCGCCCTAACCTCTCCTACCTCGCCCGCGTGCCCTTCGTCTTCCTCACTACCGTTCCTGTCTTCATCCTCGGCGCCTTCCTCACCTACTCGCCGCGCCCCTGGTACCTCTTCTACGACGGGCTGACCCAGGCCTACGGGCTAACCCCGCTGGAAGACCAGGAGATCGGCGGCGTGATTATGTGGATACCCGGCTCCCTAAGCCTCATGGCCACGCTGCTGATCGTGCTCCTGTTCGTAGTGCGGACGGAGGAGCGGCAGCAGCGCGCGCGCGAAGCGGCGGAGGGAGAGGCGGCGGCGCGCTAGGGGCGCAGCGGCGAAAAGAGAGGCCCCGCTCCCGAATCGGGAGCGAGGCCTTCGGCCTGACGCCGTCGGAGACTCTAGGCGTCGAGCGCCTTCACGTCGATGGTGCGCGGGCGCTTCGCCTCCATCTTGGGGAAGACGACCTCCAGCACGCCGTTGGCGTAGGTGGACTCGGCTTTCGCGGCGTCCACGTAGTCGGGCAGCCGCACGGCGCGGTAGAAAGCGCCCGCGCGCCGCTCGCGCATCAGGTAGTTCGCCTCCTCCCGCTCCGACTCCTCCGCCGTCGCGCCCCGGATGGTCAGCACGCCGTCCTCGACGGCGACGCCGATGTCCCCCGGCTTCATGCCGGGGACGGACGCCCGCACCTTGATGGCGTCGTCCGCCTGAATCACGTCCAGCGGAACGCTCCACCCCTCCGCCTGGCCCGAGGCGCCCAAGCCGCGCCACAGGCGGTCGATCCTGTCCTCGACCCGCCGCATCTCGCGGAACGGGTCCCATCGCTCCAGCGTCATCATCTCAACACCTCCTCCTTCTCGATGGCCTCGCCCTCGTCGGAGGGTCCGGCCTTTCGTCTATAACCAACATAGCAAATCTTTCTAGATGTGTCAATAGTCTTTATATGATTCATATCAAGTCTGTATGCGCCGCTGGCGCCCGGTGATATGCTCGGCGCCGTGCCGCGCCTCCGCCTCCTCGCCGCCACGGGCAACCCCCACAAGATTGCCGAACTCCGCCGCCTGCTCGACGGCGCGCCCATCGACCTCGCCGCACCGTCCGAGATTGGCCTCGCCCTCGAGGTGGAAGAGACGGGCGCGACCTACGCCGAGAACGCCCTCCTGAAAGCGCGCGCCTACGCCAAAGCGAGCGGCATAACCGCCCTCGCCGACGACTCGGGCGTCGAGGTGGACGCGCTCGGCGGCGCGCCGGGCGTCCGCTCCGCGCGCTATGGCGGCCTCGGCCTGGACGACGCGGACCGCACGCGCCTCCTCCTCAGCGAAACGGCCGCCGCCCCCGACGAGCGCCGAGGAGCGCGCTACGTCGCCGTCCTCGCCCTCGCCTGGCCCAGCGGCGCGACAGAGACCTTCACGGGAACCTGCGAGGGCGCGCTCGCCCGCGAACCGCGCGGAGCCAACGGCTTCGGCTACGACCCCGTCTTCATCCCGGCGGGCGGCGGCGGGCGCACGATGGCCGAACTCAGCGCCGCCGAGAAGGACGCGCTCTCCCACCGGGGAATCGCAGCGCGCAAGGCGGCGGCGCGCCTCCGCGAACTAGCGTCGGGAGCGCCCGCGTGAACGCGGCAGCCGCGCCTATCGCCCCCGGCGCCCCTGCGCTAGACTCCACGCAACCTCACGCCAAGCGCAGCGCATGACCCTCACCGAGCACTACCGCCTCATACGCCTGGAGCCTCCCGCTCCGCTCGACCTCCAAGCCGACGCCGCCATCGAGTTCGTCAACGGACAGTTCTCCCCCGACGACTTCCACCTAGTCCGAAACGACGGCGATATCGAGGTCTGGCTGCGCCAGGTGGACGTAGCCGCCCTGCGCGATGCCGCGCACGCCGCGTCCGACCGCTACGGCGCCGCGCCCGCGATGCGCCAAATCGTCGGCGCCGTCGAGGGCGTCAAAAGTTACGGCGTCAACGGCGGCAAGCGTCTCTATGTTGGTTACAACCGCGAGCGCAAGGTGGCGGGGCGCAAGGCCAAGGAGCAGCGCCGCGGCAAGCACTACTACGCCAACGATCACGACTTCCGGCGCGCCGCCAACCCCCTGCCCGCCGAATTCACCGACCGCGTCATCTGCGGCGACAGCGAAGAATTCCTAAAGCAACTCCCCGACAACTGCGTAGACCTCGTCTTCACCTCGCCTCCCTACAACTTCGGCCTGGGCTACCACGAGACGGACGCGCGGGCGGACGGCGACGCGATGGACTGGGAGGCCTACTTCGCCAAGCTCTTCCGCGTCTTCGACGAGTGCGTGCGCGTGCTCAAGTTCGGCGGGCGCATCGCCGTCAACGTCCAACCCCTCTTCTCCGACTACATCCCCAGCCACCACCTCATCTCCAACTACTTTATGAACAAGCGCCTCATCTGGAAGGGCGAGATCCTCTGGGAGAAGAACAACTACAACTGCAAGTACACCGCTTGGGGCAGCTGGAAGAGCCCCGCAAGCCCCTACTTGAAGTACACGTGGGAGTTCGTCGAGGTGTTCGCCAAGGGCAACTTGAAGAAGGACGGCGCTCCCTCCGATGCCGACATCGACGCCGATTCCTTCAAGGAGTGGGTGCTGGCCAAGTGGTCAATCGCCCCCGAGCGCCGCATGCGCGAGTTCGACCACCCCGCCATGTTCCCCGAGGAACTGGCGCGTCGCGTGATGCTGCTGTTCAGCTTCCGCGGCGACGCGGTGCTCGACCCCTTTGCAGGCGTAGGCACCACCTGCGTCGCCGCGCGCGCTACGGGCCGCCGCTACCTTGGCGTCGATGTCGCGCCCGAATACTGCGCCGCTGCGGAAGCAAGGCTGAACGACGTGCAGATAGAGGGGTTGCTCGCCCCCGGAGTATCCGTATGAGCGCGGCGCCCGCCGTCCGCGCCGCCGCCCCCATCGACACGCTGGGCAGGCCTATGCGCGACCTGCGCATATCGGTTACCGACCGGTGCAACTTCCGCTGCACCTACTGCATGCCGGCGGAGGTCTACGGCGAGCGCTACCGCTTCCTCCCTCGCCTCGAACTGCTGCGCTTCGAGGAGATCGCCCGTGTAACCCGCCTCCTCACCACCTTCGGCGTGCGCAAGGTGCGCGTTACCGGCGGCGAGCCCCTCATCCGCCCCGGCCTCCCCGGCCTCATTGCCCTGCTGGCGCGGATAGACGGCGTGGACGACCTGACCCTGACCACCAACGGCTACCTGCTCGCCGAGCACGCCCAGGCGCTGGCGGACGCCGGCCTGCGCCGCGTTACCGTCAGCCTCGATTCGCTCGACCCCGCCGTGTTCGGCGCGATGAACGGGCGCGGCTACCGCCCCGAGCGCGTGTTGGAGGGCATCGAGGCCGCCTGCGCCGCCGGACTCGGCCCCGTCAAGATCAACGCCGTCGTCGAGCGCGGCGTCAACGACCACACCGCCATCAACCTCGCGCGCCGCTTCAAGGGCACGGGGCACATCGTCCGCTTCATCGAATTTATGGACGTGGGCAACCTGAACCACTGGGAGCAAACGCGCGTCGTCCCCTCCGCCGAACTCATCTCCCGCATTGACGCCGAGCTGCCCATCGAGCCGATCGCGCCCAACTACGCCGGCGAGGTGGCCGAGCGCTGGCGCTACCGCGACGGAGAGGGCGAGATCGGCTTCATCTCCTCCGTCTCGCAGCCCTTCTGTGGAGACTGCACGCGCATCCGCCTCTCCCCCGAGGGCAGCGTCTACACCTGCCTGTTCGGGTCGTCGGGCGTCGACCTGCGCAAGCCGCTGCGCGACGGCGCGTCCGACGACGACCTCGCCGCCCTGCTGCACGACGTGTGGACGCTGCGCGCCGACCGCTACTCCGAACTGCGCTCCCAACTGCTGGCGCACGGCAGCCGCCGCAAGGTGGAGATGTACCACATTGGGGGCTGACGCGGCGATGCGCGTAACCATCTACACCGACGGCGCATGCATCGGCAATCCCGGGCCGGGCGGCTATGGCGCCGTCCTCTTTCACGGCGGAGCGCGGAGAGAACTCTCCGGCGGCTTCCGCCGCACCACCAACAACCGCATGGAGATCCTCGCCGCCATCGAAGGCCTCGCCGCGCTCAGAGAACCTTGCTCCGTTACGCTGTACAGCGACTCCCGCTACCTAGTGGACGCTATGGAGAAAGGCTGGGCGGAGCGCTGGCGCGCCAACGCCTGGCGCCGCAATAAGAAGGAGCGCGCCGTCAACCCCGACCTGTGGCAGCGCCTGCTCGACCTCGCCGCAAAGCACGACGTCGCCTTCAAGTGGGTGCGCGGCCACGCCGGAAACCGCGAGAATGAGCGCGCCGACAGCCTCGCCTTCAGCGCGGCCAAGAGCGAACGCCTCGCCGTAGACGAGGCCTACGAACGCGAGCAGAGCGGGAGGCGATAGACCAATGGCCAGCAAACACGATCCCGGCTCCCCGCTCACCCACCTGGACGCGCAGGGCCGCGCGCGGATGGTGGACGTAGGCGCCAAGCCCGACACCGAGCGCTCCGCCACGGCGGAGGGCGCGGTTGCGATGCGCCCCGAGACCCTCGCCCTCATCGAGAGCGGCGGTATGGAGAAGGGCGACGTCTTCACCGTCGCGCGCCTGGCCGGAATCGCAGCGGCCAAGAAGACGTGGGACATCATCCCCCTCGCCCATCAGTTGCCGCTGACCCACGTGTCCGTGGACTTCGCCCCCGGCGCGTCAGGGACGCTCGCCGTCCGCGCCACGGCCAAGACGACCGCCAAGACGGGCGTGGAGATGGAGGCGCTGACGGCCGCCTGCGCCGCCGCGCTCACGGTCTACGATATGTGCAAGGCGGTCGACCGCGGCATGCGCCTCGGCCCATTCCGCCTGGTGGAGAAGCGCGGCGGCGCAAGCGGCGGCTACGCCGCCGAATGACCGCCGCGCGGGCTACTCCTTCAGCGCCTCCATGTGCTCCTTGCGGAGCTTCGCCACTTTGGGCGCAATAATCGCCTGACAGTAGCCCTGGAAGGGATTCTTGCGGTAGTACTGCTGGTGGTAATCCTCCGCCGCGTAGAACGCCTCCAACGGCGCCACCTCCGTAACGATGGGGGCGTCCCAGAGCGCCTGCGCCGCCTCCAACTCCTCTTCCGCCGCCAGCCGCTGCTCGTCGTCATGCCAGTAGACGGCGGAACGGTACTGCGTGCCCACGTCCGGCCACTGGCGGTTGAGCGTCGTCGGGTCGTGTATCCGAAAGAAGAGGCGCACCAGGTCGCGGTAGGAGACGACCGCCGGGTCGTAGGTGACCTGCACTGCCTCCGCGTGCCCTGTCCGTTCCGTGCAGACCTGCTCGTAGGTGGGGTTCGGAAGGTGGCCGCCGGTGTAGCCGTTCACCACCTGCTCCACCCCCCGCAACTGCTCGTAGACCGCCTCCAAGCACCAGAAGCAGCCCCCCGCCAGCGTCGCCGTCTCCGTTCGCGTGTCGAGTTGCGTCACGTCGCGCCTCCTAGCGTCAGGGTAGCACTCCAAAGCCGTGCCTGCCTCCCCCGCTGCTATACTCGCCGCCTATGGCCGACGCATCCTCCGCCGCCGACCTTGACGCGCTCCGGGAGGAGGCGTTGGCCGCGCTGTCCGGCGCCGACGACGCGCAGGCCGTCGAAGCGTGGCGCGTCGCCTACCTGGGGCGCTCCGGCAAGGTCACGCAGGCGCTGCGCTCCGTGGGCGCGCTGCCCGCCGAGCAGCGCCGCGAGGCTGGCGCCGCCGCCAACAAGGTGAAGCAACTCCTCGAGCAAGGGCTGGCCGCTCGCTCCGAGGAACTGCGCTCGGCGCGGCTGGACACGCTGACCGAGGACGCGATCGACGTCTCCCTCCCCGGCAGACCCGCCGAGGTCGGGCGCCTTCACCCTTCGACGCGCATCATGCGAGAGATATGCGCCATCTTCGAGCGGATGGGCTTCCAGGTGGTCGAGGGGCCGGAGGTGGAGTGGGACCGCTACAACTTCGAGCTGCTGAACATCCCGAAGGACCACCCGGCGCGCGATATGTTCGACACCTTCTGGATCGACGGAGCAGCCGACGAGGATGGCCGCCCGACGATGCTGCTGCGCACCCACACCTCGCCCATGCAAGCGCGCGTGATGGAAGAGCGCAGGCCGCCCATCCGCGTCGTCGTCCCCGGCAAGGTCTACCGCTACGAGGCGACCGACGCGACGCACGAATCCCAGTTCCATCAGGTCGAGGGACTGGTCGTGGACGAGGGAGTGTCGTTCGCCAACCTCAAGCACACCCTCTACGAATTCGCACGCCAATTGTTCGGCGGCGAGCGCAAGGTGCGCTTCCGTTGCGACTACTTCCCGTTCGTGGAGCCCGGGGTGGACGTGGCCATCGACTGCTTCAAGTGCGGCGGCTCCGACCCACGCTGCCGCATCTGCCGCGGCTCCGGTTGGATCGAGATTATGGGCGCGGGGATGGTGCACCCCCAGGTGCTGCGCAACGTGGGCTACGACCCCGGCCGCTACGCAGGGTTCGCGTTCGGCATGGGGCCGGAGCGCATCGCCATGCTCAAGTACGGCATCGAGGACATTCGCCTCTTCCTTGGCAACGACCTCCGCTTCCTCTCGCAGTTCTAGGCGAGCAGCCCCCCTGCGCCTATTCCTCGTCACCGCCACCCCGACGGGAGGAGCGGCGGAGAAACTCCTCGAACGCCCGCACCGCCTCGTCCGGCTGCGGCATCTCGCCCTCCAGCGTCGCGCCCTCGCCCGGCTCTCCGACGCTCTGCTTGGGCGCCGCCGACCCGCCAACCCGGCTGTCCCACTGCGACTCGAGGCGGTGGATGTAGTCGATGACGCCGGGCTCGTTGGAGAGGGCTTGGCGCACGCGCCGCTCGAAGTTAGCGCCCTGCGAGTTCAGCGAATCCACGTCGATGTCCACGTGCAGCAGCCGCTCCACTACCTGGAGCAGACGCAGGCTCACCTTCGGATTGGGCGCCACCTGGAGGTAGTGGGGCGCGTGCCCCCAGATGCTGACGGAGGGCGCCTGCTCGCGGCGCAGCGCGTCCATCAGCACGCCGGTGATGCCCGTCGGCCCCGTGTAGCGCGAGCGGCGCACCTCCACCCCGCGCAGCAACTCTTGCAGCTCGGGACTGGTGGCCGTTCCCGTGATGCGCGTGTCGCGCGTGTGAGGCACTGCGTCCAGCAATGCGCCTATGTGCAGCACCCTGCTCGCCCCCACTCGCTGGACAACCTCCACCAAGCCGCTGGTGAACGTGCGCCACTTCAAACTGGGCTCCACGCCCACGAAGATGACGAGGTCCTCCTCGTCGGGACTGCGTCGTGCGTAGAAGAACTCGTTGGCCGGCCACGTGATGCGGCGCGCGCCGTCCGCGTCGAACCCCGTGTGCGGGCGAACCTGCGTGAAGTCGTAGAACTCCTCCGGGTCCACCTCGGCGAACTTCGTCGCGTCCAGACGCTTTACCAGGTAACGCAGCGCGTGCGTCGCCGACTCCGCCGCGTCCGACCATCCCGCGAACGCGAACAGAAACACGGGCGCCGTAAGGCCGGGTTCTTCGTAGTACTTCAAGAAGTCCATAGCCGTGCCTGCCTGCCTAATGGTACCACGCCCTAATCGGCGTTTAGCAGCAGGTTATCTATCAGGCGCACGCCGCCTACGCGGACGGCGGCCGCCAGCATCACCGCGCCCCGCCCGTCCCACGCCTCCATCGTCTCCGCATCCACCAACGCCGCGTAATCCACCACCAAGACCTGCGGCTCTTGGGCGAGCGCGGCGCGGCACGCCGCCTCCGCCGCCTCTGCCCCCTCTCCTAATGCCGCTGCCCCTGCCTGAAGCGCGCGGTGAAGCGCCGTCGCCCCGCGTCGCTGCTCCGCGTTCAACAACCTATTGCGGCTACTGAGGGCGAGCCCATCCGCCTCGCGCACCGTCGGCGCGGCGATGACACGCACAGGCAAGCCCAGATCGGCTACGAGACGGCGCACCACCGCCACTTGCTGCCCATCCTTCTGCCCGAAGTAGGCGGCGTCGGGCGACGCGCCGATGAGCAACTTTGCGACGATGGTCGCCACGCCGTCGAAATGGCCAGGCCGCGCCGCTCCTTCCAGAGGAAGCGCAGGGCCGCCCATCCGCACCCATGTCGCAAATCCCTCCGGGTACACCTCGCGCTCCGGCGGCGTGAACACCGCGTCGGCGCCCGACTCAACGAGCGCCGCAAAGTCTCCCTCCGTATCGCGCGGGTAGCGCGCGAAATCGCCCGCGTCGTCGAACTGCGCCGGATTCACGAACAGCGTCGCCGCCGTCGTCGCGCACTCTCGCGCCGAGCGTTCCACCAGGCTCAGGTGCCCCGCATGCACCGCGCCCATCGTGGGCACAAGGCCCAGCGGGCGCGCCGCCGCGCTCGCGTAGGCGCGCAACTCCGCGAACGTCGTCAGCCGCTCCATCAGACTCCGCCATGCCCGGCCGCGTCCTCATCTGCCTGCAGCGCCTCCAACACGCCCTCGTCCAACTCGAAAGAGTTGACCTCCGTAGGGAAGCGCCCCTCCCGCACCTCGTCCGCGTACTGTGTAAGTGCGTCCGCGATGACCGCGTTCAGGTCGGCGTAGGTCTTGGCGTGCTTGCGCGGCCTGCCGTCGATGAGACCCAGAATCTCGTGGAGCACCTGTATCTCACCGTCGCAGTGCGGCCCCGCGCCGATGCCGATGGTCGGTATCGCCAGCCGCTCCGTAACGACGCGCGATAGTTCGGCGGGAACCGTCTCCAGCACCACCGCGAACGCCCCTGCCTCCTCCAGCAACAGCGCGTCCTCGATGAGGAGTCTAGCGTCCACGAGGGAGCGACCCTGGACGCGGAATCCGCCCAGTTGATGCACCGACTGCGGCGTAAGGCCCAAGTGCCCCATCACCGGCGCGCCCGCGTCGGTGAGCCGCCGGACGGTCGGAGCGACGCTTGCGCCGCCTTCCAATTTGACCGCGTGCGCGCCGCTCTCCTGCATCAAGCGCGCTGCGTTGCGCAGCGCCTCCTCCGCACTTACCTGGTAGGTCATAAAGGGCATGTCGGCGACTACGAGCGCCTGCTTCGCGCCCCTGACCACCGCCTGCGTGTGGTGGAGCATCGCTTCCAGCGTAACCGCGATGGTGGAATCGTGGCCCAGCACCACGTTGCCCAGGCTGTCCCCCACAAGGATGAGCGGGAACCCCGCCGCGTCCGCCAGCCGCGCCGTCGGGTAGTCGTAGGCCGTTACGCAAGCGATGCGTTGGCCCGCGCGCTTCATCTCCGTCAACGTACGCGTTCTCACCCGCACTGCGGCGCCTCCTCGAACAGGGCGCTCCAATCCACGCCTCCCCCGCCTCCGTTGGCCTCGGCCAACGCCGCCGCCCGCTTGCCGACCGCCTTGTACGCCTCCAACGTCTGGGGCGACGCCTGGCGCAGCGCCGCAAGGTGCGCACGCACCGTGGCCGCGTCGCCCCGGACGATAGGCCCGGTGAGCGCCTCGCCCGCGCCTGCGGCGCCGACGTTGGCCGCCGTCGTCTCCGCCATCCGCGCCAACGCCGCCTGCGCGTCCGTGCGGGAGAGCCCCGCTCGCTCCCACACGCTCACCGCCTCGGCCAACAGCGCCGTCAGGTAGCCGCACGCCAACACCGCGCCCGCGTGGTAGAGCGCCCGCGCCTCCGGCGGAACGCGCAGCGCGCGGCCTCCCAGCCGCTCCGCCATCGCCGCCAGCACGCCGTAGAGCGGTGGCTCGGCGTCGATTCCGAATGCCACGCCGTCCAACGTCGTCCGCGTCCCCGCCCCGCCAAAGGTCTGCACCGGGTGGAACGCGCCCGTTGCGGCTCCCGCGCTAGCAGCGACGGCGATGGCGCCGCGTCCCAACGCGCCGCTCAAGTGGGCGGCGGCTTGGCCGCTGCGCCAAGCGACCGACTCCGCGACAGGCGCGATAGCGTCGTCCGGAACGGCGAGGAAGACCAGCGCGCAACGGTCAACCACCTCCTGCGGCGAAACGGCCTCGGCGCCGACCGAGTCCGCCAGCGCCTCTGCGTTCGCCCTGCTGCGGCTTGCGGCGGCGCGAATGTCGTATCCCGCCTCGCGCAGCGCCGGAGCCAGCGTCCGCGCGATCCTCCCCGCGCCGATGAAGCCGACCGTCGACAGCGCCTCACTCCCCACCGCGAACCTCCCCGTATGACGGCACGCCATGCAGCGACTTGGCGGCGCGCACCGCGTTGACGATGGCGGCGGCCATCACCGTCGGCGCAAGCGCGTACAGGCGCGCTACCTCCTCCGGCGCGTCCACCGAGCGCGTCGAGAGCGCAAACACCGCGTCCCCGTCGTGCAGCGTGTGGCAGGGGCGAACGGCCAAGGCCATGCCGTCGTGCGCAACGGCGGCGAGGCGCCCCGCCTGCCCCCGGTCGAGCGCAAGAGAGGTCGCCATGACCCCTAGCGTCGTGTTGGCCAGCGGCTCGCCCTGCGCTTGAGGGCGCGGCGCAGCGCCGGAGGCGGGGTCGGCGAACAGGGCGACGGAGTCGCGCACGCGCCCGTCGGCGCCGCGCGGCCCGGCCAGCAACTCACCCGTCTCGTGATCGACCACGCCGCCGATGGCGTTGACCGCCGCCAGCGCCGCCAACACGACCCCGCCTCCCAACTCCATGCTTGCGGAGCCGACGCCCCCCTTCATCGCCGCCACGCGGCCTAGCCCTTTGCCCACAGTCGCGCCCGTCCCCGCGCCGACGCTGCCCTGTTCCACCGGCGCGGCGGACGCAACCGACGCGGCGGCGTAGCCCTCCCGCTCGCCGGGGCGCACGTCGGAGCGCCCCAAGCCCAAGTCGAACAGGATGGCGGCGGGCACGATGGGGACGATGAACTTCCCTACCCGATGACCGGCCCCTCGCTCCTCCAGCCAGCGCATCACGCCCGAGGCCGCCGCAAGGCCGTAGGCGCTCCCCCCGCTGAGCGCAACCGCGTGCATCAACTCGACCGAAGCGCCGGGGCGCAGCAGGTCGGTCTCGCGCGTGCCGGGGGCGGAGCCGCGCACGTCCACGCCGCCGACGGCGCCGCCGCGCGTCAGAACCACGGTGCAGCCGGTGGCGGCGTCCACGTCGGTGTAGTGGCCCACCTCGACGCCGGCAACGTCCGTCAGGCTGCCGTTCACGGCAACCGCTCGCGAGCGTAGGAATCGGGCAACGGCGCCTCGCCTGCGTCCGTCCGGGTCACGCTCCGATCCCGGCGGGTCGAGGGCCGCGCGGTGCAGCGGCTCACGCTCACCTCCCAACGGGTAGATGGCGCTTAAACGCTAGCCGCATATGGCGCCCGCCGTCAACCTCAACGCCACGAGGCGGGCGTGAGGTCGCGGCGCCTCTTCGTTCGCCCCGGCTCCCTTTCCCTTCCCTTGACTCCCCTTCCGTTCGCCTTGAGGGAACCCGAAGGGCGAACAGAACGGCTAGATCAAGCCCGCGCGCTGGAAGGACTTGCCCTCGGTGGCGATGGACGGCGCGACGACCAGCTCCACGCGCTCGTGGAACTCCTCGATGGTCTGCGCGCCCACCATGCTCATGCAGATGCGCAGCGCGCCCACCAGGTTGTGCGTGCCGTCCGTGCGCTGACTCGGGCCAAACAGCACCTGCTGCAGAGACGCCTGCGCGCCGACGTTCACTCGCGTGCCGCGCGGCAGGGCGGGGTGGGGGCTGGCCATCCCCCAGTTGAACCCCTTGCCGGGCGCCTCGAACGTCTGCGCCAGGGGAGTGCCGATCATCACGCCGTCTGCGCCCGCCGCGATGGCCTTGCACAGGTCGCCGCCCGTCCTGATGCCTCCGTCGGTGATGACGGGCACGTACTTGCCGCTGCGCGCGAAGTACTCGTCGCGGGCGGCGGCGCAGTCCAGCGTCGCCGTAACCTGCGGCACCCCCACGCCCGTAACTTCACGCGTCGTGCAAGCGGCGCCGGGGCCCACGCCCACCAGCAAGCCGTCGATGCCCTGCTCCATCAACTCCAAAGCGGCGCTGGTGGTTACGCAGTTGCCGACGACCACCGGCACGCTCACCAAGGGGATGAGCTCGGAGAAGCGGAGTCCGTGGTAGGAGTTGGAGATGTGCCGCGCGGTAGTTACGGTGGACTGAACGACGACGATGTCGGCGCCCGCCTCGACGGCCAAGGGAGCGAGGCGCTTGGTGTTCTGCGGCGTTACCGACACCGCGCAAACGGCGCCCGCCGCCTTGATCTCCTCGACGCGACGCCCCACCAACTCCTCTTTGAGCGGCTCGGCGTAGACGCGCTGCAGCGCCTCGGTCGCCTGCTCCTTAGGCGCCGAGGAAATCTCCGACAGCGGGCCGTAGGGCTCCTCGTAGCGGCAGTAGACGCCTTCGAGGTTCATCACGCCCAGAGCGCCCGCCTTGGCCATCAACCCCGCAAAGTTGGGATCCACGATAGCGTCCATCGCGGAAGCGAGGATAGGGACCGTGAACTGGAAAGGGCCGAGGCTGAGGGTGGTTACGGACAGGTCGGGGTTGGTGGTGATGTCGCCGGGGACGATGGCGACCTCTTCGAAACCGTAGGTCGCTCGGAGCTCACGGGACAGAACGCGGGGCTGAATGACCATCGGCGTCGCCTCCTCTTCGATTGTGGACGCGTCAAACCTGTTCGGGTGAACCTACAACGGCGCCGCATATGGCGCAAGAGAGAGGCGGAGGTTTTGCAGCGCTTCTTGCGAATCCCTACCGCCTCGCACGCGCACAGCAGAGGGGCCCCGCGATTGCGGGGCCCCTCTCGTTCGCTTGCTGCGTTTGCGCGTCAGGCGCTAGGCGGCGGCGCGGCGGCGCTGCCCCAGGAGGAGGTAAGCGCCCGCCGCCGCCGCTGCCAGTCCGGCGATGAGGACGCCGAGCGCCAGCGCTCGCACGAGCGCGTCGCCGACGCTCGGAGGCTCGGGCGTCGCGCCGAGGATGGGCACGAACGTCGCGATGTTCTGAGCGCTGACGTAAGCCTTGTCGGCGGAATTGTGGGCGCGCTCGAGGCCGAGGCGCACGTTTTCGAGGCGCAGCCCAAAGGCGAAGTCCTCGCTGGATGCGCTGACGACTCGCCTGGCGTTGTTGATGGCCTGGTTCATGCCCGCCACAGCCAAGCCGGTGTAAGAGACGACCCTGTCGGTCGCGGACTCAACGGCGTTGTCGCCTGCCGAGTCGGCCGCAGCGCCCCGCGCCACGGCGACAACCGCATTGGCGTAGTTCATCGCGCCGAGCCCATCGCCGGAGGGGCCGGGAGCGGCGGCGCGGGCGTAATCTGCCCCGTCGTCGCCTTGCAGGATGTTGATGACCTGCTGAGCATGACGCTGCTTGACGACCATAGAGGTCGATTCCTCGGCTGCCTCCGCGTGGGCCAAGGCGACGGCAATCTGGTCGCGCAGGCCGATGGCGGCGGCGGTCTCGCCGGGGGCGTCGCGCCACTTCACGAGCAACCTGCCGACGTGCGGCGCTGCGCCCGCGTTGACGGAGTCGGCGTAGACGACCTCGCCGGGCGTGGCGGGGTCGGGGTCGGGAGACGGCTCCTTGGTGATGGCGAAGGCGGTGTACTTGGTCAAAAGGTTCTCGCCATCGGGATCGGTGTAGGTCCCGTTCACCTTACCGGTGATGGTGCGCCGCATAACGCCTGTGCTCACCTTGTCCCCGGTTACGCCGACGAGCCAACCCTCATAGGCCATGCCGTCCGGTAGCGCGGGCAGGCCGGTGAGGGCGATGACGACCTTGGCGCTGGCGTTGCCGCCGTCGTCGCGGTAGGCGACCGAGCCGCCGAGCGTCACCTCTTCTTCGTGGCTGTCCGCACTGACGACGCCGAGCGAGAGCGCTAGCGCCGCCGCCAACGTGAGAATGAGTCCGATTGAGAGCGTGCGAGGCTTGAACATGCCTACTCCTGTCACAGCGCCGGCAGGTCGGCGGGGCTGGTTGTCGTTTTCCGTTCCAGTGGTCACGCCTTGAAGCGCGGCCGCCTCGCGCGCGCCAAAGATTTGCCAGGCAAGCGCCCTGCCAAGCGCATTATAGCGATGGCGCACCTCTTGTCCATAGCCCCCCCCGCGTGATTTGCCCGCGTCTTGACCCGCGCCCGCGCCTGCCATACTATCAGCCAACCTAGCATACGGCACCGCGATGGGGGGAGCTGGGAGAGCCGGCTGAGAGGCCCCGACACGTCCTCGGGGCGACCCTTCGAACCTGACCTGGGTAATGCCAGCGAAGGGAGCCTCGCGCCCAACGCTGATTTGCGAAAGGGCTGCTCCCCAAGCGGGGCGGCCCTTCTCTTTGCCCTCTCCCGCGCGGCGCCGAGGAGACATCATGCAACTGGGGATGCCTGCGTTCGGTCTGGCGGTCGCAGCTATGGCGGCCTTTGCGGCGGCCGGAATCCTCTACTCCCGCTCCCGCCGCGTTTCGCTGGAGGGATTCATCAGCGCGCGCCACACCGTGGGCGGCGCGACGGCCACGGCCACCGTCGTCGCCTCGATCCTTGGCGCGTGGATCCTGTTCAGCCCGGCGGAGGCGGCGACTTGGGCAGGGCTGGCGGCGCTCATCGGCTACGGCGTAGGCCAAGCGCTGCCCATCCTCGCCTTCATCGTACTGGGGCCGCGGATGCGGCGGCTGATGCCGGAGGGCCATTCGCTGACGGAGTTCGTACGCCACCGCTTCGGACCGGCGGTCTACGTCTTCGTGCTCCTGATAATGGTGCTCTATATGTTCACCTTCTTGGCCGCGGAGATGGGCGCCATCGCCAGAGCGATCGAGCTCATCACCGGCGCGCCGCTGCTGCTCACCCTCGTGCTGGTCGGCGCGGCCACGCTGCTCTACACGACCTACGGCGGCCTGCGGGCGACCATCTTCACGGACACGCTCCAGTTCGCCCTCATCATCCCGCTGCTGCTGGTGGCCTTCATCGCGGTGATGAGTCAACTCGGCGGCTGGACGGCCTCCTTCGACGCCGTGCGCGAAGTTAACCCCGACCTGCTGTCGATGTCGTACAGGCCGGGCGTTGAGTTCGGCTTCACGCTGGTCATCGCAGTGCTGGCCGCCAACCTGTTCCATCAGGGCTTCTGGCAACGCGTCTACGCGGCCAAGACCGAGCAAGACCTACGGCGCGGCTTCCTCGCAGCGGGCGTCATCGTGGTCCCCACGATTATCATCGGCGGTATCTTCGGCCTGTGGGCTATCGGCGCGGGTGCGGCGGATACGCCCGCCGTGTCCCTCTTCAGCCTCGTGCTGGACACGCTGCCCGCGTGGGCGATCCTGACCGTTATGGTGCTGGCCCTGGTGCTCGTCATGAGCAGCATGGACACCCTGCTCAACGGCATCGCCAGCATCTTCACGACCGACCTGCCCCGCGTAGCCCCTGCCTTCTCCGGCGCGCAACTGCTGGCGTGGTCGCGCGGAATCACGGCGGCGCTCATCGTCCCCGCCCTCGTCGTCGGCTTCCTGTTCGACAGCGTGCTCTACCTCTTCCTCATCGCCGACCTGGTGTGCGCAGGGGCGATGGTCCCCATCTTCCTGGGCCTGTTCGTGCGGCGCTTCGGCGGCGGAGCGGCGCTGACCAGCGCCTTGTGCGGCATTGCGGCAGGGGCGCTCTTCTTCCCCACCAAGAGCCTGAGCGGCTGGTGGACGTGGGACGGGCTGACCGGGGTCTGGCACGTGCTTGCGTCGGGCAGCACGCTCGCCAGCTTCCTTATCGCCGTCGCGGTCTCCACCGCGGTCGCGGGGGTATGCTTGGCGCTGGAAGCGCGGCGCCCTGAGGCGGAGGGCTACGACTTCGGCGAATTGGCCGCGCGCGTCAAACTGATGGAGGACTAGCGTGAAACCCGACCGGCCGATCGTGTTGACTATCGCGGGCTCCGACTCAGGCGCGGGCGCGGGCGCCCAAGCCGATCTGAAGACGTTCGCGGCGCACGGTGTCTACGGCGTGAGCGCCCTCACCGCCATCACCGCGCAAAACACCCTAGGGGTTACGGCGCTCGCGGAGGTGGACACGTCGCTCGTCGAAGCGCAGATCGACGCCGTCGCCGCCGACCTGCGCCCCTCGGCGGTGAAGATAGGCATGCTGTCCAGCACCGAGGTCATCGGCGGCGTCGCGGCCAAGCTGCGCGAGCACCGATTCGAACACGTCGTCGTCGATCCGGTGATGGTGACCCAAAGCGGCTACCGCCTGATACGGGACGACGCCGTGCAGACCCTCATCGCCGAGATGCTCCCCCTGGCGCTCGTGCTCACGCCGAACGCGGGAGAGGCGGAGGCGTTGACGGGGCTGACGGTGCGGTCGGCGGAGCAGGCGCGCGTCGCCGCGCCGGTCATCCGCCGGATGGGGCCGCAGCATGTGCTGATTAAGGGCGGCCACTACGAGGGCGACGCGGTCGACGTGCTCTACGACGGCGATTCCTTCACCCACCTCTCGGCGGCGCGCATCGACACCGTGAACACGCACGGCACGGGCTGCACGCTCTCCTCGTCTATCGCGGCGAATCTCGCCCTAGGCGCGAGCGTGCCCGAGGCCGTGGAGCGGGCGAAGGAGTACACCACCGAGGCCATCCGGCGCGGCTTCCGCATCGGCAGCGGCCACGGCCCGCTGAACCACTTCTACACCTGGGAGTAACTGCGCGGCCTCCTTTCTTGTAGGCGCGACCGGTCGGTCGCCCCCTTCTCCCTACCTTTTTCGTTCGCCCTATTCGCATCCGTTCGCCCTGGGGGAACTCGAAGGGCGAATAGACGCGCGCCGTATTGCCGCGCAGAGCGCGCCCGTGCTATAACCGTGCCCGGCTCCCTAACGCACGGGAGTCGACCACAGGAGGTGACTCGTGGCCACGCTACGAAAGGGCGACCTGGCGGCCAAGGTAGCCGAGAAACTGGACTCCCCCCGCTCCCAGGGCGACGACGCCCTGAACGCCGTGCTCGACTCCATCCGCGAGGCGCTCGCGTCGGGCGACCGCGTCGTGCTCACCGGATTCGGCGCGTTCGAGGCGCGGCAGGTCAAGGAGCGCCAAGTCCGCGCCATCCGCGGCAGCCAGGCAGGGCAAAAGGTCACCGTCCCCGCCCACAACCGCGTCGGCTTCTCGCCCGGCTCCGACCTGAACGGCGCCGTGCGCGGCCGCGGCTAAGCGCCGAAGCCGCGCGCGCGGCAAGCGCCTATGGCCTAGCCGGACGCCCGCCCTGGCCTAGCCGCTCCGTTCCCTCTGCCCCTTTCCCGTTCGCCCTTCGAGTTCCCTCAGGGCGAACGGGAAAGGGTCGGCGTGCGCCCTGACACGGCGGGCGCGCCTTTTGACGCCGCCGGGGCTACCATTGCCTCGTCATGGCAACGGACGCGGAACGGCGCATCGCGCTCGTCGACCTCGATGCCTTCTACGCCTCGGTGGAGGAAGTGGAAGACCCCTCGTTACGGGGCAAGCCGCTGCTGGTCGGCGGCTCGCCGGAGGGGCGCGGCGTCGTTATGGCCGCCTCCTACGAGGCACGCCGCTACGGCTGCCGCTCCGCTATGCCTATGGCGCACGCCCTGCGCCTCTGCCCCGAGGCGGTCGTGCTGCCCGGCAGGCGCAGCCTCTACCACGAATACTCGCAGCGCGTGATGGACATCCTCCGCCGCGAATCACCCGTCGTGCAGCCAATGTCCATCGACGAGGCCTACGTCGACCTGACGGACGTCTCCCGCGATATGACGCACGCCGAGGCGCTCGCGCATCGCATGCAGGGCCGCATCCGCGTCGAAGTCGAACTGCCCAGCTCCATCGGCCTAGCGCGCAACCGGATGGTCGCCAAGGTCGCCTGCGAGACGGGCAAGCCCAACGGTTTCGTCGTCGTGCCCCCCGGCGCCGAGGCCGCCTTCCTTGCGCCCCTGCCCGTGCGCAAACTGCCCGGCGTCGGCCCCCGCTCCGCCGAACGCCTGAACGCCGCCGGATTCGAGACGCTCGGCCAGGTCGCCGACGCGCCGCTGGGAACCCTCGCCGCCCTCCTCGGCTCCGGCGGCGCCCTGCTCCAACGCCGCGCCCTCGGCGAGGACGCGTCCCCCGTCTCCACCGAGCGCGAGGCCAAGTCCATCAGCGCGGAGGAGACCTTCGCGTCCGACGTCGGCGACCGCGGCGCGGTGCTCCAAGAGACGGAGCGGCTCGCCCGGCGCGTCGCCGAATCCCTCGAAGAGAGCGGCCTGCTCGCCCGCACCGTTACGGTCAAGGTGCGCTACGCCGACTTCACCACCCTCACCCGCTCCCAAAGCAGGCCGACCGCCACGGCGGACGCGGAGGCAGTGAGCACTATGGCCGTCGAGTTGGTTACGGCTGCTTGGGAGGAAGGCCGCCGCGTGCGCCTAGTCGGCGTCGGCGTCAGCAATATGCGCCCCCGCCAGGCCGAGGGGCAGATGACGATGGAGGCGTTGGAGCCGCGCGAGGCATAAGATGGCGGCGGCGCGGCGTCCACGAGTCCCCGCGCGGAGGCGAGCCGGATGGCGGAGCAGCGGTACGAACCCAGGTCGATCAACGTGCAGGAGGAGGGGATGCGCATCCTCTGGCGCGACGGCCAACACTTCCTGCTGCCTCACCGCATCCTGCGCGGCAACTGCGGCTGCGCCCAGTGCGTGGACGAGATGACCCACGTCCGCCAGGTGTCCGTGGACGACGTGCCGCACGACATCCGTGTGGAGGACGTGCTGGAGATAGGGAACTACGCTATCGGCATCCTGTTCAGCGACCTGCACGACACCGGCATCTTCCCCTTCCGCCACCTGCGCGAACTCTGCGAGCGGGAGGAAGCGTAGCGGCGGGTTGGGCGGCTAGGCCCTCGCCTGACTGCGCATCTCGAGGTGGCCCACGTGGTGGTCCTCGGCGGTGCAGCTGCTCGCCGACTGCTCGATCTGGATGGTCGCGTGGTTTATCCCGTATTCGTCGTGGACGATGCCCATGATGCGGGTGCGCAAAGACTCCCGATCGCCCGTCCACGAGGGGTCGACCAGCACGTGGGCGCTGAACGACTCGACGCCGGAGCTGATCGTCCACGCGTGAACGTCGTGGATGAGGGTTACGCCGTCGAGGTCTTCGATGTCGCCGCACAACTTGTACATGTCGATGCGCTCAGGCGTCCCCTCTAGCAACACCGCCAGCACCGACAGCATCAGGTGCCACGAACTCCACAGCACCAGCAGACCGATGGCCACGCTGGCGATGGGGTCGGCCAACTGCCATCCGAACAAGATGATGAGGACGGCGGAGATGACGACGCCCAGCGAACCCAGCAGGTCGGCGAGGACGTGCTGGAAGGCGCCCTCCACGTTCAGGCTGTGGCCGGAGGAGCGGTGCAGCACCCAGGCGGCGGCGACGTTGATGATGAGGCCGCCGATGCCCACCAGCAGCACCGGAAGACCGACGATCTCCTCCTCGTGGTGCCGGAAGCGCTCGTACGCCTCGTAGAAGATCCACGCCGTCAGCAGCCACAACACCAGGGTGTTGATGAGCGCCGCCAGCACCTCCGTCCGGTAGTACCCGTACGTGCGCGACGTGCTCGCCGCACGCTCCGCCAGCGCCATCGCGAACAGCGCCGTGGCGATGGCCGCCGCGTCCGTCAGCATGTGCGCCGCGTCCGCGATCAGCGCCAGGCTGCCCGAGATGATGCCGCCCACCACCTCCGCGATCATGTAGGTGGTGATGAGAACGAGGGCTATGACGAGGTTCTTGCGGCTCTGACCGCGCAGGTCGTGCGCGTGGGAGTGGGGGGGCACCCCCCCCCCCCCCCACACCACCGCGCGGGACAGGAGGGAGGAGAAGAAGACGAGCAGGGGGCGGGAG
>CAZLKC010000012.1:26536-49503 GCA_964560025.1 uncultured Dehalococcoidia bacterium
GGGTGTTGTGTCCGTGGGCTATTCCGTGGTTTGTGCGGCTGTGTCCGCGCCGGTGGTGGGGGTGGGTGGGCCCCCCCCCCCCCCCGTGCCCATGGCCGTGATGGTCGTGGCCGTGGTGATCGTGCCCCGCGTGGGAGTCATGGTCGTGCCCTGCATGGGCGCCGTGGTCGTGCCCCGCGTGGGCGTGCTCCTCATGGGAATGCCCTGCCTGCGCATCCTCCTCGTGAGAGTGGCCGTGGTCGTGCGTGCCATGCGAGTGCTCGCCGTGGGCGTGCCCGGCGTGCTCGTGGCCCTCGTGGTCGTGCGCGTGCCCTTCGTGGGAGTGACCCTCGTGAGCGTGGTGCTCGCGGCCCTCGTGGCCGTGGTCGTGAGCGTGCTCGGCGTGGTCATGCTCGCCGTGATCGTGGTCGCCGTGCCGGTGTCCGCTTCCCTGCGCCATAGAAGAGCGCCCCTCTTTCGAACAAGATGGCGAGGCTGAGCTATCGCCGCGCACTATGCCACAGCATCCCCCTGGCGGCAACGCCGCCACGCGCCGATTTAGTCCGAAGCGTGCGCCTCCGCCCGCCCCCTTACGCTCCGCTGCGGCGGACGGATGGCCGCCAGCGCCGCTGCGCCCACGACGACCGCGCCGATGGCGATGAACCACGCCGGCGTATAGGCGCCCGTCGCGTCGCGGATGAAGCCCGTCAGCGGGAAGGCGGCCGCGCCGAATGCCATCGTCAGCGGCAGCGTAACCCCGCGTATCGCGCCCTGGCTGCGCCGCCCGAAGTAGTCCGCCCACATCACGTTCTGCGCGATCGCCCCCACCTGCACGCCGAATCCGAACCCAATCGTGGACACGAACATCCACGCCGCGCTCGTCACGACGATGGCGGCGGCGGCGGAGACGACCAGCCCCGCCGCGCTCGCGACCATCATCAACCGCGCGGGGAAGCGGTCGAGCACGCGCCCCAGCAGCAGGCTCACCCCCACCGCCACCACCGCGTCGGTCGCAATCGCCAAGGTGACCAGCAGCGGCCCCATCCCGCGCTCAACGTAGTGCGGGACGCGGAAGATGGTGAGCGTCGACCACGCGAACGTGTAGACGCCGAAACCTCCAATCATCATCCAGAACGTCCGGCTCCGCAGCGCCTCCGCCCGTGTCCACGAATGCTCCGGCCGGCTCACGCCGCCGCGCGCCTCTGCCCTCGCCGCGTCCGCCCTAGTGCGCCCGTCGGGAAGCAGCCCCATATCCTCCGGCTGCCGCCTCAGCAGCCACAGCGCGACGGGGACGAGGATGAGCGCGCCGCCCGCGCCGAAGAAGAGCCACGCGTTCCGCCATCCCACCGCGTCGATGAGCAATTGGGATCCCGGATAGAAAAGGATGATGCCGACAGGGATGCCCATCATCGCGCGGCTCATCGCCGCGCCCCGCCGCTCTACAAACCACTTGGACACCGACGGGCTGACGTAGAGTTCGCTCGCGCGCCCCATGCCCACCAGTCCCGTCACCACGAACAGCGCGATGAGGTGCCATTCCTCCGTAACGAAGGCCAAAGCCGCAACCGTCCCGCCCGTAACCGCCGCCGCGAACGCGATGAGGAATCGCGGTCCCTGCTTGTCCAGCAGCCCGCCGATGATCGGCCCCGCCAACGCCACCACGCCCAACCGCGCAAACTGCGCCCACCCGAACACCGTCGCGCTCCACCCCAACTCCTCCTGCATCGGCTTGATGAAGATGGCGAGGTTCGGCCCGGCCAACGCCACCGAAAGCGCCGAGAACAACCCCAGCACGCTGACGACCACCCATCCGTAGTACACGCGGGAGGAGGTCATACCGAGCGGCGCCTACGGACGCAAGGAGAGCGGCGGCAACGCAGGCGCCCGCTAGCGCAATCCCCTATTCCGCCGCCTCCACGTCGGCTCCGCGCTCGCGTGCCAGCTCCTCCATCACCTGGTCAAGGCGCGGCTGAATCACCTTGTGCAGACGGAGCAGGTTTTCAGCGAGCCATTGGCGCGCAGCGTCGGCAGGTTCTCCCTCGGGGTGCTCAACCGTCGCCTCAGTTGCCAGTGTGACCCAATACTCTCCGGCTGGCCCGCTTCCCCCTTCCCATGTAGTCTCGCCCTTCAACTCCGCGTCCATCTCGCCTTTGTGCTGTACTAACGCCTCGTAGACACGCTCCTTGTCGTCGCCGTAGGCCTGCCAGAACGCTTGCGCCTTGCCGTCGCCCAGTTCGGCGGCGTAGACGATGCCGGGGTATCCGGTCTCGAACGACCGCCATCTCCCCCGGAATCCACCCCGGCCAACCGGCGGCATCCCTCTCCGGCGTAGTTCCTCCACCAACGGCCGATAAAAGAGAGCGTAGAAAGTGGTCCAGTTCGTTATGGAAGAGGGAGATGTCCCCGGCTGCGGCGGACCGACGGCCAGCTCAAAGTCAGCGGCCAAGGAATCGCCGGCGCGATACGCCCGCGCCTCGACGGCGTAGACGTTGATGTTGTCGCTTTGGTTCAGCCAGGCCACGATGCCGCAGTTGTATTTGGTGAAGTCCTCGGCCACCCAGACCAGAATGTCGGATTCCGCATGGGCCGCATACCCCAGCAAGCGCAGGCAATGCGAGTCATCCGACCAACCAAACTGATTCTCGATTACCACCCGTGCGCCACTGCCCGCCTGTTTGGCGAGGATGTCCACGCGCCCGGCCTCGGGCAGCGTGACTTCCGTCCCCTCCAGTTCCAATTCGAAGTTGAGATCCTTGCCCAGCAGATGCAGGCGCTCGGCGAGCCATGGCGTGAAGTTCCACGCCTCGTGGGGCCATGCTTCACGCAAGTCCACGCGCTTCAATTCGTGTATCTCCGCCACGCCGTCGCCTCGCTCTCCGATAGGGGTTTGGTTGCGTGCGGCATCATACACGCGCGCCTTGGTGCGCAGCGGTTGACGCTCCCGCGCCCCAATCGCATACTTGCCGCAGTTGGGGAGGAGAGCCGCAATGACAACCAACGGAGAAGCCAAACTTGGGCGGGGCGGCACGCCGTTCGAGAAGGCGGCGCTGGGCTTCCGCAACTACTGGTACCCCCTCTGCCGCTCCAAGGACGTGCGCGTCCGCCCTTCCAGCATCCGGATAATGGGCGAGCAGGTAGCGGTGATGCGCCGCAACGGGAAGGCCTACGCCGTGCTGGACGAATGCCCTCACCGCGGTGTTCCCCTCTCCCTCGGGCGCTACTACTTCCCCGGCTCGAACACCATCTCCTGCCGCTTCCACGGCTTCACCTTCGACCTCGCCAACGGCGCGTGCGTCGCCGCGCTGTCGGACGGGCCGGAAAGCCCCGTCGTCGGCAAACTCCGCGTGCGCACCTTCCCCCTCGAGGAGCGCAAGGACATCGTATGGATATGGATGGGGCGCGGCGCGCCCGTGCCGATCGAGGAGGACGTGCCCAACCTCCTGCTGCGCGACTCCACCATCGTCAAGTGGCGCGACCGCATCATCGAAGGCAACTGGCGCTACCACGCCCAAGCCGACGCCGGACACTTCCCCACCACCCACCACGACGCCCTCGCCTTGCTGCCCATGGTCTGGCACGCGCACCTGCCGGGCTACGAGCCGATGCTCGCACACGACCCGGTCGAGGGCGGCGAGTGGGTGATTCACACCGCCAAGGGCTCGGTCGCCCAGGACGACTACCCAGGCCTCGGCAAGTGGCCGCCCAAGCGCCTGTGGCGGCGAGTTGTATCGAAGACGGGGTCAGGACTGCCGATACAAGGCTCCAGCCTTATGGGCGTCCGCATGCCTGGCCTATTGCGCGTTCCACACTGGCCGATGCTCGGCGCCTTCCACTACGAATGGTACGTCGCCGTCGACGAAGACCACTACCGCTACGTCCAGATCAACGCCTACTTCCCTTCCAATCCCCTCACGTGGATTTGGACACAGTTGTGGCACTACCTTTGGGCGGATCCGATGCGCAACGGGCGCTTCAATCAGCAAGACGCCGCGATGAGCAAGGGCGCAACCGACTTCGAGCGCAAGCGCGGACCGCACTGGCCGACTCCCCTCTTCGCGCCCGATCGATACGCGTTGGCCTTTATCGACCTCGCCAACCGCACCGCGCGCGGCGAGACGGCGCAACCTGCGAACGAAGAGCTGCCCGCTGTCGCCGGGGGCGCAGACGACCGCATGGAAAGCGGCGCCTAAACGCGCGCGCTGCCGCGCGAATCGCGGCGGGAGCGTGGCGATTGACACTCCGGCGGCGCGTGCGTATCCTTCCCGCGCTCTTGCGTTCCGGCGGCCGCCAAGTCGGTGCAAGGAGGGGGAGGACAACTATGAAACTGCGTTCCGCCATCCTGCTGGGCGCGCTTGCCGTCGCCGCCCTCGTCTCCGCCGCCTGCGGCGGAAGCGACCCAACGCCGACGCCCCGCCCTGTGCAAACCGACCCGGTGCCCACTCCCACCCTCGACCCTGCGTCCGTAGGCGCCACCTTCAACGTCGTCATCAGCATGGGGCCGTTCGGCGTCGTTTCGGTCGGCATCCGCGACATGATCGAGGCGGGCACCAACGGGCGCATCAAACTCGAACACCAAGACGAGCCCAACGCCGCCGTCGCCGTTCCTCAGTTGCTGGAGCGCAACCCTGAGGAGTACGAGCGGACGATGTTCTACATCAACGAGGAGACGCGCGGCCTGTGGGCCCAGGGCGTCGACGTGAGCGGCTCCGGCATCATCAAGCCCGACCCCGTCGCGCTGTACGCCATCTACCCCGCCGCCTGCACGACCATCGTAACCATCGACCCCGACATCCGCACGGTGGCCGACCTGGCGGGCAAGCGCATCCACCCCGGCACCCAAGGCTCGGTGCTGCCCCTCATCACCGACTTCGCCATCGAAGCGGCAGGCATCAAGGATCAGGTGAACGTGGTGCCCAGCGCCAAGCAGGGCTACCAGGCGCTCGCCGACCGCGAGGTTGACGCAGGCACGACGGGCATCGTCTTCGGCGGCGCAGCGGGCAGCGCCCTCACGCCCGGCCACAACCGCATCGCCCAGACCACCAACGAACTGTGGCTGGTGGACATCCCCGAGGACATCCTCGACAAGTCGCGCGCGGCCAACCCCGCGTGGGACGCCGCAGGACTGCTCCAGCCCCTGCCCGTGCCCAAGGGCGCCATCCGCGGCTCCGCACGCGTCGACTACGACATCGTGCGCGCCGACTCCTTCTGCCCCGCCGGCATCTCCGTCATGCTGTGGACGTCGCCCGACGTGGAAGACGAAATCATCTACCAGATGATGACGGCGTTGCTGGAGAACCGCGACATGGCGGACGAGAGCTTCCCCTTCATCGCCGCCCCGTGGAAGGAGCGCCTCGGCCACGTCTTCGTCTCCCAAGACGCCTTCCACCCCGCCGCCGCCCGCGCCTACGAGGAGCAGGGCGTCACCTACGGCAAGGAGGGCGTCGACGAGTGGATCTCGCAGCAGTAGCGCCTTCCCGAACCTGAGGCTGTGGTAGCGTGGGGCCGCTCTCCGGAAGAGCGGCCCCACTTCTATCAACGCGGGAGGTGACCAACGTGACGCAGCAAGCCGACGTCGGCCTGTTCGACGCCATCTACACCATGCGGGCTATCCGCCGGTTCAAGCCCGACCCGGTGCCCGACGCGCTGCTGCGCAAGGTCATCGAGGCCGCCGGGCAAGCCCCCAGCGGCGGCAACCGCCAACCCTGGCGCTGGGTCGTCATCCGAAGCGCCGAGGGCAAGCAGGCCATCAGCGACCTGGTCAAGCAGGCGAACGCGAAAGCCGCCGAGGCGCGCGCGGCGGGCCAAGACCGCCGCCCCGCTCCCGCCCCGGCCGCCGCCCCCGGCGCCGACTTCGCCGAAAGCCTGGCGAGCGTGCCCGTCATCATCATCGCCTGCGCCCAAGCGCCGGCCAGCCAAGGCCCATGGTCGGTCGGCCCCTTCGGCCAGACCTTCCCCGGCGTCGAGAACCTGCTGCTCGCCGCGCGCGGCGTCGGCCTCGGCGGCTGCATCACCACCGCCTTCCGCTGGATGGCCGCCGAATTCAAGGAGCGGCTCGCCCTCCCCGACGACGTGGAGCCTACCTGCCTCATTCCCCTCGGCTATCCGCTGGGCGAGGACGGCGAACGCCACGGCCCCAAGACGCGCCGCCCCATCGAAGAACTGACCCACGAAGAGCGCTGGGGCGGCGCAATCTCCTTCTAGCCGCTTCGCGTCGGCGCCGCCTCCGGGCGCGGCAGCGGGCGCGCGCCGTACATAAAGCCCAGCGCCAGCAGCCAGAACACGAGCAGCGCGACGAAGGCCGGGCGGTAACTGTCGAACGCGTCGGCGCTCGCCGCAATGACGAACGGCGCCGCGGCGGCCACCGCCGTCTGGAACGGCGCGAACGCGCCCCGTATCGCCCCCAGGTAGGTGCGCCCGAAGAAGTTCGACCAGATCAGCGGCTGGATGGCGAGATAGCCCCCCAGCACCAGCCCCTGCACCGCCCCGTAGGCCAGCGCCACCGCGAACGTGTCCACCAGCAGCAGGAACAGAATCGTGCACGCCGTCAGCCCCGCGTGCACGACCGCCACGCCGCGCACGTGGTGCCGGTCGAGAAAGTAGCCCCACAGCAGGCGCGAGACGAGCGACGCCGCCCCGTAGGTCGACACCACCGTCGCCGCCTCCGTGCGCGTGAAGCCGATGCTCTGGAAGTGGACTGCCCAGTTGCTGGTCAGCCCGATCATCGTCGGCGCCGCCAGCATCGTCGCCAGCACGATGAACCACGTCGTCCGGTAGCGCAGCACCTCGCTAGGCCGGAAACTGTGCTCCTCCGCCACGCCGCGCTGCGCCGCGTCCGCCCGCCGCGCCTCCGCCTGCTCCTCGCTGTCGCCGTCGGGCAGCAGACCCAGGTCCTCCGGCGAGCGGCGGATCAGCAGCGAGATGGGCGTCAGCAACGCCAACGAGATGACGCCGATCACCACCCACGCCGTCCGCCACCCGAACGCGTCGATCGTCACGTCGGCAAGCGTGGGGTACACGAATGCCCCAATCGCCGTGCCCGCGCTGCCGAACGCGATCGCCTTGCCCCGCAGCCGCACGAACCACTTGGGCACCAACGCCTGGTACAACTGCCCGCCCGCGCCCGCGAACCCTATCCCGCCCAGCACCACGCTGAACAGGAAGTACTCCCAATAGGCGTTCACCAGGCTCAGCGCCATCACGCTCAGCCCCAGCACCACGGACGAGACGGTCATCACCACCGGCGGCCAGCGCCGCCTGTCCATCAACCGCGCCAGCAGCACGATGAGCGCGCCCACGAACAGCGTGCGGAAGAGCGTAACGCTGTAGATGGTCCCGCGGCTCCACCCCAACTCCTCCGACATCGGCGTTACGAACACCTGGAAGCCCCACAGCATCGCGCCGGAGCCCGCCACCCCCGCCAGCAGGTAGCCGAGCACGATCAGCCAGCCGTAGTAGAAGCGCCGCCGCGCAGCGCCTGCCGTAGAGGAGGCCATGGGGCGGTTAGTCTACACGGGGGATTGCAGGGGGTTGCGCGGCGCGTCAGTTATTGATATCGTGTTTCAATATGACGACGCTTGCCGAAAGGCCAAGGCTCGACGGCGTGCTGGAGGATCTGGGCTACCGGATGACTCCGCCGCGCCGCCTTCTCGTGCGCCTGCTGGAAGCCAAGCAAACCTCCTTCAGCGCCGAAGCCGTCAGCGCAGAGCTGCCCGCCGTCGGGCGCGCGACCGTCTACCGCACGCTCAAACTGCTGGTGGAGGCGGGCGTCCTCTGCAAGACCGCCCTGCCCGATGGCGCCGCCCGCTACTCCTTCGACGACGCCCGCCACCATCACCACGTGATCTGCGCCACCTGCGGCAAGGTCGAGGAGTTCCGCAAGCCCGCCGTGGAGCGGTTGCTCCGCGAGATGGCCAAGAGCGTCAACGGCGCCGTCAGAGGCCACAGAGTCGAAATCTACGTCACTTGTCCCAAGTGCTTATTGGAGAGGTAAGAATGATACGAAGTATCAAGTACGCAGCCACGCTGCTCGCGCTAGTCCTGCTCCTTGCCGCCTGCTCTGACGGCGAGGAGCCGACGCCCACCGCCGCGCCCACCGAAGCGCCCGGTCAGGCGCTCCCGACGGCCACGCCCACCTCCCCGCCGCCCGAGCCGCTCAGCGTCCTGACCACCATCTACCCGCTCGCCTACTTCACCGAGCGCATCGGCGGCAACCTGGTGGAGGTCGAGAACCTGGTCAAGGCCGGCGTGGACGTGCACGAATTCGAACCCACCGCCGCAGACGTTCAGCGCGTCTTGGGCGCCGACCTTATGGTCGTCAACGGGCTGGAGCTCGAGCCGTGGGTAGACCGGATGCTCGATGCCTTGGGCAACGACGCCCCGAACGTCATCGAGGCCGCAGGCGTCATCAGCGAAAGGGGCGGCTTGCTGGAAGGCCAGCCTCATCACCACCACGACGAGCATGACGAACACGACGACCACGACGAGCACGACGACCACGACGAGCACGACGACCATGACCATGAGGAGGCATTGCGTGGCCGTCTGCTGATTGGGGACGGCGAGACCGGCGCAGTGTCCGTTATTGAACTGGACCACGACGAGGTGGAGCAGAACGCCTTTGTCCTGGGCAGCCGGGCGGGCCGCATCTACTCCACCAAGAGCGGACGCTTCGCCTTCGCCGTAACCTCCGACGCCAACGACGTGAGTGTGTTCGACGGCGGGATCTACCTGGAGCCTCACGGAGACCACTTCGACCTGGTGAGCAGGGAAGTGAGCCTGGTGGGGCTGGACCTGACCGGCGACAGACCCGTCCACCTCTACGTGGGTAAGGAATGGACAGGCATCTTCTACGATGGGTCCGGCGACGTGGTGCTCATCAACGAGCACGAACTGGAAGAAAAGGGTGCATCCTACGTGCCCGTGACGATAAACACGGGCCCGCACCATGGCGCAGTGGTTCCCCTGGAAGGAGACCTGTTCGCCATCACCCCTCAGCATCCCGACTACGCCTCGGACCCGGACCAGTACCGGTTGCCCACCAGTGTTGACATCCGGAACCTCGATGGAGATGTCCTCTACTCTGCCGAAGGCTGCCCCAGCCTGCACGGCGACGCCGGCAATGGCCACATAGCCGTGTTCGGCTGCGTTGGCGGCGTCCTCGCGGTGGAGGCAGAGGACGGAGAGTACGGCCACTCCTTTATCCCTGCCCCTGCAGGAGAGCCGGACGACTTCCGCCTCACCACCGTTTGGGGCGCCCCGGGCTCCGATCACTTCTTCGCCTTGGGCTCAGCGGTAGGGCTGTACGTGATCGACCCTGAGGAAGGCTCCATGGAGCAGTTGGTTCCTGCGGCAGAGGGCGCAGCGCCCGTGCAGATGGCTCTGACCAGAGACGCGGAGCACGCGGTGGTTGTGCTGAGCAACGGCGAGATTCGCCTGTACGACGCCCACGACGGCGAATTGATCGCCGTCAATACCGACGCCTTGACCACTCCGGTGGAAACCAGCTTCTGGGCGCGGCCTCACATTGCTACGGCAGGGGAGTCCATCTTCGTAACCGACTCCGTGGGCGGCCAAGTGCTCCATCTGGACGGGCACGACCTCGACGAGGTGGATCACTGGGACGTGGCCGGTACTCCGGTCAAGATAGCCTTCGTCGGAATACACGACGATGACCACTACGAGGACGAGCACGGCCATGAAGACGAACATGGCCACGAGGACGAACACGAACACGACGAGGACGAGCACGAGGACGAGCACGGACACCACGACGAGGAGTTCGACCCGCACGTCTGGCTCGACCCGACCTACGCCGTCCTCCAGGCCGAGGCCATCCGAGACGCGCTTATCGCAGTCGACGCCGCCAACCGCGAGCGCTACCACGCCAACGCGGCGGCGCTCGTCGCCGACCTGCAAGCGCTGCACAACGACTTCGTCGCAGGCCTCGCCTCCTGCCGCCACGACACGTTCGTAACCTCGCACGCGGCCTACGGCTACCTCGCCGCGCGCTACGGACTGCATCAGGAGGGCATCGCAGGCCTCAGCACCACCGCCGTCCCATCTCCCCAGCGCCTCGCCGAGATCGTCGACGAGGTCAGGGAGAAGGGTCTGAACTACGTCCTCGTCGAGCCCATCGTCGGCGACCGGCTGGCGCAGACGGTGCGGCGCGAGACGGGCGTCGAGTTGGCCGCGATCCATGCCATCGAGAGCGTTACCCAGAGCGAGTTCGACGCGCACGGCGACTACATCGGACTGATGCGCGACAACCTTGCAAACCTGAGGTTGGCTTTGGAGTGCAACTAGTGGCCAACAGCCTGGCCAACGGCGGGGCCGTCCTGGAGTGGGAGCGCGCCAGCTTCCACTACGGGACGAGCCTCGCCGTCGACGACGTTTCGCTGCGCGTGGAGCCCGGCGGGTTCGCCGCCGTCCTCGGCCCCAACGGGAGCGGCAAGAGCACCCTCATCAAACTGGCGCTGGGTCTCCTCCGCCCCACCGGCGGGGCGGTGCGCATCTTCGGGGGCGACGTCGGCGGCTTCAGGGACTGGGACCGCGTCGGCTACGTGCCCCAGGTCGTCTCCGCCGTCTGGAGCGGCTTCCCCGCCACCGTCGCCGAAACCGTGGCGCACGGCGCCTACCGCGGCTTCTCGCCTCTCGCCGTCTTCCGCAAGTCGGAACGCCCCGACGTGCTGGCGGCGCTCGACGCGGTGAGTATGACGCACCTCAAGAACAATCGCCTGTCCGAACTCTCCCTCGGCCAGCAGCAGCGCGTGCTGCTGGCCAGGGCGTTGGTGCGCAACCCCGAACTGCTGGTGCTCGACGAACCCGCCGCCGGGATAGACGTCTCCGGCGAAGAGAAGCTCTACCGGATGCTGCGCGACCTGAACCGCGACCGAGGCCTCACCGTCGTCCTCGTCTCCCACGACATCGGCGCGATGCTCCGCGAGGCCAGCACCGTCGCCTGCATGAACTGCGCGCTGGTGAAGCACGGCCCCCCCCACGAACTCACCAGCGACGAACTCTCCATGCTCTACGGCGTCCCCGTCGACGTCCTCATCCACGACGCGCTCCACGAGCACCGGTAGCCATGTGGACCTGGGCCGGGGGGCCGGCGATTTTCCAATACGAGTTTATGATCCGCTCGCTCATCGGCGGCACGCTGGTGGGGATGCTCGCCCCCGCTTTGGGGATGTTCATCGTCCTGCGCCGCTTCTCCCTCATCGCCGATACCCTCTCCCACGCCGCGCTGATGGGCGTCGCCATCGGCATGGCGACGCGCACCTTTCCCGCGTTCACCGCGCTTGCGACGGCGTTCGTCGGCGCCATCGTCGTGGAGCAACTGCGCTCACGCGGCCGCCTGCCGGGCGACGCAGCCATGGCGGTGGTGCTCTACAGCGCCCTCGCCATCGCCGTGGTCATCATCAGCTTCGCCGAGGGCTTCAACGTCGACCTCTTCTCCTTCCTGTTCGGCTCCATCCTCAGCGTATCGCCCCTCGACCTGTGGCTGCTCGCCGGCCTTGCGTTCCTCGTCTTCCTGTTCGTGAGCGTCTTCTTCGTAGACCTCGCCCAGATCGCCTTCGACGACGAACTCGCGCGCGTCAACGGCGTCCCCGTCGGAGCGCTGAACCTTATGCTGTCGGTGCTGACCGGGGCGGTCATCACCCTCTCGATGCGCGTCGTCGGCGTGCTGCTCGTGGGCGCCATGCTGGTCGTGCCCGTGCTCGTGGGCTTGCGAATCGCCAAGGGGCTGCGCGCCACGCTCGCCGCATCCATCGCCGTCGGCGCCTTCAGCATCATCACCGGACTCGTCGTCGCCTTCTACTTCGACCTGGCCGCCGGGGGCTCGGCCGTGCTCGTAGCCCTTCTGCTGCTGGTGCTGGCCAACATATGGATGCAATTCCGCAAGGCAGCCGCCGCCGCGATTGACAAGGTATAGAATCACCTCTCCCCAGAGGTGCTCTTATGGCGGACGGCACGATAGGAGTGGCGGCGGTCGGGCGCGACAGCAGCGCCGTGCTGGCGATGATTCGCGACCTCGAAGCGCGCGGCGTCGGCGCCGCGTGGCTCACCACGGGCGCGGCGCGTCCCGACGCTCTGACCCTGTTGGCCGCCGCCGCCGTGCAGACCAGGCGCATCCAATTGGGCACCGCCATCATCCCCACCTGGCCCCGCCACCCCGTCGCCGCCGTCCAACAGGCGCAGGTGGTCGCGCAGCTGGCGCCCGCCCGATTCCGCTTCGGCATCGGCCCCAGCCACGCCGCCGTTATGGAGGACACGTTCGGCGTCGACTTCCGCCGCCCGCTCAGCCACCTCCGCGAGTACCTGCACGTCGTGCGCACGCTCCTCCACGAAGGCGAGGTCGAGCACGAGGGCGATTGGTGCAAGGCCAACGCCTCCATCCCTTGGGCGCTGCCCTCCGTCCCGGTGATGATCTCGGCGCTGCGCCCCAGCGCCTACGAACTCGCCGGCGAGGCCTCCGACGGCGCCATCAGCTGGCTCTGCCCCGCCGTCTACCTGCGCGACGTGGCGCTCTCCGCCTTGCAGCGCGGCGCCGCCAGGGCGGAGCGCGAAGCGCCGCCCCTCATCGCCCACGTCCCCATCTGCGTCCACGACGACCTGGGCGAGGCGGAGGCAGCCTTCCGCAGCCAGTTCTCCTTCTATCTCGGCACGCGCAGCTACCCGCGCATGCTCGTCGAGGCCGGTTTCCCCGAAGCCGAACAGGGCGAGTGGAGCGAGCGGATGATGGACGCCGTGCTAGCGGCGGGCGACGAGGACCGCGTAACCACGCGCCTGCGCGAACTGCTGGCCTACGGCGTTACCGAGATTGTGGCGTCGGTGGTTACGGCGGGTGAAGACGAGGAGGCGTCCGCCGCCCGCACCCTCGACCTGCTCGCCGGCCTATCGCCGCGCTGAGGCGCTTTGTTGCCGCTGAATCGCTCCGTCCTGCGCTTTTCCGTGGCGCCCGCCCTCTTGCTGCTTGCCGCAGCGTGCTGGGGAGGCGGCGAGCGCGTCTTCGATGGCGTGGTCGAGGTTTCGCGCGGCGACATCGTAACGACAGTCAACGCCAACGCCAACGCGCAGCTTGCCGACCACCGCGCGCTGCGCTTCGGCGTCGCCGGAACGGTCGCCTCCGTAGCCGTGCGCGAGGGCGGACGCGTCGAGGCAGGGCAAACGCTCGCCGCCTTGGAGACGGAGGCGCTTGACCTAGCCGCGCTCAAGGCGGACGCCGACCTAGCCCTGGCGCAAGAAGCGCTCGACGCCCTCCTAGCATCGCCCGACCCGGCCGACCTGGCGTTGGCGGAGGCCGCCGTCGCCGACGCGGAGCACGCCCTCGACAACGCGCAGACGGTGCGCGCCGCGTCGGCGCCCAAGCAGACCAACGCGGCGGACGCCGCCGAGGCCGCCCGCGCCGGCGCCTTCGATGCCTACCGCCGCGTCTTTCGCGCCTACTACGGCTTCCAGCCCGGCGCGAACGAGATGACCGACGCGCCCGCCGACATTCTCGAACGGCGCGGCAACCCCGGCGTCCTCTCTTACTACAACGACGGCCTCTTCCCCGTGGAGGTGCGCCAATCGGACGTGGACGACGCCCTGACCGCCGCGTGGGAGAGGGCGCGCGCAGCCGACCGCGCCTACGCGGACGCGCTCCTCGCCCTCGATAGCGCGCAGACCGCCGCCGCCCGCGCCGTCACCCAGGCGAGGCAGGCGCTGCGCGCGGCGGAAGAGCGCTTTGCGGCGTTGAATGAGCTGCCCAGCCCTGCGGCTGTGCTCAAGGCGCAGGCCGCCCGCGCCGCCGCCCAATTCGCCGCCGACAACGCTCTCGCAAACCGCGAAGCCGCAACGCTCGTATCCCCCATCGCGGGAGTCGTTACGTCCCTCTCGATTGAACCCGGCGACATCGTCGGCGCGGCGAGCATTGCGCTGACCGTCGCCGAACCCGCCCTCCTCGAGCTGGTTGCGCTCGTCGATCAGCGGGACGTGCTGCTGGTGCGCGAAGGACAGCCCGCCGTCGTGTCAACGCCGACGGCGCTGCTGGAGGCCACACCGGGCCGCGTCGCCTCCGTCGGCCTGCTTCCAGCAGGGCAAGGGCAATCCGTGCGCTACCCCGTAACCATCGCCTTGGACGACGCAGCCGCGCTACCCCTGCGGCCAGGGATGGAGGCGTTCGTCTCCATCGAAGTGGAACGCCGCGCCGACGTGGTGCTCGTCCCCCTCGGCGCCGTGCAGCGCGACGGCAGGCAGTTCGTCGTCCGCAAGGTGGCGGAGGACGGCCTGACCGACCGCCAGGTGGTCGTCCTCGGCGCCTACGACGACTTTAACGTGGAGATCGTGCGCGGCGTCCGCGAAGGCGACGTGGTGGTGGACTTCTCGACCGCCGTAACCCAGTCCGACTTCCTGCGCGACGGACGCCCCCTGCCGTAGCGATGGCCGCCGTGCTCCTCATCCTCTCCGACGTTGAGCGCGACTTCGCGGCGTGCGGCGCGAGGGGGCGCGCCCTCTCCGGCGTGAGCATGGAGGTCTACGAAGGCGAGATGCTCGCGCTTCTCGGCCCAAGCGGCTCCGGCAAGACGGCGCTGCTGGGCGTCCTCGGCGCGCTCGACCTGCCCACGCGTGGCGTCTACCGCTTCCACGGCGCCGACGTGGCTGCGATGAGCGAGCGCGAGCGCGCCCAACTCCGCAACCGGCGCATCGGCCACGTCTTTGACGTCGCCCACCTTGCCGAGCACCTGACGACGCAGCGCAACGTCGAGGTCCCATTGGAGTACGGCGGCGGCAAGCGCTACAAGGTGCGGGCGCGCGACCGCCTCGCCTACGCTGGTCTGGCGGGGCGCGAATCGGCCAGGCCCTCCGCGTTGACGCCAGGCGAGCGGCAGCGCGCCGCCATCGCCCGCGCCACTGTGATGAACCCCCGCCTGCTGCTGGCGGACGAGCCGACCGCGTCGCTAGACGCGCACGCCGCGCTCCAGGCGTTGGCGCTCCTCCAGCGCCTCCACGCCGACGGCGGCATCACGCTGATCGTCGCCACCGCGCAACCCTCGGTTGCGGCCTACTGCACGCGCGTCGTGCGCTTGGCCGAGGGGCGCGTTACGGCGGACGAGCCCGTGCAGGAGCGGCGCTCGGCGGCGTTGGAGTTGCACCGCGCGGAACGGGCGGGCGCACGATGAGGTGGACGCGCTTCAAGACACTGCTGTCGGCGGCGGCGAGCGGCGCCCTCGCCAGCCCCCTCCGCTCCCTGCTGGCGGCGCTGTCGATGGCGGCGGGAACGGCGGCGCTCATCGGTCTGCTGGCCGTGGACGAAGGGAGCCGCACCCAACAGGCGCACCAAATCGACAGTCTGGGCGAGAACCTCATCATCGTCACGCCCGCCGCAGGGGGCGAACTGACCATCGAGGACGCCCACGCGCTCACCGACGCGGCGCGCCTCCCTGCCGTCCGCCTCGTCGCGCCCGAGCTCACGCTGCCGGGCGAGATGGCGTTCGAAGGCCTCACCGCCAACGTAACCGTCCTGGGCACGACGCCGGAGCACTTCGCTATGCGCGGCTTGGCGCTCCGCGTAGGCCGCTTCATCTCCGAGCACGACCAGGCGCGTGCCGCGCCCGTCGCCGTCGTAGGCGAGGGCGTGCGCGACCTGCTCTTCCCCAACGTCAGCCGCAGCCCCCGGACGGCGGCGCTGAACGGACGCCCCGTCTCCGTCGTCGGCTACCTCGAGCAGACGGCGGGCACGGCCAACGCCGCGCTCGATAGGACGGTGATTGTGCCGCTGGACGCGCTGCGCCTTCACCTTACGGGAGGGGCACGGAGCCTCCCGCTCACCGCCATCGGCGTGCAGGCGATGGACGCCGCGTCGCTGGACGACGCCTCGGCACAGGTCGCCGAGACGCTGGAGGCGCGCTTGGGCGCGGGGCGCTTCAGCGTTACGAGCCAAGCCGATATGCGCGCCGACTTCCGCGGCGCGGCGGACGACTACCGCACGCTGTTCGGCGCGTTGGCGGGCGTCGGCCTGGGCCTGGCCGCCGCCGTCGTGTTCAGCGCGACGAGCGCGTCCGCGTCGGCGCGGCGTGTGGAGTTGGCCGTGCGGCGCGCGGCAGGCGCCCAGGAGGGCGACGTGGCGCGGCTGCTCGTGGCCGAGGCCGCGTTGCTGGCGGCGGCGGGCGGCGCCCTGGGCGCAGGCGTCGGGATGTACGCAGCGGGCGCCCTCGCCCACCTCGGGGTTGAAGAGGACGCATTCCCCCTCATCGTGCGCGGCTACGCGCCGTTGGCCGCGCTAGCGGCGGCGGTGGCCGTCGGCGCAGCCGCCGCGCTCTACCCCGCCTGGCGCGCCTCCCGCCTCGACCCGCTAGCGGCGCTCCGCCGCCGCTAGCCCCCTCCTTGTAGGGGCGACCTGCCGGTCGCCCTCTTCCTCCCCCGCTACCCCAGAAACCGGCGCAGTTGCGCGGCCTCTGCGATGTAGTGGGGCACGTTGACGGTGGAGGCACGCCCGATAGTAGCCCATATGGCGCTGGTCAGGCCTTCGTGGACGCGGTCTACGTCGCCGCCGAACCGGCGCGCCATGCGCGCGTAGTCGTCGCCCAGCACCTCCCGCACGCGCGCCTCGTTGGCGTAGCGCAGCGCCGTAGCCATATCCCGGTCGAAACTCGGGTAAACCTCGCGTACGTACGCGAGGTCGTCCGCGTCCAGCGCGCCCAGCCCCAGCAGTTCGGGCGGCACGCCGATGGAGTAGAGGGACGCGGTGAAACTGATGGCGCGCGGCAGCGTCATAGCCGAACCGCTGCCGCCGAGTTGCCTCCCGTAGCCGAACATGCCCACGTGTAGTTTGCGCTCGCGGCGCTTGGGCACGTTGGGAGAGATGGCGGCAATGACCGGCGCCAGGCTGCGCACCTGCGCTTGGTGCTCCGCCGCCGCCTTGTCCATGATTGCCTGCGCGCGCTGCTCGTCGATGGGCATAGGCGCCGAGCGTTCGTGAGCCATAATCTGCTCGATGGCGGCGCGCACGTCGTCGGCCGGGTAGTCGAACTTGAAGGCGGATTGGATGGTGAGGGTCTGCGCGCTGGGGTACTCGACGAAGGCGCGCTCCACGTTCACCGGGCTCAGGTGGCCGCGGAAGGGAACGGCGCCGACGCCGATGATCGGGTAGAGCGGAACGCCCGTCTCCTCCTCCAACCGCCCGAGGCGCGCCAGCGCGACCTTGAGCATCAGTTCGGCGGCGACCGCGCCGTAGTTCAGCGCCGGGTCGCTGCGCGCCAGAAACACGCGCTGATGGTCGGTCTGCTCCGACTCGCGCAGGAAATCGCGGACGATGACGTCGCAGTTCGTCAGGTGCTCCATATCCTCGATGAGGGGAATGACCCGCACGCGCTTCGGATGAAACTCGCCGATCCAGTCGCTCACCGAGCGCCCGTCCCGCAGCGGGCGCGTCTCCTGCCCCACCACGAAGCGGCGGTAGTAGGCGTCGACGTCTGAGAGCTCCCCGGCGGTGGTGGTGAAGGGGAGGATGACCTCGCGGATGGGCGGCTCGATGTCGCCCGAGTAGAACTCGGAGGCCACGTCCCACGCCTTGGGGATGCCCTGGAGCGCCTCGACAAGCGACTTGCGCATCTCGAGTTCGATGCGCGGATTGGGCACGCGCATCGTCAGGCGGCAATCGGAGCCTAGGCGCTTGCGCTCCTTGAAGAAGTCGGCGTGGTTCGTCAGCAGCTTCTGGACGACCTGGTTGTCGGCCTCCTTGCCCTCCGAGTCCCACATCTGCTCGTCGCAGCCGAGGCCGAAGAGTTCGACCGCCTCCTGCACCTCGCCGTCGCCCTTGAGCACGCCGTCCGAGGCGTAGGCCGGCACGGCGGCGTTGTCGGGGTGCTGCGTGCTCATGCACTTGGGGACGGCGGTCATCGGCGCTCCTGGGTTCGCGGCTGCGGCGTACATCATACGCCGGGCGCGCGGGGCGCGGCGCGGCGGCGGAGAACGCGGCGGGCGGTCTTGGGCGGACGTAGCGTTCGCTGCTAGGATTGCAAGGCCGCGTCGAGGCGCGGCGCGGGACGGGCAGCGCGTTGGCGCCACGCCCTCCCGGGGATAAGAGGAGGACATATGAGCAGCACCGCCGCCGCGCCCGCAAGCGCCCTTCGCGAGCAGGACCCGGACATCGCCTACGCCATCGAGCGGGAGACCGCGCGACAGCGCGATAGCATCATGCTGATCGCGTCCGAGAACTACGCGAGCCGCGCCGTGCTCGAGGCGCAAGGCTCTGTCCTCACCAACAAGTACGCGGAAGGCTACCCCGGGCGTCGCTACTACGGCGGCTGCGAGTTCGTCGACGTCGCGGAGAACCTAGCCGTCGAGCGCGCGTGCCAATTGTTCGGCGCGGAACACGCCAACGTGCAGCCGCACGCGGGCGCGCAGGCGAATATGGCGGCCTACGCCGCGCTGCTGGAGCCCGGCGACACGGTGATGGGCCTCCAACTCGACCAGGGCGGCCACCTCACCCACGGCAGCCCCGTCAACTTCTCCAGCAAACTCTACAACTTCGTCTCCTACAGCCTCGACCCCGAAACGGAGCGGTTGGACTACGACGCCATCGAGCGCCTCGCCAAGGAGCGCCGCCCGAAAGTGATTGTCGCGGGATACACCGCCTACTCCCGCCTCATCGACTTCGAGCGGTTCGGCCAGATTGCGCAGGAGGCGGGCGCGGTGCTGATGGTGGACATCGCGCACATCGCCGGGCTGATAGCGGGCGGCGCCCACCCCTCGCCCGTGCCGTACGCGAGCGTGGTGACCACCACCACGCACAAGACGCTGCGCGGGCCGCGCGGCGCGATGGTCCTGTGCAGAGAGGAGCACCGCCGCGCCGTCGACCGCGCCGTCTTCCCCTACGGGCAGGGCGGGCCGCTGATGCACGCCGTGGCCGCCAAGGCGGTGTGCTTCGGCGAGGCGATGCGGCCCGAGTTCGCCGACTACGCCCGCGCGGTGGTCGAGAACGCCCGCGCCCTCGCGTCCGCGTTGGAGGCGGAGGGGCTGCGCATCGTGTCCGGCGGCACGGACAACCACCTGGTGCTCGTCGATCTGCGCCCGCTGGAGTGCACGGGGCAGGAGGCGGAGGCGGCGTTGGAGCGAGTGAACATCACGGCGAACAAGAACGCCATCCCCAACGACCCGCAGCCCCCGCGCGTAACCAGCGGCCTGCGCCTGGGCACGCCCGCGATCACCACGCGCGGCTTCGGCGTCGAGGAGGCACAGCGCGTCGCGGGACTCATCGTGCGCGCGCTGAACCACCGCGGCGACGAGGCGGCGGAAGCGCAGGCGCGCCAAGAGGTGGCCGACCTAGTGTCCCGCCACCCCGTCCCAGGCATCGACCGCTAATGGCCGAGCCGCCCGCGCGCCGCACGCGCTCCCGCCCTTCATTCCCTCCGCTCCATCCTTGTTGCGCCGGGGCGCTCGGCGCCCATGAATAGGCGCATGCGCCGCTTCATCCCCCGGCCCGGACGCTCCGGCCAGGCGCGCCCAGGCCCCCGCATCCCGGCGCTGCGGCGGCCTGGATTCCGCATGCTGCTAGGGGCATCGGGTTTGAACGCCGGGAGCATGGCTGGCGAGCTGGTCATCGTTGGGTGGCTGGTGCTCGAGTTCACCGATTCGTCCTTCATGGTTGGGTTGGCGCTGGCGCTGACCTTCCTGCCGATGGTGCTGCTGGGCCTGCCCGCCGGAGCGCTCGCCGACCTGTTCGACCGGCGGCGGTTGCTGCGCGCCCTCGACGCGGCGCTGGTCGTCGCCACGGCGCTCGGCGGCGTGCTGCTGCTGTTCGACCTGCTGGACGTGTGGCGGTTGTTCGCGCTGGTGTTCGTATCGGGCGCCTTCCGGGCCGCCTATCACCCCATACGCCTCGCCTACGCCCACGACGTGGCAGGGCCGGGGGCAGTGATTAGCGCCCTCAGCCTCATTAACCTCTCGACGCGGGCCGGCCAACTGGTGGGAGCGGCGGGGGCCGGGTCGCTGATCCAGCGCGCAGGGCCGGAGTACGCCTTCTTCGGACTGGCCGCGCTGCACGTCGGCGCGTTGGCGATGCTGTTCGCGCTGCGGATACGGACAGCCGCCCGCACAACGCCGCGCGAGCCGGTGCTGGGCAACCTGCGCGCCTTCGCCCGCGAACTGCGCACCAACCGAACGTTGGTGAGCCTGGTTGGGCTGACCGCCGCCGTGGAGGTGCTGGGCTTCTCCTATATGACGGCGCTGCCCGCCCTGGCGCGCGACGTGCTGGGCGTCGGCGCCGAGGGCCTGGGCTTGCTCACGTCCCTCCAAGCGGTGGGCGGCATCCTGGCGACGCTGCTGCTGACGGCGCAAGGCGAGTTCACGCGGCGTGGCGCGGTCTACATCGGCGTCATCCTGATGTTCGGCGTCGCGCTGATAGCGCTGGGCGCGTCGCGGATGTACGGGGTAGCCGCGACGATGGTCGCGTTCGTAGCGGGCATGGCGTCGCTGTCCGACATCCTGACGCAGGCGATGATGCAGTACAGCGTGCCCGACCACTTGCGCGGACGCGCGATGGGCTCGTGGGTGTTCGCCGTCGGCAGCGCGCCGCTGGGACACTTGCAGATGGGCGCGCTGGCCGCCGCGATAGGCCCGTCGGCGGCGCTCCTGCTGCACGGCGCAGGCCTAGTGGCGCTCGCAGGCCTAGTGGCCGTGGCCGTCCCTCGCCTCCGCCGCCTGTAGGCGGGAGGCGCGACAGAGTGACATCCGCCTATTGCCAGAGGGCAGGCCAGACCATATAAGCTTGCCCCAGCCTTGAGGCAAAAGGGCTGGAGGGTATGATGAGCGACGAACAATACGAGGATCTCGAAACCCGACGCGAATCAGTCGGTGAGTGGCTTGACATTGCATTAGAGAACGCAGAGGCGGCCATCTTACTATCAAAGAAAGCGGGATTAGAGAAGCAGGCTTTGTACATGACTCAGCAGAGCATGGAGGCAAGCATCAAGGGGCTTGCTCGATGGGTTGGGCTTAGGCACAGCGAAGTTAGGGTAGAAAGTCACAATATCATACATCTCTATGCCAAAGTCCTCCGAAGGATAGCAGAGAACAGGGAAAACGAGGCTGATGTCAATCAGATGCTCTCGAGTCTAAGTGTCCCAGGCGAAGCCTACGATGTACTCAAGGAGCTCAGGGAATTGCTCGATCTAACTAATGCTCCGTCAAAGGCAGATGAAAAGGCGAAAAGGTTTTTCGAAGAACTAGCGATAGCGTCCCCTATGGTCACTAAGAATCTATTGGCTGCATTGAAGAAGCAGTACAAAGTGCTTGACACAGGAGTTAGCAATCTAGTTATGTTGAAAGGTCTAATCAGTAAGCCTTTCAAGATTAGGGTGCCTCTCTCAAATCAGGATGTTGTAACAGAGTTTTCTAATTTGGTTGTCAATCAAGTTGTGAGGCGTTGTAAAAAAGGCGGTATCATAATGAAAGGCGCTGAAATCAGTATGCTCCGTCGTCGACTCGCACAAATGGCAAGACAGCAAGTAAACTCTATTGGAATAGAGGGGTTTCGACGTGAGATTGAAATTTGTAACGGAGAGATTCGGGTTTCTCCGTCTTTGATTTTTGAGATGTTTGACGTGCCAAAGGCGGCTATCGGTATCATTATCGTGGGCAGCCTTGTGTGGCCGCATGAATCGTACCTACGATACCCTATTGATCCTGCTTTTGCTCATCTAAGCCTTGAAGAAGCTGCATCTGAGCGCAAATTAGGTACAAGGCACTACACAGATGAACTCGGTGCTATCACATATATCCGGGACTTGGCTGTTGAAGCACAAAGGGTTGCTAATTTACTCGAACGAATTCGAGAAGCAGGGCTGCCTCTCCCCAGCTGGGAGGCTCCTCTCCTGAAGCGCGAGGCGTAGGCGGCGGATACCTGCCGGTAAGCTCCACCATACCGCCTCTGCCATCCGCGCCTTGCGCCCGCCTGGTAGTATAGCCTACCGCCTGCGGGGAGCGTACCAGAAGAGCAATCGAGCAAGATAGGGAAAGGCGCACGATGACCGGCTGGAAGAACCAACTCTACTTCGGCGACAACCTCCCCATCCTGCGCGAGCGCGCGCCGGACGCGAGCGTCGACCTCATCTACCTCGACCCGCCCTTCAACTCCAATGCCACCTACAACCTCCTCTTCCGCGAGGCGAGCGGCGAGGCGTCGGCGGCGCAGATCCAGGCATTCGATGACACGTGGCACTGGAGCATCGACGCGGAGGCGGCCTACGAGGACGTAGTGCGCGACGGCCCGCCCGATCTGGCGAATCTGCTCCAGGCGATGCGCGGATTCCTGGGCCGCAACGACATGATGGCCTACCTGACGATGATGGCGGAACGGATGGTCGAGCTCCATCGCGTGCTGAAGCCGACGGGCAGCATCTACCTCCACTGCGACCCGACGGCGGGCCACTATCTGAATTTGCTGATGGACTCGGTGTTCGGCGTAGAGAATTTCAGGGCGCAAATCATCTGGCGGCGCACCAACGCGAAGGGGTTGGCGTTCAAGAACTACCCCCATAACCACGACATCCTGCTCTACTACGCGAAGAGCGAGGAGGGCACCTGGAATCGTCCGTTCGTCCCTCATGACCCTGACTACGTGAAGCGTTCCTATCGCCACGTAGAGCCAGAGACCGGCCGCCGCTACCTGCTAGACAACCTTGCCAATCCAAATCCGGATCGGCCTAACCTGACCTATGAATTCCTCGGAGTCACCAGGGTCTGGCGTTGGACCGAGGAACGCATGTGGGAGGCGTACCGTGAAGGAAGAGTGGTGCAGTTGCAGCCTGGCTCCGTCCCAAGGCTCAAGCGGTACCTAGACGAGATGGAGGGCAACGCGGTTGACACCATCTGGGACGACATCAAGCCCGTGCAGGCGCAGGCCCGCGAACGCCTCGGCTACCCCACGCAGAAGCCCGAGGCGCTGCTGGAGCGCATCATCAAGGCGTCCAGCAACGAGGGCGACGTGGTGCTCGACCCCTTCTGCG
>CAZLKC010000013.1:0-46159 GCA_964560025.1 uncultured Dehalococcoidia bacterium
TCGAACCGCCGAATAGGGGTTTTGCAGACCCCCGCCTTAACCACTTGGCTACGTCGCCGCAGCGTTGGCCGCGCTGCGGATGAGGTTGGTGCCGAGGATGAGATTCGAACTCATACGGGTTTCCCCACTGCCCCCTCAAGACAGCGTGTCTGCCAATTCCACCACCTCGGCACGCCGCTCCGGCGCGGAGCATCATGATAGCGCGGCGGGGGCGGGTTTGCCAAGCGGCGGGGCGGGCGAAGGCGGGCAGCAGGTAGGCCGCCCCTACAAGGAGAGCCGCCCGTTCTATCGTCATATCGGCGAAACGCCTGTGCGCCATTCCGAAAAATTGGCGACCAAATCAGGTTGACAAGCACTTGACAGCACCTGCAAGCACCTATACGCTACCGCCTGTCCTGAGCGACCAAGAGAAAAGCGCTGCGGACTCGCAGCGGCCGAGCGAGCGGGAAACCGTTGGGGAGGCCGAGTAAGGAAGCTAGCGCTGGCGCCTCAGTTGCTCAGGACACTTTCTTTTTCCGCTAGGAGCCCTCGGCGCACCCGAGGGCTCTTCCTTTTGCGGTAGGCGCGCCCTCCCCGGATAGGCTACCCTACGGGCGAAACGTTCGCGGAGGGCGCCGGTGAAGGTCGAATCGAAGGCGGGGCTGGTGCGCGGCGCTGCGTCGTGGGCCGCCGAGGTCAGCGGCGCGGAGCGCACGCTCATCATCAGCGCGGTCAGCCAGCCGGGGCGGACGGTCGCGTCGCAGTTGGGGCACGTCTACCGCCACGTCGACAGCGTGCTGGAGCAGCACGGCCTGGAGCGCAAGAACGTCGTCTCGTGGGAGTGCGTGTGCGACCCGCAGGTGGACGACGCGGCGTTCTACGAGGTAGTGATGCCAGCGATGGCGCGCTACTTCCGCGACTGCGAGGTCAAGCCCGCCGTAACCAGCGTCTCCTTCGCCAGGCTGCTGGAGGGGCGGCTGATCCAGGTCAGCATGTTCGCGATGGCGTAGGGGCGGCGCGGCCTACCCGCCTAGGCGCAGGTGGAGCGGGCGCGCCTCGCCAAAGTGCTTCAATAGGAAGGCGGCGTTCCGAAGGCAGGCTTTGGCGTCGAGGTGCGTTTCTACGACGACACTGTCGGCAACTCTGTGCGGCTGAGAGAAAGGTGCCCCGCTCGGGTGCAAGGGCTCAGAATTGACGATGTAGGTCTTGCGGCCCCGCGATACGGGCAACCGATCGGTCAGCATACGCTCGCGGACAAGCCATGCGACTGTCTCGATGAGTACACCCTTCCACTGGCTAATCTCAACTTCCGAGTCGTCAGGCAGCCGCACGGCGGATGGGCGTGGGCCGCCTAGCCGGTGGTCAAGCATGACCTGATCGAGCGAACGCCAGTCGCTGCCGGGGGGCGGGGGAGGAGGTGGGGGTGGCGGAGGCCGGTCAGACTCTCCCTTCGGAGGTTCCGTGGAATCGGGGGCGTCTCCTTGGCGATGCAGCTGCCACTCCTCTTGGATGTAGCGCCCGTACCGCTCCCGCACCGCCTGCGTTCCCAAGCCCTTGTACACTCGCCCAACCACAAACCGAATGAATTCTTCGGATGGGTTGCTTAACTGTTGCTCCAAGAAGTCCCTGACCGCAGCCCTCTCCCTCAGCTCCCGCGCTAGGGCGACAGCCTTGTCAGTACTGAACTCGGACCTGGTGAACGCATAGAGCACTTTGGCCTCACCACCGCTGAATTTCAGCAAGTTGAACTCGAAGAACGGGAGCTTGTCCATCGTGTTGGGGCCCTGGAGATCGGAGAAGAACTTATAGGCGGCACCGTTGGTGAGAATGCCAATACGGGCAGAGGGGGTCATATTGAAGTAGCGCTCGAGTTGATCTGCTTGGTCGCGGTTGAGGTTGGCCTTGTCGCGCTTGTAAGGTTTGCACTCGATGAGAATGACGGGATTGCCGTCCTGCAGGAGTGCGTAGTCAACCTTCTCCCCCTTCTTGATTCCCACGTCGGCAATGTACTCAGGGATGACTTCGGCGGGGTGGGTAGTGTCGTAGTCCATTATCTTGAGGAGGGGCTCGATGAGCGTGTTCTTCGTCTGCGCCTCACTCCTCAAGAGAGGCAGCCGATCGGTGGACTGCTCCGCGTGCTTCCTTACCGCTACAGTGAACTCGCCGATATCCAAGCGTCTCTCCTCGTGCGCCCTACCCGCGGGCGGGCGCTTGTGTGGCAGGGGTGGCAGGACTCGAACCCGCGACACCTGGTTTTGGAGACCAGTGCTCTGCCAAACTGAGCTACACCCCTCCGCAGTCTTCATTGTAGCGCACCTGGGCGCGGGAATTGAAAGCCCCTCCTTAGCGGAGGGGCTTCTCGCGCGGCTTCACGCTCTGCGCCGACCGGGAGGCCAAGCAGCGAACGGCGCCGATTTGGATCGCGGCGTTGCGGGCGCGCGCCGGGCGGGTTGGCCTGTCGGCGAGCGGTTGCGGGACGCTATCAAGCAGCGGGGGCGCGGTCAACGGATGAGGGCGCGGATATCAGCCGTCTTGCGGGGAGCTGCCGGGCGGGGGCGCGAGCAGGGCGGCGCGCTTGGCGGGCCAGTCCTGCCTTAGCAACTCCATACGTACGAAGTCCTTGCCTGCGCGGCGGACGGGGCGCACCTCGCGGAAGCCTATCTTGGCGAAGGCGCGGCGGGCGCGCTCGTTCCATTCGAGGGTGTGCAGGTAGAGGCGGCGGATGGCGTTCATAGCGAAGCATTCGTCGACCAGGAGGGCGAGCGCCTCCGTGCCGTAGCCCTGGCCCCAGTAGTCGCGCTCGCCGACCATAATGCCGACCTCACCCTCGCCGGTTACAGTGTCGAGGTCGTAGGCCATGCAGTTGCCGATGTGGACGCCGTCGAGGGCGTCGATGGCGAAGCGCTTGACCCACGCGGTGGGGTAGCGCAGTTCCTGCGCGATGCGCTCGCGGAAGTCGTCGAGGGAGAGGCGCATGGCCACAGTGGCGTCCAGTTCGGCCAACTCGGGGTCGACGCGCCAGCGGTAGTCGTCCTCGGCGTCCTCGATGCGCTTGTGGCGGAGGGCGACGAGGCGCCCCCGCACGACGACGGCGCCCTCGAGGGCGGGCTTACGCTCCGACGCGGTCATGGGCGCTCACCGCCGCTAATGCGCGCCGCAGCACGTCCGCCTCGTTCTCGTAGGTCAGCAAGGCGGCGGCGCGCTCGGGCGCGAACCACTCCACGGCATCGAACTCCTCATCGTGATCGGCGGTGCTGCCGCCAACGGCGCGCATCAGGAAGAAGTAGACGCGCTTGTGGCAGCGCGCGCCGCGCTCGGGCGCGTGGAACCAGTATTCGATGTGGCCGAGCGGCTGCTCGATCTCGACGGCCAGGCCTGTCTCCTCCCGAACCTCGCGCAGCGCCGTGGCCTCGACGCGCTCGCCGGAGTCGGGCGTGCCCTTGGGCAGGCTCCAGGTGGCGGCGGCGTTGCGCCCGCACAGGACGACCTCCACGCCACCGCCCGTTTCGCGGTAGACGATGCCGCCGGCGGAGACGTGGCGCTCGACGTTGGCCGCGCTCGGCATTCCCACCTCCAACGGGGCAACCTTACCATCCGCGCCGGGGCGCGTCAGCGCGCCCCGCCGACCGAAAAGGGGTCGTCGCTGGCGTTGGCGGCGGCGATGGCTTCTTGGGCGGCCTCGCGCAGGGCGGAGTCGTCCGACTCGGAGGCCTCGCGCAGCGCGCGGAGGGCGCCGGGGCCGCCCACGCCGCCGAGCGCTTGGACGGCGGCCATGCGCACCTGGGGGTCGCCGTCGGCGAGCATCCGGGAGAGACTTGGCGCAGCGGCGGGGTCGCCCTGCTCGCGGGCGGCATTGGCGGCCTCGTAGCGCATGGCGGGGTCGTCCGACTCCATCTCCTCGAAGATGGAGGGGAGCCAGCGCGGATTGCAGGAGCGGCCCATAGCGAAGAGGGCGCTTTGGCGCAGGGCGTGGTCGGCGCTGTGGTAGGCGCGGGCGATCCACTCTGCGACCTCCGGCGTGTCGAAGACGCCGAGCGCCTCCAGCACGCGGCGGCGGACTTCGCCGGGTTCGGCGTCCTCTCGCAGGCGCTCGGCCAGCGCCTCGTAGATCGCCTCGCGGTCGCGCTCGAGCAGTTTGCCCGTCTCGGCGAGGAGGGCGAAGTGGCCGAGAGAACGGGCGGCGGCGGCGCGGACGGGCGGGCTCGGGTCGTCCCGCAGCGCGTCGAGCAGGCGCAGCGCGACGCGGCGGTCGTCCGTCTCCCAAAGTCCGGCGGCGGCCCGCTCGCGCACGGCAGGGTCGGAGTCGGCCATCGCGAGGCAGAGGAAGGCGTCGAACTCGAGGTCTACGTTCGCCTCGGCCATCTCCACCATGCGTTCGACCACGTCGCGGCGGCGCGCGGACGGGGCTTGCGCCCACGCCTCCGCCGCCTCGTCCGCCTCGCCCATAGCGAGGCCGCTGAGGCCCGCGATGGTTACGGCGCTGACCTGGTCGGCGTCACGGAGCGCCTCGATGTGGTCGCGGAGCGCCATAACCGCGTTGCGTCCGGCTAACCCGCCTGCGCCGCGACGGCGATATTGGCGCAGGCGATGGGCGGGGCGTAGAGGCTGCCGCCGAGCCATCGACCCTCGCTGCCCACGGCGATCAGGTCGTTGAGCGCCTTGTAGACGTTGCCCGCCACCATCGTGTCCTTGACGCGCCCTATCACCTTGCCCTTCTCCACCTTGAAGCCGAGCAGCACGTTGGCGTTGAAGTCGCCGCCGAGGACGTTCGACTGGCCTGCTCCGAGCAGGCGCTCGACGATCAGCCCCTCGTCGATGCCGGCGATCATCTCCTCCAACGACGCGTCGCCCTCCCCCACGAGCAGCACCCCGGCGGAGGGGGACGGGGGCGAGGAGAGGCTGCGCTCGCCGCTGCCGGTGCTCCGCGCGCCCGCCTTGCCCGCCGTCTGGAGGTCGTAGATGAAGTTGGCGGCGACGCCAGCGTCCACCAAGGGCAGGCGGCGACTGGGCACGCCTTCGTCGTCGCTCATACGGCTGCCGGGGACGCCGGACAGGGTAGCGTCGTCCGTGATGCTTATGCGCGCGTCCACGACGCGCTCGCCCAGGCGCTCGGCGAGGGGGGAAGTTCCCTGGAGCACGGTCTTGCCGTTGAGCGCGGCCATCAACGGGCCGACGATGACGCTCGGCACGGCGGTGGGCATAAAGAGCACGGGCATCGGCTTGGTGTCGACGGAGACGGTGTTGCGCGCCCACTCGAGTTGGCGCGCAATGGAGGCGACCACTTCGCCGGGGTCGCGGATGGGCGCGACGGAGGAGATCCCGTCGAAGACGAAGAGCATATCCTCGCCGCGAATCACCGTGCCTTCGAAGCCGAGGGAGAAGCCGGAGCGCTCGTAGGAGACACTGGCGCCGCCGGTGTTCAGCAGCGTGATGCGGGCGAGGGAGACGGACACGCTGCCCTCGACCTGCACCTCCTTGGAGAGGGCGCGCACGTCGCGCACGACGGCGTCGCCCAGGGCGACCATCTCGTCCAACGCGGTCTCGCCGACGGCGGGGTCGAACACGTCCACGCAGGGGAAGTCGGCGGGGCCGGGGAAAGAGAACGCCGCCTCCGCGCCGAATTGGGCGGTGTCGAGCGCCATCTCCACGAGCACGGCTGGGTCGTCGAGGCGGGAGGTGGAGCTGAAGCCGATGCGCCCGTCCTTGATGACGCGGAGCGCCACTCCGGCGGTTTCGTGGGAGTCGGCGGCCTTGACGCGGTTGGCCTCGAAGTGGACGGGGGCGCTCTCCGATTCGACGAAGAAGACCTCGGCCTCTCCACAGGCGCGGCGCGCCTCTTCGAGTATGCGCTCGGCTACGGGATGGGACATAGCTAGGCGGCGTTGAGCAGGCAGCGGCGGATGCGGATATGGGGGCTGCCGTTGGAGACGGGCAGCGGGCTTTGGCCGGCCTTGCCGCAACCGCCGCCCTGGTTCATGACCAGGTCGGCGGCGACGGCGTCGATGTTCTCGAGGGTGGTGAAGACGTTGCCGCTGAGCATAACGGGGCGGCAGAGTTCGGCGATCTTGCCGTCGCGGATGCGGTAGGCCTCGCCCGCGGAGAAGGTGAACATCTCCATGCTGGTCATGCCGCCGTACCAGTTCTTGACGTAGACGCCCTCCTTCACGTCGGCGATGAGGTCGTCTACGCCGCCCTCGCCGGGCTCGATGTAGGTGTTGGTCATACGCACGATGGGCGGGAAGCGATAGGAGATGGCGCGCGCGTTGCCGGTTACGGCCTCGCCCAGTTTGCCCGCCGTCTCGCGGGAGTGGAGGCGCCCAACCAGCACGCCATCCTGAATGAGTTGGGTGCGGCGGCCGGGCACGCCCTCGTCGTCGTAGCGGTAGGAGCCGCGCAGGTTTGTCGCGGGCGTGTTGGCGCCGTCCACCACGTTCAGGATGGGGCGGCCGAACCTGCGCCCGGGTTGCATGATCTCCTGTAGGCGCGGCTCGGCGTAGATGTGGTCGGCCTCCGACAGATGGCCGAACGCCTCGTGGATGAAGACGCCCGCAAGCACGGGGTCGAGCACGACGGTGTGCTCGCCGCCGTCGATGGGCGGCGCGGCCAGCAGCTCGATGGCGCGGTCGGCGACCTCTTGCGCTTGGTCGTCCAACTCGCGGACGAAGGCGAAGTCGCCGAGGCTGCCGATGCTGACGCCCGACTGCTGCACGTCGCCGTTCTTGCGGGCGAGGGCGGCGAGACGCAGGTTCACGTCGACGCGCTCTTGCTGGATGAAGGCGCCCTCGGTGTTGGCGAAGGTAACGCGCTTGTTGGCGTCGCCATAGGCGACGGTGGAGGATTGGACGCCCTCGGTGCTCATCATCACGTCCACGTAGCGGTCGAGCACCTCCTTCTTCTCGGCCAGGGGCACGCGGGTCGGGTCCTCCCCGACAACGGGAGGCAGGATGTCGACGATAGGCTCGGCGTCGGCGAGGACGATGGGGTCGCCCTTGAGGACGCGCGCCTGCTTAACGGCCTGCTGCACCTTTGCGCGCAGGTGCGAGAGGTCGTTGAAGGAGGCGAATCCCCAGCCCGCCCCGGCGAGGGCGCGGACACATCCGCCGAGGGCGGTGGAGCGCCCGGCGTCTTCTAGTTCGCGGCCTCGGTAGCGCAGGCTGCGCGACTCCGCCTCTTCCACGCGCACCTCTACGTAGGCGGCGTCGACGCCGCGCAGGGCGTCCTCTATCCGGTCGCGCAGGGTCTGGGTGCTCATCTATAGCGCCTCCTCGGTTCAGGCGAGTTTAGCACTCGGCGGCGGCGCGGGGCGCGGCGGGAGGGGGAGCCGACGCGGAGATTCCATTCTCTGCGCCGAATTGGGCTCATTTCGGACTCTTTACGGCGGGAGCCTATGGCCAGGCTGGAGATTAGCCGGAAAGCGACCGTGAGTTGGCCGGGGAGTTGACCGGGTTTAGTCCGAAAGTGATCAACTCCGTCCGGGGGCGCTGAGCGCGGCGGGTGGGGAAGCGAGGGCAAGCGTCCATACGGGCGAAGGTACGAGGGCGCGGCGTTCTCGCAACGGGCGAATGTCGTAGGTACGACTGGGTTGGGCGCCCTTTTCTCCATCGCTCCGGAGGAGGCGGAAGGCTCAACGTGACCACTCCCGCTGTGCAGCGAGGCGCCCGGCTCATCCGGGGGTGGAGCGGAATGCGCGTGTGCGACGGGGCGGGTTTTGGGGGGCGCCGAGCGTCGAGGTTCTCGCCTCTGCGAGAACGACGGATAGGAGGGACGGGAGCGGCGGAAAATATATGCGCGTGGGGGAGGGTGGGGCGCGCCGTTGACCAGCTGTTTCGCGGGGGGCGGTGTGCTATCATCGGCGCCGCCCTAGGAGTTGGAGGGAGGCCTTCTATGTGGAGAACGGGAATCACGATAACGCTGGGCTGGGCGGCGACGTTCGCCGGCCTAGGCGTGGCGATATGGCGGTTCGTGGAGAGCGACTGGGTGTTCGGCGTGGTCGCCTTGGCGGCGGGAGCCGCCGCGCTCGCAGCGGCGACGGCTCTGGCCAACGCGCTCACGCGCACCATCAACCGATGACGCGCCCGAACAGCACCGGTCGCGCCCCGTCCAACGGATGGGGCGCTTTTCGTTAGGCAGGAGGCTCCGATGCTGCCCACCGAACGCCGCCAACGCTTGCGGGCGCAGCTCGCGAAGACCGAGTGCATCCAACCCGCGTCCGTCTTCGACCCGCTGTCGGCGCGGATGGCGGAGCGCCTGGGCTTCGAGACGGCGGTGCTGGCCGGGTCGGTGGCCTCCGCCGTGGCCGTGGGCGCGCCCGACGTGGGCGTCATCACGCTGACGGAGTTGGCGGACACGGCGCGGCGCATCACCCGCGCGTCCGACCTCGGCCTCGTGGTGGACGCGGACCACGGCTACGGCAACGCGCTGAACGTGCGGCGCACGGTGCGCGAGTTGGAGGACGCGGGCGTATCGGCGCTGACGATCGAGGACACGGCGCTGCCGCAGGCGTACGGCACGACGGGCGAGCGCCTGATCAGCACGGAGGAGGCGCAGGGCAAACTGCGCGCCGCCCTCGACGGACGACAAGACGCTGCGACGGTCATCGTCGGGCGGACGCACGCGATGCGCGGAGAGGGGCTGGACGGCGCGGCGGCGCGCACGCGCGCCTACGCATCGTGCGGCGTGGACGCGCTGTTCCTCGTGGGCGTTACGACGCTCGCCGAGGTGGAGGCGCTTGCGGAGGCGGCAGGCGGCCTGCCGCTCGTCCTCGGCAATCCGCCCGCATCGCTGGACGACGCGTCGCTGACGGCGCGGGGGGTGCGCCTGGCGTTCCGGGGCCATCCCGCCTTCCAAGCGATGGTGCAAGCGGTGCGCGAGGGTCTCGAGGCGCAGGCGGGCTTGCGCGACCCCGCCGACCTGGCGGGCCGCTTGGCGGCGCCGGAGTTGATCGCGGAAGCGACCGCCGCCGCCGACCACGCACGGTGGGCGGAGGAATTTCTGCGGTAGGGATGGTGGGGCGGGGGCGCCCTTCGAGTTCCCTCAGGGCGAACGGGAGAGAGGGGCGGAGGTTAGGGGGCGCTGTCAGCCAATCCGCACACGAACGTCACCCAGTCGCTTGGTTCCCCGTCGCTGTCCGTGTATTCGTCGATGACGGCAAGTCCAGCCGTGGAGAAGGCGCTCTTAACCTGCTCCCGCTCCTCCTGGCCTTTCCTATCCGTCTGACGGAAGCCCGCAGCGACTAGCCGCCCCTGAGGTTTGAGCGCACGCCGCAGATCGTGTGCGTGTTTTACTAACTCCCCCGCATTGAGGTTGGCGAGGACTAAGTCAGCCGAACCCACCTCATTAGGCACATCCGGCCACGTGCACTGGTAGAGACTTACCTGCTCCGATACGCCATTGTGTCGCACGTTCTCTTGGCCCGACCTGAACGCTGGGACTTCCTTCTCTACTCCAATGACCGTCTCAGCGCCGAGCTCTGCGGCGGCGATGCTCAGAATGGCGGAACCTGAGCCTATGTCCAGCACCGACATCCCAGGGCTGATTAGTTGCTCCAGGCATTCAAGCGTTCGACGGGTAGTGGCGTGATGCGCCGTACCGAAGGCACGGCTGAGGTCCATCTCAATAAATACTCTTTCCGATTCGTTTGCGCTGATATCCCAGGGCAGTTGCGAGACAAGTAGCCGCTTACCTACGCAGAGTGAAGCGGAGCGGACAATCTCGGCTACCTCCCCTACTCGCCGCCCCAGGAGGTCCTCGCCTGCGCGTGAGCGAAGCGTATACGCTTCCTTCTCCTGCTCCTTGTCGCCAATGATGAGCATGTAAGGGATCCGGAGGGTCTCTGCGTTGCGGATCTTGGCGTTCATGCGCTCGTTGCGGGCGTCCACCTCTACGCGGAGTCCGGCGGCGGCTAGTTGGTCATGGACGCGGCGGGCGTGGTCGACGTGGCGGTCGGCGATGGGGATGATCATGGCTTGGACGGGGGCGAGCCAGGTGGGGAAGGCGCCGGCGTAGTGCTCAATGAGGACGCCGAAGAAGCGCTCGAGGGAGCCGAAGAGGGCGCGGTGCACCATATAGGGGCGGTGCTCGGCGCCGTCGGCGCCGTCGTAAGCCAAGCCGAAGCGCTGGGGCAGGTTGAAGTCGAACTGGATGGTGGTGCACTGCCACGAGCGCCCGATGGCGTCGCGCACCTTGATGTCCAACTTGGGGCCGTAGAAGGCGCCGCCGCCCTCATCCACCAGGTACTCCACGCCGCGGCGGTCGAGGGCGCGGCGCAGCGCCTCGGTCGCCAACTCCCAATCGGCCGGGTCGCCGACCGCCTTGTCGGGGCGCGTGCTGAGGAAGACGTCGTAGTCGTCGAATCCGAAGACGCGCAGCAGGTGGAAGGCGAAGTCGAGCACGCCGACTACTTCGTCCTCCACCTGCTCCGGCGTACAGAAGATGTGGGCGTCGTCCTGGGTGAAGCCGCGCACGCGAAGCAGGCCGTGGAGCACGCCGGAACGTTCGTAGCGGTAGACGGCGCCGAGTTCGGTGTAGCGGATGGGGAGTTCGCGGTAGGAGCGCTTGGCGGACTGGTAGATCTGAACGTGGAAGGGGCAGTTCATCGGCTTGGCGAAGTACTCCTGCCCCTCCACGTCCATCGCGTCGTACATACTCTCGCGATAGAAGTCGAGGTGGCCGCTGGTCGCCCACAGCGCGCCCTTGCCGACATGGGGGGAGTAGACGGGCTGGTAGCCGCGCCGGTCGTGCTCCTCGCGCCACACCTGCTCCATCAGCGAGCGGACGCGCGCGCCCTTGGGGTGCCACAGCACCAGGCCGGGGCCGACGGCCTCGGAGGTGGAGAAGAGGTCGAGTTCGCGCCCCAGGCGGCGGTGGTCGCGCAGGGCGGCCTGTTCGAGTTGGCGCAGGTGTTCGGCCAGCGCCTCCTCCGTCTCCCACGCGGAGCCGTAGACGCGCTGGAGCATGCGGTTGCGCTCGTCGCCGCGCCAGTAGGCGCCCGCCGTGGTCAAGAGTTTGAAGGCGGGGACGTGTGCGGTGCTCTCGACATGGCGGCCTCGGCAGAGGTCAAGGAATCCCCCGTGGCGGCAGGTGGTGATGGGTTCACCCTCGGGCAGGCCGTCGATGATGTCCTGCTTGTAGGGCTGGTCGGCGAAGAGGGCGCGGGCCTCCTCGCGCGAGACCTCGGCCATCTCGAAAGGGAGGTCGCGGGCGACGCGGTCGCGCATCACCGCCTCGAGGCGCTCGAGATCGTCCGGCGTGAAGGGCCGGGGCACGTCGAAGTCGTAGTAGAAGCCGTCCTCCACGGGGGGGCCGATGGCGTACTTGGCGGCGGGGAAGAGTTCGAGGACGGCGTCGGCCAGCAAGTGCGCGGCGGAGTGGCGTATGCGGTAGCGGCGGTCGTCCAGCTCGCTCTGTTGAGGGGTGGGTTGCTTGACCGGCATAGGCGGCGGTTGGGGCTAGGAGCCGAGGCGGGTGATGTCCGTCTGCATTTCGGTGAGGACTGCGATGATTTCGCTGATGCGCGCCCGGTTCTCGTTGATGCGCTCTTGATGCATCCGGGCGCGCGCCTCAATCTCGCGGATGCGGGCATCGCTCTCGCGGATACGCGCCTCGTGCTCCAGAATCCACTGGTCACGCTCCGCCTGATTGGTGTCCATCAAGCGCATGGCCGCGACCAGCTGCGCCATCGCAACCGCCAGCATCTCCGTCCTATCGGGTGAGTCCATCTCGTCTCCTCAAAGCGTTGCTAAAGAGTATAACAACGCGCGCCTGCCTTCCGCCTGCCGCCCGCCCTTCGAGTTCCCTCAGGGCGAACGGATGGGAAGCGGGCGCGGCGGGAGAGGGCGGGCGCGGGCGGCCTCTGGTACGATGGGGGCAGCGGCGAGGGCAGGAGCAGGCGCGATGAGCGGTCCGATGCGAGCGGTGTACGAGGAGGCGGCGGCGCTGTCCGTCGAGGGCAAGCGCTTCGTCTTGGCGACGGTGGTGAACACCAAGGGGTCGACGCCGCAGAAGCCGGGGGCGGCGCTGCTGGTGCGCGGCGACGGGTCGACGGTGGGGACGCTGGGCGGCGGCTGCGTGGAGGGGGACATCTGGTTCGCGGCCAAGGAGGCGCTGCGCGAGGGCGCGCCGCCCCTGTACAAGGACTACTACCTGAACGAGGACATCGCGGCGCGCGACGGGCTGGTGTGCGGCGGCTCTATGTACTTCTACATCGAGCCGGTGCTGCAGCCTCTCGACTTCGGCCGCCTCGCCGCCGCCGTCAAGGACGCCTACGAAGGCGGGCGTTCGCTCGCGGTGGCGACGGTCGTCCACAGCGAGGACAGCCGCATCGGCGCGCGGCTCGCCGTCTACGAGGACGGCGCAACCGAGGGCACGCTCGGACGTCCCGAACTGGACGCGCAGGCAATCGCGGCGGCGGAGCGCGTCACGCCGATGGGGCGGACGGAGCGCTTCCTGACCAGCGCGGGCGAAGAGGTGTTCGTGGTGGGCTACACCGCGCCCGCCGCGCTCGTGCTGGTGGGCGGCGGCCACGTGAACCTGGCGACGGCCAACGCGGCGCACACGTTGGGGTTCAAGGTGATGGTGGCGGACGATCGGCGTGAATTCGCCAACGAGGAGCGCTTCCCGATGGCGGAGCGGTTCAACGTCGGCTCTTACGACCACGCGCTCGACGGCTTCCCCATCACGCCCAACACGGCCATCGTAGTGGCGACGCGCGGCCATCGCTTCGACGATCTCGCGTTGGAGGCTGCGGCGCGGACGCGCGCGGGGTACGTGGGGCTGATCGGCTCCAAGCGCAAGACGATCATGGTGTTCGAGCGCATGCTGCGGAACGGCGTCCCCTTGGAGCGCATCAAGGAGATTCACGCGCCCATCGGCCTCGACCTGGGCGGGCGCGACCCGGCGGAAATCGCTATCAGCATCATGTCGGAGGTGCTGGCGTGGCGGCACGGACGCGCGGGCGGCCCGATGCAGTTGGAGGCCGAGCAGGTCGAGCGGCTGGCGGCAAAAGCGCAAGGAGCGGCGGCGGGAGCGTAGCAACGCTCGCGCAGGCGGCGCTCCCGCCACTTTCGGTCTTATGACGACGCCTGAGCGCTCCCCTACCCTGCCGTCGGCGCGCGTGGCGGCGGTGGCGCTGGCGGCGGGGGAATCGTCGCGGATGGGCGAGCCGAAGGCGCTGTTGGCTTGGCCGCCGTCGCCTTGGCCGGACGCTACGCTGCTCAGTCACGCCGTGCTCAGTGCACTGGAGGCGGGCTACGCGCCCGTGGTCGTCGTGCTGGGACACCGCGCGGAGGCGCTGCGCGCTCACGTGCCATCGGGCGAATCCGTCCGCATCGTGGTCAACGAGCGGTACGCGGAAGGACGCGCGACCTCCATCGCGCGCGGCGTTGCGGCGTTGGAGGGGGAGGCGATCGACGGAGTGCTTATCGCCTCGGTCGATCAGCCGCGCTCGGTGAAGTTGCTGCGGACGCTGCGGGAGGCGTGGGAAGCAGCGCGGCCCCGCCCGCCGTTGGCCGCGCCGACCTACGGAGGGAAGACAGGGCATCCGCCGCTGTTCGACGCGGCGCTGATTCCGGAACTGCTGCGGGTGAGCGAGGCGCGTCAGGGGCTGCGCGAGGTTACGTCGCGCCACCGCGCGGCGCGGTTGGCCGTTCCAAGCGAGGACGCGCTGGCGACGGTGAACGTGAATACGCCCGCGGACTACGAACTGGCGCTGCGGTTGGCGGGGGCGGGGTAGGCGCCTAGGCCACCACTTCGGCGGCGCGCAGTTCGGCGACGGCGGCGTCGGTGAGGCCGAGCAGGCCGCGCAGCACTTCGTCCGTGTGCTGGCCCAGGTCGGGCGACGGGATGGACGGGCCGCTGGGAGTGCGGGACATATTGACCGGGTTGCCGGTGGACTTGACCGCGCCGAGGACGGGGTGTTGGAGTTCAGTGAACATGCCTCGGTAGGCCATCTGCGGGTCGTTGGCGACCTGGGCGATGTCCTGCACGGGGCCGACGGGAATGCCGAGGCCGGAGATGATCTCCACCCACTCGGCGGTGGTCTTCGTGAGCATCGCCTCTTCGATGACGGGGATGAGGTCGTCGTAGTGCTGGGTGCGGCTCCAGCCGGTTTCGTAGCGGGGGTCGTCGATGAGTTCGGGGTGGTCGAGGGCGGCGCATAGGAGCGGCCATTGGTCGGTGGCGCCGCCCATAATGGCGATAACGACGTGGCCGTCGCTGGTCTTGAAGGCCTGGAAGGGCGTTGAGGATGGGTGGCGCGTGCCCAGGCGCTGGGGGACTTCGCCGAGGGTGAAGTAGCGCGTGAAGGCGTTCTCCATAATCGCCACTTGGCAGTCCATCATCCCGATGTCGAGGTACTGCCCTTTGCCCGACTTCTCGCGCTCGAGGAGGGCGGCAAGCACCCCGGCGGCGGTGAAGAGGGCGGCGGTGATGTCGCCCATGCTCGCGCCGGGGCGCACGGGGCCGCCGCCGGGCTCGCCGGTGATGCTGAGCATGCCGCCCATGCCCTGCACGATGACGTCGAGGGCGGGGCGCGCGGCGTAGGGGCCGGTCTGCCCAAAGCCGGAGACGGACGCCATGACGATGCGGGGGTTGGCGTCGGCGACGGCGGGATAGGCGAGGCCGAGGCGCTCCATCGCGCCGGGGCGGAAGTTCTCCAGCAGCACGTCGGAGCGCTTGGCCAACTCCAGCAGCAACTCCCTGCCTTGGGGCTTGGCTAAGTCGATGGCGATGGACTGCTTCCCCCGGTTGATGCTCATAAAGTAGGTGCTGTAGGCGTTCTCCTGACCGTCGGGGCCGGGGAGGAAGGGGCCGTTGCCGCGGGCGGGGTCGCCCGTGCCGGGGGTCTCGACCTTGACGACCTCGGCGCCGAGGTCGGCGAGGAGCATCGAGCAGAAGGGTCCGGCGAGGATGCGGGTGAGGTCGAGGACGCGAACGCCCTCCAAGGGTCCAGGCATAGCGTGGCCTCCCGTGAACGCGGCGGTTGGGGCGGATTGTAGCGGCTTGGGCTAGACGTAGCGCAGGCGGGGGCGCGCCGCCGCCAACGCAAAGAACACCAGCGGCGGCAGCGCGGCCAATCCGGCCGGGGCGAGAATCAGCGGCAGCGCGCCCAGGCAAAGGAGTCCGGCGGCGGCGAACCACCGGCGCGGCGAGGCGCTCCGGCGCAGCGCGGCCAAGGCGGCTATCGCGCCCGCGAGCGCACACGCGCCGAACACGGCGAACGAGACATCCGACTGGTAGGCGATGCATACGCCCTCGGCGGAGAGGGCGCAGGCGCGGACGCCGGTCAGCAGCATGAACGCGCCCTCTCCCATGGCGAACAGGGCGGCGCCGAGGGCGAGCGCGCCGGGCCAGCGCAGCAGGTTGACCGTCCACGCCAAGCCGCCGAGCAGGAGGGCGGCTATCCCGCCGGCGACGTATGCCCATTGCGCTGCGAAGTCCATAGGGTGCGCCGGTGAGCCTAGCGCACCGGGGGCGCGGGCGCTTGGCGCAGCGGGTTCGCCCTTCGAGTTCCCTCAGGGCGAACAGAGAGGGCGGGATTGGCGTATCATCCGGGCTATGGACTTGGGGCTGGCCGGACGCGCCGCCATCGTGGGCGGCTCGAGCAAGGGCATCGGACGCGCTTGCGCGGAGTCTCTGGCGCGGGAGGGCGCTTACGTGACCATCGTCTCGCGCCACGGCGGCGAGGCGGCGGAGGCGGCGGAGGCGATCGATCGTGCCTACGGCGCGGCGCGGGCTATCGCAGTCGAGGCGGATCTGTCGGCGCCTGCGGACATCGAGCGGGTGGTGAAGATGACGGCGGAGCGGTGGGGGCGCGTGGACGTATCGGTGAACAACCTCGGCGGGCCGCCGCCCGGTCAGGCGGCGGATATGAGCGACGAGCAGTGGCTCGCGGCGCTCGACCTCAGCTTTATGAGCGCGGTGCGGCTAGACCGATTGGCGCTGCCCTTTATGCGCGAGCAGGGCTACGGACGCATCATCACGGTGCTGTCGCTGTCCATCAAGCAGCCGGAGGAGAACCTGGCGCTGTCGACGGTGGCGAGGTCGGCGGCGGCGGCGCGCGCGCGCCTGCTGGCGCTCGAGGTGGCGGCGGACGGCGTTACGGTGAACAACGTGCTGCCCGGCTCCATCAAGACGGGGCGCCTTCAGGCGGTGGCGGAGATGCAGGCGCGGCGTCGCGGCGCGGACGAACGCGAAGCGCTGGAGCTGCGGCGCAAGCTGATCGCCGCCGACCGCTTCGGCGACCCGGAGGAGGTGGGCGACCTGGTGGCGTTCCTAGCGTCGGAGCGAGCGGGATTCGTCACCGGGCAGAACATCAGCGTGGACGGGGGGCAACTGCGGGCGATGGTGTGAGGGGCGCCCCCTGCCCTGCCCTACCACACGCTGCCCTCCAGGCCAGGGGAGGTGATGGCGCCGTCGCTGGCGGAGGAGACGGTGCGGGCGTATTTGGCGAGGGCGCCGGTGGGGTATTTGGGTTCGGGCTCGCGCCACTGGGCCTTGCGGCGGGCTAGGTCGTCGTCGGAGACCTCTACGTCGAGACGGCGGTTCTCCACGTCGATGACGACGATGTCGCCCTCTTGAACGACGGCGATGGGGCCGCCGCGGAAGGCCTCAGGGGCGACGTGGCCGACGGTGAAGCCGTGGGTTGCGCCGGAGAAGCGCCCGTCGGTGATGAGGCCGACCTCGCTGTCGAGGCCGCGCCCGACGAGGGCGCCGGTTACGGCGAGCATCTCCTGCATGCCGGGGCCGCCGGCGGGGCCTTCGTAGCGGATGACCACTACGTCGCCCGCGTGGATGTCGCCGCGCTGGACGGCTTGGAAGGCCGCCTTTTCGCTGTCGTAGACGCGGGCGGGGCCTCGGTGGTGGAGGCGGTCGTGGCCTGCGAGCTTGACCACGCATCCGTCGGGGGCGAGATTGCCGCGCAGGACGGCGATGCCGCCCCAGGGCTTGAGCGCCTCGGCGGCGGAGACGACCACTTTTTGCCCGGCGGCGGGCGCGGCGGCGGCGGCAATCTGGCCGAGGGTGCGCCCGTCTATGTTGCGCGCGCCCTGGTGAACCAACTCCGCGTCGGCCAGCTCCTTGGCGACGAGGGCGTAGCCGCCCGCCTCGTAGAGGTCGGTCGCCACGTAGTCGCCGCCGGGCTTGAGGCTGGCGAGGATGGGCGTGCGGCGCATAACGGAGTCGAACTCGTCGAGGGTGAGGGGGACGCCGGCCTCGCGGGCGATGGCGACGAGGTGGAGGGCGGCGTTGGTGGAGCCGCCCGTGGCGGCGACGCAGGCGATGGCGTTGTCGAATGCGTCGCGGGTCATCAGGTCGCGCGGCTTCACGCCGTCGCGGAGGAGGCCGACGGCCATGCGCCCCGCCTCGCGGGCGGCCTCGGCTTTGGCGGCTCCGACGGCGGGGGATTCGCTGAGGCCCGCGGGGCTGATGCCGAGGAACTCGAGGGCCATCGCCATCGTGTTGGCGGTGAACTGGCCGCCGCAGGCGCCCGCGCCGGGGCAGGCAGCGTCCTCGAGGCGGCGGAGCGCGTCGTCGTCGATGCGCCCGGCAGCGTGCGCGCCGACGGCCTCGTAGACCTCTTGGAGCGTCACCTTCTTGCCGTCGAAGACGCCCGGGGCGATGGAGCCGGTGTAGAAGGTGAGGCCCGGGATGTTGAGGCGCGCCAGCGCCATAGCGCCTGCGGGGATGGTCTTGTCGCAGGCGACGAGGATGACCAGGCCGTCGAAAGAGTGGCCGCGCGAGGCGACCTCGATGGAGTCGACGATGACCTCGCGGCTGATGAGGGAGCCCTTCATTCCCTCGGTGCCCATAGAGACGCCGTCGGAGACGGAGATGGTGTTGATCTCCATCGGCGTGCCGCCTGCCTCGCGGATGCCCTCCTTGACGAAGGCGGCCATGTCGCGGTGGTTGTAGTTGCAGGGCATCGTCTCCGTCCACATGCTTGCGACGCCGATGATGGGCTTGGCGAGGTCGGCGTCGGTGAAGCCGATGGCCTTGAGCATGGCGCGGGCGCCCGCGCGCGACGGGCCGTCGGTCATCTCGGCGCTGCGGGGCTTCATAGGGTCGGTGGTCATAGCAGTTCCTCCGCCGGATAGGGCAAGTAGGCATTATAGCGCCGGGCGGGGGTTGGCTAGGCGGCGGAGATAGCGCCCTGCGGCGGGCACGCGCCGCGCACTACCGCGCTCGTGCTTTCATTTATCATCGTTCATGCCCTCATCAGGCCGCGCGGGAGGATGCTAACTTGCGCCGCGATGCTCACTAGGCTCCTACAACGAAGGCCTTGGCTAGAGAATCTTCGCGGCGACCTGTTCGGCGGCGTAACGGTGGCGGTCGTCGGATTGCCGACGGCGCTGGCCTTTGGCGTGGCGTCGGAGTTGGGGGCGGTCGCCGGACTCTACGGCGCAGTGGCGGTGGGCTTTTTCGCGGCGGTGTTCGGAGGGACGCGGGGGCAGATATCGGGCCCGACCGGCCCTATGACGGTGGCCATGGCCGTCATCGTCACGATGCACGCGGATAGCCTGGGCGAGGCGTTCACGATCGTCATCATGGCCGGGGTGATGCAGTTTCTGCTGGGGGTTCTGCGGATAGGGCGGTTCGCCGCCTATACGCCCTACGGAGTCATCGCCGGGTTCATGACGGGCATCGGCGTCATCATTATCCTCGTCCAGACGCTGCCCTTCCTGGGGGCGACGGTGGTCTCGGGCGGAGCCAAGGGAGCAATCAGCGCGTGGCCGGACGCAGTGATGAGAGCGAATCCGGAGGCGCTGGCGCTGGCCGCGACGACGCTAGCGGTCGGGCTGCTTTGGCCGGCGCGATTGCAGCGATATCTGCCGTCGACGCTCGCGGCGCTGGCGATAGGCACGGCGCTAGGCGCGCTGTGGTTGACGGGCGCGCCGGTCATCGGAGAGGTGCCGTCGGGTCTGCCGCCGATACGGGCGCCGGAGGCGTCTCTGGGCTTCTTGGTCAGCGCGGTGGAGCCTGCGCTCATCCTAGCGCTGCTCGGCTCCATCGACAGCCTGCTGACCTCGCTTGTGGCCGACTCGCTGACGCGGACGCACCACAACCCGAACAAGGAGTTAGTGGGCCAGGGCCTGGGGAACATCGCGGCGGGATTGATCGGCGGCCTGCCGGGCGCGGGGAACACCTCGGGGTCGGTGGTCAACATCCGCAGCGGGGGGCGCTCGGCGCTTGCGGGGGTGTTGTGCGCGGGGCTGCTGCTGGCGATGGCGTTGGAGTTGGGGCAGCACCTGGGAATCATCCCCATGGCGGTGCTGGCGGGCATCCTGATGAAGGTGGGGCTGGACATCATCGACTGGCGCTTCATCAGGCGGGTGCGCTACATACAGCCGCAGCACTTGGTGGTGATGGCGGCCACGCTGGCGCTGACGGTGTTCGTCGACTTGGTGACCGCGGTCGGCATCGGCCTCATCGCGGCGGGGATGCTGTCCGCCCTCACGTGGGAGCGGATGGAGTTGGACAGCATCGTCTCCACGCCGTTGCGCGACAGGGATTTCCTGTTCGCCGGAGAGGATGCGGAGCACGTCGACGTTCTCTCCGCGCGAGTGGGGCTGGTGTCGATGCGCGGCAGCTTCAGCGTAGCGTCGTCGGGCAAGATGATGAGGGCCATCGGCGCCGACCTGCCCGAGCACGAGGTGGTGATTCTGGACTTCTCGAAGACGGTGTACATGGACGACAGCGCGGCGCTGACGGTGGAGCAGTTGATCGACGCTGCTTACGAGCATCAGACGGAGCCCATCGTGATGGGCGTCCACGGCATGCCGGCGGAGGCGATGGCCGAGATGAACGTGCTGCGCCGCGTCCCTCAGGAGCGGTTCGTGGCGAACATGGGCGAGGCGCGGGAGGCGGCCAAGCGGATACTGGGAGAGGCGTAGGCGGCGGCGGATCCGCCGCCGCTCCGCCGGAATCAGGACGCAGCGCCGCGTCCGCCGCCGGATTCGTCGTCGGGTTCGATGACGCGGAATTCGGCGGGGACTGCGCCGTCGGGCGGGTCTTGGCGGCGCTGAGGCCCGGCGGCGCGGCGGGCGAGCCAGAAGAAGGCCTTGAGGAGCAGGAACGCGACGAGGAGGTCGTCGAGCAGGCCGGGGAGGGGCGGGAAGTCGAAGAAGAGGTCGCGCGGCCAGACGAAGTAGACGAACGCCGCCCAGGGGAGCGCCTTCACCCACAGAGGCACTCGCGAGTGGAACATAAAGTAGACTAGGGCGGCCAACCGGCCGAATAGGTAGAGCAGCGCGCGCATAAGCCGGGTTCCCTCCCCGCCAGTATAGCGGTCATTGCCTTGATCTACGTCTTCCACGGCGACGATGCGTTCTCGGCGAACGAGGCGGTGGAGGCGCTCGCCGAGGCGGTGGGGCCGCCGGACGTTCGCGCGCCGAACGTGAGCCGGTTCGACGCGGCGGGGTTCACGGTCAACGCGTTCGTGGGGGCGGCGATGGTCGTGCCCTTCCTGGCGGAGCGGCGGCTGGTGGTGGTGCATGGCCTGTTGGAGGCCGCCGCGGGTTCGGGCGGCGGGAGGCGCGGGCGGCGGCAGCCGGGCGAGGGCCTGGGCGCAGCGGCGGGGCTGCCTCAAGCGTTGGCGGAGACGCCCGATTTCACGGACGTAGCGTTCGTGGACGGCAGAGTGGCGCAGGGCAATCCGCTGCTGCGGGAGATTCAAGCGCTGGGGAAGGAGCGCGTGCAGGTGCGGAGTTTCGCGCCGCTGCGCCGCGAGGAGTTGAAGCAGTGGGCGCGGGAGCGCGCGGCGCGGAAGGGGGCACGGCTGTCGCCGGGGGCGGCGGATGCGCTGGCGGAGCACGTGGGGCCGAACCTGTGGGCGATGGACAACGAGTTGGAGAAGTTGGCGGTCTACCGCTCGGGCGGCGAGGTCATCGAGGCGGAGGACGTGGAGGCGCTGACCGCGAGTTTGCGCGAGTCGTCGGTGTTCGACCTGGTGGACGCGCTGATGGAGGGGCGCGGCGACCGCGCGATGGCGAAACTACAGGCGTTGCTGACGGAGGGCGCGGGCGGGCCGTACCTGGTGTCGATGGTGGCGCGGCAGGCGCGGCTGACGGCGCTCGGTCAGGAACTGCTGCGATTGGGCGTGCCAAGGGGAGAGTGGGGGCCGCGCATCGGCGCGAACTCCGACTTCGTGATCCGCAAGACGGCGGAGCAGGCGCGGCGCTTCCCGGCGCAGGCCGTCGGCGCGCTGTACCGGCTGCTGGTCGAGGCCGACCTGGCGATGAAGTCGGGCGAGCGTCCGGACGAGGTGGCGCTGGCGGAGTTGGTGGCGCGGGCGTCGTCGCTGCGCGCGGCGGGCGGCTAGGCGGCCGTCCAGCCGCCGTCCACGAGCAGATGCTGGCCGGTGATGGCGCCTGCCTCGGCGCTGGCGAGGAAGACGATGGCGCCGACTACCTCGGAGACCTCGAGGCGGCGGCCAAGGGGAGAGCGGGATAGGAGCGCAGCCTCGGCCTCGGGGGTCGTGTTGGCGGTCATCGGGGTGGCGGTGGGGCCGGGGCCGACGGCGTTGACGGTTACGCCGAGGGGCGCCCACTCGACGGCCAGCGCCCGCGTCATCGCCACTAGGCCGCCCTTGCTGGCGATGTAGGGCGTCCGGCCGGGCACGCCGGTTACGGCGAGTTGGGAGGCGATGTTGATGACGCGCCCGCCCTCGCGCATATGGGCGACGGCGGCCTGGGCGCAGAAGAAGGCGCCCTTGAGGTTCACGCCCAAGACGAAATCCCAGTCGTCTTCCGTGATGTCGGCGGCGGGCGCGTTGCGGCGCACCCCCGCGTTGTTGACGAGGATGTCTACGCCGCCGAGGTCGGCGGCTACCGCGTCGAAGACGGGGCGGACGGAGGCTGAGTTGGACACGTCGAGGTCGTAGGCTTTGGCCGCGCCTCCGGCGCTGACGATCTGCTCGACTACCTCGTCCACGTCCTCGCGCTTGGCGGGGAGGTTGGTTACGGCGACGGCGGCGCCCGCGGCGGCCAGCGCCAGCGACGCGCCGCGTCCGATCCCCTGGCTGCCGCCCGTAACGACGGCGACCTTGCCCTCCAACCTAAAAGCGTTCGTTGCCATACGGATCACCTCGGCGGCAAGTGTACGGCAGACGCGCGGGGCGTGCGCGGGCAGAGAATTGAGCGGGTGCGGCGCTGCGTGTAACCTGCGGATGTTGGGCGGAGCGCCTCGTAGCGGCGCCCACACCACGAACGCACGGAGGATTGCTTGGCGCGGAGGCTGGGGATTTGGGGCGCTTTGGCGGCCTTGGCGCTGCTGGCCGCCGCCTGCTTCGGCGGCGAGCCGAAGAGCGACGAGCCGCTCACCATCGGGCTGCTGCTGGACTTCTCAGGGTCGCCCGACTCATCCGCCGACCGGCAGCGCGGGTTCGACATGGCCGTCGCGCAGGTGAACGAGCAGGGCGGCGTGCTGGGCCATCCGGTGCGCAGCGTGGCGATGGACGCGCCGCGCGACTTGGAGATAGCGCTGGCTTCGGCGCGGGCGCTGGTGGAGGAGGAAGGCGTGCACGCCATCGTGGGGCCGAACTCGAGCGCGGCCTCTCTGCCCGTCGCCGAGACGATTACGGGGCTCGCCCAAATCCCAACTATCAGTCCGTCGGCGACGGCGCCCGTGCTGGCGCAGGCGGTGGACGACGACTTCTTCTTCCGCACGACGTTGGCGGACAGCGCGCAAGGCCCGGTGCTGGCCCGGGTGGCGCGGGAACGCGGGTTCACGAAGGTGGGGGTGGCGTACCGGAACGACCCGTACGGGCGGGGGCTGGCGGAGACGTTCGCGGCGGCATGGGACGGAGGCTTGGTCAGCGCCGTCATCTATGCGAATCAGACCTCCTACCGCGAGGCGCTGGAGAAGACGGCGAGCGAGGGCGCAGAGGCGCTGGTGGTGATCGACTTCGCGTCAGCGGGCATCGCCGTCGTGAAGGAGGCGATCGAGTTGGGGCTGTACGACCAGTTCGTGTTCGCCGACGCGATGAAGCGCCCGCGCGTAGTGGAGGAGATCGGCGGCGAGCACCTGGGCGGGATGTACGGCACGTCGGGCGCGCCGCCGCCGCCCAACGAGACAAGCCGGGCGTGGGACAAGGCGTTCGAGGAGCGCTACGGCCAGCCCGTGCAGATAACCTACGTGAAGGAGACGTACGACGCGGCTATGGCGATTATGCTCGCGGCTCAGGCGGCGGGGAGCGTGGACGGAGCGGCGATCCGCGACCAGTTGCGCGCCATCGCCGACGCGCCCGGGACGCTGGTGCACGCCACGCCCGAGGGCGTCGCGGAGGCGCTGCGCCTAGTGCGCGAGGGGAAGGACATCAACTTCGAGGGCGCGGGCGGGACGCTGGAATGGGACGACAACGGCGACCTGCGACGCGGGCACATCAGCATCTGGCGCTTCACGGCGGACGAGCGGATAGAGGACGTGGCGATAGTGGAGATGGGGCCATAGGGAGCGGGGCCGGAACGGCGGAGAGGTGTAGAGAAAAGTCACAGGAGAAGAAGGAGGGTATCGGCATGGCGGACGCAGCGAACGTTCCGACGCGGATAACGACGAAGCAGGCGCCGCTGTCGGCGCAGCAGCGCGAGTGGGTCGAGGCGGCGTGCGCGGCTATCGACGAGGAGCGGATGCGCGCGTTCAACCGCGACATCACCGCCATCCACAGCCCGACGGGGCACGAGCGCGCCGCGAGCGAGTTCGTGGCGGCGTACATGCGGGGAGCGGGGTTCGACGCCTTCTACCAGGGGATGGACGAGGACTCGGGGAACGCGGTGGGGCGCGTGCGCGGGTCGGGGCAGGGAGCGTCGGTGATGCTGTACGCGCCCATCGACACGCACCTGACGGCGGACGCGGACGACATCCCCTGGGCGGGGCCGGAGCTACGCCCGGACATGGTTCCGCAAGCGCATATCGACGAGGAGGGCAACGTCATCGGCTTGGGCGCGTCCAACCCCAAGGGAATGGTTACAGCGATGGTGGAGGCGGCGGTGGCCGTGAAGCAGGCGGGCGTGCCGCTGTCGGGCGACCTGATCGCGGCGTTCGCGGGGGGCGGCATGCCGATGACGCCGCCGCCGAACGAGCGCCAGAGCCACGGCCTGGGGAGCGGCGTTACCTATATGTTGACGCACGGCGTCGCGCCGGACTTCGCCATCATCTGCAAGCCGTGGTGGGCGGTGTTCTGGGAAGAGGTGGGGCTGTGCTGGTTCAAGGTTACGGTGCGGGGGACGATGGGCTACGCGGGCATCCCGCGCGGCGTGCCGGGCTACCGCAACTCGGCGACGGACGCGGCGAAGGTGATATTGGCGCTGGAGGAGTGGCTGCCGGAGTACACCAAGCGGAACACGTCGGGGCAGTGCGCGCCGCAAGGCAACATCTCTGCCCTGCGGGCGGGTTGGCCCTACCGCCCCGCGTTCCCGTCGGCGGCGACGGAGATCTACGTGGACGTGCGGTGCAATCCGCGCACGTCGACGGCGGACGTCGCCGCGCAGTTCGGCGAGGCGATCGACGCCATCCGCACCGCCGACGCATCGCTGGAGGTGGACTGGGAAATGTTCGCGTCATACCCCGGCGGGAGCACCGACCCGGACAACTGGATCATCCACTCGTCGATGCGGGGTTGGGAGTACGCAGAGGGGCGGCCTCACGAGCCGCCGCCGCAGGTGAGCGGTCAGACGGACGCCTCGGCGATCCGCAACTTGGGGATTCCGACGGCGCGGTTCGGGATGCCCTTCCCGCCCGCCAACGCGCCCAAGGAGTGGGAGGGCCTCGGCGGGATGGGGTTCAGCTACATCCCCGACCTGGTGAAGGTCACCAAGGCGGCCATCTACGCGGCGGTGGACACGTGCACGAGGCCGCGCGGGGAGTTGGGGCTGGCGTAGGCCGGCGGGGAAGCGCCCCTTACCCTGCCATTCAGGGAGCCCTGCCCCGCCCGACTCTCTATCGGCGGGGGTGGTCTTGCGGATCGGGGCGCCGCACGTCGAGGTTCCTACCTCCGCAGGAACGCCGGAAAGAGAGGCGGGTGGCGGGAAAACGGCGGGCCGGAGGCGGTTGCCTCCGGCCCGGTTCGTTTGGTTGGCGGAGCGGCGGGCGCTCCCGGGGGCGCTAGATGTGGGCGGACTTGTAGCCGTTGCTGGTCCCGGGGGTGCGCATGAGGTTGACGGGCTCGGGGGCGCGGGCGGGGTCCCAGGGGCCGGTGTTGGCCCAGTTGCCGGGGCCGCCGCGCTTCTGGATGGCGCGCATGTGGCGGTGCGCCAGCATGCGCCAGCGGACGATGATGTAGTCGGGCTTGGTGAGCCGCTCGCGGTTCCAGAAGTCTTCCTTCGCGTAGACGTGCTCCATCTGGGCGCGCCCGAATTGGTCGAAGTTGTTGAAGCCCCACGTGGGGCCGTCGCCCGGGTAGTCGGTCTGCCCGTCGGGCTCCTTCCAGACCAGCGGGCCGAGGAAGTTCTCGCAGTCCTCGTGGAACTTGCGCTCGTCCTCCTCCGTCTCGCAGTAGCGGCTCTGGATGATCATGTACATGTGGTGCTCTTCGTCCACCGGCACGTACCACTCGAAGTGAATCATCCCCGGCTGCGGGAACCAGTCCACTTCGAGGCCGCAGGGGAGGAAGAGGCCGACGTCGAGGTCGACGCCGGGGGGCGGGTTGGCGGGGTCGACGTTGGCGGCGACGATGCGGTTGCCCTCGATCTCCGCCTCCCACACGTTCACGTCCGTCTTCATGCCGGGGCGGTCGCCCATAATCTTGACGACGCCCTTGGGCGAGTCGTCCTCGTTCTCGTGGACGAGGACGGACGACTTGTCGGGGGCGTAGGTGCCGAGGGGCATCGGGACGCCGACCTGGGTGACGATAGCGGAGTTGCGGTGGGCGTAGATGTGGGCGGCGTCGTAGCCGTTCTCGCAGGAGAGACGCCAGTTGGCGCGGATGAGGTGGCGGTGCAGCGGGCGGAACTTCAGCCCGGCGTTCCAGAAACGAGGCTGCACGTCGCTGGCGAGGGGCGGGGGCGGGTCGAGGTCGCCGATGAAGACGAAGACGACGCCGTTGTGCTCCTCGACGGGGTAGGTTCTGAGGGCCATCTTGCCGATAGCGCGGCTGCCGGGCTCGGTGATGATCTCGATGAGGCCGCCGTCGCGCACGTCGTAGGTGAAGCCGTGGAGCCAGCAGGTGATGGTGTTGGTGCTGTAGCACTCGGGCTTGCTGGAGAAGGCGGCGCCGCGGTGGACGCAGCGGTCTTCGACGGCGTAGACCTTGCCCCCGGCGCGCTTGAAGAAGAGGCGCTCGCCGGCGAGCATCTGGTTCATCATCTCGCCCTCGGCGAGTTCCTGGCTGAAGAAGGCGGGGAACCAGTGGTTGCGGGGGCCGAGCTCGGCCTCCAGGTAGCGGTGGTAGGGCTTGGCGTGCTCCACCCGCTCGACCGCCTCCCCTGCGTCCTCGATCTGCAGCAGTTCGGCCTCGTCGACTCGCTCTCGCACCATGTCGAGTTTCCTCCCTCGTCGTGTGGGTGTCCGCGTTCCGGCCGGAACGTGGGCGGCGGGATGTTAAGAGGCTGCGGGCGGATTCGCAAACGCAGCCGGGTTGTTCGAGGCGGACGGGCGCGTTAGGCGGGCCAGTCGCGGAGCCACCGGCACTCGGGCAGATGGCCGTGCCAGCCCGCGTCGGGGCAAGAGCACGGAGCTTCGATGATGCGCTGGTAGCCGAGCTCCTCGAGGTGGTTCTCGAAGCCATACCAGAAGCCTTGGCCGTGGTCGATAGCGGCGAACCCGGCGCTCTCGGCGTCGAGCACCTCGTCGGTGGTGGGGCCTAGGGCGTACTTCGAGGCGTCGGTCATAGTCATAGCCGTTGCTCCCTTTAGCCTGCGGCGGCTTCTTGCGGCGCGCCGCGCTTGAGAACGCGTGAGAGGACGCCGTAGAGGACGACGACCAGCGCGGCAGCCCACGCGGTCATCTCCCAGGCGGGCTCGCGAGACCATAGGTAGAGGAAGGTGAAGACGGGCGTGAGCATGCCCAGCGTGCGTATCAGCAGGTTCTGCCGTATCCCGAAGAATCCGGCGAGGCCGGCCTGGCCGATGACGATGGTTACGGCGACCAGGATGAAGATATGGAAGAACTGGAGGCTGAAGCCGTCGATCAGCAGCAGTTCGGGGCCGAAGAAGAGCAGGAAGGGCAGGTACATAGCGCCGCCCGCGAACTTGGTCGCCTCGATGCTGGCGCGGAGGTAGTTGGCGCCCGCCATCTGGCCGGTCACCAGCACGGTGGAGGCGACGGGCGGGTTGATGTTCGGGAAGACGAGGGCGGTGTAGTACATCACGTAGTTGGCGACGATGAGTTCGGCGTCGAGGCGCACCAACGCGGGCGCGAGCAGCACCGCCGTTATCACGTACACCGGCAGTGGCGGCAGGCCGAGGCCGAGGAAGTAGGAGGCGACGATGGCGATGAAGAGGGTGAGGATGATGGAGCCTTGGCCCCAGTCGGCCATCTGCGAGGCGACGCGCAGGCCCAGACCCGTCTGCTGGATGGCGCTGAGCATCACGTCGAGGGTAGCGGCGGCCATAGCGATGCCGGAGGCGAGGACAGCCGCGCGCACCACGTTCTGGCGCGTCTGCTTCCACTCCGGCGGGGCTTCAATGACGCCCAAACGGGAGAGGAGGTAGAAGAAGCCCCAGAGGGTGAGGATGGTGATCATCGTCCAGAAGATGGCCAACTGGATGGAGAGACGCTGGGTGAGCATGATGATGAGGGTGGCCATGGGGAGGAGGAGCATGGTCATCTGCATGAAGAATTGCTGGCGCGGGATGGTCGGGAAGTCCTGGTCGACGGTCATATCGATGCGGTCGCGCTGGGCGGAGAAGACGATGTAGGCGGCGAGGCCGAGGTAGAAGAGGACGGCGGGGATGGCGGTGATGACGATGATGTCGAAGTAGGTCTTGCCGACGAAGTCGGCCATGATGAAGGCGGCGGCGCCGAGGATGGGCGGGGTGATGCCGCCCGCGACGGAGGCGACGGCCTCGATGGCGGCGGCCTTCTCGGAGTTGTAGCCCGCGCGCTTCATCATCGGGATGGTCACCACGCCGGTGATGCCGGCGTTGGCGGCGCCGCCGCCGGTGAAGGTGGCGACGGTGCTGCTGCTCAGCACCGCCACGAGGCCGGGGCCGCCGGAGACGCGGCGCGTGATGCCGCGGGCGATCGTCCAGACGAAGCCGATGCCGCCGGACGATTGGAGCAGCGCGCCCATCACCAGCAGCATAAAGAGGAAGGAGAAGGAGAAGACGACGATGGTGCCTTGGACCGCCCTGAGCGTCATGATGGAGAGCGCGCGGTTCCACGTCGTGTCGGCCGTGCGCAGTAGGTCCAGCCATCGCGGTAGCTCGAATTCGAAGGGTAGCCATTGGAAGTCGCCGAACATGGCGTAGCCCCCGAACAGGCCCGCCACAACGGCGAACACGGGGCCGAACATAATCCACGAGTAGTAGAACAGGACGGCCATGACGGTGCCCATGTAGAAGAGTTGGAGATTGGTGGCGAAGCCGAGGCGCTGGAGGAGTTCCAGTTGATTCTGGTAGATGAAGTACATCCCCACCCAGGCGATTATCTGGACGAGCACTATCCACGCGATGCGGAGGCGCGTGGGGCGGCGGAGGATGAAGGACAGCGTGATGATGAAGGTCGTCAGTCCGAGGTGAACCAGCGGCCCCGTGGAGAGCTCGATGGGGAACCAGACGTTCCACATCGAGAGGAGGACGGTGATGGCCGCGACGGCGAAAATGGCCCAAGAGAGCCAGTTCTGGATCCCCTCTTGGGTGGTGCGGGAGCGAAGCCCCGCCTCTTCCTCCGCAGCTCGTACTGCTTCCCGTTCCGCTGCCTCTTCCACAGGTCTATCCTCCGACCGGTTGTTGCCGTCCGTACGGGGGGCGGCGTCCGCCGCCCCCCGTACATTGAGGACTTGTGGTCAGTCTGCTACAGGCAGGCCACCTTGGGGTGCCCCGAAGCCTTGTCCTTCGCCTGCTGGGCTTCGTGCCCAGGGATGCCGTACTCGACGCCTTCCTCCTCGTACAGCCGAATGGCGCCGGGGTGGAAGTACTCTTGGCCGATGACCATGTTGGCCATCTGGTCTTCCATGTAGACGCCGTTGCGGTGGAAGTCCTTGTAGTCGAAGCGGTAGTCGTAGATCGTCCGCATCAACTGGTAGATGACTTCCTCAGGCACCTGCGGCGCCGCCAGGTAGCCCGGCGTGTAGGCGACGTAGTTCATCTTCGCCTGCACCGGCTCGTAGTCGAGGCTCAGCGGCTCGCTGAACGCGCCCGGGCAAAGGGTGTTCGGGAACATCGAGATGCCGCTCTGCTCGCGCGCCAGCGCGAACAACGCCTCGTCGCCGTGGTCGAAGGCGTAGGCGCCGCGCGTCTGCATCGGCTCCGCGCCCGTGGAGGTCGTCCACTGGTCGATGATGCCGATGGTGGTGCAGTCGATGCGCCCGTCGACGTACGCCTGACGCTGCTGCGTGGACGAGGGGAAGACCTGAATGTCGATGTCGTCCCACATGCCTTCGGCCCTGGCCAATGCCTCCACCAGGTTGTAGAAGATGGTGCCGGGCGTGCCGAGCGAGACCTTCCTGCCCGCCAGGTCGCGGATGTGCCTAATCTCGGGGTCGGCGCAGATAGAGCCGACCGACGAGTTGGGCGCGTAGTTGAACAACACCAGCGGCGGGTCTAGCGGCCCGCTCAGGGGTGCGAGGCCGTTCTCGTAGACGCCGATGTCGTTCTGGCTGGCGGAGAGCAGCGTGAACGGCCGCTTGTCCGGCTGGCTCTCGTAGGTGAGCATGCCCTCGGGGCCGGTCTGCTCGATGGCGCGAACGCGCACCCACGGGTGGTTCTTGTTGATGATCTCCGACGTGCCGACGCCGAGGGCGTAGGACGAGGAGCCCTGGCCGCCGACCCAGATGGTCAGTTCGTAAGGCTCGTCGCCGAGGCCTGGGGTCGGCGTCGGCGCGGGCGTCGGGGTGGCCGTGGCTGCGGCAGGGGCCGCGGTCGGCGTCGGCGTGGGGTCGGCGCCGCCGCAAGCGGCGACGACAAGCCCGGCCAACGCAAGCGCTAGCAGCGCGATGATGGGTCGCATAACGCTCCCTCCTCCCAAAACGGGAACGCGGATTGCGGCGCCTGGCCGTGGCCGCCTCCCTGCAGGATGGCGGGACTTTACCCGCGCCTGTCGGTTTCGTCAAGCAGACGCGCAAAAGGGGCGCAGGACGGCGCGCGCAAGGTGCGCCGCTCACGGAATCCGCCGCTCCGCCGCCGCCGCCGTGCGGCGCCGAATCAGGCCTGCGGCGGGCCTTGCGAGCGCTATGAGCGCGAGGCCGCCCGCGAGCACGGCGGCGAGGGTGGTCATCGCGTTGCCGAACGCCTCCGCGAGGGGCGCGCCGCCTCCGGCGACCAGCAGCGCCGCGCCGAACGCCACGCCCAACGACTGGCCGACGTAGCGTCCGGAGGTGGCCATCGACGCCGCCCCGGCCAACGCGTTCTGCGGCGCGTGGGCGAATATCAATTTGGTGACCGGCGGCATAAAGAGACTGACGGACGCGCCGAACAGCCCAAGCGCAAGCACGATGCGCCACGTCTCCGGCGCGCTGCCCAGCGCTCCCGCCAGCAGCAGTCCGGCGATGGCGGCGACCGTTCCGGCGACCATCACGCGGGCGGAGCCGAAACGGTCGGCCAGCAGTCCGCTCAGAGGGGAGCCCCACGGCTGCACGGCGTTGAGGGCTACGAGCATCACGCCCGACGCGGCGAGCGTCCAGCCGAGCCCCTCTTGGAGGTAGAAGGGAAAGAGCACGTTCATCGCGCCGAAGGAGAGGCTGAACCATATGAGGGAGGCGCTGGCGAGCGAGAAGTTCCATTCCTTGAAGAGGCGCAGGCCCAGGATGGGCGCGGGCGCGCGGGATTCGCGCCAGACGGTGAGGGCGGTTACAAGCACGAAGACCGCCAACAGGGCGCCGCCGACTAGGCGCGTGTCGCCGGAGCGCAGCAACTGCGCCGCGACGATGAGCGTGATCATCGCCACTAGGAAGCCGAACGCGCCCGTCCAGTGGAGACCGCGGGCGTCCTTCAGCTGCATGGTCGCCTTGTCGGGCGGCGCCATCAGGAGCGTAACCGCCGCCTGCGCCAGCACGTAGAGACCAATGACGCCGATCGCCCAGCGCCAATCGAGCCAATCGCCGACGAATCCGCCGTACAGCGGGCCGATCATCAGGCCGAAGGCGGCGAATCCGCCGACAGCGCCGATGGCGCGCCCGCGCCGCTCGCGGGGGAAGGCGCCGACGGCGATGGCGGTTACGTTGTTGAGCGCCGCCGCCGCCGCGAAACCCTGGAGGAAGCGGAAGAGGAAGATGGGCCAGAGGACGGAGCTGAGGGCGCAGGCGAACAGCAGCAACCCCTCGAGGGCGAATCCCGTAGCGGCAAGACGCCGGTGGCCGAGCAGGTCGCCGAGGCGCCCGGCGGTGAGCGTGCTGCCCGCCATGCCGACGGCGAAGGCGATGACCGTCCACGCAACGGCGGTTGAGGAGACTTCGAAGTACGCGCCGATGCTGGGCAGAAGGTTGGGCCAGGTGGCGCGCTCCATCGCCCCAAAGCAGAAGTAGAGGGCGCCTACGAAGAAGGCGCTCTTGGCGCGGTCGATGTCATCCTCCCTGACGCGCGGGCAGCGGCGGACTGACTCGGGCTAGGGGCTAGCGGGCGCCGACGGGCGCGGGCGCTCCTGCATGGGATCCGTTGCCGTTGGCGGAGGCGGCGGAGGCGGCCTGCTCGCGCGGCCTGACGGGACCGCCCTGATGGTCGAAGCAGCCAACGTCGATGATGGAGCCGCTCACCTGCGCTGCGTCGTCGGAGAGGAAGTAGGCGACGGCGTAGGCGATCTCCTCAGGCAGCGTGTTGCGCCCGCTGACGGTGTTCTTGCCCGCCTGCTCGATGTAGGGGTGGCCCTCTGTCATGCCCGTGATGGGGGCGCCGCCGGGAATGACCATATTCACGCGGACGTGGTCGTGGATGTAGTCGTAAGCGGTGGCCATGCTGAAGGCGTAGACGCCGCCCTTGGAGGCGCAGTAGGCCAACAGGTTGCTGCGCCCCCACTGCGACCCGGAGCCGACGTTGACGATGGCGCCGCCGCCCTGCGCGACCATGTGCGGCAGCGCCGCCTTGGTCATCAGGTAGACGCCCTTCAGATTCACGTCGATCACCTTGTCCCACACCGCCTCGTCCGTGTCCAGCAGCGCGCCGGAGGGGTGGATGGCGGCGTTGTTGACGAGGCCGTCGACGCGCCCGTACTTGGCGAGGGCGAAGTCGACGACGCGCTGCACGTCGGCCTTATCGGAGACATCGGCCTCCAGCAGGTCGGCGTCGAGGCCAAGCGCTTCGAGCTCGCGGCGGGTTCCGGCTGCGCCGTCAGCGGCCTCGCTGCCGATCTGCTTGGAGTCGAGGCCGAACGCGACGACGCGGTGCCCGCGCTGGGCGAGCACCTTGGTGATGGCGCGTCCGATGCCGTAGGTGCCGCCCGTTACGATGGTCACCGGGCCGTCGTCGAGGGACGCGCGCGCGCCCGCGAGAGCAGGCTCCTCGGCGGCGGAGGGGGGCGGACCCGCGCTGCGCGCGGGCTGATGGCCCCAGATGGCGGGGGCGACGTGCCTCTGCACGATCCACTTGTCGTCGTCGATGTAGCGCCCGCCCCAGCCGTACTCGATGTCGAACCCCGAGGGGCTGACCATGTAGAAGGAGAGCATGTGGTCGTTGGTGTGGCGGCCCAGGGTTAGGGAGAGCGGCACGCCGTCGGCGAGGCACTTGTAGTAGGTGTTGCCCACGTCGTCCATATTCAGCAGTTCGACCATGAAGTGCTGAAGGTGACGCGGCACGTCCATCTCCACGAAGGCGACGGAGTGGTGGCGGGGGTTGCAGTGGAAGAAGACGGCGGTGCCCAGGCCGGGCATGGAGTAGGAGAGGTCGATGTAGTCGCTGACCTTGAAGCCGAGGATGTCGCGCCAGAAGGCGACGGTGTCGTCGAGGTTCTTGCAAAAGAGCACCATGTGGCCGACGCCCAACGGCTCTCCGTCCTCCGTCTTCGTCTTGAAGCCATTGATGGCGCGGCTGGGGCGGAAGGGCTTCTCCCACAGCTGCAAGCCGCCGTGGAAGACCTCCAGTGGGACGCCGGAGGGGTCATTGAACTTGATGAGGTCAACCACTTTGCGGTTGGCCTTCTCCGCCTCCGTGCCCAACGTCACGGTCACGCCTGCCTGGGTGAGGCGGGCGGCGACCTCGTCGAGGTCTTGGCGGGTGGGAACCTCCCAGCCGATGTAGACTGCGTCGTCCTCGCCCGTGGGATGCAGGGCGAAGCGGTGGTGGTATTCGTCGATGCGGTAGTAGACGGTGCCGTCGTCGGCGACCTCGATCTCTTCGAAGCCGAGGACGCCTTCGGTGGCGAAGGCGCGCCAGCGGTCGATGTCAGAGACGCCGATGCCCAGGTAGCCGAATCCGGAGATGCCCATATCCGTATCCTCCCTCCGCGCGTAGTCAAGCGGCAAGCCGCCGGACGCATGCTAGCCCCGGCAAAGGAGCGCGTCAAACGGAGGGAGGGCGGAGCGTTCGCCCTTCGATTGCCCTCAGGGCGAACGGGAGAGCGCTCAGCGCCGCCCCTGCTTCTCCTTGCGCAAGCCCCAGAGATAGAGGATGAGGCCGGGGATGACGAGGGCAGCGAGGAGAGCGAGGAGGAACGTGCCGAGGTCGGCAGTGGCCTCGGCGATGCCGGCGATGGAGCGGTAGTAGCGGCCCGGCGCGACGGGGCTGAACACCAGCACGTAGGTGATGACGGCGGTGGGGATGGCAAGGGCGAGCAGGATGCCGCCCGCCGTGCGCAGCGCGGCGCCCGGCTCGTCAGGCCGGGAGGCGGGCTCGGGGTCTTCGTTGCGCGACGCGGGCTGCATGGGCATATCTTACGCCTCCCGCTCCTTTGCGGGGGCGGGGGCGCCGCCTAGGAAGCGCGGTCGCCGCTCGGCCAGCAGCGTCAGCGCGAAGACCACCGCGACTACGCCGGCGGTCGTCAGGAGCGCGGCTCGGAAGCCGTCGCCCGCCCCATCGCCCGCGTCGCCCAGCATGGCGGAGAAGATGGCCGCCGCTATGCCGACGCCGATGGCTTGGCCCAAGTGGCGTCCGAGTCCGAGCACGCCAGGCGCCATGCCCAGTGCGTCGCGCGGGGCGGCGGCGTACATCTGCTTCTGCATCGCGCTGCCCAGCAGGCTGTGGCCTATGCCGAACAGCGCCATGAAGAACGCCAGGCTCGACAACGCCCCACCTGTCCCGAGCGCCAGCCCGGTCAGCGCGCCCGTCATCACCAACGCGCTCAGGTAGGCGATGGGGGCAGGGCCGATGCGGTCGGAGAGCACGCCGCCGACGGGCGCGGCCAACGGGCGCCCCACCGCAAGCGCGATCATCACCGTCCCCGCGTAGGTGGCGCTCCATCCCAGACCCTGGATAAAGAAGATGGGCAGCAGATAGATGGTTACGCCATGCGCGAACTGAGCGGCGACGTTGTAGGCGCTGGGCGCGGCGAACGCGGCGCGGCGGAACATCCGCACCGGGAGCGCGGGGTGCTCCAACCGCGCCTCGTAGGCGACGAACGCCGTCAGCAGCGCCGCCGACAATCCGATGAGCGCCCACGCCAACGGCCCGGACGAGCCGCGCGCCATCTGCACGCCGATGATGAGCGGGGCGACGGAGACCATCAGCAGCACGGCGCCGGGCAGGTCGAACTGGCGTAGGGTGGGGCGTTCGCGCCTGCGCGCCGCCCCCTCTTTGAAGGTGAAGCTGCCCCACAGCGTGATGAGCAACACCACGAGCGAGGCGATGAAGAAGACCCAGCGCCAGCCGAGCGTGTCGGTGATGAGGCCCACTAAGAAGGGGACGGCCAGCATCCCGCCGCCGATCGCGCCGCCGAGGACGCCCGCGGCGCGCCCGCGCTGCTCCTGGGGAAAGCCGCCGATGGCGAAGGCGTTGAAGTTCGGCACGGCGAGGCTGTGCACGATGCCCTGCCCGAAGCGAAGCGCGACCAGAACCTCCAGGCTCGGCGCGGCCAGCAGCGCGAGCATGAAGGCGACCTCCATGTAGCTGCCGAACAGCGCCACGCGCTTGTGGCCGAGCAGGTCGCCCGCGTGCGACGCGGGCATAAACGCGCCCGCCATCGCCAGCGAGTAGGCGAGGGCGACCCACGAGGCGGCGGCCGGAGACCTGCCGAACTCCTCGCCAATGGCGGGCAGCAGCACCGGCACGCCGATCAGCGGAACGAGGGTCGCGTTCAGCCAAGCGACCGCCAACAGCAGCGCGCGCCATTGCGGGGACACGCCGCCATTCTAACCCCCCATAGCCCGAATCCGCCGCCAAGCCCCCTCGCCCGGCGGATTGACGCGACTTGACAAGAGTTCTAGTATTCCCCGATACAAGCAACCTCATCCCTCATAAGGGGTGGGGTAGGAGAGCATCGGGAGCGCAGAGCCTGCCGTACACCCGCAGCCGCGCAATCTGCGAGGTGGGCAGACCTTGAAGAAGGGAGCAGCGTCATGACCACCCTCAAGCAATCGTTCCTCCAGGGCTACGTCGACCGGGAGAACTACACGGTCAGCCGGCAGGTCTACGTCAACGAGGAGATCTACCGGCTGGAGCAGGAGCGCGTGTTCGCGCGCGTCTGGCTCTTCATCGGCCACGAGTCGCAGATCCAGAAGCCCGGCGACTACTTCGTCTCCCGCATGGGCGAGGAGTCGGTCATCATGACGCGCGACCGCCAGGGCGAGATCCACGTCTTCCTCAACTCGTGCATGCACCGGGGGATGAAGGTGTGCCGCTACGACGAGGGGAATACCCCCGTGTTCACCTGTCCGTACCACGGCTGGTCGTACGCGCTGAACGGCTCGCTCGTCGGCGTGCCCTACTTCAAGGAGGCGTACCACTCCGAACTGAAGAAGGAGGAGTGGGGCCTCGTCGAGGTGGCGCAGTTGTGCAACTACAAGGGCACCATCTGGGCGACGTGGGACGCCAAGGCGCCCTCCTTCGAGGAGTATCTCGGCGACACCAAGCTGTACTACGACATCTTGGTGGACGGGCGCGACGGCTCGCCTGGCGGGTCGGAGGCGATCGGGGGCGTGCAGAAGTGGCGCACCGGCGCCAACTGGAAGTCCGCCGCCGAGAACGCCTGCGGCGACGGCTACCACAACATCAGCCACCGCTCCGTCGATATGGTCGGCATCGGCCCGTCGGGCGGCAAGGGCCGCCGCGACGACGAGACGGGCGGCTCGCGGCGCCTCGCCATCTCGACGCCCGAGTTCGGGCACGGCGCGCTGACGGGCGAGCAACTGGACGACTACCCCTGGACGCCCGCCTACCAGAACGACCCCGAGGTGGCGGAGTGGGCGGAGCACTGCTACTACGAGCGCCAGCGGAACCTCGGCAAGACCGCCCGCGTCCTCGGCGGCGTGGGCAACATCTTCCCCAACATGTCCTACTGGTCGCGCCAGCCGCGCCGCATGGTCGTCTGGCACCCCGGCGGCGGGCCGCAGGAGTCGGAGTACTGGAGCTGGTTCCTGGTGGACAAGAACGCGCCGGACAAGGTGAAGGAGATGCTGCGCCACTACGGGCTGCGCTACTCCGGCCCCGCCGGCCTGACCGAGCAGGACGACATGGAGAACTGGAACTACGCGTCGAAGGCGAGCAACGGCGTCATCGCGTCCCGCCAGCCGTACAACTACCAGATCGGCAAGGGGCGCTTCAACAAGAACGACCACCTGCCCGGCCACGTAGTCGAGGGCATGAGCGAGATGAACCAGTTCGGCATGTACAGCTTCTGGGCGGAGTTGATGGACGCCGAGAGCTGGGACGACCTGTTCGAGAAGCGCGAGCGGCGCGAGCACGAGGAGGGCAAGGCGTAGCATGACCACCCAAGCGCAACAGTCCGCCATCGAGCGGATGGCCCGCCACCACGAGATCGAGCAGTTCCTCACCTACGAGGCGTCACTGTACGACGAGCGGCGCTACAACGAGTGGCTCGACCTGCTCACGGAAGACATCCGCTACTACATGCCGATGCTCCGCAACGTGAAGTTCGGCGAGCACGAGCGCGAGTTCACGCGCGAGATGGAGGACCTGAACTGGATCGACGAGGGCAAGGACATCCTCACCAAGCGCATCGAGCAGATCCTGACCGGCGTCCACTGGGCGGAGGAACCCCTCTCGCGCATCGTTCACGTCATCACCAACGTGCTCATCGAGGACGACCGCGGCGACGAGGTTGATGTTAAGTGCAAGTTCGTCACCTACCGCAACCGCGTCGAGACGGAGACCGACCTGTTCATCGGCCGCCGCGAGGACAGGCTGCGGAAGGTGGACGGCCAGTGGAAGATTGCGCGGCGCAAGGTGATCCTCGCCCAGAACGTCCTACTGGCGAAGAACCTCACCCTCCTCTTCTAGCCCGCGCCCTCGTTCGTCCTTCGACTTCGCTCAGGACGAACGGTTCCGCCAAGCACGAAAGAGGCCCCCGCTAGGTAAGGCGGGGGCCTCTTCTTGCGCTGGCGCGGTATGCCGCCGCTACTCCACCATCCCCGTCACGTCCTCCGCGAACACCGGCTCCTCCTGCCCCACCTTCGACTCGTCCGCCGGGGACTCGAGGTAGCGCACGATAATCCAGCTGCCGTCGCGGGGGTTGTCCACCACCTCGCCCACTGCGTCGTCCGCGATGGAGATGCGCTGGCCGATCGTTATCTCCATCAGATTGACGACCGCGTTGCGGCGGCGCCAACCCGCCGAGCCCAACCGCTCCTTCGCCTGCTGATCGTCCGTGGACTGCTGCTCCGCCATAGCATGCCCTCCCTAAGCATGGTCTCGCGCCCTAGGCGCGGCCAAGCCGTCTGCAATACGAACTCTAGCCAAACCCCGCTCCATCTTCAAGACCGCCCTTCGAGTTCCCTCAGAGCGAACGGGGGGCGAGCGGCGCCGCGCTAGAAACCGGGCCAGCCTGGGATCGCGGCGGCCTGGCGCACCCAGTCGGCCAGTTGCTCCTCGTCGAGCTGCCCCTCGTAGACATCGAGCCAGCGCGCGTCCTTGTCTTTGCCCGCGCCGGGCGGAGGCGGTTCGAGGGCGGCGCCCATAAGGAAGGTCACCTTTATGTAGCGGGCGAAGACGTGGCAGCTGACGAACCAGCCCTGGCCTTCGACGCCGTACCAGGGCGAATTCCAGCGCACCGCCTTGCGCACGCCCGGCACGTTGCGCGCGATGAGGTCGTCGATGCGGCGCCCGACGGCGCGCTTCCAGCCCGGCATCGCGGCGATGTAGGCCTGGACGGGCGCGTCGCCGTCGCCCTTGGGAATCTGCGGGTTGCCGCCGGAGAGGAGGACGGGCGGGCCGGGGGGCGGTTTCCACGCGGGCGGGGTTGGCTTGTTGGCGGGCATTGTTTTACCGGGGGCGCATCGCCCTTCGAGTTCCCTCAGGGCGAACGGAAGGGGAGCGCCCTGCCGCCCCGCCCCGGATGCGCCGGGGCGGGTCTTGCGGATGCGGGGCGCCTCGCGTCGAGGTTCCCGCCGCCGCGGGAACGACGGACTAGGAGGCGCGCCGGGGCTAGGGGAGGCTGCCGCGGCGTTGGCGGCGGGTCATCACCTCGTCCCAGTCTTCGGAGGCCATCAGGTCGGCCCAGAAGGCGTACATGCCGAACTGGTTCTGCTCGCCCATACGGAAGACGATCTTGCCGGGGAGGTCGGGGTGATCCTCCATGTGGTGCATGCCCATCTGGTAGTTGTAGGGCTGGCGGGAGGCGATGACGCCCTTGCTCGCCTTGGCGGCGTAGTTCCAGTTCTCCATGTCGTCCTGCTCCGTCATCCCGGCAGGGCCGGAGTAGCGCAGGGAGTAGTGGCGCAGCAGGTCTTTCACCTCTTGCGGCGCGTTGGCGTCCACCAGGAACCAGCTCCAGAACTCGGAGGTCATCGCGTCGCCGCCCGGATGCAGGACGAAGATGCGGCGAGGCTGGCGGCACCAGAAGGAGAAGTTGGGGAAGGCGTTGCCGCCGCTGCCGAGAACGCGGGCGCGGTCGCCGTAGTTCTTCTTGCGCTCGTTGTAGCAGTGCTCCGCCCATTCGGCGGCCACCTTGTTGTTCTGGAGCGAGGGCGTCCACGGCACGTCGCCCAGTTGGAGCGCGCCCATCATCGTGTGGCCGTGCTCCATCAGCGAGTTGAACATCACCGACTGGCCGATCTCCGTGTCGCGCCGCCCCTTGCCGCCCGACGGGCCGATGCCGACGAGGTCGACGGAGCGGTGGCTGACGTTGTGGTAGCCGTCGCCCGCGCGGTTCTCGGCGGCGGACTTCCAGTTGGTGGGCGTGATCCACTTCTGGATGCCCGCGTAGACCTCGGAGCCGCCCGGCGTGCCGTCGCGCCCGTCGAGCAGATCGTCGAGGTAAAAGAGCATGTCGCCCATAAACTCTTCGAAGGAGGGCGCGGTCTTGTCCCACGTCGCCCAGATGGAGCCTTTGTAGTTGGCCATCTGCGCGACTTCCACCAAGCCCCATTCGTCCTTCTTGAGCTCGGAGTGGTACGCCTCCTTGAAGTAGGGCACGCCGACGAGGGAGCCGTTGAGCGCGTACGACCACCCGTGGTACGGGCAGGTGAACACCGGCGTGTTCCCTTCGTCGTAGCGGCACACCTTCATCCCCCGGTGCATGCACGAGTTGAGGAAGACGTGGATCTCGCCCTGGCGGTCGCGCGTCATGATGACCGACTCCTCGCCCATGCGGGAGACGAAGTAGTCGCCGGGCTTCCGCACCTGCGACTCGTGGCCGACGAAGAGCCAGCATCGGGCGAAGATGCGCTCCTGCTCGAGCTGGTAGAGCTCCTCGTCGACGAAGATGGAGCGGGTTACGGCACGGCGCTCGTGGTCGACCCAGCGGTCGAGGGCTTGCTTCAGGGTGACGTCGCTCATTGCCATGAGGTGACTCCTTTCGCGGCCGGGGCCGACCGCTCCTGCTTGTCCCGCTTGCGCGCGCGCATTATACACACGCGCGCAAAGCAAGCGACCGCAAGCGCCTGCACGTGCGCCCTACTCCACCATCTCCACGCCCTCGGCGGGGCGCCAATCCTGTCCGCGGTAGTGGTCGCCTTGGCGCCACTCGCGCAGTTCGACGCGCACGCCGTCGGGGTCGTACACCTCGGCGCGCACGCCGTGGAAGGTGAGCGGCGTCTCGTTGGGCTGCCCGGCGAGGCGCACGCCGTGCTCCGCGAGGCGGGCGACGGCGGCGTCCATGTCGTCGACGCGCAGCGCGAGCATCCGCAGCCCCACCGTGCGCTGATCGACGCGGTCGTCGTCGGCCGGGAGCACCTCGAGCATAAAGTCGCCGAGCGTGAGGCAGGCGACCTCCACGGTGCGCCCGGCGCGCTGGGCGCGCACCCACCGCGACACCTCGAAGCCGAACACGTCGCGGTAGAAGGCGACGGTGGCGGCGACGTCCTTAGCGTTCAGTTCGACGTGGTCAACGCGGGTGATCATAAGCGGCCTCCTGAGGGCGATGATAACGGATGGCGAGCATTCGCCCCATCTCCGCCGTTCGCCCTGAGGGAACTCAAAGGGTGGACTGAAAGGCGGCGCTCCCCTGCCCTCCCCTGCCCCGCCGCGCTAGTCGAGGCGAAGTTCGACTCCGGCGTGCTTCTCTAGGATGCGGGCGGCTATCCAGCATTCGTAGTCGCCCCAGCCCTCGGCCTGGGCGGCGCGGAGGATGCGGGACGCCTCGGCGCCCGTGCCGCAGGGCGCGCCGACCGACTCGGCGAGGGCTACGGAGAGCGCCACGTCCTTGGCCACGATGTCCAACTTGGCGGTGGAGGTGGCGGGGTCGCCGAAGTCGCCCGCGTAGAGGCGCTCCATCGCGCGCCCTGGGCCGCGCGCGCCGACCGATTCGGCGATGAAGTCAGCGACTTGGCGCACGTCGCCGCCCCCCTTGGCGGCTATCAGCAGCCCCTCCAGCAACGTGAAGAGGCCGGTGAAGGAGACGTATTGGCGGGCGAGTTTGGCAACCTGGCCCTGTCCGGCCTCGCCGACGTAGAGCACCCGTTCGCACATCGCCTCGAAGGCGGGGCGCAGGCGCTCGAACACCTCGCGCGGGCCGCCGACGGTTACGAAGACGCCGCCGTTGCTGACGGGCGCGTCCAGCGCGCTGGCTCCGCGCTGCTCGCACGCGGCGGCGATGCGGCGGGCGAGGTCGGGCGGGCTCGTGCTCATATCCACGAACGCGCCGCCCTCCGGCAACGCGGGGACCAGGTCGAAGGCGACCGCCTCCACGACGGCGGGCGTAGGCAACGACGCGAACACCGCCTCCGCCCCTTGCGCGGCCTCGTGGGCGCTGGACGCGCCGACGCCGCCGCGCTCTGCTATGGCGGCGACGGCCTCGGGGCGCGGGTCGAATACCGCAACCTCGTAGTCAGCGTCGATGAGACGGTTGATGAAACGGGCGCCCATATTGCCAGCGCCGACGTAGGCGATGCGCATGGTGGTCTCCTTTGCGCGGCGCGGCGCCGCGTCGGTTCAGGGTGCGGCGGATTCGACCTCGGCGGCGAACTCGCGGAGCAGGGCGCGGAACGCCTCAGGGCGGCCCGCCGCCATGCTGAAGCCGGCGCCCGGCGCGATGGCGAGGCGTGCGTCGGGCAGTCCCTGCTTGAGTTCGTAGGTGTAGGCCAGCTTGTGGTTGGCGTCGTCCCTGTCGCCCCGCGTGATGAGGACTGGGCAGCGGACGGAGGGGAAGGCGGCGCGGAGGTTGTAGAACTCCTGGAGTTCGGGGCGGTTGCGGATGGCGAGGTAGTTGCGCGCGACCGTCTCCCATTCGTCGCCGTGGAGGCGGCGCATATCCGCCTTGCGCTCGTCCGAGTAGGAATCGACGTTGAACACCTGCGCGGTGGCGGAGTGCCCGGCGCTGTCCTGCGCGATGATGGGGCCGTCGAGGACGAGCGCGCGCACGCGCTCCGGACGGTCGATGGCGAACCGCAGCGCCACCCGCGAGCCGAGGCTCACGCCGTAGAGCAGCGCCGGGGGCGCGTCGAGGTGCTCCAAGAGCGCCGCCAGGTCGTCCACCCAGGCCGACGGCGGCAGCTCCGCCACGTGCTCGCTGCGTCCCATCCCGCGCAGGTCGGGCGCGACGACGCGGAAGTCGTTGGCGAGGTCGGCGATATGGGCTTGGAGGCTGACGCTGCTGGAGCCCGCGCCGTGGATCATCACCAGCAGCGGGCCGTCCCCCGCGTCTTCGTAGTAGTGGGCGAATCCGTTGAGTGTTACGGCGGGCATTGGCGGCTCCACAGGCGGGGGTGGAGGCAGGGTATCACGGCGGGGGCGTTCTTGGCGGATGCGGCGCGGTGTGCGAATGTATCCGCCGCCGGAGGCGCGCCGGACGGCAAGCGGCAACGGCGCGCAGGAGGGGAAGCATCGTGGCGTCGCCCGCAAACCTGGGCATCCTCATCCCCGTGCTGTGGAGCGGGCGGGAGTACTCGGCCAAAGAACTCGTCCCCTTCTTCCGCGCCGCTGAGGAGTTGGGGTTCGGGTCGTTGTGGACGCCCGACCGCGTATTCCACGCGCGGGTGGCGACGCCGCATCCGCTGGTTACGCTGGCGCTGGCGGCGGGCGTTACGGAGCGCGTCCGTCTCGGCACGGCGGTGGTGATAACGGGCGTGCGCAACCCCATCGAGACGGCGCAGCAGGCGGCGTCGCTGGACGCGCTGTCGGGCGGGCGGCTCACGCTCGGCGTGGGTCTCGGCGGGCGGGAGCACGAGTACACGGCGCTCGGCGTGGACGCCCGCCGCCGCGTGAGCCGCTTCGAGGAGGGAATCGCGCTGATGCGGCGGCTGTGGACGGAGGAGTCGGTTACGTTCGCGGGGCGGCATTTCACGCTGGAAAGCGCGTCCATCCTGCCGAGGCCGGGGCGCGCGGTGCCCATGCCCATCGGCGCGCGGGCGGCGCCCGCGTTGGCGCGCGCGGGGCGCATCGGCGACGGTTGGATACAGGGCGGACGCGGCTCTACGCAGGAGTTTCGCGAGGCGTGGGCGCTGGTGCGCGAGAGCGCGGAGGCAGCGGGGCGCGGCGCGGCGGCGCTTACGTCGGGCAAGTTGCTGTACGCGAACCCGGGCCGCGACGCGGGAGCGGCGGAGGCAGAGGTGCGGCGGCATACGGTGGCGTATTACGGTCGCGAGATGGGCGAGGCGCAGACGGTGGCGGCGGGGCCGCCGGAGCGCGTCGCGGAGGTGGTCCGCGCGTTCATCGACGCAGGCTGCCAAACGCCGATGCTCGGTCTGCCGGAGCCGGACGCGAACAAGCTAGCGGCGCTGGCGCAGGAGGTCGCGCCGCTGCTGTAGCCCCCGGTTGCGCGCGCCCCGATTGGCGTATACTGCGCGGCGGCAGGGGCGCGGGAGGACACTGACGCGCCCTCTCAGGAGGCGGCGATGGCGCTCACGGAGGAAGGGCTAGCGCACGTCCCCGGCCTGATGAGCCGCTGGGCGCGATTGGCGAGCGGGGCGCGGGCGCACTACGTTACGGCGGGCGACACAGGTCCGGCGGTGCTGCTGCTGCACGGCGGCGCAACGGGCGCGTCGGGAACGGCAGTGTGGGGGCGGATGGCGGTCTTCCTGGGCGCGCACGGGTTTCGCGTGTATTGCCCGGATATGCCGGGCTTTGGGCTGGCGGGCACGCGGGAGGAGTTCAAGCCGGTCAACGGCGCGCTGAGCCACCTCGCGTTCATCGGCGAGTTCGTGGACGCGCTGTGCCTCGACCAGGTGCACGTCTCCGGCAACTCGATGGGTTGCGCGAACACCATCAACTTCACCCTCGCCCACCCCGAGCGCGTGCGGAGCTTCATCCTCGTCAACGGCGGGCTGGGCGACCTGGTGGATCCGGCCAAGCACGTGAGCTCGGGAATCACGCTGCCCCGGTTCGAGGGAACCGAGGCGTCGATGCGGGAGCACGTCAAACCGCTCACCTATCGCAAGCAAGACCCGCCCGACGCGGTGGTGGCGATGCGCACGCAGGCGGCGAATCGACAGAAGGAGTTCACCGCCGCCTTCCGGGGCGCCGCGCGCGGCGTCGCGGACGACCCTAACCTGCGGCAGAGGCTCTCCACCAAAGGGCGGCTGGACGCCATCACCATCCCTGGCGTCTACCTGTTCGGGCGGCAGGACGACCTGTCGCCCATCGAGAACGGCTACAACCAGGAGGACGCGCTGCCGAACGTGCAGTTCTTCTATCCGAACGAGTGCGGCCACGTTGGGCAGCACGACCAGCCGGAGATGTTCCGGCAGATCTACCTCGAGTTCTTCAGGGACGGGCGCGTGAGCCGCGAGACGGCGGAGTGGGCGGGCGTATCGACACGGCGCCCCGAACTCGCGCATCTCGTGGAGCCCGCCGCCGTCCCCGCCGGATAGGCGCGGCGCGCGCAATCGTCCGCCGCAGAGAACATAGAGCGCATAGAGAGGAGGCAATCATGGTCACAGAGATCGGACCCGAATCGGGCAGCCGAGGGCTGACGGAGGAGGGCATCGTCCATATCCCCGGCGTCGCCAGCCGCTGGGTGCGGCTGGGCAACGGCGCCAAGGCGCACTACGTAACGGCGGGCGACACCGGCCCGGCGGTGGTGCTGCTGCACGGCGGCATCAACGGCTCGTCGGGCACGGCGGGGTTCCGCTTTATGGCGCCCTTCCTGGGCGCGAACGGGTTCCGGGTGTACTGCCCCGACATGCCGGGGTTCGGTCACGCGGACACGCGGGAGGAGTACTGGCCGAAGTTCGGCACCTTGAGCCACGTGGAATTCATCAAGGACTTCATGGACGCGCTGTGCATCGACAAGGCGCACATCTCCGGCAATTCGATGGGCTGCATCAACAGCGTGCAGTTCGCGCAGGCCTACCCCGACCGCGTGCTGAGCTTCGCGCTCATCGCGGGGTTCATCGGCGACCTGGTGGGGCCGGAGAAGTACGTGCCCATCAGCGAGGGCAAGTTCACGCCCAACCCGAACTACGTGCGCCCCGACTGGGACGGCACGGAGGAGAGCATGCGGGTGCTGATGGAGGGCATCATCTACAAGGAGGGCGTCATCTGGCCGGAGCTCATCAAGATGCGGAACGACGCCGCCCTGCGCCAGCGCGAGTCCTACGACGCGCTCCAAGCCGCGCGCGAACTTGTGACGAAAGACCCGAACCTCGCGCAGAAGCTCAGCACGAAGAACCGCTTCAACCGCCTGACCATCCCCGGCATCTACCTCTACGGCAAGCAGGACGTGCTCATCCCCGTGGAGAACGGCTGGCAGCAGGAGGACGTGGGGTTCGAGAACATCCAGTTCTTCTACCCCGACGAGTGCGGCCACCAAGGCCAGTCCGACCAGCCGGAGATGTTCAACCAGGCCATCTTCGAGTTCTTCAAGTACGGCAAAGTAAGCAAGGAGACGGCCGAGTGGGCGGGCGTCTCCGACCGCCATCCCGTCAAGCCCACCCTCGTTGACCTGGACGGCTCCGTCGTCCCCGCGTCGGCGGTGGCGCTGAAGGGGCAGCTCGGCGGTGAGCCGGTGGCGGCCGGGTAGCCGGTCGCGCGAGCAAAGCAACGGCGTTCGGTCGGCCTCGTCCGATGGGCGGGGCCGACCGGGCGAGCACATACGGGAGGCAGCCATGACGACTGCGCGAGCGGACAGACTCGGCTACGTGGCGATGCGGGTGGAGGACGTGGAGCGCTCGGTGGACTTCTGGACGCAGGTCGTTCAGCTCGAGGTGAGCGACCGCCAGGACGGGCGCGTCTACCTGCGCGGCGGGATGCAGCACCACTGGATCGTCCTGGAGCCCGCCGACGGTGCGCCGGGCCTGGCGCGGCTGGGCGTGGAGGCGGCGAGCCGCGACGAGTTGGACGCGATGGAGCGGCGGCTCGTGGACGCGGGGGTGGAGGTGGAAAGCGGGGACGGTTACGCAGACGGCTACGTGGACAGGTTCGTGCGGTTCAACGACCCCGCGGGGAACCCCATCGAGCTGTACCACGACATGGTTACGATGGCCGTGCCCCCCAAGCCGGTGAACGTGGACCTGTGGGACGTGCAGCACGTGGTGCTGGGACAGACGGACGTGAAGGCGGCGGAGGAGTTCTACGCCGATTTCCTGGGGATGCGCGTGTCCGACAGGATGGGCCGGCGC
>CAZLKC010000014.1:0-23894 GCA_964560025.1 uncultured Dehalococcoidia bacterium
TGGGCGCGTCGTGCTCCAACTGGCCTCGCGTCTGCGCGGTGAAGGTCGGCATGCTCACACCTCCGAGCCCGCCGTCGCGGGCGCGCGCATCATAGCACGCCCGCGAGAAGGGATGCGTTATATGCTCGCCGCTAGAAGGCTTCGATGATGACGCAACCCGGCGCAACGACGGAAGAGCGCCTCAGTTGGTTGGAGGGCGCTTACGCGCAAGTGAATGAGCGCCTGGGCGGAATCTCGCAGAGATTGGAGACCCTGCGTGCGGAATCGGACCGCCGCGCCAACACCAACTTGATGCTCCAGGGTGTGATGTGGGCGACGATGATGGGGGGGGCATCACCCTCTACTTCAAGGGGTAGGCGCCCGAGGCCGCCCGCCCTTCGAGTTCCCTCAAGGCGAACAGAGGCGCATTAAGGAGAACGGTGCGGCCGGGGCTAGCGGCGGGGCGCGGCGAGCAGGTCGCCCGCGGCTTTGGCGCGGACGCGCAGCGCGTTGCTGGGCAAGTAGGTGAGCGGAATTTCGTCCACCTCCACCAGTTCCACTGTCGCCGGGTCGGCGCCTGCGGCGACGGCTTTGGCCACGGCGTCGCGCTTGGCCGCCGCCAACGCCTGCGCGCGGTCTTGGCCGTCGAGCGAGAACACCTGCTCCACCTGTCCCGACACCTGCGCTATGGCGGCGCCGATGGCGTTGGCGACCTCTGCGTGGGCGGGGCGCAGCGCCTCCGACGCGCCCTCGAGGTCGTCCGGCAGCAGGATGTTGCCGCCGCCGACCAGCACGACGGGGACAGGGCCCGCCGCCACCTTCATCCGGTCAATCAGGTCCTCCACGCGCTGTTGAATCAGGCGCAGGCCGCGTTCGGCTAGGGCGGGGTCTACGCCGGGCGCGGCGCCGCCGATGGACGCGAGGCCGCCCGCGACGGCGAGGTCGGTCGTCGTGAGCACGCCTCCGCCGAAACACAACGCCTCCTCCGTCAGGCGGTAGGCGACGCTGCGCGGGCCGATGGCGAGCGGCTCGGTATTGACGATGCTGCCGCCGCCTAGGGCGGTGGAGACCACGTCGGGCATGCGGAAGTTGGTGCGCACGCCGGCGATGGAGACAGCTACGGACGCCTCGCGCGGGAAGCCATGGACGAGCGCGCCCACGTCCGTCGAGGTGCCGCCGACGTCCACGACGATGCCGTCGTGCACGCCAGACAGGAACGCGGCGCCGCGCATGCTGTTGGTCGGCCCGGAGGCGATGGTGAAGACGGGGTAGCTGGCGGCGTAGTCCGCCTGCATCAGCGTGCCGTCGTTCTGCGTCAGGTAGAGCGGCGCGTTCAGACCGAGTTGCGCCATGGCCTCGCGGATGGCGCCGATGGTGCGCTCGGCGCTCAGGGAGAGCGCCGCGTTCAGCGCGGTCGCGTTCTCGCGTTCGAGGATGCCGACGCGCCCTATCTGATGCGACAGGCTCACGCGCAGGTGCGGCGCCTCCTCGCGCAATAGGGCGGCGGCGCGTTCTTCGTGGCTCGCGTCCACGGCGGAGAAGACGCCGCAGACAGCCGCCGCCTCGACGCCGTCTTGTTTCAAGAGGCGCCCGACGGCGCGGATCTCGCCGTCGTCCAGCGCGCTTATCTGCTTGCCGTCGAACTCGTGGCCGCCGTGCGCCATGTAGAACACGCCGCCGATGGCCTCCTTCAGGTCGTCAGGCCAGTCCACCAGCGGATGCAGCAGGCGTGTGGCGGGGACAGCGAGGCGGACGACGGCAGTGGGGGCGAGGCCGCGGCGCTCCAGCAGCGCGTTCACGAAGTGGGTGGTGCCCAGCATCACGCCGTCGATGGCGGCGTCGGGGGGCGCGTCGCGCAACACCGCGTCCAGCGCCGCCACGATGCCGGAGGTCACGTCGCCCGTGGTCGGGCGCTTCGCCTGCGCCGCCAACTCCGCGCCTTCCAGCAGCACGGCGTCGGTGTTCGTGCCGCCTACGTCGACGCCGACCCTCATGACGGCGCCGCCAGCGGTTCGAAGTCGAGGTCGTAGCCGAAGGCGCGCGGGCCGCTCGCCGCAAGCCCCGCCTCCGTCTTCCACAGGTCGGGCGCGGGGAAACCGAGCACCGTAACGCGGAAGCCGTAGCGCAGCACCTCGGTCGTGATGGGCTCGCCGCGCTCCGAATCTACGATGCAGATGAGGTCGGGCGTCATGCACACCACTTCGTCCTCGCGCCGCGCGATGAGATTCTCGTTCTGGAAATCCACCGTCATCCGCTCGCCTAGGAATGCGCCGAGGCCGTGAATCTCGGCTTGACCCCGCGCGAACCCCGACGTAGTGCGCCTATCCACGTCCACGATCTTGCCCTGAAAGAGCACGTGGCCGGGCACTTCGTCGAGGATGGCGTCGATAGGGTCTGCGCCTCGGTCGTGGGCGGTGCGGACGGCGGCGCCGAGGCTGCGCGCGGTGGTCAGCGAGCGGGGGATGGCGGTCGTGCGCACCTGCTCGGCGCTCATCGGCGCGAGCGCGTAGACGGCGATGCACCCCATCTGGATGGTTACGGCGCGCGCCATGCGCTCGACCCACTCGGCGCTTATGGCCTGCGGGATGACGGCGACGTTGCCCTTCTCGTCCGCCAGCGCCATAGGCGCGTAGGGGACGCCGTAGACGAAGAAGGTCTTCTGGTGGAAGTAGGGGAAGGCGCGCCCCATGCCGTCGGCGTCCACGACGGGCAGGCGCATCATCGCGGCGGGAATCATGCACTCGAGGGAGTTGCTGCCGCCGATCTCGTTGGAGATGAAGTGGGTGGCGGCGGCGCCCGTGTAGTCGGTGATGGCCTTGAACGCGGCGTAGGATTGAAGGTCGCGCACCTTCTCCACGCTCACCGTCGGCGCGCCGATGCCGCCGACGCACACCACCTGCGCGTCCTCCGACAGTTCGTCCGGGTCGTACACATCCACCGGCCCGTAGCGGCGCATCACCTGGCGCGCGCGGAGCTGCCCGACGTAGGGGTTGCCGCCGCCGCCCGTCCCGAGGATGGCCGCGCCGATGGCGATGTCGGCCAACTCCTGTTCGGTGACGCGCCACATAGGGTAGGGATTCTACCGCCCCAGGCGTTCTTGGAGCGCGCGCGACGCCTCCTCCGCGTCGGCGACGGCTTGGGCTGCGTCGGCGCCGACTAGTTCGCCGTCGCGTTTGAGCGCCTCGCCGCCTACGAGCACGTCGCGCACCATGCGCGGTTGGCCGCCGAACACCAGTTGGCTCGGCCAGTCCCAACGCGGCGCGAAGTTCATCCAGGCGGTGTCGAGGACGATCAGGTCGGCGCGCTTGCCGGGGGCGAGGGAGCCGGTCTCCGCGTCTAGACCGAGCGCCTCGGCGCCGCCGAGCGTCGCCATGCGTAGCGCGTCCGCCGGGCTTGGGAAGACGGCGGCGTCTTGCGAGACGGCGCGTTGGAGGCCGACGGCGGCGCGCATATTGGCGAACGCGTCGGGCGCGTCGCCCGCCCCGCCGTCCAGGCCGAGGCCGACCGCTGCGCCCGCGCCGCGCAGCCGCGCCACCGGGCAGACGCCTGAGGCGAGGCGCATATTGGACATCGGATTGTGGCTGACGCGCGCGCCCACCGCGCCGAGCGCCGCTATCTCCTCGTCCGTGAGATGGATCGCGTGGTGCGCCACCAGGCCGGGGCGTATCGCGCCCGCGTTGGCGAGGGCGCGCATGGGCTCCTCCGCGCGCTGGGCGGCGTTCTCCAACAGGTGAACGTCGAACGGCGCGTCCAACTCGCGCGCGAGGCCGGCTAAGGCGTCTAACTCCGCCTGCGCTTCCAAGGTCGGGTGTGCGCAGACGTGCAGCGCGACGAAGCGGTCGCCGTCGATTTGCGCGTACGCGGCGCGGATGGCGTCGAACACGTCGGGGCGGTCACGCCCGTAGTAGCCGAAGACGTAGCGCAACCCCGAATCGGTCAGTGCGCGCAGGTTCGCGTCGGCGAACGCCGCGTCGAACGCGTGGCTCCAGTCGAGCGCGGTCGTAACGCCGGAGTCGATGAGACCGAGGGCGCTGAGGCGGACGGCGGCGTAGGCCTCCGGCGCGCGCACGCCCGCTGCCCCCACCGCGAACACACACTCGTCGAGCCATTCGTAGAGGCCGCCGCTAGGGGCGCAGCCGCGAATCAGCGACTGCCACAGATGGTCGTGCGCGTCGACGAACCCCGGCATCACGATGCAGCCCGCCGCGTCGATGACCTCCATCTCGGGGCCGATGGCGGGGCCGAGGTGGACGATGCGCCCATCCTCGACGAGCAGGTCGGCGCCCTCGACCGCGCCCAGCGGCCCGCTCCCGACCGCTGGGTCGAGCGTCAGCAGCAGCGCGGCGTTGCGGATAAGGAGGCGGGAAGTCATCGTTAGGCGAAAATGTGCCCTTCTACGGTGTAGGGCGGCTTTCGCAGTGAGTTGATATGAGCCGGGTCGCTTACGGCGCGGAAGGCTGCGTCGGCGGCGATGACGCTATCCAGGGCGTGGTCAGGGCTGCCGAGCACCGTGTCTCGGAGGCAATCGCTTACAAAGCTCACACGCCCCAGGCTCTCCAGATGCCGCAAAGATTTGCCTGGATTCTGTTTAGAGCTGGTGAGGTCGATATCCAAATTGATACAGGTGCCTGTTCCAAAGACTTCCAACACCAGCGGGGCGGTAGAAGCCCCATCGGTCAGCGGCGGCACGCTAGCACCGTGCTCCAGCACTAGTGGCCGCAGGAACGACCGGATGCCGAAGTGCGTCATCTTGAACATCCTCAGATTGTTGACCGGTATGCACTCCCGCCAGCGCTTCTCAGTTTCTCGCTGGACTTCCTTCTTCTTGTATTTCTCCAGGTTGGCCTGATTGCAGTACTGCTGGAATGCCTCCGGTGTGCGAAAACACTCTGGATATTTCTTCACGAATTCCTTCCAAGTGAGCGGTTCCACGAGGTGGGCAGGCAACGAGAAGGGGAAGTCGCAGCCGAACACCGCGTTCGGCCTGTCGGCAACGAATCGCACCAACTTCGGCAACACAGCGTCTCGGTGAGGGGTCTGAAGCTTCAGCAGGTCTTTCGCGGAGCGGCAGTTGGTGATGCGGATGCCATGGTCTTGCGGTGTCGCCTCCGTAATCCAGATGAGGCTTCCAGGCTTTTCCGCGCCGCTGAAGTCTATGCCGTAGACGGTCTCGATTGCGGGCAGTGTCGTCATACGCCCCCTACTCCCGCTCGCGCTCCGCCAGCACGCTCAGCGGCAGGTTGACTACCTCGGCGATGGCCTCGGCGGTTAGGCGGGCGGCGTGCTCGAAGGCGGCTTTGCCGCGCTCGGCGTCGGCGTTGGCGGCGTTGCCGGCGGCGCCCGCGGGGTTGAGGTCTTGGGTCTTCCAGCCCATCGCGACGGCGCTGCCGGTGGGGCGCAGGTGGCGGTACTCGCGCGCCATACGCGCCCCTAGCGGCTCGAAGTTCGCCGCCTTGCTCATATCCACCAGGTCGGGGCGGACGTGCAGCATCATCGAGGTCTCCACCTCGCCGCCGTGGATGCCGTAGAGGCGCTCGTCTTCGTCGAACAGGCCGTCGGGCGGCGGGAATCGGAACCAGTGGACGACGTGCGCCATCATCCGCTGGCGTATGCGCACGTGGCGCAGCACGATGTCGGCGACGCCCGCCTGCCCGCCGTGGCTGTTGAGCAGCACGAGTTTGCGGACGCCCGCGCGGCTGAGGCTCGCCGCTATCTCCGTCCATAGGTTGATGAGCGTCTCGGCTTGCACCATCAGGGTGCCGGGGAAGTCGACGTGCTCCTCGCTCATCCCCACGGGGATGGCGGGGAGGATGGAGACGGGCGCGCCGGCAGGGAGCAGGTCGGCGACGCGCTGCGCCATCGCGTCGTTGAGCAGGGCGTCGACGGCGACGGGCAGGTGGGGGCCGTGGGATTCGACGGCGCCGACGGGGAGCACGGCGACGACGTTGGCGGCGTCCAGTTCCTCCACCTGGGTGGTGGACATCTCCCACCATCGGCGGGCGGGCGTGTGCGCTATTGGCGGCCTCCTGGTTAACGCGGGCGGGGGCTAGGGGAAGATTAGCGTATCGCGGCTCGGCGCGGGCTGCTCCGACCACCAGCCGCGCATCTTGCCGGGGTTCATCAGGCCGTGAGGATCGACGCGCCGCTTGAAGTCCAACTGCGCCGGATCGACCGCCTTCATCCCGCCGTCCTCGAGGATATGGGTGTGCGGGTCGAACACGGTGATGCCCATCGCCTCGTGGCGCTCGATGAGTTCGCGCAGGCGCTCGGGCGTGGTGTAGCGGACGAGAGGCAGGCCGCCGCAGGCGATTCGGCCGCGCCAGCGCGCGAACTCGAGGTGCATCGGAACCTCGTCCCCGAACTCGCGCCACGCCGTCTCGATGGGGGCGAGCGTCGGGTCGATGGGGTAGAGCGTCTGCAAGTAGGTGATAGAGGGGTCGGCGTTGATGGCGTGGAGCGTCGTGTGGTTCCACGTGAACTCGTACAGGGGGCGCGTGCGCCCCGACTCGGGGCCGTGTTTGGTGTAGACGACCTCCGCGCCGTGCTCGGCGGCCAACTCGCCCAGCGCCTCCATCGAGGATTCGGCGACGGTGAGCAGGCACGCCGCCTTGCCTGCCGGAACGTCGAGGTTCGGGAAGTAGGGCGGAATGGCCGCGTCGTAGACGCTCACCTCCTGCTTCGCTATCCCGTCCGCCTCGCTGAGCGCTTGCGCGAACTGCGCCGCGCCCATCAGGTCGTCCGCAACGGCGACGGCGTCCACCCAGGGGACGGCGGGTGCGAGCGCGACCTCGACCTCGGTGATGATGCCGTTGGCGCCGTAGGCGTGGGCGGCGCTGAGCACGTCGGCGCCGCGCAATTCGAGAACGCGGGGCGCGTCCTCCATCGTTACGATACGGAGGCAGAGCACGTTGCCCGCGTCGCGCAGGTAGCCGTACTGAATCGCGCCCACGCCGCTGCTGCCCCCGGCGATGAAGCCGCCGATAGTGGCAGTGCGCTTGGTGGAGGGGAAGAGGCGCAGCTCCCACCCTTGCTCGCGTGCGGCGTTGTCCGCGTCGATGAGTTTTAGCCCTGCCTCGCAGCGCAGCACGCCGCCCGCGATTTGGCGAACGCGCGTCATACGGCGCGTATCGAGCACCACGCCGCCTTGCAGCGGCATCGCCTGGCCGTAGTTGCCGGTGCCCGCGCCGCGCACGGTGAGCGGGACGCGCTGCTCCACGCACGCGGCGGCGACCGCCAGAACATCCGCCTCGTCCCTCGGCTCGACGATGAGGTCGGCCCGCGCTCCGCGCAGCGTCTCCTTGAGGATGGGGCTGAACCAGTAGAAGTCGCGCGAGCGCCGCTCGATCAGCCCTGCGTCCAGGGAGTAGGGCACGCCGCCGAGCCGCTCGGCGAACCGCCGCCAGTCGATGTCAGGGCGTTGGAGGGGCGGGGTGGTCATAGCGCGGCGGGGGCGATGATAGCGGTTCGCGGCCAGGCAAGGCAGGGGAAGGGCAGCCTCAGTCCAGCGACCAGACCTCGAAGTCATACCCTGTGCTGTAGCCAGGGCGCGCATTGCCGGTGTAGAAGCCCGTTCCTATCCATACATCGCCGATACGGGAGCCGCGACCTATGTTTATGTCAGTGACGAGCGAATCATTGATACCAAAGAACGCTGTCTCACCCAGAGCAAAGAGGAGAAGTTCATTCCTTTCTCCCTGTCCCCAATTGAGATTCACGCTGCCCGACTCTCTATGCGTCGGCGTAGTGTTGCCTTCTCTGACAAAGTACTCCCACAGCCCGTCGCTGTCGATAGTCACCGCGTGAAACTCATCTCCTGCTCGGGGATTGTCCCTAAACGCAATCCCGTAGTCCCACTCTCCAGCGCTAGAGGAGTATGGGTTGGTGAAGGTCACCGCAGCGATGAAATCCGCGACGGACGCGTCTATACGAAAGCTGTCGATAAGCCCATCGTCAGTGTGGCGGAGTTCTCCCGACCGCTTACCTATAAGCCGGGGCTTTCCGATGGCGAAGTCCCGGAAGCGAGTTGCGTAGCCTGGGACAACATTGTGATTGAAGAAGCCAGTGAAGGCGAGTACGTCTCCGCTCTGCGGACCGTCGCCCAAGTCAAGGACGGCAGCCGGCTGCCCATTGACAAAGAAGAGACCGGTATCCCCCTGGATGACAAGGCGGAGCTCGTTTGATTCGCCCGCGTTCGTCCGCAGCACGGATACGTCGCCGCTGTCGACCAGCCGCCCGCTCTCGACGGAGCCATTCCGCACGTAATGGAACCAGAGCTGGTCGCTGGTCACGCCAATGATATGGAAGGTGTCGTACGCAGGGTGACGGAACAGGAATCCGTAGTCCCAGTCGCCCACCGACCTGGCATACGGATTCTCGAATGTGGCGACCGCGCTGAAGTCGGACATGTCAACCCGAGCCGCGTAGGTGTCGATGCGGTCGTCGGCTCGGTGCTCTATGGCGCCATCCACCGGCCCGAACCGAGACGCCGAAGTCGACCCAGGCGTTGGCGTAGGTGTGGGCGCAACGCCGAACTTGGAGCCCGTCGTGATAGCGGGGAGCGACGGGCGCACTGTCCGTGCAGCGACGGCGAACCCAAACCCCTCCACTGCTATGCCGGAGCCGGTCGCCCTAATGACGGCGGTGTTGATGCCTACGATTTCCCCTTCCAAACTGAAGAGCGGGCCTCCGCTGTTCCCAGGGTTGATCGCCGCGTCGGTCTGAATCAGCCATCGCCCGGCCTCCTGCTGGAAAAACGAACTTGACACAATGCCCTGGGTTACGGTCGCCCGTCCGACTCCCAGCGGGTATCCCATCGTGAAGACTGTGCTGCCGTCCGCTAACGCACTCAGGCTGCTCAGGGGAGACGCCTGGAAGCGGGTTGAGCAGCAGATGCTCAGCGCCGCGAGGTCTTTGTTCGCGTCGAAGCCGAGGAGCGTGGCGGTGTACCGGGTGGCGTCGTCGACGAGGACGTCGATCCTTCCGCCTCCGTCGATGACGTGATGATTCGTTACAACCACAGCCCTGCCGTTGCTCTCCACCTCGACGATGACGCCCGGACCGGTGCCGGACGAGGTCTCCACCTTCACAACGCTCGGCCGCACGCGCGCGACAATCGCCGTCAGGTCTGTCCCCGGTGCAACGGTGGGTTGCGGCGTCGGGGTCGAAGTGGGCGTTGGCGTCGGTGTTGCGGTAGGCGTGGGCGTCGCCGTGGGGGTGGGCGTTGGCGTTGGAGTCGGCGTGGGCGGGACGGGCGTGGGCGTAGGGGTTGGAATTATAGGCGTTGGCGTGGGAATTGGGGTAGGCGTCGGGGCCTGGGCAGTGACCGTTGCCGCGACGGACGCGTCGATGGTCGCTTGGGCGGAAGCCTGCGCAGTCGCGGTGGCCTCTACGGATGCGGCCACCATCGCGTCGAAGTCGGGCGTAGGCTGCGGCGCGCCTTGGGAGCAGGCGGCGAGCATCAAGAGCGTCAGGGCAAGGCAGGGCAGCAGGCGCGGGGTGGTCATAGCGGGCGGGGGCGATGATAGCGGTTCGCGCCGCTTGCCGCCCCCGCGCGCTAGAAGGAGCGGATGCGGCGCAGGCCCACGACGCGGACGAAGATGAGCACCGCGAAGAGGAAGACCACCGTCAGCACGCTCAGCGCCGCCGCCTGGTCGCCCTGCGTGGCGCGCAGGTTGAAGACGAGGGTGCTGATGACCCACGGGTCGGAGCCGGAGGTGATGACCTGCGCAAGGGTGAACTCGCGGAAGGCGAGCAGGAACAGGATGAACCACGCGCCCATCGTGTAGGGAATCACGAGGGGGAGCAGGATACGGCGCAAGGTGGTGAAGGCGGAGCCGCCGCTGGTGGACGACGCCTCCTCCAACTCCTTGGCTATCTGGGCGATGCCCGCGCGCTGGAAGCGGTAGGCCAGCGCCATGCGGTAGGAGTAGACGATGACGAGCACCAGCAGCGAGCGCGCCAGCGGTATCCACCCGAGGAAGGTGTCGTTCAACGCCTGGTTGAGCGAGATGTAGAAGATGAAGAAGGCGAACGCCGCCACCACCGCAGGGATGGCGAGAGAGGACGACGTGAAGAGGTCCATCGCCAGGCGCGCGCGCGGCGCGATGCGCCCCCGGACCACCGTCCACGCGATGACCAGGGCGACGAGCACGGAGATGGTCGGCGCGAGCAGCGCGATGATGACGGTGTTGACGATGGCGGAGTAGATGCGGCTGTTGTCGAACAGCAACTCGCGGTAGCCCGTCAGGCTGAACGCCTCGGGGAACACGTCCCAACTCGGCGGCCGGTAGGCGGGCAGCAGCGAACTGTAGATGAGGATGAGGAAGGGTGTGAGGGAGATGAAGGCGAGGAAGAGGCTCAAGCCGACGAAGGACGGCCAGCGCCAGCGGCCGAGTTCATAGCGCTTGGCGCGGAAGCCCTTGCCCGTCATCGTGGCGAAGCGCTCGGCGCGTCGCGTATAGATGCTGTAGGCGTAGAACAAGAGATAGGTGATGAGCATGAAGTGGAGGCCCATCGCGGCGACGGCGCCGTAGGCGGGCTCCTCGCCGGAGCCGGTCTCCAGCAACTCCCAAACGCGCGTGGAGAGGATGTCCGCCTTGGCGCCCGTGGCCAGCATCAGCGGCACCTCGAACGACTCCAGCGTGAAGATGCCCGAGAGGATGACGGCGCCGAGCACCGAGGGGCGCAGGATGGGAATCGTCACCTTCCGGAGGGTTTGCAGGAAGCGCGCACCGGAGACGCGGCTCGCTTCCTCGAGCGACGGGTCCATACTGCGCAGGGCTGCGCCGATGAGGATGACGAACAGCGTTACCTGCCCGAACCCCTGCACGACCACCATCCCGTACATCGTCGTGAGGTTGAACGGCCCTGCGCCGAACTCCAAGGCTTCCGGCAGCATCCAGTTCAACACCGTCCGCACGACGATGTTGATGAGGCCGACGCGGTTGCCCAGCAGGAATATCCAGCCCAGCGTCGTAACGATGGCGGGCATCATCAGGGGGAAGAGGAGCAGGACGAAGAGAAAATTGCGGAAGGGGGTGTCGGTGCGTTCGATGAACCAGGCGATGGTGAAACCGAGCGTGAAGGCGAGGGCGACGGAGCCGAAGACGAAGATGCCCGTGTCCAGCAACGTGGACTGGATGCCTCGGCTGCTCGTGTAGATGATGGGGAAGTTCCCAACGCTCCACGAACTGCTCGCCTCGATGAACAGGTCGTCGGTGGGGACACGGAAGGCCTGGACGAAGGTCGCGCCGATCGCGGGGAGCAGCAGCCACCCGCCGACGATCAGCGCGATGAGGAAGAGGACGATTTCGCCGCGAACGAGCGAGCCCAAGCGAAGGCCGATCTGCTGTCGAGCCTGGGCTGCGGTGGCGGCCATGTCCTACCTCCGGGTTGTCGGGGAGCGGCTCCAAGCGGAGCCGCTCCCCTTTGTATGTGGCCGGACGGGTCTTCGGGCTACTGGGCGCCGAAGACCTGCTCGCCGAAGTAGTTAGCGTTGATCCCGCGCTGGCGGGCCACGGGGACGCTCTCGAACACCATCTGGACGCCCTCGAAGTCACCGCCGGAGGTCAGGCCGGCAGCCGCGTGGCCGTAGGCAGCCCAACCGGCGCCGGTGGCGTCCCAGAGCGCCTGTGACGCCTCCTTGGAGGAGTGCCACGCGGCGAGGAGCTTGGCGGCGTTGGGGTTGTTGGCGTTGCTGGCGACGGCCACGTTGAACATATTGATGCCCTGGCCGTCGTTCCAGAACTGGCCGATGACGCCGCTGTCAAGCAGGGCGGGCGGGTTGCCGTAGCCCATCCATACCAGCGGGCGCTCGCCCGACAGGATGAACGAGTTGCAGTCGCCCGTAACCAGCAGACCGTTGTCGTCGATCATCTCCTTCTGCACCCTGACCATCTCGTCGGGGTCGAAGCGGAAGGCCATGAAGCCGTTCCCCGCACGGAAGAGGAAGGACGGCGCGCAGGCGAGGTCCTTGTACTTCTCGTCGGTCCACTCGAAGACGCTCTTGGGCAGGTCTTCCACGCTGAAGATGTCGGTGCGGTAGAAGTTGGTGTACTGGTTGTTGGCGACGCCGAGCGCGTTGCCCGAGACACCCGCCGCAGCGTCCCACGCGCGGCGCTCGTCCGCGCCCAGAGCGCCCCAGTCGACCGCTTCGGCGTAGCCATCGTCGATGTACTGCGCCATCTGCGTCATAGACATGTACACCACGTCGGTCGGCGCCTCGCCGGCCTCGCGCTCCGCGTTCAGCGTGCCCACAATCTGACCGGCGCCGATGCCCCGGCCCTCGCACTCGATGTTGACGCCGAATCCGGAGAGGCGGGCCTCGAAGGCTTCGCAGATCGCGTCCACGTGGTCGGTGCCGTAGGCGGTCAGGTGCACCGTGCCCTCAGCGGCCGCCGCTTGGACCAGCGGCGTAATGGCATTCGGGTCCGGGTTCCAGTCCTGGTCGTAGGTCAGGAACTTGTTGCCTTCCTGGAGGATGGCCTCGTTCTCGGTCAGCGTCGGCGTCGGCGTGGCCTCAGGCGCCGGGGTGGGCGTGGGCGTCGGGGGCGCCGGAGTAGGCGTCGGCTGGCCCGGCCGCAGGGTCGGCGTGGGCGTCGGAACCGGCGTCGCCGTCGGGTCGGGCTCCATCATCGCGGTCGTCGGCGTCGCGGTCGGGCGGGGCGTAGGCGTGGGGTCGTCCCCGCCACACGCCGCCAGCACAAGCGCCATGACCGCGCCGAGCGCGACCCCCATCAGCAAGCGGCTACGTATCAGTTTCATCCGTTCACTCCTCCCTCGGTCTAAAGGACAGGCGCTGCTGCCGCCTCGCAACCCTGTCACAGGTCGCTACGGGCACGCGCACTTTCGCAAGTTGGGCGGGAGTATATCAAGCGCTGCGCTCGTGTCAACTATGCCGCGCAAGCCGCTCCGCGCCCCGCTCTTCACCCGCCCCCTCGGGCGCGTGTAGTAGGCTATCCGTAGCGGGAGGGGGGCTATGGCGCGCGACTACTACAAGGTGCTGGAGGTGTCCGCCTCCGCGTCGGAGCGGGAGATACGCCACGCCTACCGTCGCCTGTCCAAGCGCTACGGCACGGGCGCCGACCAGGGCGACCGCCGCGCCGCCGCCGAGTTGACGCTGGTCAACGACGCCTACCGCACGCTGTCCGACGCGCAGTCGCGCCGCGAGTACGACGCCGCGTTGATGGAGGCGCGCGACGCGCGCAGGGAGACGCTGAGCGGGATGACGGCCAGGGCCGCCGCGCCCGTCGCGCAAGCGGAGCGGCCCTCGACGGCGATTGCGCCCGAGGCTCCGCTCGACTGGTCGGCGTGGGAGCGGCGGGGATTCTCCGCCGCGCCGGGACGGATGCCGTTGTGGCTGGCCGCCGTTCTTGCGCTGGCGTTCGATCGCGTCTACCGCTACTTCCTCGTGGAGGCGGCGGGATCGGAGACGGCGGGCGCGGTCTACTTCGGCCTGTTCCTGTTCGGCGCGGCGGCGTGTCCGTTCGCGGCGCACGTGCGCGGACGCAACTGGTTCCTTTGGGGCGTGCTTGGATTCGGGGCGGGCATCGCGGTCGTGGTGTCGTTCGCGGGCAACCCGTTGTCGCACGCGGCGCTGCTGACGTTGCTGCTGGCGCGTCCGGCCAAGCCGCCCTGCCCGAACTGCCGCCGCCGCGTAGAGCGCGGAGCGCGGGAGTGCCCCGGCTGCCGCGTAGACTTGAGCGAACAGCCGGTATAGGCGCGCGGGAGGCGCTGCCGACTTAGTGGGGAAGTGCCGAAACTGGCAGACGGGCGTGACTTAGGATCACGTGCCTACGGGCGTCCGGGTTCGAGTCCCGGCTTCCCCACCAAACGGCGCGGCCACCATCCGTCGCCCCCGCGGAGGCGGGGCCTCGACGCGCGGCACCCCGATGCACAAGACCCGCCCCGCCGCATGCACGCGAGGCAGGCGGCAGAGGCGGAGTAGCGTGATGAGCCTAAGACTGCCAGCCTGCCGCGCAGTCGCCACTCCTGTTATTTTTGAATTGCGGCCTGCTGTTATCTGGTGGTGTCCCACTTCGTCTCTCGTAGGCCTTGTGAATCCAGTCGCGGACATTGTCCAGTCGGTTGTTGTGAGGCCAATCGTAGACAAGAGCGTACCGGTCGTTCCCTTTGCCGTTATCGGCCAGTCGAGGAGGAACGAGAGCACGGTGATACTTACGCTCGCCGTGATCCGGGTGATTGGGCAGCAATATCCCCAGCAAGCCGCATCTGGGGTTCAGGGGTGAGTCTCTGAGAGAGGAGCCTATCTCCCAGTCCACGTGCTTTCTCTGCCATGTGCAAGGGCCGATGAGCACCACCGTAACGGTTGCGTCGCGTATGAATTCGTCGCGAATCCGCTGACGAATCGTTTCGGTGGCCAGGTTGCGGTCGTCGATATCCCCGTCTTCGACCGATTCATCTACGATGTCATCTCCCATCGCCCGGACGAAGAAGTCCTTGTATCGCTGGTCGTCGTGGTAGAAGCTGATGAACACCCGATGCCGTGGTGTTTGGACCATTCCTACGTCTCCTCTCTCCGTTCCAGGTCGGTCAAGTCCTCGACGCTGGCAATCTCCGCCAGCATCTGATTGTAATTCCGCAGTTCGCCCTGCAAGGCCGAGAGTTCCTCGCGGAACTTCGTGCGCTTGCCTTCGTCGCTAAACGCTCCTGCCAAGCTCTCCTTGTGCCACTTCGCTGTGAACGGGCGCACAACCTGATTCAGCACCGGTATGGCGACCATGCTGAACTTCACCGTGGAACGCCCATGCCTGCGCAGAATCTCGCGAGTGATAGGGAATAGGGAGTAGACGCTGTCCAGAGCCGTCTTTTCGTCGCCTGATTCGACAGGCAGCGGCTGCGTTGCGATTCGAGTGAGCATCTCGACATACAGTTCCCATGCAGCGTCCTGGTCAGCCGCTTGGAACGACAACTCGGCATTGGCCCACCTTGGCCCAATCTTCACCTTCTCCAATTGGAATCTAGAGAACAAGGCCCTGATGGTTCGCATGGCTTCTGCTTCCGCCTCTCGCTCCATATCCCTACCCCCTGCCCCGCCTCCCCACCCCCTCGAAGACGGGGACGGAGGCTAGGAGCGTGCGGAGGTGCTGGCGGCGCTCGGCGTGGAGGAAGAGGCGGGCGAGGGCGGCGGCGATGATGAGGAAGGCCGCCGATACGGCCGCACCTACGATGGCGAGAGGCGCGATGGCGGGAGGAGTGTCGGCGCTGGGGCGGGTTCGGCGCGGGAGCCGATGCTTCAGCGCCGCCCTCAGCTGCTTCGAGGCGCGGGAGAGGCGGGCAGTCAGTAGGGGCATGCGGGGACTCCGTTATGCAGGGTGCGCTCAGCGTGCCATACCCGCGCCGCGCGAGGCAAGGGGATTGCGGCGCGCATCCCGCTCGCTCTCTTACCCTGCGCAACCCTGACATCTCTATGTTGCCAAAACAGAATTCCCGTTTTGTAATTCCCTCTAATGGCCGCCTATGCTCACTCCCTCGCCCCTGTCTGCCCCCCTGCGGCGCAGGCCGCCCCTGGACAAATTCGGTCAATCTGCGGACAAGCCCGGTCAATCCACGGACAAAACCACGCCGTATCCCGGCCAACTTCCCAAGAACCGGCCTCCCCATCTCGCCGTGAGGAGTCCGAAATGGACCCCTTTGGCGCAGAAAACGAGAACATCCTCTCCCTCCGCCCGCCTCCGCCTTGTAGGGGCTACCGGCGCATAGGGGGCTTGGCGAGAGGCGCGGGATGGGATAAACCTATGCCTCACGATGCCGCATCAGCACGCCAACCCCGACGGCGTCTTTCCGCCGCCGCCGCGCATGTACAGCCACGTCGTCAAGGCGGGCGGAACGGTGTACGTCTCCGGCCAGTTGCCGTTCGACGCGGCGGGCGGCGTGGTGGGAGAGGGCGACGTCGCGGCGCAGTATCGGCAGGCGTGGGCGAACGTCGTCGCCGCGCTGCGCTGGACGGGCGCGTCCGAGGCGGACGTGGTGAAGACGACCACCTACATCGTCGGCGCGGAAAACATCCAAGCCGTGCGCGCCGTGCGGCAGGAGGTGAACCCGCAGCCGCCGCCCGCGAGCACGCTTGTGGCTGTCTCCGCCCTCGCCAACCCCGCCTGCCTCGTTGAGGTGGAGGCGATCGCGGTTATGGACGCGGAGAGGGCGTGATGATTCAGTTGCCCGACGCCGTCCGCGACCTGCGTGCGCGCATCCTTGCCGAGGGCGAGGTCATCGGGACGGACATCCTCAAGATCGACTCGTTCCTGAACCACCAGGTGGACGTGCGGCTGCTGGAGGATGCGGGTACGGAGCTGGCGCGCCGATTCGCGCACGCGGGGGCGACGAAGGTCATCACGGTCGAGGCGTCGGGCATCGTGCCCGCGGCGTTCACGGCGCGTGCGCTGGGCGTGCCGCTGCTGTTCGCCAAGAAGGCGCTGCCCTCCACCATCCGCGAAGGCTTCTTCAGCAGCGAGGTGCGCTCCTTCACTAAGAATCGCACGTTCGACGTGGCCGTCTCGGGGCGGCTCATCAGCCCCGCCGACTGCCTGCTCATCGTGGACGACTTCCTGGCGCACGGCAGCACCGTGCAGGGGTTGCTGCACGTGGCGCAGCAGGCGGGCGCGCAGGTCGCGGGCGTGGGCATCGTGGTCGAGAAGGGCTTCCAGTCGGCGGGCGCCGCGCTGCGCGCGCAGGGTTTGGAGGTCGTCTCGCTCGTCGTCATCGAGGAGATGCGCGAGGGCTACATCCGCTTTGCGGAGGAGGCCGCCCCCGAGCTGCGGAGCGCCCGCCGATGAGCGACGCGGACGCCGCGCGCCCGCCGGACGACTTCGAGCCGGTGCTGCTGACCAAGGCGGGCGCGGAACGCGCGTCGGAGGTGCTGACCCGCGCCTTCGTGGACGACGTGCTGCTGCGCTACGTCTGCCCCGACGACCGCCGCCGCCCCGACCGCACGCGCTACATCATCGACTGCGTGGTCTCCTACGGGATGCGCTACGGGCAGATATGGACGACGCCGGGCGATATCCGCGCCGCCGCCATATGGATGCCGCCCGGCACGGACAAGATGACGCTCGTCCGCGCCGTCCGCACTGGGATGATATGGGAGCGGTTCGAGTTGGGCGCCGCCGGAGCCAAGCGCTTCGCCACGTTCAACCGCATCTCCGGCGAGATGCATCATCGTGTGATGCACGGCCCGCACTGGTATCTGTTCGTCATCGGCGTTGACCCTGCGCTCCAGGGCCAGGGCGTGGGCGCGCGGATGCTCCGCCATATGCTCGCGCGCACCGACCGCGAGCGCCTGCCCGTCTTCCTCCAGGCGCCGAACCCCGCCGTAGTTCCCTTCTACGAGCGGCTCGGCTTCCACGTAGGCGGCGAGGTGGACATCCCCGACAGCGACATGCGTGTCAGGGGCATGGTGCGCCACCCCGGCGGCAAGCCGCCAACAGGGTAGGGCGGGCGCTACTCCTCCCGTATCTCGATGGTGCGGATTGCGTCGCCGGGCGCTTGGTCGCGCATGGGGTCGCGCTCGCGGATGCTCATGAGCACGTCGAGGCCGTCCGTAACGCAGCCGAACACGGCGTGGCCGCCGTTCAGGTGCGGCGTCGGGCCGTGCGTGATGAAGAATTGGCTGCCGTTGGTGTTCGGCCCCGCATTGGCCATCGACAGGATGCCCGCGCGGTCGTGGACGAGGCCGGGGCCGAACTCGTCGGCGAAGGTGTAGCCGGGCCCGCCGCGCCCCGTCCCGGTCGGGTCGCCAGCCTGCGCCATGAACCCGTTGATGACGCGGTGGAACGTCGTCCCGTCGTAGAAGCCCTCGCGGGCGAGGAAGACGAAGTTGTTGACCGTGCTGGGCGCCTTGTCGGCGTACAACTCGACGGTGAAGTCGCCCTTGTCGGTCTCGAATCGCGCCGTGTAGCGCTTGGACGGGTCGATGGTCATCGCGGGCGGTGCGGCGTAGGACTTGGCCATTGGGAGAGACTCCTTTGAGGTGGTGGTTGGTTGGCGGGCGGTTCAGCCGCCGAATATGCCTTCGTGGAGAACGGCGCTGACGAGGACGTTCGGCACGTCGACGGCGGCGCTGATGCGCAGGTCGGCAGCGACGCTGCAGATGACGTAAGCCTGTTCGCGCGAGTAGCCGCGCTCTTGGAGCAGGGCGATCAGGTTGCGGAGCGCGTTCTGGGCGGCGAGGGTGAGGTTCTCGGCGTCGTTGTAGCCGTCCTCGCGCACCGGCATGCCCATCGCGGCGGTGAAGCGCTGCGGCCCAGCGAACGGAGAGTCGGGCAGGTAGGCGTCGTGTTGGACGTAGGGCCAGCGGACGCCCCGGCGCTCCGCCTCGCCCTTGTGGAGGCGGAATCGCACGGCGGCGGTGGCGCCCATCTCGATGGCGGTTACGCACACTTCGCCGTCGCCTTGGGCGAAGTGGGAATCGCCAGTCGAGAAGAGGGCGCCGTCGACGAAGACGGGCAAGAAAAGACGGCTGCCCCGCGTCATATGCTTCATATCCATATTGCCGCCGTTCTCGCGGGGCGGGATGGTGCGTAGACCCTCCGCAGCGGCGGGACCGGCGGAGGGGATAGCGCCGCGCGGCTCGGGCGGCAGGGCGATTGCGCCGCGCTGGGCGGCGGCCTGCTCGCGTTCGGCCCAGCGGCGCACCTGTTCGTGCGACGGGGCCACGCCCGCGATGCCGGTGAAGGGCGCGCCTGGGACGCGCACGTTGGGCAAGTGCGGCGAGACGCCCCAGCCGTCAGCCAGGTCCCAGTGGACGAGGTAGGGCTCGGTGAACTCGTCGCGCAGCATGCCGAAGCCGGGGATGATGGCGGTGAACGCCCAATCCTCCGGGATGACGTCCAGGTACTCCACCTCGAGCAGGTCGCCCGGCTCGGCGCTCTTGACGTAGACGGGGCCGGTCATCGCGTGGAGCGCGTTGGGGTCGGCGCGTTCGAGGAGGTCGCCGACGGTGGTCACCTGGTTGACGCGCCCGCCGAGGCCGTCGAAGGTCTCCAGCACCACCTCTTCCCCCTCGTCGACCTCCAAGATAGGCGGCACGTCGGGATGCCAGCGGTTGTGGCCCTTGTGCGGCTGCTCCCGGAGTTGCTTCGCGCGGTCGATCTCGACGCTCTTCATCCCGCACCTCACGCTAATGGCCAGGCTATCGGCTAGGCGCGCGCAACGCAAACGCGCGTATCAGGCCGGCGCGGACGAGGAGAGGGAGAGCGTTACGCGGCGGCGGAAGCCCGCACGCGGCGCCCGTTCAACAGCGTACCTAGCGGCGTGTAGCGCACGCCCCATTCGTAGATGAGCAGAAGCACGCCGCCGGTTACCGCGATCAGCAGCGCCAACTTCACGCCTGCGGGCAGCGGCCAGTCCTGCGCAACGGCCTGGAGAGCAATGATCAACGGCAGGTGCATCAGGTAGAGCCAGTAGGAGGCGTCCGACAGGTAGCGCACGCGCGCGTTCCCTTGCTGCCCCAGCACGGCGTGGAACAGGCCCATCAGCCCCAGCGTCATCATCCACGCGAAGGCGGCTTGGAGGAACAGCGAGGCGGCGCGCTCCCAGCCCTGCGCCGCGCCCCCATCCTCGGGGTGCGTCAAGGTTATGCCCGCCAGGAACACGATCAGCGCGAGGGGCAGCGTGGCTTGCCACCAGCGGCCGATGCGCGCGCCGCCTTCGTTATGGCCGAAGTAGACGGCGCCGAAGGTGAAGAAGATTCCGTAGTAGATCAGCACGTGCGGCGCAGGCAAGAGTCCGGTGTAGGTGTCCGTTCCGAATACGGCGAACTGCCCTTCGACGCCCATAAAGTACTGAAACGCCATCGTCAGCGGAACTGCCCACAGGTAGAGCGCGGGCGTAACCACCAGCAGCGCGGGCAGGCGCGGCGCGCGCGAGCCCATCCGCCCCGCCGCCCATACGACGATGGCGAACGCGGCCACCAGCCAGGCGAGATACCAGAGGAACCAGAGGTGGCTGAAGATGTCGTCGGTGAACAGCCTCCCCCATGCGTTCCCGTACAGGAAGTCCCAGTACCAGGGCGCAATCAGGTTCTGCCCCCTGTCCACCCTCGTTTCGGCGCCTTTGCGGTAGGGCGCGACGCCGCCCGCGGCGTCCGCCTGCTCCGCCTCTTCGCCGTCCGGCGCCGGAGTCCGCGGTGTTGCGCCGTCCAGCAGCTGCGCGACCTTCTCCCGCCCCTGCGCCACCTTTGCCTCATCGTAGGGGACGCCCAGAAGCCCGGCGAACCAGGCCGTCGCCCCTGCCTCCATACGGCTGCTGTGGATCGGCAATAGGCCGCTCGTGTTCTTTGCGTTCGGGTCGGCGCCCCGCTCGAGCAGCAGTTTCACGGTCTCCGCATGGCCCATAAAGGCTGCCGAGTGCAGCGGCGTGCCGCCGTCGCTATTGCGCGCGTCGACGTCGGCGCCGTTCTCCAGCAACCACTCCGCCGCCTCCGTGCTCCCGAACACCGCCGCCCACGCCAGAGGAGACGAGCCGAACTCACTGTCCAGCACGTGGAGCGGCGCGCCCGCCGCAGCGTAGGCTTCCAGCGCGGCGATGTCGCCCGCCGCCGCCGCCTTCCACACGTCCGCATCCGCCGGGGCCTCCGTCCCCGCGCCGCCGTCGGCTCCATCCACCTTGGACGTGCTCGCCGCATAGCCCCAGGCGGCCCACGTCAACGGAATCACGATGAGCATGGCGATGAGGAGAGGCAGCAGCACCCGCCGGGCCCGCTGACGCATCAGCGTCCGCAGCCCGCGCTTGCGCCACAGCATCGCGGTGAAGAAGCCGCTCATCAGGAAGAAGAGCGGCATACGGAAGCCGTGGATGGCGGCGACCAGCAGGCCGAACGGCGTCCCCTCGCCCTCGGCGGACGCGTCGGTCACTGCCCAAGCGCCGGGGATAAACGCGAGCGCGCCGTGCAGCACGATGCCCAGCAGCATCGCGAACGCCCGCAGCGCGTCGAGGTCGTGCCGCCGCTCGATGCCTGCGACGGGAGCGCCGGCGTTTGTCATGCGCGCCTCATCCGGACTCTCCAGTCTAACGGCCCCATTCAGGCGCGGATTGTAGCCGCTTCGCCTACTCCCCTGCGCGCAGCAGCGGCGCGACGCGGTCCAGGATGCGCCAGGCGACGTCGCGCTTGGACATCAGCGGGAGTTCTTCCGTGGCGCCATCCGGGGTGAGCAGCGTAACCTGGTTGTCGTCTGCGCCGAAGCCCGCGTCTTCGCGCGAGACGTCGTTGGCGACGATGAGGTGGAGGTTCTTGGCGCGCAGTTTGGCGCGCGCGTTGGCCAGCAGATCCTGGCTCTCCGCCGCGAATCCGACGCGCATGATGTCCGGCGGCGCCTCGCTCAGGATGTCCGCCGTCGGCTCCATCCGCAGCGTCAACTCGCCCCCGCTCTTCTTTATCTTCTGGGCGCTCGGCTCGACGGGGCGGTAGTCGGCCACCGCCGCCGCCATAATGAGCGCGTCCGCGCCCGCGCAGGCGCTCAACACTGCCTCGCGCATCTGGGCGGAGGTCTCCACCGCGCGAACCTCTACTCCGGCGGGGTAGGGCAAGGAGGTGGGGGCGGACACCAGCACGACATGAGCGCCCCGGTCGCGCGCGGCCTCGGCTAGCGCGTAGCCCATCTTTCCCGACGAGCGGTTGGTCACCACGCGGACGGGGTCGATCGGCTCCTGCGCTCCCCCTGCGGAGACGACGACGGTTTTGCCCCGCAGGTCGCCCCTGCGCCCTAGGATGCGCCCGGCTAGCCCGATGACGAGCGCCGTCTCCGCGAGCCGTCCCTGTCCGTACAGGCCGGAGGCGAGCCGCCCTTGCTCCGGCCCGGCGAACTCGACGCCGCGTTCGCGCAGGATGGCGGCGTTGGCCTGCACGGCGGGGTGCTCCCACATATCGGCGTCCATCGCCGGGGCGACGAGCATCGGCGCAGGGCACGCGAGGGCGGTCAGGCTCACCGGGTCGTCGGCTTGGCCGTGCGCCAGTTTGAACAGCGCGCTGGCCGTGGCGGGCGCCACGATGAACAGGTCGGCCGTTGTGGCCAGTTCCACGTGTTGGATGGCCGCCTCCGACGCGAGGTCGAAGGCGTCGGTCAGCACAGGCTGATGGGTTACGCCGCGGAAGGTGAGGGGCGTTACGAACCGGGCGGCGGCGGGCGTCATCAGCACGTTCACCCGCGCGCCCGTCTGCGTCAGCTTGCTGGCGAGGTCGGCGGCCTTGTAGGCCGCGATGCTGCCTGTAACGCCCAGCAGGATGCGCTTGCCGTCGAAGGGCTGCATCAATCCGCTCCTTCTGCGCGGTTCAGCGAGAAGACGTGCGCCAGTCCGCGCAGCGTGAGGTGCTCGTCCACCACGTCGATGGCGGAGGTCTGCGCGGCCATAGTGTTGGCCAGGCCGCCCGTGGCGATGACCGTGGCCGGGGCGGCCAATTCGCGCCGGAAGCGCTCCACCATCGTCTCCACCAATCCCGCGTAGCCCAGCACCAGGCCCGACTGCATCGCGTGTGTCGTGTTCTTGCCGATGGCGGCGGGCGGCGGCGCCATCTCGACCCGCCGCAGCAGCGACGCGCCTCGGAAGAGCGCGTCAGCGGCGAGGTCCAACCCGGGCGCGATCGCTCCGCCCAGGTAGGCGCCGTCCGCTGAGATGGCGTCGAACACCGTTGCGGTGCCGAAGTCCACGACGATGGCCGGGCCACCGTAGAAGTGGTAGGCCGCTGCCGCGTCGACTACGCGGTCGGCGCCGACGTCGTGCTGATTGTCGTACTGGATGCGCACGCCCGTCCGCACGCCCGCGCCGACGATCAGCGGCTCCACGCCGAACAGGTCGGCGGCAGCCTGCGCGAACACGCCCGTCAACGGGGGAACGACGCTGCACAGCGCGGCCTCGCGCACCTCTCCGGGGACTACGCCCTTCATCGGCAGCAGCTGGCTTAGCTGGAGCGCGTACTCGTCCGCCAGGCGTCGCGTGTCGGTGGACAGCCGCCAGGACGCGACGAGTGCGTCGCCCTCGAACAGGCCGAGCGTAACGTTCGTGTTGCCGATGTCTACGGCGAGCAGCATAGGCGCGGTCGGATCGGGCGCGCCGCCCGTATCCGCCGACGCTATTGTAGCACTCCGGACTGCTACGCGCTTTGTGCCTCGCGCTCGGCGTCGCGCGCGGTTGCCGAGCCGCCCGAGGTAGTCAGGAGGAGCGGCTCGGCGAGGCGGCCTGATCCGTTCGCGTCCAGGACGCACTCGCGCACGTGGTTGAGGGATGGCAGGTTATACATCACGTCGAGCAGCGCCTCCTCGAACACTGTTCGCAGGCCTCGTGCGCCCGTCTTGCGCAGCAGCGCCTCCTGCACCGTGGCCTCCAGCGCGGCTTGGGTGAAGGTGAGCTTCACGCCGTCGAGGGAGAAGAGGTGCTGGAATTGCTTGGTTACGGCGTCTTTCGGCTCGGTGAGCACGCGCAGCAGCGACCCCTCGTCGAGAGCATGGAGGTTGACGGCGACGGGCAGACGTCCAATGAACTCGGGGATGAAGCCGTATTCGAGCAGGTCTTCGGGCCGCACTTCATCGCGGATCTCGTCGGAGGTGCGGTCGACGAACTCCTCCAGGTGGAACCCGATGCGGTGGCGCCCCTCCGCGACGCGGCGGGAGATGATCTTCTCTAGGCCGTCGAACGCGCCGCCGCAGATGAACAGGATGTTAGCCGTGTTGATCTGCAAGAACTCCTGCTGCGGGTGCTTGCGCCCGCCTTGGGGCGGCACGTTGGCCGTGTAGCCCTCGATCAGCTTAAGCAGCGCTTGCTGCACGCCCTCGCCGGAGACGTCGCGGGTGATGGAGGGATTGGCGGCCTTGCGGGAGAGCTTGTCGATCTCGTCGATATAGATGATGCCCTGTTCCGCCCGGTGCACATCGTGGTCGGCGGCCTGAATCAGCCGCAGCAGGATG
>CAZLKC010000014.1:23904-41709 GCA_964560025.1 uncultured Dehalococcoidia bacterium
CCCGCCTCCGTCAGCGAGGTTGCGTCGGCGACGGCGAACGGCACGTCGAGCACCTTGGCGAGCGTCTGCGCGAGGATGGTCTTGCCTGAGCCGGTGGGGCCGACCAGGAGGATGTTGCTCTTCTGAATCTCCACGTCCTCGGAGACGGCGTTGGACCAGACGCGCTTGTAGTGGTTGTAGACGGCGACGCTGAGGACGCGCTTGGCCTTGTCCTGCCCTACTACGTACTCGCCGAGGCGGCGGGTAATCTCGCGGGGCAGCATGCTCCGGGGGCGCGGCGGCGGGCGCACGGCGGACGGGGCGGCCTCTTCGGCGATGATCTGCTGGCAGAGGCGCACGCACTCGTTGCAGATGAAGACGCGGCCGGGCCCCGCGATGAGGCGCTCGGCCGCCGACTGGCTCTTGCCGCAGAAGCTGCAGACGTGTTCGCTGTGCGGAGGGGTTGGCGGAGTGGCCATCTTAGCTCTGGCTCTCCTCGGCAGGCGCAGCGCCGTTCTCCGAGTGGGTCGGCAGAGGCGTCCCAATCACCTCGTCGATGAGACCGTACTCCTTCGCCTGCTCGGCGGGGAGGTAGAAGTCGCGGTCGGTGTCGCGGGCGATTTTGTCGTAGGGCTGGCCGGTGTGCGTGGAGAGAATCATCCGTATCTTGTCCTGGACGCGGAGTATCTCCCGCGCGGCGATCTCCACGTCGCTGGCTTGGCCTTGAGCGCCGCCCATCGCCTGGTGCATGTGGACGGTGGCGTTGGGGAGGGCGTAGCGCTTGCCCGGGGCGCCGGCGCATAGGAGCACCGTGCCCATGCTCGCTGCCATGCCCACGCAGATGGTGGAGACGGCGGGCTTGATGAGCTGGATGGTGTCGTAGATGGCGAGGCCGGAGGTGATGACGCCGCCGGGGCTGTTGATGTAGAGGCTGATCTCCTTCTCTGGGTCCTCGCGTTCGAGGAAGAGGAGTTGGGCGACGATGAGGTTCGACACCTGGTCGTGGATGGGCGTGCCCAAGAAGACAATCCGCTCCTTGAGCAGGAGGGAGTAGATGTCGTAGGCGCGTTCTCCGCGCGCGCCCGACTCGATGACCATCGGGATGATGTTCATCGCTCGGTCGATAGGGTCATGCATCGCTCGCTTTCTCCTTTGCTTGTTCCTTGTCCTGGGTTTGCGGCTCGTTCGGTTCGTTGGTCTCCGGTTGGCCGCCGTCGTCATCCGCCGCGTCGGCCTCAGCCTCGGCCTCGCCTGCGGCGATGGCGGCGACGGCGTCAATCACCTTGCGCTCCTCAAGCATACGACGGAAAGAGTCGCGGGTGACCTGTTCTCGGAACATATCGCGGACGCGCTTAGCGTCGGCGCCCGGTTCGGACGCCATGCGCTCGATTTCGGCGTCCAACTCTTCGTCGCCGACGGTCACGCCGCAGTCGTCGGTGAGTTCGCGGAGAACCAGGGCGCGGCGCAGGCGCTGCTCGGCGCTGGCGCGCGCGTCCTCGCGTATCTCTTCTTGGGACTTGCCCGCCCAGGCGAGATACTGTTGGTAGTACTGGATAGTCATGCGGCCCGTGCGGTGGGCCTCTTGGAAGTCCATCAGGTAGCTGTCGGTCTCCCGCTCGACGATGAGGGGCGAGATTTCCACCACCGCACCGTCGATCACCTTGCCGATGGCCTCTTCCTTGTGGCGCGCCTCGGCGTTCTGCGCCTCTTGCTGCTCGAGGTCGCCCTTGACTGCCTCCCGCAGCGCCTCGAGCGTGTCGTATCCCTCGCCTACGCCTTTGGCGAACTCGTCGTCGATGGGGGCGGGAACCTTCCGCTTGACGGAGTGCAGGGTGGCGCTGAAGCGCGCCGTCTTCCCGGTAATCTCGGTGTTCTCGAAATCGTCCGGGACGGCTATCTCGAACTCCGTTTCCTGCTCGACGGCTAGTTCGAGCAGTTTGGCGCCGAAGCCCGGCACGGGGGTGCGGGAGTTCTCGCGGACGAGGTAGTCCTGCTTGTCGCTGGCGATCAGGTTGTGCTCGTGGCCGTGCTCGTCGGAGAAGTAGGCGCCGTGCGCGGTGATGTTCAGCAGGTCGCCGTAGGCGGGCGGGCCGTCCACCGGCTCCCATGGCGCGGTGGCGTTGGCCAGGTCTTCCAACGCCTGGTCAACCTGCGCCTTGCCGACGCGCACGCGCTCCTTGGGGACGCGCACCTTGCGGTATGCGCCCAAGTCCACTTTGGGGCGCAGGGGCACTGTGGCCGTGTACTTGATGGGCTCGAGATCGAGCGTGTCCAGCGAGATAGAGGGCAGGCCGCCCGGCTCGATGGACTCCTGCTCCATGGCGCGGCCGGTTAGCTCGGGAAGCATGAAGTCGAGCGCCTGGTTGGCGAGGTAGTCGCGCCCGTAGAGTTGCTCTACGATGCGGCGGGGCGCCTTGCCCTTGCGGAAGCCGGGGATGTTGAGCTTGCCGACGACCTGTTTGTAGGCGCGCTCTAGGTAGGGCTCCGCCTCGCCCGGCTCCAACTCCACCGTCAGCACGGCTTCGCGTGAGGGGCGTTGTTCGGAGGAAACCTTCACGGTGCTTGGGGACGCGGGAGACTTCTCGCAAAGTAATCATAACCGATTAGCGGAACTCGCGCCGCCGGATAGGCGTTGACGCGCCGCGCCGCGCTGCGCTCACGGCTGTGGGGCGGCCTCCGGCGGTTGCGGGTAGAGCTCGTCGAGGAGGTCGAGGAAGGCGGTGAGGATTGCGCCGTAGGCGCCTGCGCGCCGCACCATCGCCGCCGTGGGCAGCGTTACGCGGTGGCCATCGCGCAGTTCGGCATGGGCGAGGACGCCCAGCTCCAATTCGCGGCGGAGCGCGTTCAGCGGCAAGAAGCTCAACCCCAGGCCGCGCTCGATCATCCGCTTCGTCGCCTCGATGGAGTCAAGGTCCATCGTGATGTTCGGCAGGATGCCCGCCTCGCGGCAGACGCGGTCGATGAGCTGGAAGTAGGTGCTCTCCTTGTCGTAGACGATGAGCGGTTCGCGTCCCACCTCGTAGATGCTCGCCTCCCCGGCCTTGGCGAACGGGTGCTCCGGATGGGTGACCAGCACCACCTGCTCGTCGTATAGATGCTTGACGGCGACCTCGGAATGGTTGAAGGCGCGGCTGAGGCCGATCTGTATCTCCTCCCGCAGCACCATCTCGAGCACCTGAGAGGAGCGCCCCGTCTTGATGGCCACGTCCACGCCCGGGTAACGCTCGCGGAACGCCTCGACGATGCCGGGGAGGACGTACGCGGAGACCGCGCGCGCCGCGCCGATGCGCAAGCGGCCCACGGCGGCGTTGCGGCTCGCCTCCAGCGCCTCGCGCCCGTTGCGCAGCGAATCGAGCGCGCGCTCCACATAGGGCAGCAGCGCCTGGCCCGACTCGGTCAGGCGCACGCCCCGGCCCATACGATGGAAGAGCGGCTCGCCGATCTCCTTCTCCATCGAAATGATGCGCGCGCTGAGGGACGGCTGCGTCAGGCCCATAGCGCGCGCCGCCTTGCTGAACGACCGCGCTCGCACTACCTCCGCGAACGCTTCCAGCTGCCCTAGTTCCATGCCTGTGTCGAAGCCTCCTACGCCTTGGCATAGAGGATAGCAATAGGCGGAGAGGCGCGGGGACGGCGGCAAGGCGACCCGCGCCTATTGGAATGGGGGGAGCGGGTGCGCTATGGTAGAGATGCTCGCATCGCCAGGAGGTGAGGCCCGTGCTGGGAACGATACGTCTGCTGCTGCGCTTCGTGTGGCTTGCAATCATGGTGCTCGGCGCCAAGCGGTTGCTGGAGGCCGTCGAAGAGGGGTTCGACCAGGTGATTGCCCAGGCCGAATCGGGCGAGACGCAGGGCGTGCCCGGCTCGCTTCACCGCCTGCACGACGCGCTTCACCGAGGGCGCGGACACGGCCTGCCCGACAGCGACGCCGCGGGCGAGATGTAGCGCCGAGTCGAGCGTCCTCCACGTGCAGAAGACCATCTCCTGCGGCAGTCTGCGCCTCGAAGACGACGGGCAGGAGGTCGTCCTCGCCGGGTGGGTGCATCGGCGCCGCGACCACGGTGGGCTCGTCTTCATCGACCTCCGCGACGCCGGCGGCATCGCCCAGGTCGTCTTCCACCCCGAGGATTCGGCAGAGGCCCACTCCGTCGCCGAGACCCTCCGCTCCGAGTGGGTCGTCTCCGTAACCGGCATCGTGCGAAAGCGCCCCGCCGGGTCGGAGAACCCGAACATTCCGACCGGCGGCGTTGAGGTGCTGGCGCGCGCGGCGCAGGTGCTGAACGAGTCAAAGACGCCGCCCTTCGACCTGACGCAGGACGGACAGGCGGACGAGTTGCTGCGCCTGCGCTACCGCTACCTCGACCTCCGCACCGCCTCTATGCACGACAACATCGTGCTGCGCCATCGCGTCGTCGCTTACATCCGCCGATTCCTCGACGAGCGGGGCTTCGTGGAGATCGAGACGCCCATTCTCATCAAGGCGACGCCGGAGGGCGCACGCGACTTCCTCGTCCCCAGCCGGTTGCAACCCGGCTCCTTCTACGCACTGCCCCAGTCGCCGCAGCAGCTCAAGCAGTTGCTGATGGTCGCGGGGTTCGAACGCTACTTCCAGATTGCGCGGTGCTTCCGCGACGAGGATCTGCGCGGCGACCGCCAGTTCGAGCACACCCAACTGGATCTGGAGATGTCGTTCGTGGACGAGGAGGACGTGCTGGAGTTGATCGAGGAGTTGTACGCGCGCCTCGTCGCCGAGGTTACGCCGGAACGCCGCGTGCTCGCGCCCTTCCCGCGCCTGTGCTACGACGACGTGATGGAGCGCTACGGCACCGACAAGCCCGACCTGCGCTTCGGTCTCGAACTGGCCGATCTGACCGACTTGGCGCGCGCCAGCGGCGCGCAGGCGCTGCGCAGCCCCGCGGAGGTGGGGGGAATCGTCAAAGGGTTCGCCGCGCCGGGGTGCGCGGGCTACTCCCGTCGCCAAACGGACGAGCTGACCGCCTTTGCGCAGACGAGGGGCGCGCGCGGCCTGCTGCCTATCGCCATCGACGGCGCCGCCGAATCGCTCGACGCGCTCACGATGGAGCACGTCCGCTCCCCGGTGGCGCGATTCCTTACGCCGGACGACGTGCGCGGATTCGCCGAGCGCACGGGCGCGGCGCCTGGCGACCTGATACTTATCGCGGCGGGCGACGCGCCAACGGTCAACATTGCGCTATCGCAGTTGCGCAACGAGATGGGGCGGCGCCTAGACCTCGCCGACCCCAACCTGCTCGCCTTCGCCTTCATAACCGACTTCCCGCTGTTCGAGCGGGACGCGGAGCAGGAGGCGTGGCTACCGTCGCACCACCTCTTCACCGCGCCGCTCGAGGAGCATTGGCCGCTGCTGGAATCCGACCCCGGCGCCGTCCGCGCCAGGCACTACGACCTCGTCGCCAACGGGATGGAGCTGGCCTCTGGCAGCATCCGCATCCACAATCGCGAGCGCCAGGAGCGCGTGATGCGCTTCTTGGGCTACACGGCGGAGCAGATGGAGGAGCGGTTCGGTCAGCTGCTGGGCGCGTTGGAGTACGGCGCGCCGCCTCACGGGGGGATCGCCCCCGGCATCGACCGGCTCGTCATGCTGCTGGCGGGGCGCGCCGAGTCCATCCGCGATGTCATCGCCTTCCCCAAGACCCAAACCGGCGTAGACCCCCTCTTCCAGACCCCCGCGCCCGTCTCCTCCGCCCAACTGGACGAACTGGGCATCGCAATCGCGCCGGGGGAGTAGCGGCGGGGCTGCCCCGCTCGCCCTTCGAGTTCCCTCAGGGCGAACGGAACAGGGACGGCGAGGGCGTGTATCATCGCCCTCACCACGCACTCTCGGAGAGCCGCCTATGTTCACACCGCTCCAACGCCTTGCCGAACTTGGTCTGACGCTGCCGTCCGTCGCTGCGCCGGTCGCCAACTACGTGCCTTACGCCCGCACGGGCAACTTGCTATTCATCGCCGGGAACGTCTCCCGAGACGCGGAGGGAAAGACGCTGCCCGGCAAGTTGGGCGAGTCGATGAGTGTGGAGGAGGGCTACCAGGCGGCGCGCTCCGCCGGCCTCTACACCCTAGCGGCGATGAACGAGGCGGCGGGCTCCCTCGACAACGTCGCGCGTATCGTGCGCATGCTGGGAATGGTCAACTGCACGCCCGACTTCGGCGGTCAGCCGCAGGTGATCAACGGCGCGTCCGACCTGTTCGTCGAAGTGATGGGCGACGCGGGACGGCATTCCCGCGCGGCGGTCGGCATGGCCTCGCTTCCGGCCGGTGCGGCGGTGGAGATCGAGGTGGTCTGCGAGCTCAGGTAGCAGGCTAAGCCGCCCCGGCGGTGTAGCGGGCGGCTTGGAGCGTGTTGCGCAGCAGCATCGTGATGGTCATAGGGCCGACGCCGCCGGGCACGGGGCTGACGGCCCGCGCCTTGGCGGATACGCCCTCGAAGTCCACGTCGCCCACCAGGCGGCTGCCCGACTTGGTCGAGGCGTCCGGCACGCGATTGATGCCCACGTCGATGACGACGGCTCCCTCGCGAATCATATCGGCCGTGACCATGCGGGGGCGTCCGGCGGCGGCCACGACGACGTCGGCGCGGCGCGTGTGCTCGGCGACGTCGGGCGTGGCGGTGTGGCAGAGGGTTACGGTGGCGTTGCCGCCCGACCCCTTCTGCATCAGCAGCGCGGCGAGGGGCTTGCCGACGATGTTGCTGCGCCCAAGGATGACGACGTGTTTGCCTGCGGGGTCGGCGCCGCTGCGCGTCAGCATCGTCTGCACCGCCGCGGGCGTGGCAGGGACGAATCGAGGGCGCCCCTCCAGCAGACGCCCTCCGTTTATCGGATGGATGCCGTCCACGTCCTTGTCGGGCGAGATCTCCGCGATTACGTCGCGCTCGTCCACGTGGCCGGGCAGCGGCAGTTGCACCAGGATGCCGTGGAAGCGCTCGTCCGCGTTCAGGCGGCGGACAAGGGAGACGATCTCGTCCTGGGGCGCGTCCGCGCCGAGAGTGAAGGTCTCGCTGACCATCCCGGCGTCGTCGCAGGCTTTGCGCTTGTTGCGGACGTAGACTGCGGACGCAGGGTCGTCGCCCACGAGCACCGCCGCCAGCCCCGGCGGCACGCCCGTCTGCGCGCGCAACTCGCTCACGCCATGCGCGATCTCGGCGCGGATGTCCGCCGCCATAAGCCTGCCGTCGATGATAGTTGCGGCCAATTCCCGCTCCTTGCCGGATATGGTCTGTGCCGATGATAGCAGCGGGCGCGCTGTCGCCTATACTGCCCCCTGATATGGACGAACAGGGCGAGGACGGTCTGACGGTGGGCGTGGACATCATCGAGATTGAGCGCGTCGCTGCTACGCTGCGGCGTTTCGGCGAGCGTTTCTTGGAGCGCGTGTACACGCCCGGCGAGGCGACCTACTGCCGAGGGCGGGCACCCCAACTGGCCGCGAGGTTCGCGGCCAAGGAGGCGGTGATGAAGGCGTTGGGCACGGGAACGCGCGGCGTGGGTTGGCGCGAGATCGAGGTGGTGCGCGCGACGAGCGGCGCGCCCTCCGTGCGCCTCCACGGGAGGGCGGCGGCGCGCGCGGCGGGCATCGGCATCGGGCGCTTGGCGATTAGCCTCTCCCATTCGCGCGCCTACGCCGTCGCGTCCGTCGTTGGGAGGCGGGCGTGAAGGTCGTAACCGCCGCCGAGATGCGGGAGGTCGAGGAGCGCGCGGCGCAGGCGGGCGTGTCGGCGGACGCGCTGATGGAGGCGGCGGGGCTAGCGGTCGCGCGGCGGACGGCGCAGATGCTGGAGAACGTGCGCGGCAAACGGGTTCTCGTGCTCATCGGTCCCGGCAACAACGGCGGCGACGGCATGGTGGCGGCGCGCTACCTGGCGGATTGGGGCGCGCTGGTGACGCTGTGCATGACCAGCCTCACGCGCCGCAACGACAAATTGGAGGAGTGCCGCGCCCGCCGCCTTCGCATCGTGGACGCCTTCGACGACGACGGACTATGGGCGCTGCGCAACTACCTGTCCCTGACCGACCTAGTGCTGGACGCCGTGCTGGGAATCGGCGCGCGCCTGCCCCTGGACGAGCCGCTGCGCCGCGCGTTCGAGGCGGTGTCGGACGCGCGGCATGCGAACCCCGCGCTGCGCGCCGTGGCCGTAGACCTGCCGACGGCGCTCGACGCCGACACCGGCGCGGTGGATGAGGCGACGCCAACCGTTGACCTCACTCTCGCTCTTGGCCTTCCTAAGGCAGGCCTGTTCCGTTTCCCCGGCGCCGCCCGCGCAGGCCGCGTCGAGACGCTGCCCATCGGCTTGCCGGAGGGCGCGGACGATCCGGCGCGGTTGGAGTTGGCGGACGACGCGCTGGCGCGCGCTTTCCTGCCGCCGCGCCCGGCCGACGGGCACAAGGGAACGTTCGGGACGGCGCTGGTGGTGGGCGGCTCCCGCAACTATACGGGCGCACCGCTGCTGGCGGCGCAGGCGGCCTACCGCTCGGGCGCGGGTCTCGTGAATCTCGCCGCGCCGGAGGAGGTCTACCGCCTCGCTGCGGCGCAAGTCCGCGAGGTTACCTACCTCCCTCTTCCAGAGGGTGGTGAGGGCGCCGTTACGCCGGAGGCCGCGCCGCCGGTGCGCCTAGCGCTGGAACGGGCGAACGCCGCCGTCGTCGGCCCCGGACTGGGCACGGGCGACGGCGTGCGCCACTTCGTCCAGTCGTTGCTGCTCACCGCGCCGCCGATTGAGGCGCCCCTTGTGTTGGACGCGGACGCGCTGAATGCGCTGGCCGCCTCCTACGGATGGAGCGCGCAGTTGCGCGCCTCCGCCGTTCTGACCCCGCACCCCGGCGAGATGGCGCGTTTGATGCGCCTGCCCGTTCACGAAGTGCAAGCCGACCGCCCGGCTGTAGCGCAACGGGCGGCGGAGGAGTGGGGGCAGGTGGTGGTGTTGAAGGGCGCGCACACTGTAACCGCCTCTCCCGACGGACGCACCGCGTTGAGCTCCTTCGCCAATCCCGCGTTGGCCACGGGCGGCTCAGGCGACGTGCTCGCGGGCGTCATCGCGGGACTTCTCGCGCAGGGCGCCCCGCCTTACGAGGCCGCGGTTGCTGGCGTCTACGTCCACGCCGCCGCAGGGGAGGCGCTGCGGGAAAGTCTGGGCGACGCGGGCATGATGGCGGGCGACCTGCTGCCCGCGATACCACGGGCGCTGCGCGCGTTGCGCCTAGCGCCATAGGAGCGGTTATGGAAGCGGAGCATCTGGTTTGCAGCGTTGGCGTGGAGGACACCCCCTCCGTGCGCGCCTTCTTCGAGGCGTTCGGCGGTTCGCATCTGCGCGACCTCGAGGTTGACGGGGCGCCCGCGGCGTGGCTTCAGGTTGGCGCGGGCATCGTCGAACTGGTCGAGCGGCGCCATGGCATGCCTTTCTACCCGCCGCTGGCCGTCAAGTTCATCGTGGACGACCCGGCCGAGTGGCGCGCCCGCCTCGCCGAGCACGGCCATGCTCTTCCGGAGGACAGCGCCGACCTGCAACTCGCCACGCCCGCCGGGCCGGCGCTGACCATCGCCCGAGCGACGCGCGGCGTAGACGACGCGCCACTGGCCGTCCCGCACGACGCGGCGGGGCCGAACGTGCTCCACTTCCAGACGACGTGGTGGTCGAAGCGTTGGCAAGACGACTACGACTTTCTGACGGACGGCGGCTTGGGCTTGGTCACCTCGCGGGGGCGCGCTGGGCCCGAGGGCGGGCGCATCTGCTTCCTGCGCGCCGCCTATGACGGCAAGGCGATCGTGGAGGTCGTGGACGGCCTGTACGACGATTACGCCGGGCCAGGCCTGCACTGGCTGATATCGATCGTGGTGGACGACGCGGCAGCCTTCCAGCAGCGGATGGCGGCGGCGGGGCAGCCTGTCAGCGGCGTCGGCCTCACGCCGTGGGGCGTGCCGTCGTTCACGGGCAAGACGGAGCACGGCCCGCTCCTCTTCGTCTACCAAGAGCGCGAAGGCGGCACCCCCGGCATGGTCGGCGAACCGGCGGGGCTAGCGGGGATGTAGGAGGGGAAGGTCTATCCCCGCAGGGCGGCCAGCAGGGCGTCGTGGATGCGGCCGTTGGAGGATATGCCGCTTTCGCCGTAGATGGTCGGCGCGCCGCTCCAATCGGTGAAGCGGCCCCCCGCCTCTTCGATTATGGGCTTTAGCGGCGCGGTGTCCCACGCTTTCAGCTCAGGGTCGAGCATCGCGTCGACGCGCCCGGTGGCAACGAGGTAGTGGCCGTAGCAGTCGCCCCAGCCGCGCACCGTGCGCACGGCGTGCGAAACGCGCGCGTACGCTTCGCTCAGGCCGTGGGCGTCGAAGATGCGCGTGCTCGTCTGCGAGAGCGTCGCCTCCGACAACGCCGCCGTCTCCGACACGGCGGCGCGCACGGGGTTGGCGACGGCGCGGGCGCTCAGGTCTACGCCGTCGGCGGCCCAGGCGCCCGCGCCCTTGGCGGCGTACACCGCCTCGCGCAGCGCGGGAAAGACGATGACGCCCGCCGCCGCCTCTCCGTCGTGCTCGACGGCCAGCATGGCGCCGAACAGCGGCACGCCTCGGATGAAGGACTGCGTGCCGTCGATGGGGTCGATGTACCAGCGGAATCCCGATGTTCCGGGCGCCTCGCCGAACTCCTCTCCGATGATCGCGTCGGCGGGCGCGGCGCGGGCGAGGCGTTCGCGCACCAACTCCTCCGCGCCGCGGTCGGCGTCGGTGACCGGACTCGCGTCCGCCTTGCTGTCCACGGTCAAGCCCGGCGTACGGTAGGAGCGCATGACGTAGGCGCCCGCCTCCAGGGCGATGGCGACGGCGAGGTCGAGGCGCTCGCGCAGTTCGCTCATCGCGTCGCCTCCGCTGCGAGCCCCGCGTCCACCAGCGCCGTCAGGTCGCGCGGCGGCGGCGGCAGGCCGTCGCGCCCCGTGACCCGGCCGCCGCCCACGCGAATCTCGCCTGCCGCGAGCAGGCGCAGCGTCTCGACCAACAACAGGGGTTCGCGGGCGAGGCCGTGCTTACGGATGGCGGCGAAGAGGGGATGCGCCTCGCCTTGCGCCGCCCCCGACTCGCGCGCCGGGGCGATCTCCGCATCCCGCCACAGCGCGTCGAACGGCTCGCCGCGCAGCGCGAACCGGGCGAACGCCACGGGCGGGCCGCGGTCAAGTTCCGGCGTAACGTGGAACACCATCGCGCCCGTCTCCTCTGCTCGCTGATCGATTAATTCCCATATCACCTTTTGCCACAGGCCGACGGGGCCGCCCGGCAGCGCCGCGTGCAGATTCACGAACGGGAAGGCGGCCACCATAGGGTCGCTCAGTATCAGCAGATAGCCCGCCAGCACGCATAGGTCGGGCGTGGGCTGGGAGGACAGCAAGTCTAGGCTGCGGGCGTCGAACGCCTCTCGGTGGGAGGCGAAGCCGTCGTGCGCCTCGCGGAAGCGCTTGGACGAGTGCGTTACGACGGGGACGCCGCGCGATTCGGCTAGGGCGATGAAGCCGTCCGGCCCTTCGCCCTCACCGCGCTCGCGGTGCATGAACACGAAGTCAATCTGCGCGTCGAGCCGCCCTGCGTCGATGGCGTTCAGCGCCGCCTGGAACATCCCGCGCGAGCCGGGGCCGCGCCCCGCCGTGAACCATCCCAGGCGTAGCGTCATAGCGACCGGGACGCGCCGGGCTCCCCCTCGTCGCCCTCCTCTCCGTCCTCGTCCTCATCCTCGGGGGTGGGGCGCTGCGCCTCAGCGTAGGAGTCGTGCAGTTGCACGATGCGCTGCTCGGCGGCGTTCAGGAGTTGGTTGCAGACCTGGGCCATCCGCATGGCCTCTTCGTACAGGCGCGTCGTCTCGTCCAGAGGCAGATTGCCCTCCTCCAGGCATTGCACCATCTCGTGCAGTTGGTTGAACGCCGCCTCAAAAGAGGGTTCGTTGGGGTTGTCCGCCATCCTTCCTCGCTGTTCCACGCCTGCGTGGCGCACGTTCTGCGCCGTCCGGTAGCGCCTGCGCGTCGAATGAGCCGTCGCGCAGTGTAGCGCGCACGACCTCCCCCGGCGATACGCTGTTGGCGGAGGCGACTAGCGCTCCGCTCGCGGGCAGGGAGACCATGGCGTAGCCCCGCTCCAAGACGCCTACCGGGTTGAGCGCCTCTAAGGCGGCGCGCGCCTCGGCCAAGGCTCCCCGCCGCGCGACGGCCATCGCGTCTGTCGCGCGGCGCGCTTGCGCGAGCGCCTCGTCCACTCGCTGCCGCAAGCCGTCCACGTTCGGCTTGCGGCGCTCCAACCGCCCCTCCAGCTCGCGTAGCCAAACCGCCTGGTCTGCGAGGCGTTGACGCAGCGCGGCTCCGGCGCCTCCGGCGAGGCTGTCGACGGCGGCAGCCAGGTCATTCGCGTCGGGCGCGGCGCGCACGGCGGCGTCCGTGGGGGTCAGCGCGCGCACGTCGGCAACGTAGTCGGCGATGGTCGTGTCCGTCTCGTGGCCGACGGCGCTGATGACGGGCGCGGCGCTGCCGAAGATGGCGCGCGCCACCGCCTCCGTGTTGAAGGCGGCCAGGTCTTCCGCCGCGCCGCCGCCGCGCCCCACGATCAGCACGTCCACGCCTCCCGCCGCGTTCAGCGCCGCGATAGCCCGGGCCACTTCGCCCGGCGCCGCGTCGCCTTGCACGGCGGCGGGCGCGAACACCACCTCGGCCAGTGGGTAGCGCCGCGCGAGCGTCCGCACCACGTCGTGGTAGGCCGCGCCGGAAGGGGAAGTTACGAGGCCGATGCGCTTGGGGAACGGCGGGAGGGGACGCTTGCGGCTCGGGTCGAACAGGCCTTCCTGCTCCAACTGCATGCGGAGCAGTTCGAGGGCTAGCGCTTCGGCGCCCGCGCCGGCGGGCATAACCGTGTCGACGAGCAGTTGAATCTCGCCCCGCGCCTCGTAGACGTTCACGCGCCCGTGCGCGCTCACCTGGGCGCCCCTGTCCAGGTGCTCGGCGCCCCGGCGGTTGGCGAACAGCACGCAGCGGAAGGAGGCGCTGCCATCGCGCAGCGTGAAGTAGGCGTGCCCCGCGCCCGAGCGGCTCAGGTCGGACACTTCGCCCGTCAGCCACAGGTCGCGCAACTGCGGGTCGTCCGCGATGCGCGCGCTCAGGTATTCGACCAGTTCGCGGACGGTGTAGACGGCGGAGGTCATGCCGGTGGTTGCGCGGCGGAGCGGGGCAGGGCGCCCGGCCGGACCGCTTAGGTCACCCGGGTTACGTAGGCGCCCGTCCGCGTGTCTACGCGGATAACGTCGCCCGAGTTGATGAACAGGGGCACAGTAACCACCAGGCCGGTGGCGGTCGTCGCGGGCTTGGTTCCGCCGCTCTGCGTATCGCCGCGGTGCGCCGGGGGCGTCTCCGCCACTTCCAAGTCCACCGTGGTCGGCAGCTCGACGCTGACCGGGCTGCCCTTGTAGAAGACCAACTGCACGGTCGCCTGATCGACCAGGAACTTGGCGTCGCCGCCGACCACGCTTGCGTCGATCTCGAACTGGTCGAAGGTCTCGGTGTCCATAAAGTGGAACGCGCCGCCGTCCTCGTAGAGGAAGGTCGCCTCGCGGGTCTCCACCTCCGCCCTGCGTAACTCCATGCCGTAGCCGGAGAACTTCCGCTCGACCAACTGGCCTGTGAGGATGTTGCGCAGGCGGATGGTGTAGGTCGGCGCGCGCTGCTGCATCTTCTGCTGGCTGTACTCCTCCACGCGGTAGGGCGCTCCGTCTATCTCGACCGACAGGCCCCGGTGGAGGTCTCCGAAGTTCACGACCATATGCTGCTACACCTCGACGATGCTGCGTTTGTGGGCGGCGGTGAGCACGCGCGCGCACCCGTTCTCCATTACGACTAAGTCTTCGATGCGGACGCCGCCCCATCCGGTGAGGTAGATGCCCGGCTCGACGCTGAAGACCATGCCGTCCTCGATGATCTGCGCGGAGGAGTTCGGCCCCACGCGGGGGAACTCGTGAACGGCGACGCCGATGCCGTGCCCTAGACTGTGTCCGAAGGCGCCGCCGTAGCCTGCGTCCGCGATAATGGCGCGGGCTACGCCGTCCACCTCTTGCCCAGTCATGCCGGAACGCGCGGCTTCTTCCGCCGCCTCCTGCGCGGCGAGCACCGTGTCGTACACCTCGCCGAACTTCGCGTCGGGCTCGCCCAGCACGAAGGTGCGCGTGATGTCGCTGCAATAGCCCTGGTAGAGCGCGCCTGCGTCGATGGTTACGCCGTCGCCCTGCTCGATGCGGCGGTCGGTCGGCTTGTGGTGCGGCTTGGCGCCGTTGGAGCCGGAGGCGACGATGGTGTCGAAGGAGAGCGCGTCCGCGCCGTTCTCGCGCATCGCTTTCTCCAGCACCCACGCGACCTCGCGCTCGGTGATGCCGGGGCGCAGCGCCGCTCCCGCCGTCTCCACTGCTATGTCCGCAATGCGGATAGCCTCTTCCAGCAGGCGCAGTTCGTCCGAGTCCTTCACCGCCCGTAGTTCTTCCGCCATCGACCCGGTGGGCGCCAATTCGCGCTTCGGGCGCTTGCCCTTGAGCGCTGCTCGCACAGCGTTGTAGAACCCGACAGTCATCCCCTCCGGCTCGAACCCGATGCGCACGGCGCCGGACTCCGACGCCGCCTCCGCCAGCCAATCGAGGCCCATCCCGACGCGCACGATGCGGTAGTCGGGCGCTTGGAGGGCGGCCTGCTCCGTGTAGCGGAAGTCGGTGGCCAGCAGCGCGTCGTCCTGCGTAATCCAGAGCCAACCCGCCGTGCCCCGGAACCCCGACAGGTAGTGGCGGTTCTCCGGCGAGGTCACCAGGAAGGCATCCAGTCCCGCCTCCGCCATTTTGGCGCGGAGGCGGTCGATGCGCGGTTGCATGCTCATGCGCTGTCTCCTAGGTTCGCTCGGTGGATGAAGTAGTCCATCGCCAGCACGTAGCCGTGCGTCCCCAGGCCGACGATCTGTCCGGTCGCTACGCCCGCGAGGTAGGAGCGGCGGCGGAATCGCTCGCGCGCGTGAACGTTCGAGATATGCACTTCGACCACCGGGACGGAGAGGGCGGCGACCGCGTCGCGCAAGGCGATGCTCGTGTGCGCGAGGGCACCGGGGTTGATGATGACGCCTTGCGATTCGGGCGCTTTCGCCTGGAGGCAATCGATGATCGCGCCCTCGTGGTTGGATTGGAAGAAGTCTAGCACGAGGCCGACCGCGTCGCCGTACCGGCGCATCCGCTCCTCCACGTCGGCGAGCGTGTCGCGCCCGTAGATATCGGGTTCGCGCTGCCCCAGCGTGTTCAGGTTAGGCCCGTTGACGACCAAGACGCTCATACGCGGCTCCGCGCTATCCGGACGGAGAGTTGCGGGCGAGGGGGTGCGCGTTCATATAGACGCGCCGCGCCTCTCCCCTGCTTACGTGAGTGTACACCTGCGTCGCCACCGGCGTTGAGTGCCCGAGCAATTCTTGCACGATGCGCAGGTCGGCGCCGCCGTCCAGCAGGTGCGTCGCGTAGGCGTGGCGCAGCACGTGCGGATGGATGCGCTTGTCCAGTCCCGCCCGCGCGGCGTAGGAGCGCACCATGCTCTGCACGCTGCGCTGTGACAGGCGCCCGCCGTTCGCGTTCAGGAAAAGCGCGCCGCCGCCTCCGCCCCTGCGCGCGAGTTCTCCGCGCCCGTGCTGCGCGTAGGCTTTCACCGCGGCGGCGGCGGGCCTGCCCAGCGGCGCTTGGCGCTCCTTTGCGCCCTTGCCCAGCACGCGCACGGAGCGCTTGGCCGGGGCGACGTCGCCCACGTCCAGCCCGACCACCTCGCTGACGCGCAATCCCGCGCCGTACAGCAACTCTAGGACCGCCGCGTCGCGCAGCGCGAGCGCTAACCTGCGCTCGCCGCCGTCCTCTTCGCCGCCGCGCGGCTCGAACCGCGTGCGGGGCGCCTCCACCAACTCGGCTGCCTCGCGTACAGAGACGGTGGCGGGCAGCCGGCGCGGAATCTTGGGCGCGAACCGCCGCAGCATCCCCGAGCGCGGCGCCCACAGCGGCGCGTCGGGGAGATTGCCTTCGTCGATTAGCCAGCGTACGAACGCGCGAAGGGCCGTCAGCATCCGTGCGATGCTGCGCGGCGCGACGCCCCGTCCACCGGTGCGGGGCTCCGCCCCCAGCCACGCTACGTAGTCGCGGACGAGCGCGCGATACTCCCGCGCCGCGCGGCCCGCGCCGTTGCGCTCCACGAAGCGACGCAGCCCCTCCGCTTTGTTGCCCAGCTCGAGGCTCTGGCCCTCCAGGTACTCGATGAACGGCCCGATGTCGACGACGTAGTTGCGCACCGTGGCGGGCGAGAGGGCGCGCGCCGCCCGCAAGTGGCGCTCATAGGCCGTGAGCAGCGGATGGGGCGTCATAGGCGCGCTACCCGGCGCTGGCCGCCTCCGCGGGCGCGGCCTCGACCTCGTTGAGCGGGGCGCGGTAGGCGCAGTTTGTGCAGCGCGCGCTGTCCTGGGTGTGCGCGGTCAGCAGGCCGTTGCACTCGGGGCAGGGCGTCTCGAGCGGGCGGCGATTGACGGTGAAGTCGCAATTCGGATAGTTGGAGCAGCCCCAGAAGACGCCCCTGCGGCTGCGGCGCTGCGCGAGGTTGCCGCCGCACCCCTTGGGGCAGGGGACGCTGGCCTTGGCCGCCAGGTCGCGGGTGTTCTTGCACTTGGGGTAGCCGGTGCAGGCGAGGAAGCGCCCGTTGCGTCCGCGCTTGACGGCCATAGGCTCGCCGCACTTCTCGCACGTCTCGTTGACGGGTTCTTCCGCCTCCTGCTCCGATTCGCCGTCATCCGACTTGGCGCCGGGCAGGTCGCGGCTGTTCTTGCACTTGGGGTAGCCGGTGCAGGCGAGGAAGCGGCCGAAGCGCCCGCTCTTGACGGTCATAGGCTTGCCGCATTTCTCGCACGTCTCGTCGACGGGTTCTTCCGCCTCCTGCTCCGATTCGCCGTCGCGCGGCAGGTCGCGGCTGTTCTTGCACTTGGGGTAGCCGGTGCAGGAGAGGAAGGTGCCGCGCCTGCCGACCTTGACGGCCATAGGCTTGCCGCACTTCTCGCACGTCACCGCGCCGATGTCCCCGGCGGCCTCAACCGCTGCCTTGGCGATGGACTCCTGCGCCTTGGCGAGGTCTTGGCTGAACGGGTCGTAGAAGTCGCGCAGCAGGGCCACCCACTCCTGTTTGCCATTGGCCACCTCGTCCAACTGTCCCTCCATCCGTCCCGTGAAGCGCACGTCCATAATGTCGGGGAAGTGGGCGACGAGGCGCCCGCACACCAGCTTGCCGAGCGCAGTGGACTGGAGCACGCGTCGTTCGCGCGTAACGTACTTCCTGTCGATGATGGTCTTGATGGTGGCGGCGTAGGTGCTGGGGCGCCCGATGCCCTGCTCCTCCAATGCGCGCACGAGGCTTGCCTCCGAATAGCGGCGCGGCGGCTGCGTGAAGTGCTGCTCCGGCGTCACTCCCTCGCAGCTCAGCGTCTGGCCCCGCTCCACGGGCGGCAGCGCCTGTCGCGCCGCCTCATCCTCGTCGCTGTCGTCCGCGTCGCTTCGCTCCTCCTTGTACAACGCTTGGAAGCCCAGGAAGCGGGTTACGGAGCCGACGGCGCGGAAGCGGTAGCCGGGCGGATTCGCTCCGGGCGGGACGCTCTCCACTCCTATCTCCGTGCGGTCGATGAGGGCGTCGGCCATCTGGCTCGCGACCATCCGTGTCCAGATCAGCTCGTACAACTTCGCCTGGTCGGCGTCGAGGTGGCGGCGCATCGCGTCGGGCGTGCGCTCGACGGAGG
>CAZLKC010000014.1:41719-46135 GCA_964560025.1 uncultured Dehalococcoidia bacterium
CTCGTGCGCCTCTTGCGCCACTTTGGAGCGGGCGCGGTAGAGCCTGGGCGAGCGCGGGAGGTAGTCCTTGCCCCAGCGCTCCTCGATGTAGCGCCGCGTCTCGCTCACTGCCTGCGTCGAGACCTGCGGCGAGTCGGTCCGCATATAGGTGATGAGGCCGACGGGGCCTTCGGCGCCCAGGGCGATTCCCTCGTAGAGTTGCTGGGCGACGGCCATCGTCTTGATCGCGGTGAAGCGCAGTTTCGAGGCGGCCTGCTGCTGCAGTGTGCTCGTTATGAAGGGCGGATAGGGCCGCTCCTTCACCTCCCGTTTCGTTACGGACGCCACGCTCCACGCCGCGCTCTCGAGGTCGCTCAGCACGGCCTGCGCCGACGCTTCGTCGGGCAGCGCTATGCGCTCCTTCTCTCCGATGCGGCCGTGCAGCCGGGCGGAGAATCCGCCGCTTTGCGCGCATAACGCCGCGTCGATGGACCAGTACTCCACGGGCACAAAGGCGTCTATCTCAGCGTCGCGCTCCACCACCAGGCGCAGCGCGACCGACTGCACGCGCCCTGCGGTCAGATTCGATGACGAGTCCATTTCGAGGCGGTTGAGTTCTTGGCCGAGCAGCGGCCTCAGCAGCGGGCTGAGCTTGTAGCCGACGAGGCGGTCTTCGATGCGGCGCGCCTGCTGGGCGTTCACCAACTCCATGTCGATGTCGCGCTCGTTGCGGAACGCCTCCTTGACCGCCTCCTCGGTGATGGAATGGAAGACCACGCGGCGGATGGGCTTGTTGCTCCAACCCGCCGCCTGCACCACGTGCCATGCGATGGCCTCGCCCTCGCGGTCGGGGTCGGTGGCGAGGTAGACCGCGTCCGCGTCGGCCCCCGCCGCCTTCAAGTCGGCGATCACCTTGCGCTTGTCCTCGGGAACCTCGTAGTAGGGAGCGAAGTCGCGCTCCGTGCTCACTCCGAGGCGGGAGCGGGGCAGGTCGCGCACGTGGCCCATCGACGCCTTGACCGTGTAGCCACGGCCCAGGTAGCGCTCTATCGTCCGCGCCTTGGCGGGCGACTCCACGACCACCAGCCGCTTGCCGCTTCCGTTGTTCGTTCGCGCCTTGGTTCCGTTCTTCGCCATATCGCTGCCGCGCCGTCTCCCTTGGCTACGCGGGGAGGCGCGCCGTCAGGACGGCGCCGGACGCTTCCCGCGAGCGGATGTAGTTCATTCTACCAACCTGCTTCACCAGCCCTTTTATCTCCAAGACGGCCAGCGTCCCGATGACCTCCGTAACCGCCAACTCCGTCGTGCGGCTCACCTCGTCCACATGCTTCGGCTCCATATCCAACGCGCCCAGGATAAGCGCCTCCGCGGGCGTGTCCGCCTCTAACGATTGGGGCAGCGGCGGCTGGACGGCGGCGCCGGACAGGTTCAGTTCCTCCAGAATGTCTTCGACGGAGGCGACGAGTTTGGCGCCCTGGGCGATGAGGCCGTTGGTGAGGCGGCTCATCGGCGAGTAGATGGAGCCTGGCACGCAGAACACCTCGCGGTTCTGCTCCAAGGCGCTCTGCACGGTGATCAACGCGCCGCTCTGTTCGCCGCCCTCGATGACGAGCGTGCCCATACTTAGTCCGCTCAGTAAGCGGTTGCGGCGCGGGAAGTGGCGCGAATCGGGGCGCGTGCCCAACGCGTACTCAGACAACAGCGCTCCCGACGCGGCGATCTCCTCCGCCAATCGCGCGTGCTCCGGCGGGTAGACCACGTCCACCCCCGAGCCGAGCACGGCGATGGTGCGCCCTCCCTGTTCGAGCGCCGCCCTGTGCGCGACGCCGTCCACGCCGCGCGCCAGTCCACTGACCACCGTAACGCCCGCCTTGGCCAGGTCGCCCGCCAGGTGCTGCGCGGCCTCGCGTCCGTACACCGTCGGGTTGCGTGTGCCGATCACCGTAACGCTCCGAACGTCGGCGGGGGTCAGTTCGCCGCGGACGTAGAGCACCGGCGGCAGGTCTTCCACCTCACGCAGCAGGCGCGGGTAGCCGTCCGCGTGCCACGTCAGCGCGGCGACCCCCTGCGCCTCGATGCGCGCCATCTCCTCCGCCGGGTCGATGATTCCGCGCGTCTGTGAGATGGCGCTGACGACGTTCGCGTCGAGGCCCGCCGCGCGTAGTTCGCTCTCTCCGGCCGACCACGCCGCCTCCAGCGAACCGAACCGCTGCTCCAACAGTCCGGTGCGCACGCGCCCCACGGACGGCACGCGGCTGAACGCCACCCAGTAGGGCAGGTCGCGCTCGTAGGCGCCGGGTTCGGTTGCGGAGAGGTCGGCGGAGGTCACGCGCGAAAGTGTGGACGGGGCAGGGTGCGGCGCGCAATAGGCGAATGGCGCGGCGCCGCGCCATTATGCATCGGCGCTGCCCTGCATTGTAGGGGCGACCGACAGGTCGCCCTAGGCTACGCAAAGGGTGCATGGCGGAGAGGGCGTCCGCCAGGTCAAGTCCAATTTACGCGTAAATCGAGCGAAAGACAGCCTACTATCCCACAATCCATCCCACGCACCAGTCCAATAATGTTGACTGCCGAGCCTGCACTATGCTTTGGCGCTCGCCGCAGGCATGCAGTCCGGCTACAGCTGTACCCTCCATTTCGACCATAGCCGAGCGGATGGACCCTTGGTAGGGTGTGGCGGTGAGCAATAAGATGTTGTCGGCGCTGTCCCGCAGCAGTTCGCCCAGTCTGTAGCGGAGGCTCTTGTGCGTCTCGTCGTGCGCGGACATCCGGATGGAGGCGCAGGAGCGCATCGCCCAGCAGATCGAAACCCGCCGTGCCTGACGGCCTGCGCCTCCCGGCGGCGCGTGAAACGGGAGTTCCACCCGCTTCCTCCTGGGTTCCGCCTCGACTTCACCCCGATTCCCGCCGTGAGAGGCTAGGCCTGGTGGAGATAGGGCTTCACCCCGTCTACGCAGCAGATTTCACCCCGCCCGCCGCTTGTGGCCCGTCGTCATGGAACGCTTCGACGACGAGCGTCTCGAAGCCGGCGCGGTGGTAGGAAGGAGTGGTCAATGACTGAGACAACGGACATCGCGACGACGGAGGAGGCCGCCCGGTTCCTGGGCATCTCCGCGCGCCGGCTTCGCCAGCTTCAGAAGGAGGGGCGCATCTTCCCCACCCCCGGCCCCAACCTACGCTCGCCCTACGGCGGCCAGTGCAACTACTACGCCCGCGCCGACCTGCTCGACTTGCTGGGTGGGCCGGAGGCGCCGCACGCGCTTCTAGCCCGCCGCCTCGAGGACGAGGCGCGCCGTCTCACCGAATCCGTCCGCTACCAGCACGCGGCGACGAGGACGGCCGAGCGCCCCGGCGTCGCAAAGGCAAGGGAGAAGGCGGAGACGCTCCGGCGCAAGGCCGCCGCGCACAGGGAGCAAGCCAAGCGATTGGAGCGGGCGCGTCTCGGGGAGATCGCCGACGTCGAGCGCTGGGCAGAGCGGGAGACCCGGCGGCTCCTCAGTCGCGGGGCGCTCCTCCGCGAACGGGAGCAGGTTGCGGAGTGGAAGAGCGTGGCGCTCGCCGCGATCGAACGCAAGTATGCGGGCGAGCTGCCGCCGCCGCTGCGGCCCATAAGCGCAGCCGATCGGCTGGCGATGTGGAAGGCGGTGTCCGCGTCCGCTGAGGGCCGCCGCGCCCAACCGCAGCCACAGCAAACGCTCCCGGCGTCCGCGTCAACCGAGCGCCCCGCGTCCGCCGCGCCCCAGCAGTCGCAACCCCGCGTCGAGCCGGCGGACGAGGAGCGCCGCGAGCGTCAGCGTCAGGCGAGGGAGCACGAGCGCCAGGCGATGGCGGAGCGCGAGGCGCGATATGAACGGGGACTGGCGCTCGCCCAAGCGCTAGTGAGACAGGGTCTCCCGGATCTCTCGGAGTTCGTCACACCGCTCCCGCGATGGATGCGGTAAGCGGGCGGACGCGTGAAGCCAGCGCCCCGCCATCTACCGAGAGAGAAATTTTTGCACCGTCCCAAACGCGAAAATATCTATATTACGCGCGTGGGGGATTCCAACCGGTCTATCCCCGCGTGTGCGGGGGAGCCCGCGTAGCGTCTCCCTCCGAGGAAGTCGACGGCGGTCTATCCCCGCGTGTGCGGGGGAGCCGGTCTGCTTGGCGGGCGCGGTTATGGCGGGCACGGTCTATCCCCGCGTGTGCGGGGGAGCCACGCGTAACAACGCCAACAACCTGATAGCGGGCGGTCTATCCCCGCGTGTGCGGGGGAACCCGTGTCGCGATGGTTCACTACCGGCCTGAGGCGGGTCTATCCCCGCGTGTGCGGGGGAGCCAGGACATGGAGAACTCCCCGCCCGTAGTGTGCTCCTCTATCCCCGCGTGTGCGGGGGAGCCAGCTCCTGATGGCGCCGACGACCTCGCCATGGTAGTCTATCCCCGCGTGTGCGGGGG
>CAZLKC010000015.1:0-45612 GCA_964560025.1 uncultured Dehalococcoidia bacterium
GCTGCCCCTGCCCGTCTCGCGTCAGAATCACCGGGTCTTCGCCCATGTAGGAGTGGAAGAAGTCGTTGACCTTGGGCACGAGCGAGGCGTGGCCGACCATCTGCCACGCGCGCCCGAATATCTTCTCCAATTCCTCTTGGTAGACGTCCTCGTCGACGAAGATGCGACGGTCGAGCGCCCCGGTGGCGGAATCGATGACGCTGTACTTCTTGGTGGCGACCATTGCGACGCGGCCTCCTAGCAAAGGTGGCGGGATTCTACCACGATGGCCGACCCGTATGTACCTCGCCGCCGCACGCGCGCTTGCCGTATCGTAGCGCCCGTATGGTTACCGAACGGCTGCGAATCCTGCGGCGGGGCGAGACGGTGAGCCTCGCCCGCCACGACGTTGCGCCCGATGCGGCGAGCGCCCGCGCCTTCGTCGAGCAGGCCGAGATGGGCGCCGGCTGGCTGCACCCCGCCGCCTCCAACTTCACCTTCGTCCTAGAACTCGCCCTCGGCGAGCAACGCGGCTACGGGGTCTACAAGCCCGAGCGCGGCGAACGGCCATTGTGGGACTTTCCGCCCTGTCTCTACCGCCGCGAGTGCGCCGCCTACGAGCTCAGCCTCCTGCTGGACTGGCCCATCGCGCCTCCGACGGTTGTCCGCACCGGCGAACTAGGCGTCGGCTCACTGCAACTCTTCGTTCCGCCGCACGCCGACTCTCACTTCTTCAGCCTACGCGACGACCACCCCGACGACGCGCTCCGCATCGCCGTGTTCGACGTCATCGCCAACAACGCCGACCGCAAGGGCGGCCACTGTTTTGTCGCTCAATCCGGCGGCGTGTGGGGCATCGACCATGGCCTCACCTTCCACGCCGAGCACAAACTCCGCACCGTCATCTGGGACTTCGCGGGCGAACCCGTCCCTCAGCCGCTGCTGGACGACCTCGCCCGCCTCCTCTCCCTGCTCGAGGAGCCCGCGTCCGGCGCCGCCGACGCTCTGACGAGTCTGCTCGCGCCGGAGGAGACGGCTGCGCTCCGCGACCGCACGCGCCGCCTGCTAGCCGAGCCAATCCTGCCAACTCCCAACTCTCACCGCGACCTGCCCTGGCCCTGGCTCTAGCGCCCTCCCCGCTGCCTACGACCTAGCACGCGCCCTATCCCTTCCTTGCAGAGGCGGCCTGCCGGTCGCCCTCTGCACTCCCCTCGCGTGCTACCATGGCGACGACGAACGGAGGAGACGCCGATGAGTTCGCCCGAGCGCATGGAGCAGTTGGCAGAGGTGATAGCCCGCATGGTGGAGGGCGCGCGTGTGACCGAAGCGCAACAGCAGGCGCGCGACGAGCGCATGCGCGACTACGAGAGGTGGATACGCGAGTCCGACCAGTGGCTGGCCGAGCACGAGACGCGCCTCCAGGAGTACGAGGGGCGGGCATGGGAGCACGAGAGGCGGGCATGGGAGCACGAGAGGCGGGTGCGCGAGCACGCCGCGCGGCTGCGCGAACTGGACGAAGAGGCGCGGGCGCACCAAGAGCGCCAAAACGAGAGCATGTGGGCGCTGACGCTGATTCAGGCGGACATCGTGCGCCTGGACGAGCAGTCGCCGGACTAGCCGCGCCCTCCGAGTCTAGCGCCCTCCCCGATCTACGAACCGCCCGCCCTGCCCCACCAGGTGGTACGGCTCCACTTCCACGCGGCGCGGCCCTTCGACGACCGCGCCGATGATCTGCGCCTCTCCCCCGGCGCCCCGCACCGCCGCGAGCGCGTCGTCCGCCGCCTCTCGCGGCACGACGGCGCAGAAGCCGACCCCCATGTTGAAGACGCGGAACATCTCCGCCACCTCCACGTCTCCCTCCTCACGTATGACCTCGAACACCGGCGGCGCGGGCGGCAACGCCTCCACGCGGTAGCCCACTTCAGCGTTCAGCCGCGCCAGGTTCAGCAGGCCGCCGCCGCTGACGTGCGCCAAACCGTGGACGGGCAAGCCCGCGTCCAGCAGCGCCAGCGCCTCGGGGACGTAGACGTGCGTCGGGCGCAGCAGTTCGTCGCCCACTGTCCCGCCGCACTGCGGCAGCGGGAGGTCGACGCCTTCGCCGCCGCGCAGCAGGATGCGCCGCGCCAGCGTCAGCCCGTTCGCGTGAATCCCGTCGCTCGCCATGCCGATGATGACGTCGCCCGGGCGCACGGCGGAGCCGTCGATAGGTTCGCGCCCCTCGATGACGCCCAACGCCGTCCCGGCGATGTCGAACGCGTAGCCCGGCCGCGGGCCGGTCAGCGTGTCGGGGTGCTGCGACAGCTCGCCGCCCACGATGGCGACGCCCGCTCGCTCCGCCGCCGCCGCCATACCCTTCCCCAACGCCTCCAACAGGTCGGCGCGCGGCTCCTGCACGCTGACGTAGTCCAGCAACGCAACGGGGCGCGCGCCGGCGCACAGCACGTCGTTCACGTTCACCGCCACGCAGTCCCAGCCGATCGACTCGTAGCGATGCGCGGCTTGGGCGACCGCCGCCTTGCTCCCCACGCCGTCCGTGGACACGGCGAGGTTGAGCGCGTCCGTCATACGCAGCACCGCCGCGAAGAAGCCGCCGCCGGAGAGCGGCGCGCCCGCGCCCCAGGGCAGGTCGAGCGTGGAGCGCGCCCAACGCAGCAGCCCCTCGAGGGCATCGGCGGCTGCGTCGTCGTCGACCCCGGCGGCGGCGTAGGTCAAGCCCGCGCGCTGCTCATCTTCCATAGCGCGAGGATAGCAGGGCGGCCTAGCCGCCGAACCGCGCCGTCTTGTGCGAGCCTTGGTACATCCGCAGCGGCAGCATCAGCGCCGCGCCCGCGAACATAAAGGCAGCGGACATGATGAAGGTGCTGCCGTAGCCCATCTGCTCGGCCAGCCATCCGCCTGCGATCAGCGCGGGCAGCGCGATCAACTGCGTGAACACCGACATCAACCCCATGCTCGACGCCTGCACGCCCGCGCCCGCTACGTCCAGCACCGCCGCCGTCGTCACGTTCGTCAGCGTATAGAACAACACGCCGATCGCCAGCATCAGCAGCACCAACTGCCAGCCGGGCGCCGCCGCGGGCAGCAGCAGATACAGCGCACCCACCACGATGTAGGACGGCACGAGCACCCGCTTGCGCCCGAACCTGTCCGCTACGATGCCCAATATCGGCTGCGAGATGATGCCCATCCCGTGCAGCAGCGCCACGTACAACCCCAACTCGAACGCGTTGTAGCCCAGGTCAATCTGGATGTAGAGCGGCAGGAACGTCAATATCACGTTGCGCGACATCGCCATCAGCCCCTGCGCGAACGACACCCCCGCGAACACCGGGTTGCGCAGCAGCGTCCCCACGTCGCGGAAGCGGCTGCCTCTTGTCGACTCGGGCGGCTCGTTGAACTGTCCCGCGAGCGCCCGCCACACGATGAGCGCCGCCAGCAGCGCCGGGACCATCTGCCACTGGAGCACGCCTCGCCAGTTGAAGAGCACCAGCAAGCCGCCGAAGGCGATAGGCGTGAGCGTGTCGCTGAACGTCGCCCCCATCCCGTGCATTGCCAGCACCGTCGCCCTGCGTCCCGGGAACCGCGTCGAGAGCGACGCCATCGCCGGCGGGTGCCACGTCGCCGTTCCCAAGCCGACCAGCATCGCGCCAGGCAGCGCCCATATCAGGCTCGGCGCGATCCCCACCAAGAAGTAGGCGACGGCCATAAATGAAAGCGCCGCCGCCAACATCACCGCGCGGCGGCTGAACCACGCGTCCGCGATGATTCCCGACGGCAGATTCGCCACGCCGACCGCCGCCTGACGCGCCGCCGAGAAGTACCCCACCTCCACGTCCGTCAGCCCCAGCCCCGCCTTCACCTGCGGGATAATCAGCGGAAAGAGCTGCTGGTGCCAGTGGATGACCGCGTGACCGCCCGTTACGGAGCCGAGCAGCGTCAACTGCCGCCTGCCCAGCCCTCTGACCGGGTCTAGCGCCTTTGAGATGGCGGCCAAGCGCTAGCCTACCCGCAGCGCTTCCCCGCCCCGGGCGTAAGTCGCCTGAGTGACGGCGGCGTCGCGGTTCACCAACTCCCGCATAAACATCGGATGCGTCGCGCTGCGCACCTCGTGCTCCAACTCGAACAGGGTCTCCCCCGACGCCGGGTCGAAGATATTGACGAACCGGTATTGGTGCTCGTTCGACTCCTCCGTAATCGCCCCGTGCCGCTCCAGCGTGGCGTGCGGACGCGAGAAGTTCGCCACGTAGATAGCGACGTGATGCCCGTCATAGGGCGGGACGACGTCCCGCTCCGTGAACCGCAGCGTCTGCCCCTGCCCCACCTGCACCTCCGCCACGCCGTCCTGCACGCTCGCAGGCGCGTACATCACCTGCTGATAGAACCGCGCGATTCCCTCCGCGCTGCCGCGAGGCGCGTCCAACTCCACGCACGATATCCCCAACGCAGCGCCACCGGCCTCCGGCTCGCGGCACACGAACCGGTTGCCCCACGGGCACGTCGCCTCCACCGCGCCGTCGGCGTCCTCCCAGCCGAACTCCGTCCCCGCCAGGTGCGGCGCGACCGCCTCCAACCGTTGCCGCAGCCCCGCCAGATCGGGCACGGTTACGTGAATGTGTCCGCGCAGGCGCTGGCCGTGCGGGCGCGTCGGCGTGTGGATCTGCTGCCGGCCGATGTTCACCCAGATGTTGTCCAGCCCCACGCTGATGTACGGGTCGCGCGTGAAGCCCATCCCCGCGATGTAGAAGGCGACCGCCTGCTGCTGATCGGGAACGCACACGTTCACGTGCTCCAGCATCAGGATGTTGCCCAGGTCTTGCGCCGTTCGGTCGAACGTCTGCGTTTCGGTGGCCATAACGCTGCTCCTCCCTGGCCGCGAGCGCTGCGGACGCCCGATTATACGCCGCTCCCACGCGCGCATTCGTGCCAACGCGGCGCCGCACCCACTTGACCGATTGCCGCCGCCAGGTCAACCTATGTGCACGCTAACGCCGCAGGCGCCTCACGCCTGTGCAAAGGGATGGTCCCGACGATGTTCGGCTCCATTGGCCTCAGCAACCGCTCGCTCAACGAATACGAGCCCATCGTCGGCGCCGCCGCCCTCCAGCGCCTCCGCGAACTCGCCGAGCCGTTCAACGGCCTCCGCGTCCTCCACGTAACCTCCCCGGGCGCCAACAACGCCGTCCGCACGCTCCTCGACTGCGCCGTGCCCCTCATGCACGACCTCGGCTTGGATGTCTCCTGGCAGCAGGTGCGCATGCCCGGCGACGTGTGGGACATGGACCAAGACCTGCGCCGCGCCCTCTCCGGCTACCCCGTCAAGTGGACAGCGGAGCGCGAGGCCGAATGGTGGCTCTTCAACGAGGGCAACGCCGAGCAGTTCGATCAGGACTATGACATGGTCGTCGTCCACCACACCGGCTCGGTCGGCCTCCTCCCTGCTGTAACCCGCCTGCGCGGCGGACGCCCGCCCGGCGTGTGGGCGTGGCACTCCCACCGCGACTACCGCGCCGCCAACTTCCAGGCATGGGCCAAGATTCGCGAGGCGGCCTCCGGCTACGACGCCGCCTTCTACAGCTACCGCGAGTTCATCCGCCCCGACGCGCCAAACAAGCACAATATGGTCCTCGCCCCAGGCGTCGATCCCCTAGGCGCGCGCGCCAGGCCCGTCGCTCAGGGCGTGCAGGAAGTCATCCTCGGCCAGCGCGGCATCAGTCTCGACAAACCCATCATCGCCCAGATTGTCTTCAGCATGCGCGACGAAGACCCGCTGCACGTGCTCGACGCCTACGCGCTCGTGAAGGAGGCGCGCCCCGACGTGCAGCTCGTCGTCGTGAATATGAGCCCCAGCGGCGAGATTCACGAGGTCTACGAGATGATGAGCGCCCGCGCCCAAGAGCTCGGCGACGTGCTCATCCTCACCGACCTCGACCGCGTCGGCAACGTCGAACTCTCCACCCTGCGCGAAGTGGCCAACGTGCTCCTGCACCAAGGCATGCCGCGCGGCGTCTCTATGGAGCTGCTGGAGGAGATGTGGCAGTCCCGCCCCATCGTCAGCGGACGCAGCCCCGTCGCGCTCGCTATGTTGAAGGACGGCGCCAGCGCCATCTTCGCCGACACGCCCCTCGAACAGGCCAACGCCATCGTCCAGTTGATGGACAACCCCCAAGCGGCCAACCGCCTCGGCCGCGCCGCCCACGCCGCCGTCGCCCGCAATCTGCTCATCACCCACTTCCTCGAGCGCTACCTCAAGGCTACGGCCCGGCTCGTAGGCAAGCGCGCCAGGAAGGAGTCCTAGATTGTCCGCAACGTTCGTTCCCGTCGCCGCCAAGTCGCTCGAGGACTACCGCCCCATCATCGGCGAAGCCAAGACCGACGAGATCCGCTCCCTCGCCAAACCCCTTGAGGGCGCGCGCGTCCTCCACTTCAACGCCACCTCCTTCGGCGGCGGCGTCGCCGAAATTCTCAGAAGCCTGATTCCCCTTCTCCGCGACCTCGGCATCGACGCCCGCTGGCAGGTGATGGACGCGCCCAACGAATTCTTCAACGTCTCCAAGCAGATGCACAACGCCCTCCAAGGCATGTTCATCCCCTGGAGTTCCGCTATGGGCGAAACGTGGCGGCAGGTTAACCGCGCCAACGCCGAGGCGATCGACGCCGCCTACGACTACGTCTTCATCCACGACCCGCAACCCGCGGGCGTCCTCTCCAACATCCTCGAGCGTGACCCCGGCGCTTTCGGCGCGCGTTGGGCATGGCGCTGCCACCTCGACACCACCGAATCTCTCCCCGAGGTATGGGATTTCCTCCTCCCCTACATCCAACTCTACGACTCCGTCATCTTCACCCAAGACACCTACGTCAACGGCGACCTCCCAGGCGCCGAAATCACCATCATCCCGCCCGCCATCGACCCCCTCAGCACCAAGAACATCGACATCCCCGACGACGTGATCCGCGACGTTCTCGACCGCTACTCCATCGACCCCGACCGCCCCATCCTCGCCCAGGTGTCGCGCTTCGACCCGTGGAAGGACCCGCTGGGCGTCATCGACGTCTACCGCGAGTTGAAGAAACGCTTCCCCGCCATCCAACTGCTGATGGTCGCCTCTATGGCCGACGACGACCCCGAAGCGTGGTCGTTCTACGAGCGCATCGTCCGCCGCGCGGGCGAGGACTACGACATCCACGTCCTCACCAACCTCAACGGCGTCGCCAACCTCGAGGTCAACGCCTTCCAGCGCGCCGCCGACGTGGTGATGCAGAAGTCCATCCGCGAAGGCTTCGGCCTCGTCATCTCCGAGGCGCTCTGGAAGGGCAAGCCCGTCGTCGCCGGCGAAGTGGGCGGCATCCCCATGCAACTGATGCACGGAGACGCGGGCTGGCTCGCCAACTCCACCGCCGAGTTCGCCCGCGACGTAGGGACGCTGCTCGAAGACCCTGCCCTCGGCGAGCGCGTCGGCAAGATTGGCCGCGAGCACGTCCGCGAGAACTTCCTCACCACACGCCTCCTCGCCGACTACCTCAAGCTCATGCACAAGATGGGCTCCGGCGCCGCCCGCCGCTCCGACGGCCCGGGCAGCCCCGCCGGCACGACCCAAACGCGGCGCCGCGGCAGGTCGCGTGCCGCCTGACGCATACCTCGGAGTCGACCTAGGCGGCACCAAGATCCTGGCCGTCGTCGGCAACGCCCAAGGCGAATCGCTCGCCGCCTCCACCGTCTCCACCCCCGCCGCCGAATCGCCCCAAGCCACCGTAGAGGCCATCGCCGCCGCAGCCAACGGCGCGCTAGCCGCCACCGGACGCTCCCTGGCCGACATAGCCCGCGCCGGAATCGCCGCCGCCGGAGCGATCGACTCCGTCAACGGCGTCGTCGTCCACGCGCCGCAGTTGCCCGCATGGGACAACGTCCCTCTCGTCGCTATGGTGCGCGAACGCCTCGGCGTCCCCGTCGTCATCGGCAACGACGCCGACCTCGCCGCCCTCGCCGAGCAGCGCTTCGGCGCGGGCAAGGGCGTCGCCAACCTCCTCTACGTAACCGTCAGCACCGGCATCGGCGGCGGTGTCATCATCGACAATCGCCTCTACCGCGGCCAGCACGGCTTAGCGGGAGAGATTGGCCACGTCAGCGTCCAGGCAGGCGGCAGATACGGACGCAGCATGGTCGCCGGCGCCGTCGAGAGCCTCGCCTCCGGAACCGCCATTGCCCAGATTGCCCAGGAGCGCATGGGCGCGGGCGAGGCATCGAGCATCGAGCGCGGCGCCGACGGCGTAACCGCGCCCGCCGTCTTCGCCGCCTATCGCGCGGGCGACCCGCTCGCCCTGTCCGTCGTGCGCGACGCCGTCGGCTACCTCGGCGCAGCCCTCACCACGTGGGTCAACATCCTCGACCCCGGGATGATCGTCATCGGCGGCGGCCTCTCCAACGAGTGGAACGACTACATCGAACCCGCCGTACGCATCATGCGCGAGCAAGCCTTCGCCGAGCCAAGCCGCGCCATCCCCGTAGCCCCACCCACCCTAGGCGCCGAGGCCGGCGCCCTAGGCGCCATAGCGCTGGCGGCTGAGACCTAGCCCCCTCTCTATGCCCGTTCGCCCTGAGGACACTCGAAGGGCGAGCCCGCCTTCTCTCCGTCGTTCTCGCCTCCGCGAGAACGACGGAGAGAATACAGGAACAACGAAGAGGGAGCCGCCCCGCCGTTACGCTATCCGCCCATTGCCAAACAGAACGTCCGTGGACAATGCCTCTATGATCACTCGCATGCCCCCACTCCCCAGCCCGGCCGCTGCCCTCGCGAGGGCGAAGCCCACGGCCCCTTTCCGAAAGCTTCCGATTTCCAACACGAACTACCGACAATTCCCTCGAATTGACCGATTCTTCCCCGAATCTTCTTCCCATTTCTCCGACCCCCCTACGGCTGAATCGGACGGAATAGGACGCTTTGGGAAGGCAAATCGCAGGCATCCCATCTCTCCCCGTTCGCCCTGAGGACACTCGAAGGGCGCTCTCGCCCCAAACCCCGCCGCGCTATAATCCTCTCGCCATGACCTCCCAGCACCTCATCCGCGTCGCCGTCCATGGCGCGGCGGGCCGCGTCGGACGCGAAGTCCTCCGCGCCGTCGAGGCCGCGCCCGACCTCGAACTGACGGCGGCCATCGACCCCGCCGCGCCCGAGTGGCTGCCCCCCGGCGTGCCCCACTATCCCAACGCCGCCGACGCCCTCCGCGAGCGCCCCAGCGACGTGCTCATCGACTTCACCAACGCCGCCGCCAGCCTCGCTATGGCGCCCCACGCGCTGGAGGCGGGCGCGCGCCCCGTCATCGGCAGCACCGGCTTCACCGACGCGCAGATTGGCGAACTGGCCGATTTGGTGCGCGCGCACGACCTCTCCGGCGTCCTCGCGCCCAACTTCACCATCGGCGCCGTGCTGCTGATGCGCCTCGCCTCCATCGCCGCCCGCTACTTCGACTACGCCGACGTCGCCGAGGAGCACCACGAGACGAAGGTGGACGCGCCGTCGGGCACCGCCCTCGCCATCGCCCGCGCTGTCCACGCGGGCCGCGCCGAGCGCTTCCTCCGCAACGCGCCCGACCGCGAGCCGCTGGCAGGCTCGCGCGGGGCGGACTTCGAGGGCATCGCCGTGCACGCCGCGCGCATGCCCGGCAAGATGGCCAACCACCAAGTCACCTTCGGCGGCCCCGGCCAGACGCTCACGTTGCGCCACGAGACCATCAACCGCGAGTGCTATATGCCCGGCGTGCTGCTGGCCGCCCGCAAAGTCGGCGAACTTCAAGGCCTCGTCATCGGCCTCGACGCGCTGTTGGACCTATGAGCGAGCCCCGCGTCGCCATCGTCGGCGCAACCGGCGCCGTCGGACAGGTCGCGCTCCAGGTGCTGGAGGAGCGCAACTTCCCCATCGGCGGCCTGCGCCTCTGCGCGTCCGAGCGCTCCGTCGGGCAGCGCATCCCCTTCCGGGGCCGCGACTACGAGGTCGAGCTCGCCACCCCGCAACTCTTCGCCGAGTGCGACCTCGCCTTCATCTCCGTGAGCGCCGCCGTCAGCCGCGAACTCGCGCCTATGGCCGTCGCCCAAGGCTGCGTCGTCATCGACGACAGCTCCGCCTTCCGCATGCAGCCGAACGTCCCGCTGGTCGTCCCCGAGGTCAACGCCGCCGACGTAGAGGCGCACGAGGGGATCCTCTCCATCCCCAACTGCTCCACGACGCCGATGGTGATGGCGCTCTGGCCCATCCACCGGAGCAATCCGGTGCGCCGCATCGTCGCGGACACCTACCAGTCGGTGTCGGGGACGGGGAAGGCCGCCGTCGCCGAGTTGCGCACGCAGTCGGCGCAGACGCTGGAGGAACAGCCGGTCGTCGCCGAGCAGTATCCGCACCAAATCGCCTTCAATGTCATCCCGCAGGTGGAGGGGTTCCTCGACGACGGCTACACCAACGAGGAGCGCAAGATGCGGGAAGAGACGCGCAAGATTATGCACGCGCCTGATATCGCCGTATCCGCAACCTGCGTCCGCGTTCCCGTTATGGTCTCCCACTCGGAGGCGCTGCACGTGGAGTTCGAGCGCCCTGTCGCCCCCCAAGACGCCCGCGCGCTGATGACCGGCTTCCCCGGCCTCGCCGTCGTGGACGACCCTGCCGCAAGCGCCTACCCCATGCCCATCGACGCCCAGGGCCGCGACGAGGTCTACGTAGGCCGCATCCGCGAGGACAGCTCGCTCCCCGGCGGCCTGGCGATGTGGGTCGTCTCCGACAACCTGCGCAAGGGCGCCGCCACTAACGCCGTCCAGATCGCCGAAGAGTTGCTCCGGCGCGGCGCGCTGCTGCGCCCTGTCCCCTATGGCGCTTGAACTTGGCAGCCGCGTCCGCGTCGACCTCGCCAGGCTAACCAGCCTGGGCGGCGCGGAGGGTTTCGCCGACGGGCGCGTCTTCCAGCGCCCCGGCCCTGGCCTCTACGACGTCATCCTCGATGAACCCCTGCCCAACGGCGCGGTGATGCTGTCGTGGGCGCCGGAGCACGCGCTCGAATCAGCGCCATAGTAGTATCATAGTGGAACCATATCGGAACCAAAGGTGACGCTATGCCCGTGAGCCTGTCCATCAAGAACGTGCCCGACGAGTTGGCCGACCGCCTCCGAAAGCAGGCCAAGCGCAACCACCGCTCCCTCCAAGGCGAACTCCTAGCCATCGTCGAACACGGCGCCAGCCTGCACGGAAACCTCACCGTGCAAGAGATGGTCACGGAGGCCCGCAAACACGAGGCGCACCCGTACCCCAACTCGGTCGAAATTCTCAGGGAGATGCGTGGGCCTATCGGTGACTCCGCCTAACGTCGTCGATGCCTCCGTCGTCGCCGCTGCTGCGTTCGAAGAAGAACGCGCCGTCGGGGCAGAAGCACTCTTGGCGCAGGCGGGTGGCCTGGCGGCGCCACCGCATATCCACTACGAACTAACCAACATCGCCAGGACGAAGACGCGCCAGAACCCGAACGCGCGGCGGCGCATCGCCGAGCAATTGCAAGCCGCTCTGGGGCTTGAGATTGCCCTTGTGCAGGTCGATCACCCCGCCGCGCTCGAACTGGCGCTGGAAAAGAACATCACCGCCTACGACGCCTCCTACGTCGCCCTCGCGCGCCAACTCGACGCGCCGCTCTTGACCTTCGACGGCGGTCTCGCCGCAGCCGCCGACGGCCTCCTCCGCAGGGAGTGAGTAGGCACGCTTAAATGCCCACTCTTCCCGCTGTTTGGCGCTTGCTGCTCGGTCTGCTCCTTCCCGCGCGGTGCGTCGGCTGCGGCGACGGCGGCTCCTACTTCTGCGACGGCTGCGCGAGCGGCGCGCCCCGGCTGCCCTATGAACGCTGCGACGTGTGCGCACAGCCGGGGCCTCGAGCCCTATGCGCTTCATGCACGCTGCGCCGACCAGCTTTCGACCGCGTCATCCCTGCCTACGCCTACGATGGCGCCGCGCGCAACGCCGTGCGGCGGCTCAAATACGCCAACCTCCGCGCCCTCGCGCCGCTTATGGCCGCGCCGATGGCGGATGTCCTCGCCGAGGACGGATGGCCGCCCGACCTGCTGCTGCCCGTCCCGATGCACCCGGCGCAACTGCGCCGAAGGGGGTTCAACCAAGCGGCGCTGCTTGCGGGGGAGATTGCGGCCCGCGCCGGGATCGAGCGCGCCGACGGCGCCGTGGCGCGCAAACTCCAAGGATGGGCGCAGGCGCGAACGGCGAGCCGCGAGGAACGGTGGGCGCAGGTGGCCTACGCCTTTGCGCCGGACGACGGGGCGTCCGCCGCCGTGGCCGACCGCCGCGTCGCCATCGTGGACGACGTGCTCACCACCGGCGCAACGGCGGACGCGGTGGCGCGCGCCTTGAAGTGGGCGGGCGCGTCCGAGGTGGCCGTGCTCGTGTTTGCGCGCCGCATCTAGCCCGCCGGCGCCGCGGCGCTGAACCCTATCCACGCGATATAATGGATAGACACGCCTCCACTAGCGCAGCAGCCTACGATGAGCGCCAACCTCACCGTAGAAAACGTCCCCGACGACGTGGCCGAACGCCTGCGCGAGCGCGCCAGGCGCAGCAACCGCTCCCTCCAAGGCGAACTCCTCGCCATCGTCCAAGAGAGCGTCAAGCGCCGCAGGGTGCTTACGGTCAACGAGGCCATCGAACGTTTCGACGGGTCAGGGATCCGCACCGCCTCCGACTCGGTACAAATCATCCGGGAGATGCGCGATTCCCGCTAGCGTCGTCGATCCCTTCGTAATCGCCGCTGCTGCATTCGGCGAGGAGCGCGCGGAGGAGGCAAAGACACTGTAGCGGAGGGCTGACGCCTTGGGCGCGCCCCTGTTCATCCACTACGAACTGGCCAACGTCGCTAGGACCAAGACACGCCGAAATCCGCACTTGCGGCAGCGTATCGCCGAACAATTGCAGAACGTTCTGGAGATGGAGATTACGCCGGTGTCCGTCAATTTCCCCGCCGTGGTCGAGCTGGCGCTAGAGAAGAACCTGAGCGCCTACGACGCCTCCTATCTCGTCGCAGCGCGCCAACTGAACGCGCCGCTCCTTATTTTCGACGGCACGCTAACCGCCGCCGGACCCTAACGGCTTGCGGCGCTCTGCGCACGGGACTAGAGTACGGGCAGGCGGAACCGCGCACGAACGGCGCAACCACGCGCCGACGGGAGGCGGAACTATGGCTGACTTCGGCAGAGTGCTCACCGCAATGGTTACGCCCTTCGACGAGGAGGGCGCGGTTGACTACGCCCAAGCCAAGCGGCTCGCCAAGGCGCTGGTCGCCTCCGGCAGCCAAGGACTTATCGTCACGGGCACCACCGGCGAGAACCCCACCCTCCACGGCGACGAGAACTACCGCATGTGGGCGGAGGTGAAGGAGGCCGTGGGCGACGCTGCCCACGTCGTCGCAGGCTCCGGCACCAACAGCACCCGCGAGACGATCGAGTTGTCCAAGCAGGCCGAGGCCGCCGGCGCCGACGGCCTGCTCCTGGTCGTTCCCTATTACAACAAACCCACGCAAGAGGGCATCTACCGCCATATGCGCGCCGTCGCGGAGAGCAGCCCCTTGCCTTGCATCCCCTACAACGTGCCCAGCCGCACCGTAACCAGTATGTCGTGGGAGACCTGCCTGCGCGTCGCCGAGATTCCCAACGTCTGCGGCGTCAAGGAGGCGTCCGGCGATATGGAGCTGGTGGGCCGCGTCATCGACGGTGCGCCCGAGGGCTTCCGCGTGTGGAGCGGCAACGACGCCGATACTTTCCACGTCGTCGCTATGGGCGGCTGGGGCGTCATCAGCGTCTCCGCGCACCTCATCGGCCTTCAGATTCGGCGCATGATCGACGACATCCTCGAGGGCGACCTGCGCGCCGCCGCCGCCGAGCACCGGCGCCAGCTCCCCATCAGCAAAGACCTCTTCCTCATCGGCAACCCTATGCCGGTGCGCTACTGCCTCAACAAAGTCGGCTTCAAGGTCGGCAATCCGCGCCTGCCGCTCACCGAGCCGGACGCGAAGGTGGCCGCCCAACTCGACGCCACCCTAGCCCTCTATGACGTCGACCTGCCTATCGAGGCGCTCGACTAGGGCCGCCCGATCTTGACTCGCTCTTGACACGCGTCATCGCCTGGAACATCCGCGCAGGCGGCGGTGTCCGCATCGACTCCATCGCGGCCAACCTCGCCGAGTGGGGCGCCGACGTCGCGGCGCTGTGCGAGTTCCGCGCGACACCCCCCAGCCGCGCCCTCGCGGAGGCGCTTGCCGACAGCGGCCTCGTCCACCAAGCAACCACCGCCGACCCGCGGCGTCCTGCCCTCAACCGCCTGCTAATCGCGTCTCGCTGGCCATTGCGGCGGCTGCGGCTGGCTTCTACACCCGAGCCTCGCGCCAATTGGCTGCCTGTCCGCGTCGAATCGCCCGCCCCTTTCGTCCTCGCCTCCCTCCACATCCCCATCGCCTCGTTCGAGGGGCAAAGCCGGTTCGCCTTCCACGCGGCGGTGCTGCGCATCGTGCGGTGGTGGCGGCGCGGCCCCGCGCTCATCGCGGGCGACACCAATACGGGACGGATTGATATCGACGAGGAGGCGCCCACCTTTGGCAAAGAAGCCGACGCCTGGATGGCCGATATGGAGCGCGTCGGTTGGCGCGATGCCTACCGGGCCCTTCACGGCAACGCGCGCGCCTACACGTGGTACTCCCCCAATGCGGGCAACGGCTTCCGCCTCGACCAGGCCTTCGTGAACCGCGCCCTTATGCCCCGCCTATCCGCCGTGCGCTACGAGTGGGGGCGCAGCCCCGCCGACGCCCGGCGCGACGCGGTCAGCGACCACGCCGCCCTCCTCCTCAACCTCCGCGACTAGCCCTGCCGCCGCTCCGCCCTGCTCTCGCGCATCGAGAGCACGACGCCGAGCGCAGTGAGCAGCACGCCAAGCCCGGCCCATATCAGAATCGCCATCCAGAACCCGCCCTCGAGTCCCAGCATCGTCGAACCTCCACAGTCTGTACGAGCCTCTTATCAGCCCGGCGCTCCCACTCTAGCCGCCAAGCGCTCCCTCGCGCAACGCCTCCCGCTGCCTACTACGTCCGCAGCCCAAGCGTGTAGAGATGCTGCTCTTTGATGCGCTCCGCATCGGCTAGGAGCGCGTCCAGGTCGTCGAACACGTTGACGTGGCAGCCGGAGAGAGCGTCAGTCTCGCCGGATGCTAGGCGCATGCATTGGGCGACGGACTGCTCCATCGGCGTGTCACGCCCCTCCGCGAAGGCGGCGCTGAAGTAGCCGCGCAACTCTTCGCGCACTTCCGGCGAGCTGGCGCTGTATTCCGTCATGCCGGTGCGGACGAGGCCGGGGGCATAGGCGAAGACGCTAACGCCCGTGCCGGACAACTCCTGCGCCAGCGCGTGCGTCCAGTGGCTCAGCGCCGCCTTGGACGCGCAGTACGCGCCCGCGTAGGGCACCGCGAACGCCCCCGCGAGCGAAGTAAGGTTGATGATGCGCCCTCGCCCGCACTCGATCATCCCCGGCAGCACGGCCCGCGCGTAGAGGTACGGCCCGCGCAGATTGACCTCTAGCGTACGCCACCACGAGGCAGGGTCGGCGTCTTGGGTCGCCGTCAGCGGCCCGATCACTCCCGCGTTGTTAATCAGCAGGTCAATGGCGCCTAACGCTCGCTGGGCGGCGGCGACTGCGTCGTTGGCGGCCTGTTCGTCGGCGACATCGGCGGCGATGGTCAGCGCCGTGCCGCCCGCGGCCTCGATGAGGGCGGCGGTCTCATCCAGCGCCTGCGTGGAGGTGCCGGTTACGGCGACCTTCGCTCCCGCCGCGCTCAGCGCCAGCGCGAACCCGCGCCCCAGTCCCCGGCTGCCACCGGTAACCAACGCCGTCCGGCCCGTCAGGTCGGCTGCCTCCGCCATAGCGAACCTCCTTGGTTAGGGAGCGCGCGGCGGCTAGGTAACCGTCTCGCCTCCGATGAACTGGACGACGGCCTTGTTGAACGCCTCCGGGTTCTCCCAGTGCGCCCAGAAGCCCGTCTGCGGCAGCAACTTGAACTGCGCGCCCAGGATGCCCGCTAGCCGTTCCCCCGCGTCCGGCCCCGCGCCCGCCGAGCCATCGCACCACACCACGAGCGTCTTGATGCCCGCCGTCTCCGCCATCTCTTCCTCGCTGAGGTTGTTGCGGCGGCCTATGCCGCTGACCAACGAAGTGTAGAAGCGCGTCTGCGCGTCGTTGGTGAACGGGCGCGAGTAGTGCGCCAGGCGCGTGTCCACCAACTCGTCCGTAACCTGCTCCGGGTGGTCGCGGTGCATCACCATGATAAGGCGCTTGTGCACGCCGTCCCAGTCGGGGTTCTTGAGCAACTGGAGCGTGCGCTCCGGCATCGATATGCCACCGACGGGCGGGGCGGGCGGCTTGATCGCGCCCTCTTTGAAGTTCATCCCCACGCCCGACTCGTAGATGACGCCCTTGAGGCGCTCGGGGTGGTTGCGCGCGACCTGCGTGACGGCGGAGCCGCTGTACGCCTCGCCGTGCAGCCAGGCCTTCTCGACGCCCATCGCGTCCATCAGGTCGATGATCTGCTCAGCCACCTGCCCCGCCGGGTTGTCGCTCACCTCGGGCGCGTCGCTCAGTCCGTGCCAGAGAATCTCGAGCGCGATGACGTGGACGCGCTCGCTGATGGGGATGACGTTACGCGCGAAGGTCTCCAGGTGGCCGCCGCCTCCGTGCGTCATGATCAGCGTCTCGGCGTGCTCCTTGCCCGCCTCCGCGATCCGCGAGCGGTATCGGGCGCCCTGGACGAACTTAATCTCCGCGCCGAGGTACTCGTTCCAGATGCTGCCGGGCATGAGGTCTCTCCTGGTGGCCTGGGTTGCTCGCACCATACCCGTCCGCCCGGTGGGCGCGCAATGCGCACTAGGGGGTATGGCGGAACGGAGCGGGATGATGTATGCTTGCGAATAGCAAAGAGAGAAGAGAAGCGAGAGAGACGGACGGTCCGCTCCATATGCTGAGCACGGAAGACAAGCGGCGCATCATCGCCGAACATCAGCGCAACGCCAAGGACTCCGGCGGCGCCGAGGTCCAAGTGGCGCTCATCACCGAGCGGATTCGCGGGCTAACAAGCCACCTGCGCAAGCACCACAAAGATCACGCCACCAGGCGAGGCTTGCTGATGCTGGTCGGCAAGCGCCGACGGCTGCTGCGCTACTTGGCAAAGGAGAACGCAGGCCGCTACCGCGACCTTATCGCGAAGCTGGGCCTGCGCCGCTAGCCTCGGCGCTCCGGGGCCGCTAATGCCCCGGACGAGTCACCCACCGAATTTCTGCTCCTTCCTCGCAATAGAGAGGAGTAACTCGTTCTATGTCGAATTCCTACCAGGTTGAGGTCGGCGGTCGCACGCTGACCATCGAGACGGGGCTGCTCGCCCAGCAGGCCAGCGGCTCCGTCGTTGTGCGCTACGGCGAGACGGTGGTGCTGGTCACCGCTGTCGCGGGCGGCGTTCGCGAGGGCATCGACTTCATGCCCTTGACCGTGGACTACGAAGAGCGCCTGTACGCCGCGGGCCGCATCCCCGGCTCCTTCTTCCGCCGCGAGGGCAGGCCCACCACCGAGGCCGTCCTGGCCGGGCGCCTCACCGACCGCACTATCCGCCCGCGCTTCCCCAAGGGGCTGCGCAACGACATCCAGGTCATCGCCACGGTGCTCTCCGTCGACATGGAGAACCCGCCCGAAGTGCTCTCCATCATCGGCGCGTCCGCCGCGCTGTCCGTCTCCCACGTGCCGTTCGACGGCCCCATCGCGGGGACGCGCGTCGGGCGCGTCAACGGGGAGTTCGTCGTCAACCCAACCTACGAACAACTCGACAAGAGCGACCTCGACTTGACCATCTCCGGCAGCCGCGATGCCATGCTTATGGTGGAGGCGGGCGCCAAGGAGGTGGACGAGGAGGCCATCCTCGAGGCGCTGCGCGTCGGCCAAGAGGCCAACCTCAAGATCGTCGAACTCCAGGACCGCATCGTCGCCGACATCGGCAAGCCCAAGGCGGAGGGCTGGGTTCCCGCCCCTGCAAGCGCCGACGCCGCCCTGCGCGATCGCATGGACGAGTTGGCCAAGGCCAAGGTCGAGGCAGTCATCGACCGGGGCGAGGCGCGCGGCGAGCGCTCCGGCGCGCTCAAGGCGTTGGAGGAGGAGACCGCGGCGGCGCTGGCGTCTTCCCACGACGGAGCCAAAGTCGCTAAGGCGTTCGACGACCTCGTTAAGGGTGTGGTGCGCGCCAAGATTCTGGACGAGGGCAAGCGCCCCGACGGACGCAAGCTCACCGAGGTGCGCCCCCTGTCCAGCGCCGTGGGGCTGATTCCCCGCACGCACGGCTCGGCGCTCTTCCAGCGAGGCGAGACGCAGATTCTCACCCTGACCACGCTCGGCTCGCTCACGATGGAGCAGCGCCTCGACACTCTCAGCCCGAACGAGCGCAAGCGCTACATCCACCACTACAACTTCCCCCCCTACTCGGTGGGCGAGGTGCGGCGCATCGGCACCGGCAGGCGCGAGATCGGCCACGGCGCCCTGGCCGAGCGGGCGTTGGAGGCGGTGATTCCCGACCAGGTGGAGTTCCCCTACGCGCTGCGGCTGGTGTCCGAGGCGCTCGGCTCCAACGGCAGCACCTCGATGGGGTCGGTCTGCGGCAGCACGCTGTCGCTGATGGACGCCGGGGTTCCCATCAAGGCGCCCGTCTCCGGCGTGGCGATGGGGCTGATCACCGGTGACGGCGGCAAGTTCGCCGTGCTGACGGACATCCAGGGCGTCGAGGACTTCATGGGCGACATGGACTTCAAGGTCGCCGGCACGCCCGCCGGAATCACGGCGCTGCAGATGGACATCAAGGTGTCCGGCCTCACGTCCGAGGTTATGCGCACGGCGCTCTTCCAAGCCAAGGAGGGACGCGCCTTCATCCTCGACCATATGCTGGGCACGCTGGCCGAGCCCCGCGCGGAGCTCAACCGCTACGCCCCCCGGATGGTGCGCATCCAGATTCCGGTGGACAAGATCGGCGCCGTCATCGGCCCGGGCGGCAAGACCATTCGCAGCATCATCGAGGAGACGGGGACGTCCATCGACGTGGACAACGACGGCATGGTGACCATCGGGGCGATCGACCAAGACGCCTGCGCCAAGGCCATCCAAATCATCGAGGGCCTCACCAAGCAGGTCGAGGTCGGCCAGGTCTACACCGGCAAGGTCGTCCGCCTGATGAACTTCGGCGCGTTCGTCGAGATTCTCCCCGGTAAGGACGGTCTGGTGCACGTCAGCGAGCTGTCCACCGAGCGCGTCCCCAGCGTCGAGGCCGCCGTCAGCATCGGCGACGAGCTGACGGTGATGGTCACCGAGATCGACCGCATGGGGCGCGTGAACCTCTCGCGCCGCGCCGTCCTCGAGGGCAGCGACTACGAGGCGCCCCGGCGCGACGGTCCCAGAGACGGCGAGCGCCGCAACGGAAGCCGCGACCGCGACGGCGGCAGAGGGCGCGACGCCGGACGCGACCGGGGGCCTCGGCGCGACCGCGAGCGACCGCGCAGGTAGCGGGCGGCGCGCATGGCCGCCGCCGCGCGCCGCTTCCTGCTCTGGCTTGTTCTCACCGCGCCGTTGGCGGCGCTGGCCGGGTTCCTCCTCGCCCTATTCCTCGGTGACCCGACCGACTTGCGCCGCACGGAGTCGGTGCTAGGCGGAGCAGTGGGCGGCGCGTTGGCAGGTGTATTCGGCGCGGCAGCGGCCACGCTAACCACGCTCGCAGGGCGCCCCTTACTCCAACGCGCGGGCGGCTCGGAGGCGCTCACGGGCGCGGTGGTAGCCTACGGCGCAGCAGCAGCGAGCCTTCTTCTGCTGCGCTTCGCTTAGCCTCCCCCCTTGATTTAGGCAGAGCTGAGCGGCGGCGGATCAGAGGCGCTCGACGAGCCAGTCGAACAAGCGCCGGCTGGCTTGCGGCTCGAGTCCCGCCCAGTCATAGAGGGCGCGGTCGAGCAGGAAGGGTATAGCGAACGCGCTCACCAGCATGGCGAAAGGGAGTGCGCCGATGGCCGCCGTGCGGCGCAGGCCGCTCCCTCCGCTTTCGAAGAACGTCTCCAGCAAGGCGACGATGCCCCACGAAATGATCCACATCGGAACGAGCCACGCCAGCAGCAAGGCCAGAACGAGCGCGGCAGCGGCGAGCGACGGCCCATTCTGGTTGAGATGGAGGGCGAGGTCGCCGACGTACCTCCAATAGACAGCCGCAAGGGGCAACGCCACCAACCAGCCTACCCGGTTGACGACACAGAGGCGCGGCGCGCCCGCTTCCTTCGAGTGCATACGGGCAGCGTTGCCGACGCGAACGGCGCCTGGCAAGGGAAGAAGTGTTAACGCACGGCGCCGGTTAACCACCCTCTCGCCAAGCCTACTGATAACATCGTGCGAATGTCAGCGTCCCCCACACGATTGGCCGAGCGCCTCGCCAACGGCGAGTTCACCGTCGCAGTCGAGGTGCTCCCGCCGCGGGGGTTCGACCTCACCGCCATGCTCGATCACGTCGGCGCGATCGCCTCTCACGTTCACGCCGTCAACGTGCCGGACAGCCCCCGCGCCCAGGGGCGCATGAGCGCGCTGGCCGCCTGCTCGCTCCTCCAAACCCACCTCGGCGTCGAGACCATCCTCCACGTCGCCATCCGGCATCGGAACCTCCTCGCCCTTCACTCCGACCTGCTCGGCGCCCACGCCCTCGGCGCGCGCAACGTATTCGTCGTGCTGGGCGACAAGCCCGCCGGAGGCGATTACCCCAGCGCAACCGAGGTCAGCGACGTCACCTCGTCGGGGCTTATCCGCATCATGGCGAACTTGAACGCGGGCATCGGCGCCAACGGCGCGGCGGCGGAGGCGCCCGCCTCCTTCTGCATCGGAGCAGCGCTGAACCTCAACGCGGAAGACATGGACGCGGAGCTGCGCGTGCTGGAGCGCAAGGTGAAGGCGGGCGCGCACTTCCTGTTGACGCAGCCGGTCTACGACGCGGAGCGCGTGGAGCGCCTGGCGCAACGGTTGGGCGGGTTCCCGTTGCCGGTGCTGTTGGGCGTGCTGCCGTTGCGCACGCTGCGCCACGCGGAGTTCCTCGACGCCGCCGTGCCCGGCATCACCGTGCCGGGAGAAGTGTACGAGCGCTTGCGCCGCGCGCCCGACGTGCGGGCGGAGGGAATCGCCATCAGTCAGGAGTTGCTGAGGGCGGCGCGCGGGCGCATCGGCGGCGCCTACTTCATGCCCCCCTTCGAGCGCTACGCCGTCGTCCAGGAGACGATGGCGGGGTTGTAAGCGCTCCTTCTTCGCCCTGAGGCCAATCGAAGGGCGAACGAAGGGTGGGGAGGTGGTCGGGGAGCCGGGATTTGAACCCGGGACCTCTACGTCCCGAACGTAGCGCTCTACCAAGCTGAGCCACTCCCCGACGCAGCCGCCCTCGGGAACCCGGCGGCGCTTCATTGCAGTGTAGAGCGCCTTACCCTTCCCGTAAACCTCTGCGTGCTCGAAATCGTTGGCCAAGCGCCCAGTCCGGCGCTGCTACAATGGAGAGCGACTCGGTTCGTAAGGTGGAGATGGGAGCAACCGCGCCCGCAGTTCCATGGCGGCGGAACCTCGCCGTCATTTGGACTGCCCAGATGGCGACGGTGCTGTCGTTCACCTTCACCTTCCCCTTCTTCCCGCTCTTCTTCAAGGAACTGGGCATCGACGACCCGGGGCGGGCGGCCTTCATCACCGGCGTGTCAGGGTGGGCGCTGGGGTTCGGTCTGGCGTTGTTCAGCCCCATCTGGGGCGTATTCGGCGACCGCTATGGGCGACGGCTGAACGTCGTGCGGGCATTGGTGCTGGCGGCGCTGGTGCTGGGATTGTCCGGGTTCGCGCAGAACCCGACGCAGCTCATCCTGAGCCGCTTCTTCGCGGGAGTGTTCGGCGGCGCGGGCGGCGCGATGCTGGCGCTCGTGGCGGCCGGAACGCCAAGGCCGCGCATCGCCTTCGCTACGGGCGTGATGCAGTCGGCGATGTTCGCCGGTGCCACCGCCGGGCCGGTCATCGGCGGCCTGCTGTTCGACGCCTACGGGATGCGCATCGCCTTCTTCGCCAACGGAATCGGCCTCGCCGTGCCGGCCTTGATGATTCAGTTGTTCGTGAAGGAGCGCTTCCAGCGGCCGGACACGCCGCTCGCCAGCCCAATGGAACCGTTCCGCGACTTGCTGCAAGCGGTGCGCTCACGGGCGTTGTGGCCGCTGCTCATCGTCGTGTTTCTCGTCCATTCCTCGATGCTGATCACGTTTCCCGCGCTGCCGGTCATCGTCGAGGCGGTGGCGGGACCGGGAAACGCCGCGCGGGCGGCGGGCGTCGTCTTTATGGCTATGGGGCTGAGCCAGGCGCTCTCGGCAATCGCCATGGGCTCCATCGCAACGCGCGTAGGGTTGAAGCGCACCTTCGCTGTCCTGTGCATCGGCGCGGCGGCGCTCTACGTGCCGCCGATGTTCGCCGACTCGACGGTGCAGTTGGCACTGATGCTTGGCGCGGTAGGCCTCTTCCAGGGCGGCCTTGCGGGCACGGTGAACGGACTGGTGGCGATGGCGTCGCCGCAGGGACGAGAGGGCGCGATCTTTGGGGCGCAGCAGACGGTGCTGGCGGGCGCAATCGCCTTTGGCCCACTGGTGGGCGGCGCAGTCGCCTTCGCTATCGACCTGCGCGCTCCCTTCGTCCTGAACGCGGCGCTGTTCCTCGCCACCGCCATCATTGCCGCACTTCTCGTGCGGGAGACGCGCCTCCCCTCGCGGGAGGCAAACAGGGGCGCGGGCAGCCCTGCGCCGGGAGCATAAGGGAAGAGGGCAGAGTAGGCTACGACGCCTGCCGCAGCACGGCGTACATATGGCGGTAGAGTTTCACCAGTTCGCGGGATTGCTCCCACGGAGGGAGCGAGCGCGTGGGATCTACGTGCTGGAACAGGGAGAATTCGGTGTAGCGCGCGTCTCCGCGCTCCGAGAGGGCGGCGTAGAGGCGGCGCGACCCACCTACGGGCACCAGATCGTCGGCGCGGTCGTGCATCAGCAGCACAGGGGCGCGAATCTCCGAGACATGCGTCTGCGGCGAGGCGCGCGCCATGCGCTCCCTCAGCGCCGGAGGGAGATCGGCTATGGCGCGCCTGGCGTTAGCCGCGTCCGTTCCGGCCAACAGCAGCGCTACGGCAGCCTCATAGCGCGCCAGGTCGGCGAGCGAGGCGCGGGCGCGTTCCTCCTCCACGCTCTCCTCCATCATCCGTTGGGCGACGCGCAGGGTGAGGCTGTTCGGCTGCCAAGGGATTAGGCCGTCGGGCGAGGGTTGGCTCCTGGCGGCGACGGCGAGCAGCAGACGCTCTAAGTCGTCGTAGGGGCCGAAGGCATTGACGAAGGAGACGTGCGCCCGCGCGTCGGGATGCGCGGCGGTCATCAGCGCGAAGGACGCGCCGACGCAGAATCCGGCCAGGCCGACGCGCTCGGGGTCGGCGTAAGGCTGCTCGCGCAGGAAGCGGTGCGCCGCGGCGAGGTTCGCTACGTCCGGCTCGTGAATGCGCTCCATCGCCTTCTCGGGAGACCAGTAGACCAGCGTCGCCATGCCCGCCCGCGCGAGGCCCTCGGCGAGATTGACCACGCGCGGGTCGTCGCGCCCCGCCGGGGCGACGCCGAGGAACAGCACCACCGCCGCAAACCGCCCTTCGCCGCGCGGCAGGTAGAGGTCGGCCTCGCGCATGCCATCAGGCGTAGGAATCTCGACCGCCGAGCGCTCCGGCGCTCCTTGCAAGAGGGTTACGCGGGGAAGCGACGGCGTAACCTGCGAGATGAAGAGCAGGGCGTGGTAGGCCGTTCTTCCCTGGGGCGTGGCCGCCATCAGCAGCAGCGCGGCGAACAGCAGCGCCAGAAAGATGATGCACAGCCGCCGCAAGCGGCCCATAGGCTAGAGGTTGACGCAGTTGCGGGGCGGCAATCCGTCCAGCGCTTCGCGCGCCGTCTCCGCCGCCTTCACGCGCATCTCGTGATACGACTCTTCGTTGTAGAACGCAGCGTGAGGCGTGACGATGAGGCGGTGCTTGATCCACTCCTCCCCGTCGCGCCACGCGCGCAACAGCACAGGCTCGGGGTTCGGCGGCTCGGTCGGCAGCACGTCGAGGCCCGCCGCAAGCACCTGCCCCGAGCGCAGCGCCGCCTCCAGCGCGTCCACGTCCAGCACGCCCCCGCGCGACGTGTTCACCACCAGCGCGCCGGGCTTAAGCGCGTCGAAGAAGGCCGCGTCCGCCAGCCTCCGCGTCTCCGGCGTCAGCGGCGTGTGCAGGCTCACCACGTCGGCCTGGCCGAGCAGGTCGGGCAGGCTCCACACACGCTCGACGCCGACGGCCTTCTCTTGTCCGCGCGGCACGTAGGGGTCGTAGACCACCACGCGCATGCCGAACGCCTTGGCGCGCAGCGCGACCGCCGTGCCGATACGCCCGAATCCGACGACGGCGAGCGTCTGCCCCGTTAGGCGGCTGAGGCGCCCCGCCGCTTGGTAGCCCCAACCTTCGTTGCCGCCGCGCACCAGGTCGGCGAATGCAGGCAAGCCGCGCCGCAGCGCGAGAATCAGACTGAGCGCGTGGTCGGCCACGTCGTCCGTGCCGTAGTCGGGAACGTTGCAGACGGGGATGCCGCTCTCGCGCGCGGCGTGGATGTCCACGATGTCAAATCCCACGCCGCAGCGCACAATCGCCTTGCAGCGCGTCAGCGCCTCGATGACCGACGCCGGAATCGGCGTGCGCCACACCAGCATCGCGTCCGCGTCCCGCACGATGGACGCAATCTCCGCCGGGTCTCTCGTGCGCAGCAGGCGCAGGTCTACGTCTCCGCCGAGGGTGTCCGCCTCGACGCTAATGTCGTCGTTGTCGCCGTGCTGCGTGATGTAGACGACGTGCTTGGCCATACGCTCCGCCTCAGTGGTAGGCTCGCGCCATTCTACAAAGAGCGCCCGCCAACGCAACGGGAGCGGCGCGCGGAGGGCGAATGTTCGGCGAGCGGACGCAAGGGGCGCTGCTGGTGTTGTCGGAGTGCTTGGATCCGGCGCGCGAGGAGGAATTCGCAGACTGGTACGACCACCACCTCGCCCGATTCGTCGCCACGGGGCTGTTTCACCGCGCGTCGCGTTACGACTTGGCTACGCCCGGGACGGGCGCTCCGTACTTGGCGCTCTACGAGACGAACGAGTCCTCGGCGCGCGTGGCCGCCGAGCTGGACCCCGCCATCGACCGCATGCGCGCGGCGGGCGAGATAACGCCGCTCATCGAGGTGAAGCACCGCGTCCTCCTGGAGACGATGACGCCGGGGCGCTACGCCTTCGGAGACGCCGACCCGAACGCAATCACGGGGCTGCTGCTAATGGCCAACAATCCCAAGACGCCCGGAACGGACGACGCGTTCAACCGCTGGTACGACGATGTCCACCGCATCGACATCCGCGACACCGGCCTCTACGCAACGATGAACCGCTTCAAGGCAGCGGAGGACGGCGAGGTGCGGTACGCCAATCTCTACGAGACGACGCTTGCGGACGTGGAACTGGCGCTGACGGGCCTGGACGAATTCCGCCCCAAGTGGCAAGCGGCGGGCACGCTCTACGCCGACCGGGTGAACACGCTGCGAGGCGCGTACCGGCTGCGGGCGCGCGTGGGCTAAGGCGGGTCGAGGGTGACGGTGGCAAAGCCGAGGAACAGCGGCTCGCCCCGCAGGACGCGCCGAAACAGGTCGTGGGTGAGGTCGAGGTCGATGCGGTTGTACTCGATGAAGCGCTCCGGCTCCTGCTCCCAGACGCGCGCGTTGTCGCGGTGGTCGCCCCATGGGGCCTTCTGCGCACCGAGCGTGTTGTAGCTCACGTCGTCGAGGCGGACGCGCCGCCCCGACTTGGCCTGAATCGCCTCCAGCATGTCATAGTGCCGCTGCACGGTCAGCCCTAGCCCCAAATTCGTCTTGAGCGTGTGGTCGATGACGGCGAGGTCGAAGCGGTTGCCGTTGTAGGTGACCACGACGCCGGGGAATTCGCGCAGCGTCGCGGCAAGCTCGGCGAGGCTGGCCGGCTCGTCGGTGTAGACGCTGTAGTCGCCGTCGTGGCGCAGCCCGGCGAACAGCAGGTTGAAGCCGACGGGGAATTCGTTCCACGAACCGCCCGCCGTCTCTATGTCCAGCACTAGGAAGTCGACCTCGCTCACTGCTCCACGTCCCTCTGACGCCGCCGCGCCCTCAACTGCTCAGTCCGCCGCTTACTATACCCGGCGCGGACGTTTACCGCGCCCCAGCGTTGGGCTACACTCGGGGCGAACCATCGTCCGAGGCATGCGGGGCTTACGGAGAGAGATATGACGGCGCGAACCATAGCGATCGATTGGGCGCCGGAGCGGCTGAGGCGCGTCGTCGTTGGCGAAGTTGCCGTACCCGCCGCATTCGTAGTGGCGATCCTGGCGTCCAACTACGCGCTTGCCGCCATCCCCAACGTCAAATTGTTCGACCTGCTGGTGTTCGTCGCGGGCTACGCGCTCGGCGTCCGCAGGGGGGCGACCGTTGCGGTCGCCGCGTGGTTCGTCTACGGCCAGGTCAACCCCTTCGGCTACGCCCCTGCGCCGCTGCTCGTTACGCTTATGGCGGCGGAGGTCGGCTACGCCGCCGCCGGGGCGGTCGTGCGCCGGTTCATGCCGCCGAAGCGCGTACGCTTGGGGCCTGGTCTCGCGTGGGCGGCGTTCGCCTGCGCCGCGCTTGCCTCCACCGTCGCCTACGACGTCGCCACCAACGTCTACACCGGCATCTTCTGGGCGGGGCTGGCGGGTAGCGGGGCGAGCACGTCTGCATGGGTGTGGACGGCGCTGAGCAATCCGGGCGCGCTCTTCTTTATGACGGCGCACGTGGGCAGCAACCTCGTCTTCTTCACGCTGTTCGGCCCGCCACTCGTGCTTGCGGCGCGCCGCCTCACGCGGGATGCGCCGTAGCGCGCTCCTCGCGCCGCTGCTCCTGCTGTTGGCGGCAGCGCTCGCCGTCGGCGCATGCTCCTCGGACGACGAGCCCGCGCAGTCCATCAGCGCTACGCTGCTGGTGGAAGAGCGGGGCGAGGCGCAGTGGTTCCGCGACGTGGAGGTTCCCAAAGGGACGGACGGGTACGAGTTGCTGGAACTAGCCACCGACGGTCAGGTGGAGGCCGATTGGTATCCCGAATACCGGTCGCACTTCGTCAACGCCATCCTGGGCGCGCCCAGCGAGTCACCCTACTTCTGGCTGACGTTCGTCTGGAACGAGACCTCGGAGGCGTGGGAGCCGTTGCCCGTGGGCGCGGACCTCTTCTCCGTGAAGGAAGGGCACGTGCTCGCTTGGGCGCTGCTAGACACCAGCGCGGAGGAGCCGCAAACGCCCGCTAGTCGGCCTTAGGCGGGCGCGGGCGGCTCCGGCAATACGGAATATGCGCCGCCCACCGCGCCGCCGGGCGCGGATGCGCCCCTCCTCGCCCTAGACTCCCGATCCCTCGGCGGCTCTGTCCACACAGGCCCCTCCTCCGCTGCCGCCGTCTGCTGCGCCGCCGCGCGGCGCGACTTGATGCGGTTGCCGTAGACCACGGCAAGCGAATAGATGAACGCGCCAGCCGGAACGCCAAGCAGCGCGCCCGGTATGCCGATGAGTCGCGCCCCGAGCACGACCGAGACGATGACCAGCCCCGCCGGCATGTGCACCGCTTGACCCAGAATGCGCGGGGTGAGCAAGTTCAGCATCACCTGTTGGATGAACAGTAGCGTGGCGAGCACGATGACGACCTGGACGAAGTCGCCGGCGGCGATAGCGATGAGCAGCGGCAGCCCCAACGCGAGCCAATCGCCGATGAAGGGCACCGCCAGCAGCAGGCTCGCAAGGATGGCGCTTGGCAGGGCGGCGGGCAGGCCGGTCCCGTACATCACGGCGGCGACGCCGACGCCGTAGATGGCCGAGACGAAGAACATCCCGCGGATGTAGCCATGGAAAGTGCGGTTGAAGGTGGCCATCACCAGCCGCACCTCCGCCTCTACATTCGGCGGCAACACCGTCAGCGCCTCGTTCACGCGCCGGCCGCCGTCCAGCACCACGTAGAAGGACAGCGCGATGATCAAGCCGACGGCGAACAGCGTGGAGACCACCGATTGGAAGATGACACCGGCGTTGTCCGTGACCCAGGCCGTCGCCGTGGTGAGGAGATTGTCCGTCGAACCCAACTGGTAGCGGCTCGCCAAGTTCAACTCCACGCCGAAACCCAGGGCGAAGTCGTCGACGGCTGTGAGCCAAACGGGAATGCGCTCCACGTACTCCGGCACACGGTCGAACAGGTCCACCGCCTGATCCACTGCCGACGGGATGATGAGCAGCACCAGGATAACGACAAGGACGATGACAGCCGCATAGACAAGCACGATAGCGACGGGCCGCCGCATATAGGGAATGCGCATCAGCCCGTTGACGGCCTGGATGAGCAGCGAGCCCAGGAGCCAGGCGAAGAAGATGATGAGGACGAGGTCGCCCAGGAAGGCCCAGAACCTCCCAAGCGCCATAAGGAGGTAGACCGCCGCGCTGCACGCGACGAGGACGATTGCGGCTCTGAGCAACCAGCTGCGTTCGGTCATGTCATACGCCGCGAGTAGTGTACACCCGCCTCCATAGCATCCCCGCTGCCATACGCCCTGGCGAGCACCCCCGCCCCCTTCTTGTCCCCGGTTTCGCCCCTGCTCGGTGCCGCCTCAGCGCAATCGGCGCAGACGGCGGCGTGCACGCCACGCCGTTAGCCGCACGCACAAAGCGACCAATTCCCAGCCCTCGCGCAGCGTCGCCTTGGACGACCCCTTGCGCCGGTCGCGGAAGGCGATAGGCCACTCGCGCACCGTCAACTCCCGCTGCGTGGCCAGTACTTCCAGCAGGAACTTGAACCCGCGCGCTGAGTAGCGCGTCGGCGCGTTCGTCAGCACACGGCGCTCGCAGAGCGCGAACCCGCTCAGCACGTCGCGCGCGCCAAGCCCGTTCAGCGCACGCGCCGCGACGTTCGTGACGAAACTCACCGCACGGCGGAAGAGGCTTACGTTGACCAGCATCCCGCCCGGCGCGAAGCGCGAGCCTATGACCACGTGCGCGCCCTCTTGCGCCAGCGCCAGCATCTGCGGCAACTCCATCGGGTCGTGCGACAGGTCGCCGTCCATCACGCAGACGTAGCCGCCTCCGGCGGCCTCCGCGCCGGCGAACGCGGCGCTCGACAGCCCCATCTTTGCCGCGCGGCTCACTAGGCGGACGCGCTCGTCGGCGAGGGCGAGGTCTCGCACCACGTCCGCCGTCCCGTCGGGGCTGGCGTCGTCCACCACGATGACCTCGCACGCAACGCCGTCGAGCGCGCCGAAGACGCGAGAGACGAGCACGGCGATATTGTCGCGCTCGTTGTAGGTGGGCACGACGACGGAGAGGAGCGGCGGCGCCTGGCTCATCGCTAGACGGCGGGCTCGGCGTAGCGTTGGAGCTTGTCCATAAAGCGCAGCAGCGGGCCGCTGTGCCAGTCGAAGGGCGCGGCCATAGAGACGGCGGCGCGTTGGAGGCCGGGCAAGCGCAGCAGGCGATGCATCTGCTCCACTCCGGCGTCTGGCAACCCTTCCAGCAAGCGGCGCAACTGGTAGCCGCGCCGTATCTCGGATGCCATCAGGCCCCGCCAACGCGCCTCGTAGGGCAGCAGCGCCGCCTCATCGACACGCCCACGCTCAAGCGCTTCGGCCAGCGTGTCGGCGGCGGCGTCCGCACCCAGCAGGCCGTAGTAGATGCCGCCGCCGGTGGTCGGCTTCACCTGGTTCACCACGTCGCCGACGCCCACGACGCCATCGGCGACGCTGCTCCCCGCGACGCCCAGGGGCACAGGGCGGCATCGGAAGGTCTCCACGACGGCGCCCACGCGCCCGGCGGCCTGCAAGCGCCGCACGTGCTCGCGCATATAGCGCACGGCGTGCGAGCGCGTCAGCACCCCGGCCAGCGCATAGCCAGGGCGGTAGGGCACGAGCCATCCGAAGCCGCCTCGCCCATGCGCGCCCCCGCTGTAAACCTCCACCTGCGACAGCCCCTGGGCCTCCGCCACTACCTGGCAGCCGCTCAACACCTCTCGCGCCTCTCCTAGCCCCAGGCGACGAGCGAGGGGCGCGCCGAACCCCGTGGCGATGACCGCCGCCCGCGCCTCGACGCGCAAAGGCTCTCCGCCTAGCGTCCCTTCGACGCACACGCCGGCGCCCGTCCACGTAACCTCGTTGACTGCGACCTCCGCCAACACCTCGGCGCCCGCTTCCTCCGCCTTGCGGACGAGGTGTTTGTCCAAGCCCACGCGGTCAAGCACGTAAGCCTGAGTGGAGGGGCGCTTGACCCGAGCGGACGCTCCCTTGGGGGAGTGGAGAACGAAGGAGTCAATCTCGTGGAGCACGAGGCTCCGGGGGAGAGCGAACCGCTCGACGCACTCGCTGCTCACGATGCCGGTGCAGTGGACGGGGCGACCCGGCTCCGGGTCGCGCTCCAGGATGAGGACGCGGAAGCCGCGCGCGGCCAGTTGTGCGGCGGTTCGCGCGCCCGCGGGCCCTGCGCCCACGACGGCTGCGTCTACGTCTGCGTTTCGGATGGCGGCGCTGGGCATAGGCGGAGAATTAGGCGTGGGGTGAGTGTAGCCACCATAAGCGTATATGGGCAATGCGCCGCAAGGGAATGTTCGCGCGGACGCGGAGGAACGGAGGCGATCGCTCTCCCCTACTCCTCGGCGGGAAGCCGATCGGCGAGCGCTTGCAGCAGCGCCTCCAGCGGCGGGTCGGGTTCGCGGGAGGTCTGATCGGCCAAGGGACTTTCGCCCACGAAGCGGAACAGGTCGGCGGCGCCCTGCATGATGCGCGGCGTCAAGCCCAGCGCCTCGAAGGTCTCCGCTATCTCCTCCATCTCGCCCACCCAACGACGGGAGCGGCGCGGCATGCCCGGAACCTCGCGCATCAGCCGCTCGGCGGTCTCCGCGCGGCTGAACGCGAACTCCGCTAGCAGCACGTCGTGCAAGCCCAGGGCGCGCGCCGCGACCAGCAGCTCCGTCCATAGGGCGGTCGTGCCTTTCGTGGAGGCGGCGTAGACCATCTTGAGGCCGGACGCCTGGCCGACGTGCGGCCCGATAGTGCGGATGTCCAACCCCACCTCGCTCATAGCCTCCAGCGCCGACGTGTCGGGGCCGGAGCAGTAGATGCGCGTCGATCGGTTCGGGCGCGGCGGCGCGCCGATAATTCCCGCGTCGATGACGACTGCGCCCGCAGCGCCGACGCGCTCCGCGATGGCGGCGACGGTCTGCGGCGCGATGGCGTTGCACTCAGCAAACGCCGGACGCGCGCCCGTGCGCTCCATCGCCCGCGCGGCCTGCTCGGCGACGGCGGCGGCCTCCGCAGGAACGAGCACGCTCAGAAGCAAGGTGCTCTTGCGCACGAGGTCGTCCATCGACCCGGCGTCGCGCACGTTGGCCTCGCGGGCGCGCGTGCGCGTCAACTCGCTGCGCCCCTCCAAGCAGGTGAGCGCGTCGAACCCGGCGGCGGTCAGCATCGCGCCGATGGCCGCGCCCATATCGCCCGTGCTGAGAATGCCGACGGCGATGGCGGCTAGCCTCCGGCGGATGCTGCGCCAGCCGCGTCTAGGCGGCGCTTGGCCTCTTCGTAGAGGTCGGCGGGGAGGGGGCCTGCCTCTTGGGCGCGCACGTTCTGCGCTAGGTGGTCGGGGTTGACGGTGCCGACGATGTTGGTCGTCATCTGCGGATGCGACGCGGTGAATCGCAGGATGAACTCCATCGGCGCCATGCCCTCCGCCAATTCGGCCAGGTTCGCGCGCTCCCACGCGTCCCAGCGATTGCCGGCGATCGGGTTGGCGCGGCGCTTGTCCTCCTCCGCCGCGCCCTTGGCTGCGCCGCCTCGGATGATGACGCCCGCGCCCGCCTCCGCAGCCTCCGCTATCGACTCCTCGTGCTCGCGCTCGATGAGCGAGTAGGGAATCTGGAACACGTCGAACACGCCCATGCGGATGTGCTCGGCGAGATTGGGAAGCGTGCCCGACATGCCGATAAAGCGCACCTTGCCTTGCTCCTGCAAGTCGCGCAGCGTCTCGACTACGTCGTCGCGCTCCAGCGTCTCCGCCGACGGGCTGATGTGCACCTGCACCAGGTCAAGGTAGTCGGTGCGCATGCGCGTCAGGCTCTGCTCCACGGCAGCGACGATGTTGGCGCGAGAGTAGTCGTGCGGGCCGGGACCTTGCCAATCGGCGGGGCGTTCCCAGCCCGGCGTGCATCCGCACTTGGAGGCGAGGAAGTAGTCGCCGCGCCGGTGGGACGCGTGCTCGCCGATGAGCGCCTCGCTCACACCGTAGTCAGGCGAGGTGTCGATGAGGTTGATGCCCGCGTCCAACGCCGCGTTGAGGATGCGCCCCGCGTCCGCCGAGGAGGCGACGCGCGGCCCGCGCAACTCCATCGCGCCGTAGCCGAGCGTCGTAACCTCGGCGCCCGTGCGTCCCAGCGTGCGGGTCGGTATGGCCATAGCTCACCTGACGGCGGAAGAGTGGGGCGAGTATAGCGCGGGCGGCGCTCGGCTGACTGGTAGAATAGGCGGCGATGGTCACCAAACTGTTCAAGGTGTTCGGCGACTCCAACGAGAAGGCCGTCAAACATCTGCGCTGGATCGTCGACGAGGTCAACGAACTGGAGGCGGAGTTCGAGGCGCTCTCGGACGATCAACTCCGCGAACTCACCGCCCAATTTCGCGAGCGCCTCGACGCCGGCGAGACGCTGGACGACCTGGCGCCGGAGGCCTACGCCGCCGTGCGCGAGGCGGCCAAGCGCCGCCTGGGGATGCGCCACTTCGACGTGCAGCTCATCGGCGGGTTGGCGCTGCATCAGGGCAAGGTGGCGGAGATGAAGACAGGCGAGGGCAAGACGCTCGTGGCGACGCTTCCCCTCTATCTAAACGCCCTCGCGGGCAAGGGCGCGCACCTGGTGACGGTCAATGACTACCTGGCGCGGCGCGACGCGCGATGGATGGGCGCGGTCTACCACGCGCTTGGCCTCAGCGTCGGCTGCCTCCAGCACGAGGCGTCCTACGTCTACGAGCCGGGCATGCCCGCCGGGGGCGGCAACCTCGACGACCTGCGCGCCGTGTCGCGCAAGCAGGCCTACGGCGCGGACATCACCTACGGGACGAACAACGAGTTCGGCTTCGACTACCTGCGCGGGAATATGGCGCGCGACCGCGAGGGCCAGGTGCAGCGGCAAGGGCCGCCGGATGAAGGCGCGGGGCGCAACGGCCAAGCGCACTCGGGACTCCACTACGCCATCGTGGACGAGGTGGACAACATCCTGATCGACGAGGCGCGCACGCCGCTCATCATCAGCGGCCCAGCGCAGGAGTCCACCCAGCACTACCGCACCTTCGCGCAAGCGGCGCCGCGCCTGAGGGAGGGCGCCGACTTCAAGATCGAGCACAAGGAGCGCCAGGTCATCCTCACCGACGCGGGGATATCCAACATCGAGCGCCTCCTGAAGGTCGACAACTTGTACGACCCCGCCAACTTCGTCCTGACGCACTTCGTCGAGAACGCGCTGCGCGCCCAGTTCGTCTACCTGCGCGACCGCGACTACGTCGTCCAGCAAGGCGAGGTGGTCATCGTGGACGAGTTCACTGGACGGCTGATGCCCGGGCGGCGCTACGCCGATGGCCTGCACCAGGCGATCGAGGCCAAAGAGCGGGTGGAGGTGCAGCGGGAGACCATCACCTACGCCACCATCACATTGCAGAACTACTTCCGCCTCTATCACAAACTGGCGGGAATGACCGGCACGGCGCTGACCGAGGCGGAGGAGTTCCACAAGGTCTACGGTCTAGACGTGGTGGCCGTCCCCACCAATATGCCCGTCGTCCGCGAAGACCTGCCCGACTTCGTCTACAAGTCGGAGAAGTCCAAGTTCAAGGCCGCGGTGGACGAAATTGCGGAGCTCCACCGCAAAGAGCGGCCCGTGCTCATCGGCGCCGCCTCCATCGAGAAGTCGGAGGAGCTCAGCCGCATGCTCGAGCGCCGTGGCGTTCCGCACGAGGTGCTGAACGCCAAGAACCACGAGCGCGAGGCGAACATCGTCGCTGAGGCGGGGCGGCCAGGCGCCGTGACCGTCTCCACCAATATGGCAGGGCGCGGGACCGACATCATCCTCGGCGGCGACCCCGCCGGGTTCGAGTCTTCCGCAGACTGGCAGGCGAGCCACGACCAGGTGGTCGAACTGGGCGGCCTGTACGTCATCGGCACCGAGCGGCACGACTCGCGCCGCATCGACAACCAGCTGCGTGGCCGCTCCGGGCGCCAGGGCGACCCAGGCGCAACGCGGTTCTACGGCTCGCTCGAGGACGACATCATCAAGCGTTTCGGCGGCAACGCCGTCGGGCGCATCGTCAACGCAGCGCTGCCCGAAGACGTTCCCCTCGAGAGCGGCCTGCTGAGCCGCACGATGGAGATGACACAGTCCAAGGTGGAGGCGCACTACTTCGACATCAGGAAGCACCTGGTGGAGTACGACGACGTGGTCAACACGCAGCGCGCCGTCATCTACTCTCAGCGCCAGCGCGTGCTGGACGAGGCGGACGTGAAGCCCAACGTCCAAGAGATGCTCGAATCGGAGATATCGGAGACGGTGGGGCATCATCTCGCGGGCGACAGAGAGGAGTGGGACGCGGACGTGTTCATCGCCGCGTTGGGCGCGGTTATGCCGTTGCCCGACTGGTTCGACGAGGAGTTCGTCCTCGACCGCACGGCGGAGGAGGTGGAGGAGGCCGCCCTGGAGGCCGCCGCCGACCTCTACGCGCGGAAGGAGGAGGAGTTCGGCGCGGAGACGATGCGCGCGCTCGAACGCGCCGTCCTGCTCCAGACGACCGACCGCCTGTGGGTGCAGCACCTGACGCACATGTCCGACCTGCGACAGGGCATCGGCCTCTACGCCTATGGGCAGCGCGATCCGCTGGTTATGTACAAGAAGGAAGGGCACGAGCGATTCAATGACCTGCGCGCGCGCATCCGCCGCGACGTGGCCCACACCATCCTCCACGTGGCGCCCGCCGCCTCGCAGCCGGCGCAGCGACCCGCGCGCAACGGGCGCGGCGCCAACCTGCCGACCTCCAACGCCGCTTCCCCGCCGTCCGGCGCGGCCAAGGGTAAGAAGGTAGGGCGCAACGAGCCTTGTTGGTGCGGCAGCGGCAAGAAGTTCAAGCGCTGCCACGGCGCGGCGGCATGAGCGCGGCCTCGCGGACGGCGCCGACCGTTGAGGCAAGCGCTAACGGCGCCGCCGTCCCCAACGGCGCATCCCTCGACTTCGCCCCGAACGACGCGGAGCGTGTCCTCGAACGCTGGCGGCGCGACCTGCGCCAGGGGCGCGACTGGGCCGACGCGCTGCTCGACGCCGTCGGCGCGTGGCCGCTGGCCGCCGAACACTGCCATAACCGCGAGTTCATCTACCTGCTTGGGGGCGAGGCGTTCGACTGGTTGGCGCTTGCCGAGCGGCTGCTCCTAGAGGCGGACGGCGCAGCGCCTATCGATGAGCAGGAGCGGCTGCTGTTCGACGGCGCGCTGCCCGAGCGCGTAACGACGCAGCGGTTCAAGGAGGCGCTGGGCGTCTCGCGCTACCGCGCCCACCTCAACTACTTCTACGGCGTAGTGGTGGAGGAGGCATTGTGGCAGGCGGCGGAGGCCGCCGCGCTAAAGCAGCGCGGCGTGCAGGGCGTGCACCACCCCCACGGCCTGGACGACACGGTGAGCGAGCGCCTCTACGGCGCGCCCTTCGACGAACTGCTGCGCGCGCATCACCGCGAGCAGGGACGGCGCAGGCCGCGCGCTCGGCACTCCCTCAGCGAATGGAAGGCGTTCGCCTACTGGCGATTCAAACTGCGCCTGTCGCTCCACGACCGCGCCCGCGTCGCTTCCGACACCCAACGCGGGCTGGCCCTGTTGGATGCAATCGGGGCGCCGCCGCCCTAGAGCCGTTCGCCCTGAGGGGAATCGAACGGCGAACGCGGCTAGAACCAGCGGGGGACGCGCTCGCGATAGCGCGCGTAATCGCGCCCGAACCGCCGCTCGAGGTACGCCTCTTCCCTCCGGACCACTAGTTGCTCCAGCGCCTTTATCACGAATGGGAGGGTAAGCCCAGGCCATAGCGTGTTAGCGCGCAGGCCTGCTCCGGCGTAGACCAACGCAAAGGCGGCGTAGATGGGGTTGCGCGTGAGCGCGTACGGTCCGCGCTCCACGACCGTCGTAACGGGATCGCGCGGGTCGGGCGAGGTTCCCGCCCGGAGCATGGTATAGACTGCCCAGCCCAGCAGCGCCGCACCCGCCGCCAGCATCCATTCGCCCAGCCGCCGAAAGAGCGAGCGCGGGCGCGCCGGCAGCCGCTGCGCGCGATGCAGCACCAGCGCTGCCCCCAATCCTGTCGCGAAGAGCGCAGGCGCAGGCACGCCGTTCAGCGCGTCGCCGGAGTCGGACGCGTCGTCCGCCGCGGTGGTGAAGGGCCAGGGCATAACGGGAGGATGATAGCACTTGCCCTGCGCTCGCCCCCGTTACGGGGGTGTGGGGGCGCGCCCCCACAAACTCCTCTATCCCCTACCCTCCGAGGTCGGCCAGCAGCTCTTGCAGTCGCGCTTGGCGCGCTTGGCCTTCTTCTAGGCGGCTGCGCTCGCGGTCAATCACGTCGGCGGGGGCTTTGGAGAGGAAGGATTCGTTGGACAGGCGGGACTCCAGGCCGCTGAGGTAACGGGCTGTCTCTTGCGCTTCCCGTTGAAGGCGTGCTATCTCGCCCGCCAGGTCGTCCACGCCCTCCATAGCGAGGCTAATCGTGGCATCGCGTACTACCAAGCGCACGCTGCCCTCGGAAGGCGCTTGCGCCCCGGAGGCAAGGCTGCCGATGCGGGCGAGGCGGCGGATGGCGGGCGCCTCAGCCTCGATGGCGGCGCGGCGCGGGCTGTCGACGGTTGCGTCGAGCAGGCGCCCGGGCTCGACGCGGAATTCGGCGCGAACGTTGCGCACCGCGCGCACCACGTCGATGGCAAGGGCGACGTCGGCGACGGCTTGGGCATCCACGCCGTGCGTGGAGGGCTGCGGGTAGGGCGCGCGCATGATGGTCTCCGGCAAGCTGCCCTCGCGCGGCACGGCGGCCACCAGACGCTGCCACGCCTCCTCCGTAACGAAGGGCATAAAGGGGTGAAGCAGCCGCAGCGAGCGGTCGAGGACGTGGGCGAGGACGCGCTTGGGGTCGCCATCGCCCGCGCGCAGACGCACCTTGGCCATCTCGACGTACCAGTCGCAGAACTCGTTCCACACGAACGCGTGGACGGCGCGCTGCGCCTCGGCTAGTTGGAAATCGTCCCACAGCCGCCCGACCTCCGCCGCCGTCTCGTCGAGGCGGCCTAGTATCCAACGGTCTTCGGCGTGGCGGCGCGGCGGGGCGTCGTGCCACCCGGCGAGGTCGCCAGCGCCGTCCAAGGAGGCGAGCACGAAGCGCGTTGCGTTCCACACCTTGTTGGCGAAGTTGCGCGCGGCCTCGAGGCGGTCGTCGCTGAGGCGCGTGTCGTTGCCCGGCGCTGCGCCGACGCCAAGGGCGAAGCGCAGCGCATCGGCGCCGTGGCTCTCGATGGCGCCGATGGGATCGACCACGTTGCCGGCGGACTTGCTCATCTTGCGCCCGCTCGGGTCGCGGACGAGGCCGTGGATGTAGACGGTCTTGAAGGGGATCTCGTCCATATTCTCTAGGCCGAGCATCACCATGCGCGCCACCCAGAAGAACAGGATGTCGTACGCCGTCTCCATCACCGTCGTCGGATAGAAGTAGCGCAGATCGTCCGTGTCGTCCGGCCAGCCTAGCGTCGAATGCGGCCACAGCCCTGAGGAGAACCACGTATCCAGCACGTCCTCGTCTTGGGCGATACCCGCCGAACCGCATCCCTCGCACGCGCTCGGCGTCTCCAAAGCGACGGTGAGGTGCGGGCAGTCGGCGCAGTGCCAGACGGGTATGCGGTGCCCCCACCACAACTGGCGGCTGATGCACCAGTCGCGGATATTCTCCAGCCAGTCGAGGTAGACCTTGGCGAAACGGTCGGGGACGATGCGGATCGCGCCGCTCGTCACCGCCTCCATCGCGCGTTGCGCCAGCGGGCCCGTGCGGACGAACCACTGCGTGCTGATGAGCGGCTCCACGACGACGCCGGAGCGCTGCGAGTGGCCGATGGCGTGGACGTGTGCCTCAGTGCGCTCCAATAGCCCCTCGCTATCCAGCTGCTCGACGATGGCGGCGCGCGCGTCGAAGCGGTCATAGCCCTCGTATGGCCCGGCGTTCTCGTTCAGCGTGCCGTCGGCCGCGATGACGTTGACCTCTGGCAGGCCGTGGCGCCGCCCTATCTCGTAGTCGTTGGGGTCGTGCGCCGGGGTTACCTTCAGCGCGCCTGCGCCGAAGTCGGGCGCGACGGCGGCGTCGGCGATGATGGGGATGGGGCGGTTGAGCACCGGCAGCAGCAGGCGCTTGCCGACCAGGCTCGCGTAGCGCGCGTCGTCCGGGTGCACGGCAACCGCCGTGTCGCCAAGCAGCGTCTCCGGGCGCGTAGTCGCGACGGTTATGCGGCCGGAGCCGTCTTCCAGAGGGTAGGCAACGTAGTAGAGCGCGCCCTCCGTCTCGACGTGCTCGACCTCCAGGTCGGACAGGACGGTGCGGAGCGCCGGGTCCCAGTTGATCATGCGCTCGCCGCGGTAGATGAGGCCCTTGTCGTAGAGGCGCTTGAAGGTGGCGTAGACGGCGCGGGACGGCCCCGGGTCCATCGTGAAGGCGTCGCGCGTCCAGTCGCAGGAGGCGCCCAAGCGCCGGTGCTGGTCGTCGATGTAACTGCCGTACTTCTCCACCCATTCCCACACGCGCTCCAAGAAGCGCTCGCGCCCCAACTCGCGACGCGTCAGCCCCTCCTTGGCCAGTTCGCGCTCGACGACCGCCTGCGTGGCGATGGAGGCATGGTCGGTTCCGGGCAGCCACAGCGCCTCGTGTCCGCGCATGCGGTGATAGCGCACCAGGGCGTCCTCAATGGCAGCAGTGAGCGCGTGGCCGACGTGCAGCTCGCCCGTTACGTTGGGCGGCGGCATGATGATGGTGAACGGCTCCTTGTCCGGGTTCGGGAACGCGCGGAAGAAGCCGGACGATTCCCACCATTCATAGAGGCGGCGCTCGACGCCGGAGGGGTCGTAGACCTTGCGGAGTGGGTCTAGCGGGGCGCTGGTCATGCGGCGGAGCGCGTGCGGCGCTACGTCTTCGTCCGGCGGTTGCGGTACTGCGCCACCTGCTCCGCGTACTCGGGCGGCGGAATCAGTTGGCGCTTCTGCTCCGTGAACAGCCCAATCACCAGCATCAGCTGCCACGAGCGGAACAGGATGTTGACGGCGACCAAACAGATGACGACGCAGACGATGCCCGCGAACCACTGGCCGTCGCTGAAGGTGCGGAAGATGCACAGCCAGATGAAGGCGGCAAGCCCGGCCAGCGACGCGAGGATGGAAATGGTCAGTTGGGGATAGTCCTCGCCAATCTCGTTGCGCAGTATCCAGCCGCACAGACCGAACAGCGCGGCGATGCCGAAGTAGACGCTCACGAACACGACACCGCCCGAGCGCGACTGGTCGAACAGCGCACCCCAGACGCCCCACGGCAGGGCGAAGAAGGCGAGCAGGAAAGCGACCAGCCACCATTGGGCGACGCGCTGCGGCCAGTTGACGATGTCGTTGGACAGCCCAAGCGCGCCAAGGCCGCGCGGACCCTCGTACCGCGGGTCGCGGTTCATGCCGGAGCCGGTGGTGAACTTCATGCCCTCCTCCTCAAGCCGCCCGCATGCTACACCAAGAACGGCGCCCCCGCGCAAGCGGGGCGGGGCGGCGCGCCTTGACCGCGCCGCCTTGCGCGGGCTAGCCTTGCCCTACCCTACCGCCCCGCGCACAGAGGAGTCCGCAATGGCGTTCAAGTACAGCACCTCCGGCAAGACGCAGACCGGCCGCCTGACCTACGAGAACACCGAGAAGTACATCAACATCAATGGCATCAACATCCACTACCACGAGGCAGGGGAAGAGCACGAGGACGCGATCGTCTTCCTGCACGGCGGCGGGTTGGGCGCCAGCGGGTGGTTCAACTTCTACCTGAACATCGAGCCCTTCTCCGAGCACTTCCGCACCATCCTCATCGACATGCCCAACTTCGGGCGCTCCGACGCCTATGTCCACACCGACATTTCCGCAACGGAGCTGGACGGCGAGGTGCTGAGCGAGTTCTTGAAGCAGAAGGGCATCGCCAAGGCGAGCCTGGTCGGCAACTCCAAGGGCGGCGGCGACGCCATCCACTTCTCCGTCCACTACAACGACCAACTCGATCTGCTCTGCCTGATGGGCGCGCGCACCGGGCCTTCGCTGTTCGACCCGCTGCCGCACGAGGGCACGCGCCTGCTGGGGGAGATACTGCGCGAGCCGAGCAAGGATAAGGTGGAGCGCGTGCTGCACCTGTTCGTGGCGGACGACGACATCGTCACGCCGGAGTTCGTGGAGATGCGCTGGCAGTCGGTAACCTCCAACGAGGAGCACCGTCAGGCGCGCCTCAAGAGCGTGTCGATGCGCCCCAACTCGAACCTCATCCACCGCTTGCACGAGGTGAAGCAGCCGGTGTTCGTCGTATTCGGCGCGCACGACCGCTTCGCGGCGCTGGACAGCAGCGTCTCGCTGATGCGCCACTACCCCAACTCGGAGTTGTATATCATCCGCAACAGCGGCCACTGGGCGCAGTGGGAGACGCCTGACGAGTTCAACGGGATGACCATCGCGTGGGCGCTGCGGCAGAAGGCGGCGCAGCGCGAGGCCGCGCCCGCCGCCGGGTAGGAGCGCGGCTCCATCGGAGCAAAGCGCGGGGCGTCCGCCGGGCGGGCGCCCCGCCCGCGTTCTCAGCGCCTATGACCGAGCACTCGCCGCCACAGCCTCCCGTCCGTCGGGGCGTCTTCGCCGGATGGTGGATCGTTGGCGCGAGCATCCTCACCAACACGCTGACCACCGCCGTCTTCGCCCAGGGATTCCAGGCGTTCATCCCTTTCATCCTCGACACCTTCGGATGGACGCGGACGCAGCTGTCGGGGGCGTTCTCCTTCCGCCAGGTGGAATCGGGCGCGGTCGGCCCCGCGCTCGGCTTCCTGGTCGATCGAGTAGGGCCGCGCAGGCTCATCATCGCGGGCGGCCTCATCGTCGGCGCCGGCGTGATGGCGCTGAGCCAGGTGCGGACGCTGTGGCAGTTCTACCTTGTGTTCATCATCATCGCCGCAGGATTCTCGGCGGCCAATCACAGCATCACGTGGCCGGTCATCATCAGCCGCTGGTTCCGCAAGCATCGGGGGCGCGCGGTCGGCCTCGCTATGACGGGGCCGATCATCGGCGGCGCGATGGCGCTGCCCAGCACGCTGATGATTCAGGCATGGGGGTGGCGCCCCGTCCTGTTCGTTATGGGCGCGGTCACCGCCGTCGTCGTCGTGATCCTCGGCCTGCTCATCAAGGAACGCCCCGAGCAGTTGGGCTATGGCCCGGACGGCGACCCGCTCGACGCGCCGCCGCCAGGCGCGCCGTCCGAGCGCGCCGCCGCTCCCACGCGCGATAGCGAACCGGGCCTGAGCGTGCGGCAGGTGTTGCGGACACGCGAGTTCTGGCTGTTCACCCTCTTCCTCGGCGCGATGAACATCTCTAGCAACGGCTTCAACGTTCACCAGATCCTCTACTTCGAGAGCCTCGGCATGGCGCGCACGACTGCGGCGGCCACCGCGGTCATCGTCGTCGTCGCCAGCGGCATCGGCCGCGTCGGCGCGGGCGCGCTCGTCGACTACATAGACTACCGCGTCGTGCTGCTGGGAATGGGCGTGATGATGGCCGGCTCGCAGTTCTACCTACTAGCCGTCCGCGCCGACACCATCTTGCTGGCGCTGCCTTTCGCCATCGTGATGGGCACGGCGTTCGGCGGCGTCATCTCCATACGCCCCGTCGTCGCCAGCAGGCTCTATGGGCTGCGCAACCTCGGCGCGGCCATCGGTCTGCTGAACGGCGCGACGCTCGCGGCGGGTGTGCTCGGCCCACTGATGATGGGCATCGCGTTCGACCTGCGCGGCTCCTACGACCTCGCCATCTGGGCCACCGCCATCCTCGCCGCGCTCGCGCTCGTGATGCTGCTCTTCATGCGCCCGCTGCGGGGGGAGGGGGAGGGGTAAGGAGGGCAGCGCAATATGTATCATCGCCTCGCTCATTAGAGGAGGAGGTCAAGGATGCGCAAAGTGGTAGGTCTCGACGGATGCAAGGGCGGCTGGATTGCCGCCGTAATAGTGGATGGGGAACTCCAGACCATTGAGTATCACGAATCGGCGCGCGCGGCGCTTGAGGCGCACGCAGAGGCAGCAGTGTTCGCCTTCGACATTCCGATTGGCCTCAGTGAGAACGGCGAACGTGCTGCTGACGCTGCGGCGCGCAAGTTCTTACCTGGGCGGAAGAGCGTTGTCTTTACTCCGCCTGCTTGCTTCCTGCTCACTTTCTCCAACACAGAAGGCGCCTACCTGCAGCGATACAGGCAAGCAAATGCCGAATCAAAACGGATGATCGGTAACGGACTGGCAGCCCAGGCGTTCGGCCTACTTCCGAAAATTATCGAGGCGAACGCTATCGCGGACGACAATCGTGTCTATGAGGCACATCCGGAGGTATCGTTCGCCGAACTCGGGGGCGGCCAACTGCTGTTGCCAAAGAAGACTCAGGCGGGGCTACTCCAGCGCAAACAATTGCTGAGGCGAGCAGGGATTGTAGTTCCTAGTCAGCTAGGCTGCGTAGGTGGCGGCAAGCCCAACGATATTGTGGACGCGGTCGCCTGCGCGTGGACGGCAGAGCGCATAGCCAAAGACGAGGCGTGTCCGTTTCCAAATCCGCCCGAACAAATCGGGAACCGCAACGTGGCAATTTGGTGCTAATGCGCCATCGCCTCTGATAGGGGCAAGCGCCGCGCTAGGCGCAACAAAAGGGCGGGCGCCCCGTGGGGCGCCCGCCTTGATGCGCTTGATGGTTGCCCCTACGGAATCGGATCCTCGGGGTAGTTGCGGTTGGGCTTGGCAAAGCCGCGGGCCTCGCGCGTCTGGACGACCTCGGCGTGGCGCGAGACGAGGTTGCGCCACTGAATGATGGTGTAGTCGGCCTTGTAGAGGCGCTCCCGATGCCACCAATCCTCGTTCTGGTAGGAATGCTGCATCACCTCGCGCCCGAAGGAGTCGAAGTTGTTGAAGCCAGGCGGCTCCATGGCGCGCGCCGTGCCGGGGTCAACCCATACGTCGCGCGCCAGGTACTCCTCGTGCTCGCGGTAGAAGTTCTCGCGCTCCTCTTCCGTGTGCGCCTGCGCGCCCTGAAGGATGGTGTACATATGGTGCTCTTCGTCGATGGGCACGTACCACTCCCAGTGGTAGAGACCGGGGCGCGGGAAGCCGGGCACGTCGAGGCCGCAGGGCAGAAAGGGGCCGAAGCCGGTCGGGTAGAGGCCGCCCTCCTTGGGCGGAACGTTGTTCAGGTCAAGCATGTTCATATGCACCTTGACGCCCTCGACCTCGCCAACCCACGTGTTGACGCTGCTCTTAACGTGCATGCCGATGGGCGCGCCGGTCTCCTCAATCAGCACAATGTCGTCCTTGGTCTTGTTGACGGTGCCGATAGGGAGGACGGCGCCGTAGCGCCACGCGGACGCCCAGTTGCGGTGGCCGTAGAGGTGACCGGTGTCGTAGCCGTTCTCGATGGCCACACGCCAGTTGGCGTGAATCTTGTAGCGCGTGGTCGGCAGCATCACCAGGTCGGGCGTGTTCCACAATGTCGGCAGCACGTCCTCGCGCAGGTCGCGCGGCTCGCCGTCGCCGATGTACACCCAGATGAGCGAGAACTTCTCCTGCACCGGGTAGGGCGGGACGAAGAGTTTGCCGACCAGGGCGCTGTCGTTCTCGGTGAGGATGCTGACCAGCTTGCCGTCGCGCACGTCGTAGGTGAAGCCGTGGACGGGGCAGGTGATGGTGTTGGCGGTGTAGCACTCGACGCGGGAGGAGAAGGAGGCGGCGCGATGGGGGCAGCGGTCTTCGACGGCGAACACCCGGCCGCGCACGCGCTTGAAGTAGATGCGCTCGCCCAGCAGCATCTCGTGGCGCGTCTCGCCCTCCTTCAGTTCGTTGCTGAAGAAGGCGGGGTACCAGTGGTTGCGGAGTCCCAATTCCGCTTCAAGGTAGCGCTTCCATGGGCGCTCGCGGCGCTCCTCAGGCGCTCCCTGCTGCTGCTGCACTTCGTCGTAGATGACGTCGGCGTGCTCTGCCTCTCGAACCATCGCTTCACCCTCCGAGGCGTGTTGCGGCGGGGCATGAGTCCCGCTTGCGCGGGCGGCTCCGCGTGGGCAGAGCCGCCCGGGGCTATTCGCTGCTAGGCGCCGTCGCCGCCGTCGTCCTGCACGGAGACGGCCGCCTTGGCGCCTCCCTTGAACTCCAACTCGAGGTCGGCGGTGTGCTCGACGCCGATGGAGCGCCACTCGTCCACCTGGCCGCGGGCTTGGCGCTCGACCATCTTGCGCCAGCCGGTGATGGAGGCGTCGGTCTTCATCAGCCGCTCCGCCTTCATATTGCGCGTCATCTCGGCGACCATGGAGCCGTCCTGGCTGTTGAAGCGCCACTCGCCGATCCAGCGGTGCCAGAGGAAGTACTTGGCCTTGAAGATGAGCTTGACGATGGGGTTGCGGGTGAAGCGCACCATGTACTGGTGGTAGAGCTCGTGCTCCTCGTCGATGGGAACGTGGAACTCGTAGCTCACCACCATCGGGTACGGCCAGCCGATGGGGCGGAAGATGCAGGGCAGGCGCGTGCTGCCCGGGCGGGCGCCTTCAGGGATGTTGCCGATGGCGTGCTTAGTGCGGGCTTTGATGAAACGCTTGTCCCTCTCGCGCTCGATGCGCAGGGGGCGCTTGCGCGGCCACACGCCCAAGCCGGGGAAGTAGGCGTAGGTCTGCGACCAGTCCACGCGACGGTAGATCCATTGCTTGTCCGGCGTCTCGACGATCTTCACGTCCGTCCACGCCGGCGACTGGCGCCAGCGGGCTTGGATGGAGTCCTTGTGGAGGAAGCGCGCGTGGCCTTCGTCGATCGCGTTCTCGACGCCGAAGCGCCAGTTGCCGTAGCGGGAGTGGATCCAGCCGAGCATCACCACGTCGTCGCGCAGCATCTCCTCAGGGATGTCGTGCTCTACGGGCACGAGCGGCGCCGTCTCGCCCATCCACACCCAGACAATCCCGGCGCGCTCCTCGACGGGATACGCCTTAATCTTCGTCACCGAGCGCCCGGGCATCGGCGAGTCGGGGCCGTCGGGCAGCGCCGCCAGCAGGTCGCCCGTCGCCAGGTCGAACGTCCAGCCGTGGTAGATGCAGCTGATGGTTCCCTCGAACTCGAACTTGCCTTGGTGCAG
>CAZLKC010000016.1:0-41905 GCA_964560025.1 uncultured Dehalococcoidia bacterium
CGCGCCAGTCGTAGAGATTGAGGAGCGCCAGCCAGAACTTGCCCCAGGTCGGGATTCCGAGGATTCCCTCTTTCTGCAGGAATCGCCGCGCCGGTTCGATCAACGGGTCATCCCGCTCGACGCCGAGCAGCCTGGCCGAGACGTAGACCAGCGCGGTGACGAACAGGCTCGGTGGTTCATGTTCGTGGAGGCTCCACAGGCCTCCTTCAAGGCGGGAGCGCTCGAAGTAGCGCAACACGCCGCGACGGCGGGCGGGCTCGAGAGAACGACCGAGGATGTGGTGCAGCAGCACGTACTGCGCAGAGAGCATGGGGCACCACAGCACCTCGCCTTCAAAACTGCCATCCTCACGCTGGAGGCGCAGCAAGCCCTCGGTCGCCATCTTCAAGGCGAAACGCGCGTCAGCGGGCACGACGCGCCTCTTGGTCGGGCGGCCCGCCGAAGCCGTCCTCGGGCGGCGTTGAGGCGAGGAAGGCGTGCGACAAGTTATCGTGGAACTTCTCGTTCTGCACCTCGCCCCTGGCTCTCGATCTGCGTAGGTGATGAACGGCGCTTATGAACCATCCCACGCGAGAAGCGAGACGACGAACGATGCTGCCTGCCCGGAGCCACGCGAGCGGGTTTATGGACCTCGGAATCGTGCTCCCAACAGCCAAGGCAACCGCCATACCGCCCACGAAACCCAGGCTGGCCTCTGATATATCTTGGCAAGCGAGCAAGCGCACGCTCCGGTGGGCGTTCCCGCCGCCTTTCCTCCATAGCCGATAGACCGCGTGCCGGAGCGCGACCGCCTCGGCTCGATGATCGGCAAACACTTCATAGAACCCCATGGCGAGCATCTCGGGCGCGCGGATCTCGCGGAAGCGCCTGGCGACAAAGTCGTCGAAGTCCTCGGTTTCCGCCAGCGCCATGGCGTCGCCGAAACCGAGCGTCAGCCCTACCGCCGTCATTGGATGGTAGTGTCCCGCGGCATCGCCGATAACCACGAAACGGGAATTACCGTACGAGATGCGCGGTCTGATCGTGTTTCCAGCCAGTTTGAATTGCTGCTTGCGCACCGCTTCCACGAACAACGGTCTGGCGTCCGCCGGCAGCCAGGGGGCGTACGAGTTTAACAACATGTCGGTAGTGTGTCGGTTCGAATATCCATGCGGAATATCCGCGATGACGCTGGCGCTGTCTTCTCCCAGTCCGTACATGAATATAGGGCCAGGCCCGCCGCAGAAGACGTGACCGTAGTCCTTCATGGGCAACTGCGCTCCGTCCAACCTGACTCCTACCATGCGCGAAACGATCGTAGGCTTTGCCGTCAGGCCCAATAAGCGCAGCACGACCGATCCACGCCCGTCGGCTCCGATGATTCGATCGGCGCTCACCGAATCCTCAACCTTGTCCTGTGTGAAGGTGACCCTCCCGCTATGGTCCGGGCGTGCGCGCGCCTGTATGAGGTCGACGTTAGGCTCGCTATTCGCAGCATCCCGCAGACGCAAGACAAGCGTTTCGTGGGGGCATGCCAAGCCATGCGATCCTTCCGAATAGGAAAGAGGAATCGGCTCGGAGCCGTCCTCAGGGAACACCACGAACCCTTTGGTGGGGTAGGCCTCCGCATCAAAACGGATGCCGATTCGTTGCAGCATCCGTGAGGCAGGCGGATGCAGCCACTCGCCCTTCAGCCCGCCGAATCCTTCGGAGTTTGCTTCGAACAGCGCTACCCTGGCGCCTTTGCGCGCATGGGCGACCGCGCACAGGCTGCCCACCGGGCCGGCGCCGATAATGGCTACGTCATAGTGACGAGAATCGGGGCTCTGCAATGGAACGATGCTCCCTTCAATGCGTTTGTGACCGTAACCCCAACTCCGTAGCCGCCGCCGCCGGCAGAGGCGAGGCGATGGCGCAGGCGCGAATTGCGCAAGCGTTGGCGGAGTATATACGCGTACTCGCAGCACACCCTAGCAAGGGCGTGCGGCTAGAGTCAAGCGCCGCAGGTTACGAAACAATGCGCCAGCGCCTCGTACGGAGAGGGCCGCTCCATGTGCTTGGGGCTGTAGTGGCGCGCCCTCCGTCGCGCCCACGCTTGAGCATCGGCCGCCGCCGTCTTACCGGTGCTCGGCCAGCGGGGAGTTCTAGTTTGCGTGCTTGCCGCGCTCCTTGCCGCCTATGCGCGTCTCGTCCGCTTCCATTGGCCCCGCCAATCGCTTAGCTCCGTCTGGTCGTTCCACGTCTCCGCGGATGCGATGCGCCAGGAATCACGCGGTCTTTTGCGTGATATCCAAATCGCGGCGCAGTTTTATGCCGCTAAGGTTACGGCTCTCCCAGTTGCCCTTCCTCGCGCCGCCTGTATATGGCATCGATTTCATCGTCGAGGCGAGTTGACCAGTCGTGGACCATCGAACGCAGCCGCATATTCTGGTACGCGCCCCAGATCGTCATAGCGGATGGCACCAGCAGCACGGACAGGATTAGCGAATATACAATCGTAATCACCACCGTGATGCCGAACTGCTGTAGCGCAGGCACTGACGAAAGAATCAGCACGCCGATACCGCCGCCTGTAGTCAGGGCGGAACCCAGAAGGGCGGAGCCGGTCGTCTTCAGGGTGCGAACCGCCGCTACTTCGGGATTGCGAACGCGGCCGTACTCCTCTCTGTACCTGTGAATGATATGTATCGTGTAATCTACGCCGATTCCGATCGAAAGCGCTGTTATTGTTGCAGTCACAATGGTGTAGGGAATTCCGAGCAGCGCCAGCGTGCCGAGTATCCAGATCAGGACGAGCACGATCGGTCCGACGGCGATGAAGGCCAGAACCGGTTGACGAAGTGTCGCCCAGAAGAACACGAACAGGATGCCGAGAGCCGCGGCAATCGTAGCCGCGATCGCTTCTGTTTGACGGCTCGTCATCTCTTCCGTCACCGTCACTGAAATCACACTCCCCGAAGTCGCCGTGATAGCGTCATCTTCACCAAACCAGAGCCCTTCAATCTCTTCCTGCAAAACCTTCGTTTGGTCCGGGTCGTTCGTGAAGGCTGGAAACTGGATCAAGATCGCATCGACGCCTTGCGGATAGTCGACCAAAAGGCGCGTGACGGCAGGCTCTCTCGCCTCGAGCTTATCCAGAAAGTCCTGCATCAGCACTGGATCGAAATGCACCCCCGCCGTGGCTTCTTCGAAGAGCGCGGCGAGTTCCGGGTCGTACTTGTCCCCGGGCTCACCGGTGTCTTCAGTCCAATCATACACAAGGAGCTCGAAGGAAGCCTGGATCGGCCCCGCCGCCGCCTGCGGTCGTTGCCGTTCGTCTTCGAAAGCGGTCGTCAGATCGTGCAGGTTCACAAGGGTTTGGGTTTTCGTGACTTCTGCGCGCAAAAGCACATTGGTCATTTCCGATGAACCGCCGAAGGCGGCGTCCAGCGTCTCCCAGTCATTCGCCACGCTCCCGCCGCTGGGCAGGAGGTCGAGTATGCTGAACCTCGATTCGATCTGCGTCGAGGCAACCCCGAATACGATCGACAGCGCCAGTATGGCGGCGAGGTAGGGCATAGGCCTAAGGGTGACATTTCCCCCCACCAATTCCGCGACCCGATTGATGCCCGGCAACCCCTGTGAGACGAGCCGGGGCGCAGCAAGGCTGCCGCGCGACTCCCGCCGCCGGTCAATGATAAGCCTACCGGCCGGCAAGAGCGTCAGCATCACGATTACGCTCATCCCCACGCCCAGTCCGGCCACGACGCCGAAGTCCTGAATCGCAGGAATGGGAGAGAGCAACCCCACCAGGAAACTGCCGATCGTTGTGAATGCAGCCAGGGTGAGAGGGGTGATCACCATTCGGAGGCCGGAGCGAGAAGCAGCCAACACCGACGTGTGCTCGGTTCTCGCCTCGCGGTAGTGCAACGCCACCTGAATCGCATAGTCCACTGTGAGGCTGATGATGAGTATCGGGATAATCACCGATACTCCGCTCGGTCGGCCAAGGAGGCCAAGCCCGTTCGGACCTAACCAGCCCTCTGCGCCGACGATCCACACGATGGACATCAACAGGCCTACCAGCGATAGCACGAGGTCGGAAGGCGACCGCAGAAAGAGGAATATCAGAGCCGCAATCAGCACGAAGGCTGCTCCGATCAGCGGGCCAGTGTCCTCTCTGTACGCCCTTTGATACTCATCCTCGATCACCACCGGAGACACGCTGCTCACCCGCAAAGGGCCTTCAGAGCCGGTCGCGATAGCGAGAATCCTTCGTTCCGCGTCCTGTAGGCGCTCGATAACAGTGTCTTGGAGGCGGATAGTGGCGACCGCCACCGGCGTCCCGTCAGCGTCGTCGCCTGTCATCGCAGCGAGAGCGCCTTGGATCGCCGGAACATTACGCATGGCGTCTATCTCTGCCTGCGTCGTCGGCTCGAAACCGTCCGCTCCGAGCGCAGCCTCAATGATTGATGAGGGCGCGATTATCGGATCGTTTGGCGCGAACAGAGGCGCCACTTCAGGGTCCCTCGAAATCTCGTCAATCAGATCGGACATCTGCGAGAGCCCCTCAGGAGTCAGGGCTTCTCCGCGGAAGAGCAGTGAGATTACGACATTCTCGCCCGATTCGCTGAAGAGTTCGTCGATCTCGTCCAATGCTTTAACTACGGGATTGTCAGGGGGAAAGTACCCATCCGTCTCGTCAATCTCAGCGCGCAGCGTCGTGCCCGCGCCTAGCGCGACGGTGATGACCAGCAGCACGCCAATCGTGACATAGGGCCGGGCTGTAATCAGCCGGCTCATCAGATTGAGTACTTGGTTCATAGCGAGGCTCCGGTTGCTTTCGTGGTGGTGGGCCGGGAAGGACTCGAACCTTCACCCAGTCGGTTATGAGCCGACCGCTCAGCCTTTGAGCTACCGGCCCCAGCCCGGCGGCGGGCGCGTCGTCCCTATCCTTCTCTTTCCTGACGCCCCTCTTGCTCCTTGCGCCGCGCGCTCACCAGCGTTCCCAACTGCTCGACGAACGCCGCCTGATCCACCGGGCGCAGCAGCATCCGCCGCCCCGAGTGCATGACCACCAGCACGCCGCTGCCGATCATCGCCATGCTCACGGTTCCCGCGTCGGCGACCGCGTCGTAGCGCACGGTGGTGCGGCGCAGCGCGATGCAGCGGATGATGAGCCTATCGGCGTAGAGGTCGTAGCGCCACTGCGTGGTGTAGAGGATCAGCAGCGCGATGGCGACCATGAAGAGCAGCCAGATCTGATCGCCGCGCGTAACGGCGGTTACGACGAACCAAACCAGCAGGATGGCGATGGCGTAGTCGAGGATGCCCAGCTTGCGCCGGTGGCTATGGAGGGGTTGTTCGGGCTGCGCTGACACGGGGCTATCTTACCCGGCCGCGTCGGAGAGCGGCGCGGGCCTCCGCCGGACTAGACCGAGCCTTCCGGGCCGAGGCGGCGCAGTTCGCCGGCCAGCCGCTCGGGCGTAACGCCCAGCTGCCTGATCAGTTGACCGGACACGTCCTCCCGCGCCTCGGCTATCGCTTGCAGCAGGTGGCCGGTGCCCACCTTGCCTCCTTCGCCGCGCGCCTTTTCCGTCGCCTGTTCAATCACGCGTTGCGCGCGGCGCGTCATGCCCGACGCGCCGGTGTACAGCGCTCCCCTGCGCCCGATCAGCCCCTCCACCTGGCTGCGCAGCGCGAGTATGTCCACGCCCAAGCCCAGCATGGCGCGCACGGCAAGGGAGCGCTGTTCCAGGCTGATTGCCAGCAGCAGATGCTCCGTGCCGTAGAAGGAGTGGTCGAACCGCTTGGCCTCCTCCTCCATCGAATTCAGCACCGTCCATGCGAGCGGGGTGAAGCGGTTGCGGCCCGAGGGCGCATCCTCCGCAGCGGCCTGGGAGCGGCGCGAGAAGGCCTTGCGCACGTCTAAGCCTCCGAGGAACAGCGCCCCCAGCGTCGCGCCGGTCATGACCCGGCCGGGCACGCCCACCAGCACGTCCGGCAGTCCCAGGAACGCCTCCGATCCGTAGCGCTGCAAGGGTACGAACAGCAGGATGGCAAGCGGCAGGCCGACGATGGCGTAGACCAGCCACGCGTATTGGCGCGTGACGTACTTGGCCTGCCTCACGCCGATGAGCGTCGCCGCGGCCGACAGCAGGGCGAGGCCACCGGTGAGCAGCGTGCCCAGGTAGGCCCACGAGGTGCTGGCGCTGCTGGGCAGCGGCCCGTGCCCCAACACGTTGTCGAACCGGTCGACGAAGTAGAGCGTAAGCGCCAGCAGACCCAGCACGACGGCGGAGACGCCAACAGCGATGGCGGCCTGCGTACTCGGCGAGCGCTCTTGAGAAGAGTCTTCGTTCATCATAGAAACCCCGCGTCCATGTCCGCCCGGACTGCGGCGATTATACCGGAGCGCAGGGACATCCTCAACGAGATTCGCCCCCCCATTGCGCCCCGTTCCCCCGGCTATGCGCCTGACAACCACGCGCCAGGGCGATAACATCAAGCGCAAGCGGCGGCGCCCAGCCGCGCCACATCCTCAAGGAGCGCACGATGACCGACGCCCCACCCACTCGAACCGAACGCGACACGATGGGCGAGATGCAAGTGCCCGCCGACGCCTATTGGGGCGCGTCGACCCAGCGCGCGGTGCTCAACTTCCCCATCAGCGCGCTGCGCTTCCCTCCCGAGTTCAACCACGTCTTGGGCCGCGTCAAGCGCGCCGCCGCCAAGGTGAACGCCGACCTCGGCGCGCTCGACCCCGCCGTCGCCGACGCCGTCGCAGCCGCCGCGACCGAGGTGATCGCCGGCGCGTTCGACGGTCACTTCGTGGTCGACCTGTTCCAGACCGGCTCCGGCACCTCCACCAACACGAACGCCAACGAGGTCATCGCTCGCCGCGCCCGCGAACTCGGCGCGCCCGCCGCCCACCCGAACGACCACGTCAATATGGGCCAATCCTCCAACGACGTGATTCCCACCGCCTGCCATCTCACCGCCGCGCTCGCCATCCAACGCCAATTGCTGCCCGCCCTTGCCCAGACCCAAGCCACGCTGGAGGCGAAGTCGCGCGAGACGTGGGACATCATCAAGACGGGGCGCACCCATCTCCAAGACGCCACGCCGATCCGCATGGGGCAGGAGTTTCTGGGCTACGCGCAGTCGCTCGAGTTGGCGCGCGGGCGCCTCGAGGCCGCCGTCGACGAGTTGGGCCAGGTCGCCCTGGGCGGCACGGCGGTCGGCACCGGCGTCAACACGCATCCCGACTTCTCCGCCAAGGTGTGCGCCATCCTCGCCGAGGAGCTCGGCCTGCCTGTCCGCGAGACGCCCTATCACTTCCAGGCGCAAGGGACGCAGGACACGATGTTGGCCGCCAGCGCCGCCGTACGGAACGCGGCGATCTCGCTCCAGAAGATAGCGAACGACCTGCGCTGGCTCGCGTCCGGCCCGCGCGCAGGGCTAGGCGAACTCGACCTGCCCGCCGTCCAGCCCGGCTCGTCGATCATGCCCGGCAAGGTGAACCCGGTCATTGCCGAGGCGCTCACGCAGGTGGTCTGCCATGTCATCGGCAACGACGCCGCCGTGGCCGCCGCCGCGCAAGGCGGCTACCTTGAGCTCAACACCTACTGGCCGGTCTCGGCCTACAACCTGCACCAGGCCGCGTCGCTCCTCGCCGCTGCGACAGTGAACTTCGACGTTCAGTGTCTGCGCGGGCTGACGCCCACCTCGCGCGGCCCTGATTCGGTGGAGCAGGGGCTGATGCTGGCGACAGGTCTGACGCGCGCCATCGGCTACGACAAGGCCGCCGCCATGGCCAAGGAGGCCGCCGCCACCGGCAAGACCATCCGCGAACTAGCCCGCGAGCAGACCAATCTTACGGAGGACGAGTTGTCCCGCCTCCTCGACCCTCTCCGCATGACCGCTCCCAGCCCCGACGCCATCGGCGCGGGCGGGGGGTAGAGGCATGCGAACGGCGGGGCGCGCCTAACTCTGCGGCATCGACTCCGCTTGGCGCGAGACGGCCCACTTGCTCTCGCCGTCGCGCAGTTCTTTGGGGAGCACGAAGGTGACGTCCTCGTCGACCACGTCCAGCGTGGACACCTGCTGCGGGCGCAGCCACTCGACCACTTCCTGCACCAGCGTCTCGGGCGTGGAGGCGCCCGACGTTACGCCGACGCGGCGCACGCCCTCGATCCACGCGGGGTCGATGCTCGCCGCGTCGTCCACCAGGTAGGCGGGGACGCCCATCTGCTCGGCCACCTCGCGCAGGCGGTTGCAGTTGCTGGAGTTCTGGGCGCCAATCACGAGCACCAGGTCAACCTTCTTGGCGAGCGCCGACACCGCCGCCTGGCGGTTCGTCGTCGCGTAGCAGATGTCGTTGCGGGATACGATCCCCGGGAAGCGGCGCTTCAGCACGTCGATGATCTCCCGCGTGTCGTCGACGCTCAGCGTCGTCTGCGTGAGCGCCACGACGCGCTCAGGGTCGGGCACGACCACGCGCTCCGCCTCCTCCACCGTCCCCACTAGTTGCGACACCATGGGCGATTGCCCCATCGTGCCGACCACCTCGGGGTGTCCCTCGTGGCCGACCACGACGACCGAGTAGCCCTCTTGGGCATACTTAATCGATTCGAGGTGCACCTTCGTAACAAGGGGGCAAGTCGCGTCGATGACGTTCAGACCGCGCCGTCGCGCCTCCTCCCACACCGTGGGCGCGACGCCGTGGGCGCTGAAGACCACGGTCGCCTTGTCGGGCGCCTCGTCCAATTCCTCCACGAACACGGCGCCCTTCTTGCGCAGGTCGTCCACCACGTAGCGGTTGTGGACGATCTCGTGGCGGACGTAGACCGGGGCGCCGAATCGCTCGAGGCATATCTCGACGATCTCGATGGCGCGCACGACGCCGGCGCAGAACCCGCGCGGCGAACTCAGCAGGACTTGCATGACGGCATTGCTCCCGCGCGGTCTGTCGGGCAGACCCTCACGCCTAGACTATAGGCGCGCGCCGCCGTCAGCGTCAACGAACTCCGCCCCCGCCAACGCCCCGGTGCTCCCTTGCGCCGCCGCGCTACAATACGCGCCGAGGCGCAAGGGAAGCGCGCCCAGGAGAGGAGGCGTCATGGTTGACCAAGAGCTCCATGAGCAGCAGCTTTGGGCGATCGACGACACGGAGGAGGCGGTCGACGAGGTCGAGCGGCGCAAGCCTTACCAGAAGTACCTCGACGCCGAACTCGGCCTCCGCAACCACTGGTACCCCGCCCTGTTCGGCCAGGAGTTGAAGGAAGGCGAGACGCGCGGGGAGATGCTGCTGGGCGAGCGCATCTACTTCAAGCGCGCCGGGGGCGAGGTCTATGCGGTGGAAGACCGCTGCCGCCACCGCGGCGCCGCCTTCTCGGCCAAGCCGGAGTGCTACTCGCAGAACACCATCACCTGCTGGCTCCACGGCTTCACCTTCGACATCCGCGACGGCAAGCTCGTCCAGGTCATCACCGAGCCCGGCAGCGGCGCCATCGGCAAGATCAACCTCAAGTCCTATCCGGTCGAAGAGCGCAACGGCGTTGTCTTCGTCTTCATCGGCGACATGGAGCCGCCGCCGCCGCTCGCGGGCGACGTGCAGCCCAAGTTCTGGAATCCGGGCCTGAAGTTCCACCCGCTGATGCGCCACCGCATCAACGCGAACTGGCGCATCTCCGCCGAGAACGGCTACGACGCTGGCCACATCTACGCCCACCGCAACTCGGCCATCGTCACCGAACTCAACATCCCGCTCCCGCTCGGCACCTTCTCCCCCAAGAAAGAGGGCGTCGTCGTCTACGACGAGGAGGGCGCCAGCCCCAAGGGCGTGGTCAAACTCCAAGGCGAAGACGTGCAGGTGTGGTCGGCGGACGTGGAAGACCAAACGGTGGTCGCCGCCAACATCGACGACCCCGACAACCCGCCCGAGGAGGGCGCGGACATCGACGTGGGCCTCTTCATGCCCTGCGGTCTGGAAGTGGACTGGTTCCCGATGCCGGGGATGATTCACTTTGAGTGGTACGTCCCCATCGACGAGGGCAGCCACATGTACATGATCACGCAGTCCAAGTACTGCGAGACGGAAGAGGAGGAGCGCGCGTTCCACGAGGAGTGCGAGAACTGGCTCGGCCCACTCGTCTGGAAGCAGCCCGACGGCCAGACCGACTACCCCGGCGACGGCCCGACGTGGGGCTTCAACAACTTTGACTCCTTCGGCCGGGAGCAGTTGGAGCACGTCTACGCCAAGGAGGATTGGTGGCAGGAGGAGCGCCTCTACCGCCCCGACTACATCATCGTCCGCTGGCGCATGCTGGTCGCCAAACACATGCGGGGCATCCAGAAGCGCGGCGCGCTCAAGAGCGGCAACTGGGCCCACACCGACGGCTGGTCGCCCGACGGCAGAGGCTACTCACCCCGCCGCGCCCCCGGCCACTGGTAGCCGCGCGCCCTCTCCCGTAGGGACAGGTTTGAAACCTGTCCCTACCCCACGCCGCGATGCGATGTGGGGCGCGCCGCCGCCCGTATAATGGCCTGGCTATGCCCATCGACCCCGCCGGAGCGCTCCTGGTCTGCCATCACCGCAACCCCGGCGCGCTCGAGCTGGGCGAGCGCCTCAAGGCGGCGCTCGCCTCCGCTATGCCCGTCTGCTTCGCAGGGGAGGGCGAGTTGTCGCTGCCTGCCGAGCCGCCGTCGGTCATCATCACCGTCGGCGGCGACGGCACAATCTTGCGCGCCGCCCGCCTCGCCGCCTCGCTGAGCGTCCCCGTGCTGGGCGTCAATATGGGGCGCCTGGGCTTCCTGACCGAACTGGAGGCGATGGATGCCGAGCGCCTCGCACCCCGCTACTTGACGGAGGAGGGGTTCGCGCGGGTGGAGCGCCGCCGGATGGTGCGCGCCGTGCTCGACGGCGAGGCGCGCGAAACGCCCCTCACGCTCGACGCACTGAACGAAGTGGTGGTCGGGCGCGGCTCGGCGGGCAACCTCAGCCGCGTCAGCGTATCGGTGGACGGCGTGCCGTTGACCACCTACGCCGCCGACGCGGTCATCGTCGCCACCGCCACCGGCTCCACCGCCTACTCTATGTCCGCCGGAGGCCCCATCCTTCACCCCGAATCGCCCGGCCTCATCCTTACCCCCGTTGCCCCCCACGGCGACCTCTCCTCTCCCCTGCTGCTGCCGCCCGGCAGCGTGGTCGAGATGGAGGCGGAGAGTCAGGCGGCGACCTCCGTGGCCGCCGACGGGTTCCTCGACTTCCCGTTGCAACCGGGTGATGTCGTCCGCGCGGCGGCCAGCGGCCTGCACGCCGACTTCTTGCGCGCAGGCCCTCGCGCGTCCTTCTACGAAACGCTCGTCTACCGGCTGCGCCGAGGATCCGACCAAACCCTGTCGGTCGCGCGGATGATCGCCGACGCGGAGGCGCGCAGCCATGGCTGAGGCGCACCGCGTAGTGGCGTCCATCGAGCGCTACCGGGGCAACCGCATCCGCGTGCGCGAGGACACGGTAGCGATCGCCGGAATCGAGGGCGTGCACAGCCGCGAGATCGTCGAGACGCCGGACGCGGTGGTCATCGTCCCCGTCGACGCGGAGGGCAACGTGCTGATGGTGGAGCAGTACCGCAACGCGGCCGGGCGCGTGCTGCTCGAACTCCCCGCGGGCGGCCTCGAGCCCGGCGAAACGCCGCAAGCGTGCGCTCAGCGCGAACTGCGCGAGGAGGCAGGCCACTCCGCCGCGTTGTGGACGAAGCTCGGCGCCTTCTACACCGTCCCGGGCATCGCCAGCGAGTTGATGCACGCCTTCCTTGCCGCGGACCTGACGGAAGACCCGTTGCCCGCCGACGTAGACGAGGACGTGGAGATGCGCCGCGTCGCGTGGGGCGAGGCGCTGCGCATGGCGCGCGCGGGCGAGTTGATGGACGGCAAGAGCATCGCCGCCTTGCTCCTAGCCGAGCCGCTCGTCCGCCAGCGCGCGAGCTAAGGGCGCGTGCCTCACCCCTCGGCTGCGGCCTCCGCCACTGCCTGCGCGGCGCGGCGCGTTCCGCCCTCCGGTTGGCCGTTGGCCGCGACGCGCAGCGCTCCTGTCTCCAACGCGCGCCACACGGCGCGCGCCACGAGGTCGCCAGCCGCGTCCTCGCCCAGGTAGCGGAGCATCATCTCCGCCGTGAGTATCTGCGAGACGGGGTTGGCGCGGTCTTGCCCGGCGATGTCGGGGGCGGAGCCGTGGATCGGCTCGAAATAGGCGTGGGCGGCGCCCACGTTGGCCGACGGGCAAAGCCCGATCCCGCCGACCGTTCCGCCGCCCAGGTCGCTCAGCACGTCGCCCACGAAGTTCTCCATCACGAGCACGTCGAACGTGCCGGGACGCATCACCAGCGCCTGGGCGGCCGCGTCGGCGTAGAGGTGCTGCTTCTCCACGTCGGGATACTCCTCGCCCACCTCGTCGAACACGCGGCGGAAGAAGGCGTAGGAGGCGAGCACGTTCGACTTGTCGACGCAGGTCACGCGGCGCACACCGTCAGCGGGGGCGCCGCCGCGCTTGCGCGCGAGGTCGAAGGCGAACCGCACGACGCGCTCCGTCCCTTTGCGCGTAACCATCAGCGTGTCGGTCATCGCCTCGTCGTTGCCGATGCCGCGCCCGCGCGACAGGTACAGCCCCTCCGTGTTCTCGCGGACGATGACGTAGTCCACTTCGCCGGGGCGCAGTTTGAGCGCCGATTCGACGCCGGGGAGCAGCTTGACGGGGCGCACGTTGGCGTAGACGTCGAGGCCGGGGCGCAGCACGCCGCCCAACGACCCTGCCTCCGTCCCGTCCGGGCGGCGCACGTCCGGCAGCCCGGTCGGGCCTTTCAGCAGGGCGCGGGACTCCTTGATGGCTTGGAGCGACTGCTCGGAGAGGTTGACTCCGTCGCGGCGGTAGAGGCCTGCGCCGCCCTCGTGTCGCTCGAAGTCGATGCGGAAGCCGCCCGTGCGCGCCTGCACGGCCTCCAGCACGCTCACCGCCGCGCCGACGAGCTCGGGCCCGATGCCGTCGCCCTCGATGAGCGTAACCCGGTGCGCGCGCTGCGCGTTCGCGTCTTCCATCGCGGCCAAGTGTAGCACTGGGCGGGGCGGCGCTCGCGCGGCGCGATGCTTATAGGAGCGTTAACGTTGTGCGCCTACGGCGGGCGCGGGCGGCGCCTGCTACGATAGGGGCGTTCCTATGGATGACCGCCAGTTGCGCGAGATCGAGGCCGCCGCCGTGGAATTCGCCCAGGGCGCGGGCCGGATACTCCTAGACCACTTTGGCAAGCCGTTGCGGGTCGAGTTCAAGGGGCGCGACAACCGCAACCCTGTGACGGATGCCGACTACGCCGCCGACGCCTACCTGCGCGAGGCCATCGCGCAGCGCTTTCCCGACCACGCGATCATCTCCGAGGAGACCGGCTCCACCGAAGCAGCGTCGGAGTTCACCTGGATCATCGACCCGCTGGACGGCACGACCAACTACCTCCACGGGCTGCCGGTGTTCGGCGTCATCATCACCGTGGCGGCGGGCGGCAAGCCTGTGGCGGCGGCCATCTTCACGCCGTCCATCCGCGAGCCGGAGGGCGTGGTTACGCACGCGCGGGCGGGCGGGGGCGCGTTCGTGGGCGAGGAGCGGCTGAGCCTGGGCGGCGACCGCACCCCCGAGGCCGACCGGATGCTCGGCGCGGTGCCGGGCGCGTTCCTGCGGATGTTCCGCTTCGACAAGACGGTGCGGCGGCGCCTGGGCGACATCCGCACGTTCGGCAGCACCGCTTACGAGTCGGCGATGGCCGCGCAGGGGGTGTTCGAGTACCTCGTCTTCAACCACTCGCACATCTGGGACGTGGCCGCCGGCGTGCTGCTGGTGCAGGAGGCGGGGGGCGCGGTGATGTGCAAGCAGGGGCGCGACGCCAAGGCGTGGCGCCCGTTCGACCGGTTCGTAATCGAGGGCGCGGGCGATTCCCCGACTGCGGCGCAGCTGCGGGAGTGGCGTGGCTCGTTGATTATGGGCGCGCCGCAGGCGGCGCCCTTCGTCGCCAACGGGACTACGCACCGGCCTTACCGCGTGCGCCGCGCGTGGATGCGTCTGAAGCAGCGCCTGCCCAAGCCGGGGAAGGAGCGCGGCGGCTAGAACGCCCACCGCACATTCACATCCGCACGAGCGGGGCGCAGGAGTTGGCGCGCGCGCCCGCCGCGCTGCTAGAATCGGCCCGCCGCGCCGCCTACCCCTCTCGCCGGAGTCGCCATGCCATTCTATGAGGAGTTGAAGGTCTTCACCGGGAACGCCAACCGCCAGTTGGCGGCGGACGTATGCGCCTACCTGCGCATACCGCTGGGGCGGATGGAGGTCTTCAAGTTCACCAACGACAACACCTTCGTCCGCATCCTCGAGAACGTGCGCCAGCGCGACGTCTTCCTTGTCCAGCCCTTCAGCTTCCCGGTCAACGACCACGTGATGGAGCTGCTAATCATGATCGACGCGGCCAAGCGCGCGTCGGCGGGGCGCATCACGGCGGTCATCCCCTACTTCGGCTACGGGCGCACGGACAAGAAGGACCAGCCGCGCGTGCCCATCACCGCGCGCTTGGTGGCCGACCTCATCTCGACGGCGGGCGCCGACCGCGTGCTAACCGTCGACCTGCACGCCGGACAGATACAGGGCTTCTTCAACCTGCCTGTGGACGAACTGACGGCGCTGCCCATCTACGCGCGGCACCTGATTGAGAAGGAGCTCAAAGAGCCGGTGGTGGTGGCGGTGGACATCGGCGGGACGAAGCGCGCCCGCGACCTGGCGGAGCATCTGTCCGCGCCGCTCGCCATCGTGGAGAAGCGGCGCACGGGCAACGACGGCATTACGGAGCAGATGAACATCATCGGCGACGTGGCGGAGCGCACGGCGATCATGGTGGACGACGAGGTGGACACGGCGGGCTCGATGCTCGGCGCATCCGCTGCGCTGCTGGCCGCCGGGGTCGAGCGCGTCTACGCCTGCGCGACGCACGGCGTGCTCTCCGGCCCGGCGCCGGAGCGCCTGCGCCACGGGCCGATCGAGGAGCTCATCGTAACGGACAGCATCGCCGTCCCTGCGGAGAAGCGCGACGGCAAGGTCAAGGTGCTCTCCATCGCCGGGCTGCTCGGCGAGGCGATCCACCGCATCCACGGCGGCCACTCCGTCGGCGAGATGTTCGGCCGCTCGTGACCTCGAGCAATCCGCAATACGACCTCGGCCCCGTCCACGAGCTCCACGCCGAATCGGTGGGGCCGCCGGGGCAGCGCTACTTCCGCCTGCGCACCGAGGGCGACCAGGCATCCGCTCAGCTATGGCTGGAGAAGGAGCAACTCTACGAGTTGGCGCTCGCCATCAAGCAGATGCTCAAGACGGAGATGCGGGAGGTGCCGCCAGGCAGCACGCTCAACGTGGGCGCCGACCATGAATTCAAGGTCGCCAGCCTCGCCCTGGGCTACGACCAGGAGCGCGACCGCTATATGCTGCTGGCCAACGCCGTGGAGGACGCGGCCATCGCCCTCTGGGCCGGGCGCGACCAGTTGGACAGATTCGCCGACCAGGCGCTCGCGGTGTGTTCCGCCGGACGTCCGCGCTGCCCCCTCTGCCGCACGCCCATCAACGACGGCGAAGAGCACGTCTGCCCTCGCTCCAACGGCCACCACGACGTCGCCGATTAGGCGCGCGGCGACGGAGGCCGCGCCTCGCTTCCGCCCTTTGCCCCTCCCGCCCATCTAAGATACTCTGACCGCAGCAACACCCCATCGGAGGGGACAGGAGGCGCGCTATGCCGTTCGTCAGCCCTGGCGGACTCACGGAGGAGGGAACCAGCCGCACCGTCGAGGCGGGCGGGATGAAGATTCACTACCACGACGTGGGCGAGGGCGACCCCATCGTCTTCCTGCACTCCTACGGGCCGGGCACCACGTCGTGGATCACGTGGCACAAGGTGATCGACGACTTCGCGCGGGAGTTCCGCTGCATCATGATGGACCTGCCGAACTTCGGGCGCACCGGGCCGGTGGTGTTCGAGGAGCCGGTGCACAACCTCCAGGCGCGCACGGCGCTCGCGCTGCTCGACGCGCTGGGGATCGAGCGGGCGCACTTCGTCGGCAACTCGCAGGGCGGCCAATCGTCGATGGTGTTCGCGGCGCACTACCCCGACCGCGTCAACAAGCTGGTGTTCGGCGGCGCGCACATCGCCACCGGGGGCGACCGCTACCTGCTCGCCAACCGCCCGTCCGAGGGCAGCCGCGCGACGCGCGAGGTGATGGAGGGCGCGACGCGCGAGAACGTGCGCCGCTACCTGCGCGTTCACCTCGACGACGAATCGCTGGTTACGGACGAACTGGTGGAGTATATCTACGGCGTGCACACGGGCGCGCCCGACCACGAGGAGGCGCGGCAGAAGTCGGTCAGCACCTACTACGACCACTCGCAGGACATCCACGCGGTTACGGCGCCGACGCTGGTGCTGCACGGGCGCTACGACCGGATGGTGGCGCTGGAGGTGAGCATCGCGGCGTTCAACCACATCGACGACACGCGCCTGGTGGTGCTGAACCACTGCGGCCACTGGCCGCCCTACGAGAAGCCGCGCGACTACGTGTCCTACGTGCTGAGCTTCCTCAAGCAGTAGGCGGAGAGAACCGAAAAGGAGGAGCGGCATGGCGCTCACGGACGAGGGGATCATCGAGGCGCCCGGCATCATGAGCCGGTGGGTGCGCCTGGCCAGCGGGGCGAAGGCGCACTACGTAACGTCGGGCGACACCGGCCCGGCGATCATCCTATGCCACGGCGGACTGCCGGGCTCGTCGGGGTTGGCGGGGTGGCGCTACCAGCTGCCCTACCTGGGCGCGCACGGCTACCGCGTCTACGCCCCCGACTTCCCCGGCTACGGCCACGCGGACACCGACCCGGAGCACCGCCCCGTCCATGGCTACCACAGCCACACCGAGTTCCTGCGGATGTTCATGGACGCACTCTGCATCGACCAAGCGCACTTCGCGGGCAACTCGATGGGCAGCAGCATCTGCTGGCGCTTCGCCATCTCCCACCCCGAGCGCGTCAAGAACTTCGTCCTCATCGCGGGCAACATCCCGGGCATCGTCCCGCCGGAGCAGGTCGTGCGCACGATGAGCGTGCGCGGCCTGAACCGCGAGACGTTCGACGGCACGCCCGCCTCGATGCGCAAGATGATGGACCCCATCATCGAGAACAAGGCGGCCATCACCGACGACCTGCTGGAGATGCGCACGCAGGCGGCCATCCGCCAGCGCGAGTCGCTCGCCGCCTATCACGCCTCCGCCGACCGCTTCGAGCAGGACCCCGCGCTGCAGCAGCGCTACGTCGCGCTAGGGCGGCTCGACCGCCTCGGCATCCCGCACATCCTGCTGTGGGGCGCGGACGACGTGCTGAACCCCGTCTCCAACGCCTACCTCCAGGAAGACCTGACGCCGTGGATCCAGTACTTCTACCCGGAGAAGTGCGGCCACCAGGGCCAAACCGACCAGCCCGACATCTTCAACCAGGTGTTCCTAGAGTTCTTCGCCACCAACCGCGTAACCCGCGCCACGGCGGACGCCGCAGGCGTCTCCAAGCGCCGCCCGGAGCTGGCGCAGTACGTGGAGGCGGGGTAAGACGGGGCGCCCCTCTTCGTAGGGGGCGTCCTGCCGGTCGCCCGCGCTCTCACTCCGTTCGCCCTGAGGGCAGTCGAAGGGTGAACGCGCCCCTTCGCCATCTCCGCCTTGGTTCTCTTTACTACAGGATGGTATGATTATGGTTTAGCTTCATACGAGTGGTGGGGGAAATACGTGCCCTCGGCTAACCAAGCAGAATCGCCTGAGCCGCGATCCTCCGGCATCCTCCAGCGGCGGCGCATGCCGGTGGATTGGCCCGAAGACCGCGACTTCCGCATCTTGTCAATCGACGGAGGAGGGATTCGCGGAATCTTCCCTGCCGCTTTCCTCGCCGGACTGGAAGAGCGCTACCTCGACGGCGCGTCCGTGTCCTCGTACTTCGACCTCATCACCGGAACCTCGACGGGCGGCATCATTGCCCTTGGCCTCGGCTCGGGGCTGACAGCCTCCCAACTCAACCACCTGTACGTCGAGCGGGGCGGCGAGATCTTCCCGCCGCCGGGCGTCATGGGCAAGCGCGCCAGAGTGGTCTCCCGATTCTTCAAGCACCGATATGACCGCGAGGCGCTGTTGGCCATCCTGTCGGAATCGCTGGGGCATCGCACCCTGGCCGAATCGCGAGCGCGGCTGTGCATCCCATCCTGCGACGGCAAGCACGGCGACCTGTACGTCTTCAAGACTCCGCATCATCCCGACTATCGCCTAGACGGCCGCGAGGAGATGGTGAAGGTCGCCGCAGCCACGTCAGCGGCGCCCACCTACTACAAGCCGCTTGACTCCGGCGGTTTCACATTCCTTGACGGCGGGGTGTGGGCCAACAACCCGATTATGGTCGGACTGGCGGAGGCGCTCTCTGCTTTCTCTGTCCCACGCGAGCGGATACGCATCCTCAGCATTGGGACGGGAGATGCACCCTATGTCGTTAGCCGATGGCAGAAGAGATTCGGAGGCCTCTTCCATTGGCGCAGCATCATGTCCGCCGCAATACGCTTCCAGTCTCTCAGCGTGGTGGGACAAGCGGGGCTCGTCATCGGGCGCGAACGCATCACCAGAGTCGAACCCCGTCTGTCAGGCCCTCCCATCGAACTCGACGACTGGCGTCGAGCCAAAGTGGAGCTACCGTCAGCGGCGGAGGCGGCGCTCGGAGATTGGGGCGAGTCCGCCGCATCCGACTTGCTCAAATGCCCGGCGGCGCCTTATAGCCCCACCGTCCACCAGCTAGAAAGCAACGGCGTGTCAACCTCATTTCACGCGTCAGCGCTGACAAAATACAGCGGCATCGCATCGGAGGTATAGGGAATGAAGTTCGAACAGTTCTTCACCGAATTCCTGGACGAGAAGGTCAACCTCAATCCCACCCGGCTGGAACGACTGACCGGCAGTGTGGATGCGGTCAATCGGTTTCTGTCTACGGGTCTGCCCTCTTTCCAGCGTATGGAGCGCCAAGGCTCGTACGGCCTGGGAACCATCATCAAGCCCGTCAACGACGGCCAGGAATTCGACGCTGACCTGCTAGTCTACATGAAGTACGACGACGGCAAGTCGCCCAAAGACTACATCGCCGAACTCTACGATTATCTCAAGGAAAACGGTGTATACACCGATAAAGTGCATCGGCACACCAGAAGCGTAGAAATCGACTACGCAGGCGATTTCCATTTGGACCTTGTCCCTTGTATCGCCACGAGCAACGGACGGCAGTTCGTATGCAATCGGCAAGCCAACGAATTCGAACCAACCGACGGAACCGGTTACCGAGAATGGTTTAACAATAGAACACGGATTACGCATGGGAACCTTAAGCGTGTCACACGCATCCTGAAATACATGCGCGACCACAAGGGCAACTTTGCCGTAAAGTCAATCTTGCTCACCACGCTCATCGGCAACACCGTTCTCGATGAAAGCGACGGAGAAAACTTCAGAACCCTCCCCGACGCTCTGAAAACTGTCTGCAATCGCATCAATGACTTCCTACAGAAGCATCCTTTTATGCCGGAAATCAGTAACCCGGTTTTGCCAGGTGAGAGTTTCAATCGGCATTGGACTCAGATCAGCTATGACAATTTCCGAAATCTGTTCAAGGTGTATAACGACAGAGTAAATAAAGCTTACGAAAGTAGGGTGCATGACGAAAGTGTTGACCTGTGGCGCGGGCTATTCGGTGGTGAATTCGGGAAGAAAGTCGGCGAGTCTGGTCACTCCTCTAGTGGAAAAGCAGCGAGTGGTGCTGCTATTACCTTAACTCCGAGGAAGCCTTGGGCATAGTGAGACTTACCCCCGGCGATGTGGCATGGCTGGAATACTATTTCCCAAGCCTGTGGCACGACTCAACGCCCAATGTGATACGTGGGGAGTTGAGTTTTTGTGCTTCGTTTGACAAGGAAACCGAACAATTCTATATCGAGCATCCCGGAATGGACACAAGCCTTTGTCGAACTGAAAACTATCTTTGTGATGCATTCGAGGTAGAGATTCATCTCGATTCCGCATCTATATCAAAGGCCGGTTGGCCAAAAGTATACGAAGTGGGCGAGCGGAAGAATGCCATAATATCAGAAAGTAATGTCAGTCTAGCTGACCTCCATTTCTTTCCTGACGAATCTTGCTGCCTAGGGATTCGATATAAACCCGAAAAGCATCTCTCAATCGAACGCCTTCTTTATCACTTGGTCATACCGTTCCTCTATCGGCTGTCATATGTAGATTGTTATGGCCTTGACGCCGCCAGGCGCAATCTTTGGGGAGAATATTCGCACGGTAATCAAGGTCACAAGGAATACCAGCAGGAAATGCGCAATCTTGCTCAGAAAGTCGCTGGTAAGAACAGTCTATGCCCCTGTGGAAGTGGAATCAAGTACAAGCGGTGCTGCCGCAAGGAACTGAAGCGCTGGCGACGATGATTTGTCGCTGCGGAGCCTGAGCCTCTCGACGGCCGAACTGGTTATTCTTTACCGTCGCCCCCTCCCCTACCCTGCCTTCTCCGCCCGCAGCACGAGCACGTCCCAATACCAGGTGAGGGCGCCCGCGGCGTCTTGCTCGACGCCGAAGGCTTGGCGGATGGCGGGAGAGGCGTCGCGGACGCGGGCTTGGACGCGCTCGGCGTCGGCGGGCGCCATATTGGACCGGGCCGTCCAGTCGCGCCCCTCGTGCCACACCTTGCACAGCGCCGTGTCGGTTACGCGGAGGCCCGCGTCGGCGACGGCGCGCTCCCACTCGGACGGCGGCCAGTTGCGGCCGTGGCTGGGGTCGCGCTCCAACTCCACCTCGTTCATCCACGCCGCGATCTCCACGTCCTCCGGCGCGACGGTGTCGCAGAGGACGAACACGCCGCCCGGCTCGAGCACGCGCGCCGTCTCGCCGAGCCAGCGGCGCACGTCGGCGAAGTGGTGAGGCGCCGTGCGGCAGGTGAGCAGCGAGACTGCGCCGTCGGCGAAGGGGAGCGACTCGGCGAGCGCCATCGCCAACTCGACGCGGCCCAGGTCGCGCTCGCGGCTGAGGCGGCGCGTCTGCTCGAGCATCGGGCGCGTGAGGTCGGTGGCGACGACGCGGTCGGCGTGGGGCGCCGCCTCGAACGCGGTGAACCCGGCGCCCGTGGCGATGTCGACCGCGAGCGCGTAGCGGCGGCCTCCCTTGGCGGCGAACGCGGCGACCTGCTCGAGGCTCTCGCCCGCGCTGTGGGCGCGGCTGACGGCGTAGTTGGCCGCTGTGGCGCCGAACTGCTCGGCGGCGCGAGTGGATTGCCCCGAAGCGCTCATAGCGCGCCCATCATACGCCAACGGCGCGCGCAGCGGGAGCGCTAGCCGGTCGGCTCGACCAACGGCTCGATGGCGCTCAGGTCGACGGACGCGCTCGCCACGGCCAGGTCGTACATCCGCTGGAGGTTGAGCCAGAACTCCGCCGACTGCCCAAAGGCGCGCCCGAGGCGCAGCGCAGTGTCCGCCGTGACGCTGCGGCGGCCGCGGATGATGTCATGGATGCGTGTGGGCGGCACGCCGGTGGCCTTGGCCAAGCGGTACGGTGTGATGCCCAGTTGCTCCAACAGGTCGGCAAGCCGGTCGCCGGGGTGGATAGGGTTTAGGATTACCATGCTCTCTTCCTTAGGGTTGCTGATTGGGCTGCGGGATCTACGGGATTAGTGGTAGTCAACCACCTCGATCTCCGTGGCGCCCAACTCCGTCCAGACGAAGCAGACGCGCCACTGGCGATTTATACGGATGCTGTGTTGACCTCTCCGGGCGCCCCGGAAAACCTCCAGTCTGCGCCCGGGCCATGCGTTGACGTCTTCAAGGATGGAGGCGGCCACAACGTCCCATACGCACTCCCGAGCTCTGCTTACAACGTCCTGGGGAAACCCGGACGGCGTCTCTCCTAGAAAGATGCGCCGCGTGCGGCTATCTTTGATACGGGCCAGCATCTGTTGCAGGGCGACCTGCGGGTCTTCCATCCTTGACTCCCTCCCGGTCTTATGTCCTATGTAGTTACGCCATGCATTATTACCGCGCCGCGTTACTAAGTCAACCCCTACCCTGCGCGCTGCCGCGCCGCCGCTCAGTACGCCGCCGCGGCGAGGGCGCATGCGGCGGCGGTGAAGGCGACGGCGCCGATGGTCAGCCCGGCGTGGTCGAGTGTTACGGCGGCTACGTAGAGCAGCGGCAGGCTCAGGACGAGCGCGGCCAAGACGACGTGGCGCAGAGGCTTGCGAAAACGCGCGAGGTTCACCGCGTCCACCTTGGGATGAGTTCGACGAGGATGATGGCCGTCAGTCCGGCAAGGGCGACGAGAGCGAGGACGTAGGGCACGGTCAGGCGCATTATCAGATGCTCGCGGCCCGCTAGCCCCACCAGCGCCGCGCCGACGAGCACCTTGGCGGGCGCCATCGAGGAGCCGACGGACGCGCCGATGGATTGGATGCTCGCGATGGTTACCTGGCCGACGCCGAGGCTGCGCGCGGTTTCGATCTGCAGCACGCCGAACAGGACGTTGGAGTTGGTGTTGCTGCCCGTCATAAAGGAGCCGAGCGCGCCGATGAAGGGCGAGACGAAGGGGAAGAGCGGCCCCGACGCCTTGGCTATTCCCTGCGCCAGCAGCGCCGTCAATCCCGTGTCCGCCATCACCACCGCCATCATCACCATCGTCCCTACGCCGACCGTCGTGGACAGCGACTGCGCGTAGGTGAGGCGCGCGGCCTCCCAACCCGCGCCGCGCTTCCAGAATCCCGCGAGCGCGAGCGCCGCCATGCTCGCGGCCACGGAGACGATGATCAGCGGCGCGGGATGGTTCAGCAGGCGGATGGCGGCGTAGTTGGCGGCGGGCGCGACGACGTAGCCTGTCTCCGTAACGAAGCCGGGGTAGTCCAAGCCCCACGAAAGGTTGAGCGCGGCGTCCCGCACCGGGCCGATCTGCGAGAGCACGCTCAGCCCGATCAGCAGGTAGTAGGGCATAAAGCCGAGGTGGAAGCTCATCGGGCGACTCTCTTCGGCGGGCGCGTCGGCGGAGGCGGGCTGCGCGTCGGACGCGGGCGCGGCAGTCGCCGCGGGTTCGGGACGCACGAGGCCGATGCGCGCGCCCAGCGGAATGGCGGCGAGGGCGATGAGGCCGGGCACGGACGACGCGATCTGCGGCGCGCCCAGGTCGGCCATCAGCCACATCGCGGCGGCCATCGCGGCGCCGACTGGCGCCACCAGCGGCAGGCTACGCCACACCGCCCGCAAGCCGCCGTGGATATGCGCCACCAACATCCCCGACGCGATCGTCACGGGCGCGAACAGCAGCGCCATATGCGGGCCGATCACCTCGCCGGGGATGCCCGTAACCAACTGGATCGTGTAGTAGGACGACCCCATCGACCCGAACGTGACCGCCCATCCGTGGCCGACCAGCACCATCGCGGCGGCTCGCGCGGGCGGAAAGCCCAGCATCATCAGCAGCGGCGCGGCGACGGCCACGGGAACGCCGAACCCCGTTATGCCCTGGATGAAGGAGGCGAATCCCCACGCAATCAGCAGCGCCTGCGCGAGCGGGTCGGACGCAGCGCGCGCCATAGCACGCCCGATGGCGTCGATGCCACCGGTGCGCTCGACGAGGTTGTACATATAGACGGACGCCCAGAGGATGGTGAGCACGAACAGGGCGAGGCTGAGGCCCTTGGCGCTGGCGACGGCGACGCCGTGGTAGGAGTTGCCGAACACCCACAGCGCAAGCGCCGCCGCCGCCAACCACGAGAGGCCGCCCGCCCGAGGCGCGCTCCATCGCAGGCGCATAATCGCCAGCACCAGCAAAGCGATGGGCGCGGCGGCGAGAAACCAGTTGAGGGGGGTGAGGTCAGGCCCGGCCATAACGCGCCGCAAGCATAGGCGGCGTAAGAGCGGCGCGCTACGCCGCGCGTCCAAAGTCTCCGCCCGAGCAGGGGGCGGGGAAGGAGCGGGAGCGGCGAGAAGCGTGCCGGTTAGGGGTTGCCGCCGGCGCGCATGCGGGAAGCCATCGCCTCGTCGCGGCCGCGAGGCCACTCGCGCTTAGCGGGGTCGGAGACGCTGAAGGAGAGGACGCCGAGGCCGGCGATGTCCATCCCCACCTCGTCGCCGTCCTGAATGGCGCCGAGGTTCTGGTGGTTGGTGCCAGTGCTGATGATGTCGCCGGGGTTGAGTTCCATGATGCGGGAGGCGAAGGCGATGCACTCGGGGATCTTGTGCGCCATCTCGCGCGTGTTGTAACCGGGGAAGTTGTAGTCGCCGTTCCAGACGCGAACATCGATGTCATGAGGGTCGGCGATTTCGTCCTTGGTTACGATGAAGGGGCCCATAGGGCCGAAGGTGGCCCACGACTTGGATTGGAAGTAGCTCTGGGAGCCGCGCACCTGGATGCGGCCGGAGACATCGAAGAAGCCGGTGTAGCCGAGGACGTGCTCCATAGCGTCGGCCTCCTCAATGCCGCGTCCCTGCTTGCCGATGACGACGGCCACCTCCGGCTCGGCGTGGAAGATGCGCGCCTCGCAGGCAGGATCCATCAGCACCGTCCCGCCGTGGCCTATCACGCAGTCGGAGTCCTTCAGGAAGGCGTCAATCTCCGGCATCGGGGGATTCTCGCCCTCGAAGTAGTTCACGGCCATGCAGATAATCTTGTCGGGGCGCGGCACGGGCGGCAGCAGCGTAACGGCGCTCAGCGGCTGCCCCTGGCGCTCTTGGGCGCGGGATTCGAGGGCGGGGCGCAAAGCGTCGAAGTCTTGGAGGACGGCGCGGGCGAGGTCCATCGGCGAGTGAGCGTGAACGCCGGCGAGGGCGTCGGACACGTCCACGATGGCGTCGCCGCGGACGACGCCGAGTCTCCAGTCGTTGAAGAAGCCGAACTTCATGCTGTTCTCCTTACGAGACGATCTGGCGGACGACGATGGTCTCCTCGCGCTTGGGGCCGGTGGAGATCATATCGATGGGCGTGCCGATGACCTGCTGCAAGCGCAGGATGAAGCCCTTGGCCTCCTCCGGCAGCTGAGCGAAGCGCGTCGCGCCCGCCGTGGGGTTCGTCCAGCCGGGCAGGTCTTCCCAGACCGGCTTGCAGCGGTCGAGCACGCTGAGGACGCTAGGGAAGTCTTCGAGGCGCTTGCCGTCGAGTTCGTAGGCGACGCAGAGGCGGACGGGGGAGATGCCGTCGAGCACGTCGAGGCGCGTGAGCACGCAGGAAGTGAAGCCGTTGACCTGAGCGCTGTAGCGCGCCGCCACGCCGTCGAACCACCCCACGCGGCGGGGGCGCCCCGTCGTCGTGCCGTATTCCCACGCCCGCTCGCGTATCTCGTTGCCTACCTCGTCGTCCAACTCGGTGACCATCGGCCCTCCGCCGACGCGCGTCGAGTAGGCCTTGAAGACGCCGACTGCGCCTGCGATCTGGTGCGGGCCGACGCCCGCGCCCGTCAGCGCGCCGCCAATCATCGGGGAGGAGGAGGTCACATAGGGGTAGGTTCCGTGGTCGAGGTCGAGCATTGCGCCTTGGGCGCCTTCGAGGACGACGCGCTCACCCTGGCGCAACGCCTGGCCGACGGCCTGCTCCGCCGAGCCGATGTAGGGGCGCAGGCGCGCGCCGTGCTCCAACGCCTGCTTGTAGATGGCCTCCACGTCGATAGGCTCCGCGCCGTACACTTTGGTCAGCAGCGCGTTCTTCTGCGCGACGACGGGTTCGAGCCGCTCGGCGAGGTACGCCTCGTCGAGGAGGTCGCCGGTGCGGATGCCGACGCGCGCCGCCTTGTCCACGTAGGCGGGGCCGATGCCGCGCCCCGTGGTGCCGATGGCGTTGTTGCCGCGCGCCTGCTCCTCCAGGTGGTCGAGTTGGACGTGGTAGGGCATAACGACGTGGGCGTGGTCGCTGAGCACCAGGCGTTGGGTATCCACCCCCTGCTCCTCCAGCGCGTCGATCTCCTCGATCAACTGCGCCATGTCGACGACGACGCCCGCGGCGATGACGGGGGTTACGTGCTGCCAGAAGACGCCGGAGGGGACGAGGTGGAGCTTGAACTCGCCCTTGTTGTTGATGACGGTGTGGCCGGCGTTGTTGCCGCCGGAGAAGCGGACGACCATCGACGCCCGCTCCGCGAGGAAGTCGACGATCTTGCCTTTGCCCTCGTCGCCCCACTGAGCGCCGAGGATACCGAACGCGGGCACGGGCACCTCCGTCCGCGTCTCATCTGAACGCAGACCGGGAACAGAGTATAGCAGCGGGGGAGGCGCTTGGGCGGTTTTGAATCCGTCCTATTCCCTATCCGCTCCCGCGCGCTAGTATCCTAACCGCCCTTGCTGCATCGCCATGACCGCCTCCTCCCGCACTCCCGCCGCCATCGTCGGCGCCACTACCTGGGGCGCGACGCTGGCCATCATCCTGGCGCGGCGCGGCGCAGCCGTCCGCCTGCTGACGCGGACGGACGAGGAGGCGCGGGGCTTGGGCGCCAGCCGCGAGCATCCCCGCTTGCCGAGCCATGCCTTCCCCGACTCCCTAACGCTAACCGCCGACGCGAGCGCGGCGCTGAACGGGGCTAGCGTCGTGGTCATCGCCGTGCCCTCTTCGCACGTTCGCGCGGCGGCGCGGGGGATTGCGGGCGCGCTCGGCGAAGGGGCGGTGGTGGTCTCGGCGGCCAAGGGCATCGAACTGGGCACGCTCAAGCGGATGAGCGAGGTCATCGCGGAGGAGCTGCGCGGCGCGCGCGTCTGCGCCCTGTCCGGCCCCAACCTCGCCAAGGAGGTGGCCGCCGGATTGCCCTCCACGACGGTTGTCGCCTCGGCGGACTCGGGCGCGGCGGAGGCGGCGCAGGCGCTGCTGAACTCCGACTCCTTCCGCGTCTACACCAACGCCGACCTGGTGGGGACGGAGCTGGGCGGCGTGTTGAAGAACGTCGTCGCCATCGGCTCAGGCGTCGTCCACAGCCTGGGCATGGGCGACAACGCGCGCGCCGCCCTGGTGAACCGGGGCTTGGCGGAGATGACGCGCCTCGGCGTTGCGGCGGGCGCTAACCCTCTCACCTTCGCGGGCCTCGCTGGTATGGGCGACCTAATCGCCACCTGTTACAGCCCCTTGAGCCGCAACCATCGCTTGGGCATCGAGCTCGGGCGCGGCAAGCCGCTCGCCGAGGCGCTGGCCGCGCTGGGCGGCCAGGTGGCGGAGGGCGTCAACGCCACGCGGGCGGCACTGGATATGGCCGCGCGCCTGGGCGTGGAGATGCCCATCGCGCAGGTTACGGGGCGCGTCCTATTCGAGGGCTTGAACCCGCACGAGGCCGCCGCCGCGCTGATGTCCCGCGCCCCCCGCGCCGAGGCGCCGTAGACGTCTACCCATCGAGGCGGCCTTGCGCGCCTTCGTCCTTCTCGTCCGCCGCGCCTAGCCGCGCTCCCTGCAAGACGGCGCGGAAGGACTGCGCCGAGATGCGGAAGAACCAATATGTGTCAAAGCGGATGTTGGCCAGTTTCCACGCGTCCTCCGGCTCGAAGCCGAAGCGCAGCGCCTCCAACGGCACGGGCTCGCGGAAGGGCAGGTAGTCGTAGCGGAATCTGCGGTCGGGCCAGTTCGCCTCCGTTACGATGCCAACGCCCGGCGCCGATTGCGGGTACTGCCGGTAGGTTCCCGTGCAGTAGAGCAGCACCATGTCGCCCGCCGCCAATTCGCGGGGCTGGCTGCGGTGTCCGTAGCGTCCGTCCTCCACCGCCACGTGGCCGGGGGCGTCGGGGTCGCCGTAGACGGCGAGGTAGTGGTGAGGTCGCGGGTCTTGCATCGTGATATCTCTGGCGTCTCGTCATAAGGCGGCGCCAGCGCGCCCTGCCGGAGGGCGCCTCCGCGCCTCTATAATCGCCTCCCATGGTCAAGACTCGCCACTCCCCCTTACTCGACGGGCTGAACCCTGCGCAGCGCGAGGCCGTCGAGCACCTCGACGGGCCGCTGCTCATCGTGGCCGGGCCTGGCAGCGGCAAGACGCGCGTCATCACCCACCGCATCGCCTACATCGTCGAGCTCACCGGCGTATCGCCCTCCCGCATCGCCGCCGTCACCTTCACCAATCGCGCCGCGCGCGAGATGCGCAACCGCCTGTTCGGCGCGTCCGACCACGACGCCGACGCGCCCCTCTTCCGCCGACGCGGCGACGCGCAGCGCCTGAACGTCGGCACCTTCCACGCGCTGTGCGCCAAGATTCTGCGCGTTGACGGAGAGGCCATCGGCATTCCCAACGACTTCGTGATTATGGACGCGGACGACCAGACCAACGTGCTGAAGCGGGCGATGGAGGAGGCGGACGTAGACTCCAAGCGCTTTCCGCTGCGCGGCGTGCTGAGCGTCATATCGTCCGCCAAGTCGCAGTTGGTGGACGCTGATGCGTTCCGCCGGGGGGCGGACGGATTCTACGAAGAGACGGTGGCGCGGGTGTTCGGGCCGTATCAGGCGATCTTGGAGCGCAGCCGGGGCGTGGACTTCGACGACCTGCTGCGCCGCACGGTGGAGTTGTTCGAGACGGCGCCGGAGGTGTTGGCGAAGTATCAGCGCCGCTTCCAATACCTGATGGTGGACGAGTTCCAGGACACGAACGTAGCGCAGTACCGCCTGGCCAAGTTGCTCGCCGCCTCTCACGCCAACATCGCGGTGGTGGGAGACCCCGACCAGTCCATCTACTCGTGGCGCAACGCCGACCTGCGCAACATCCTCTCCTTTCAATCCGACTTCCCCGCCGCCAAGACGGTGAACCTGTCGCAGAACTACCGCTCCACCAAGACCATCCTCGCCGCTGCCCAGCGCGTCATCTCGCGGAACGAGCAGCGCTTGGAACAGAGCCTCTTCACCGAAAACGCCGGGGGCGAGCCAATTACGGTGGCGGAGGCGTACACGGAGGAGGAGGAGGCGCAGATGGTGCTCCAAGAGGTGGAGCGCCTGACCGCCGACGGCGCTTGCCAATTGCGCGACTGCGTGGTGGCGTACCGGCTGAACGCGCAATCGCGCGCCATCGAGGAGGCGTGCCTGCGCTACGGCGTGCCCTACAAGATCATCGGCGGCATGCGCTTCTACCAGCGCCGCGAGGTCAAGGACGTGCTCGCCTTCTTGCGGCTGGCGCAAGACCCCTACGACGAGGTGAGCTTGGGCCGCGTCATCAACGTGCCGCCGCGCGGCATCGGCAAGCGGACGGCGGACGACCTGAACAGATGGGCGGCGAGCCTGGGCGTTCCGCCCTATACGGCGCTGCAGTTGCTGGCCGGAGAGGACGGGCAGGCTCCCGCGACGCCCTCGCCCTTTGCGGCGGCGCAGCAGCGGCGGTTGGGGGACTTCCTGCGCCTGGTGAACGGTCTACGCGCCGACCGCGAGCACACGAGCTTGCCGGGTCTGTTGGAGATGGTCATCGACCGCACGGGATACCGGCGCATGCTGCTGGAGTCGGGCGAGCAAGACGCGGACGACCGGCTGGACAACATCGAGGAGTTGCGTGCGGCGAGCGCCGCCTTCGAGGGCGACTCCGCCGCCGAGGCGCTGCCCGCCTTCCTCGAGAACGCGTCGCTCGTCTCCGACCAGGACGCCATCCAGGAGGACGCGCAGCAGTATCTGACGCTCATCACGCTGCACCAGGTGAAGGGGCTCGAATTTCCGGTGGTGTTCATGGTGGGGATGGAGGACGGCCTGCTGCCCCACGCGCCCTCGTTCAACGACCCGGCCGAATTGGAGGAGGAGCGGCGCATCGCCTACGTTGGCATGACGCGCGCCAAGGAGCGGCTCTATATGCTCCGTGCCTTCCGCCGCCGCCTCTTCGGGACGGGGCAAGGGCATCCGCCGTCGCGCTTCCTGGCCGACCTGCCGCAGCACTTAGTGCGGACGCCCGGCCGTCAGACGCCGAGCCAGGCCGCCGTCGCCTATGACCGCTGGACGGAGGCTGCGCCTGCCGCGCGGCCTGTCGTTTCCGACGTCAACGCGCCGTTCAATGCGGGCGACAAGGTGTCGCACGCGGTGTTCGGGCGCGGCGTCGTAGTGAATTGCTCGCCCAGTGCGGGCGACTTCGAGGTGGTGGTGGCGTTCGCGGGAGAGTCGGAGATCAAACGCCTTGCCCATTCCTATGCCAAACTCGAAAAGGTGGAGAAGGCCGCCCCCGCGCAGCAATGACCACCCCCGCCCCGCAACCGCCCCGGCTCTCCATCGTGATTCCGGCCTACAACGAGGAGTTTCGCCTCTGCCCCACGCTGCGCGAGTACGTAGACCACTTCCGCGTCTCCCACTCGGGCGGCTTCGAGGTGTTGGTGGTGCTGAACGGCTGCCGCGACAACACGCGCGCGGTCGCCGATCAGGTGGCGGCAGGGGCGCCGGAGGTGCGCGTCCTTGAATTCGTCAAGCCGCTGGGCAAAGGCGGCGCGGTGTGGGAAGGCTTCGCGGCGGCGCGCGGCGAGTCGCTGGCCTTCGCCGACGCGGACAACATGGTGTCGGCCCCCGAGACGGCCAAACTTATCGACGCCCTGGGCGAGCACGACATCGCCATCGGCGACCGTTCGCACAGCGCCAGCGCCGACGGGAGCCGGCCTCTGCTGCGGCGCCTCGTCAGCGCGCTGAGCCACCAGTGGGGCAAGCGCTTCCTCGGTCTGCCCTATCGCGACACGCAGTGCGGCGCCAAGGCGTTCACCTCCGCCGCGTGGCGCGACCTCGCACCGCGCGTCCGCGAGCGCGGCTGGGCGTTCGACCTCGACCTGCTGACCCACGCGCACCGGCGCGGGATGCGTGTCGCCGAAACGCCCGTCCGCTGGCGCCACGTCGTCCAGGGGTCGAAGGTGCGCCCGTGGATAGACGCGCCTAGAACGCTGATCGCCGCCTTCGGCATCCGCCGCCGCTCTCGACGCGATTCCTAGCGCCCGCCCTGCCCGTTACAATACGCCCCCGTATGAGCGCCGCGACCAAGCCCCACAAGTTCGCCGAGACCGCCAAGCGCCTCCTCGCGGAGGCGGGCATCGCCGTCAACGGCCCCAACCCTTGGGATATGCAAGTGCACGATGAGCGCGTGTACGCCCGCGTGTTCGCCCAAGGGTCGCTGGGGCTGGGCGAGGCATACATGGACGGATGGTGGGACTGCGAGGCGCTGGACGAGCTGATCGCGCGGGCCGTCACGCACCGCGTGCAGGAGCGCATCCCGCGCAACCTGCCCACGGCGCTGCTGCACCTCCAGGCGCGCTTGGCCAACCGCCAGACCAAGCGCCGCGCCTTCATCGTGGGCGAGGTGCACTACAACCTGGGGAACGACCTGTTCGAGAACACGTTCGACTCGCGCATCACGGGTTCGTGCGGCTACTGGAAGGACGCGGCGGACCTGGACGCGGCGCAGGACGCGAAGCTCGACCTCATCTGCCGCAAGATCGGGCTGCGGCCCGGGCAGCGGGTGTTGGACATCGGCTGCGGCTGGGGGGCGTTTATGGGCTTCGCCGCCGAGAAGTACGGGGCGGAGTGCTACGGCGTAACCGTCTCCAAGGAGCAGGTGGCCTACATCCACGAGCGCTACGCAGGGCTGCCGGTGCGCGCGGAGTTGAAGGACTACCGCGACGTGGAGGGCGAGTTCGACCACGTGGCGTCGATGGGCATGTTCGAGCACGTGGGGCCGAAGAACTACCGCGCCTACTTCGAGACCGCGCACCGCGTGCTGAAGGAGGACGGCTTCTTCCTGCTGCACACCATCGGCGGCAACCGCTCGGTCAATCAGATAGACCCGTGGCTGGACAAGTACATCTTCCCGAACGGGGCGCTGCCGTCGGTGGCGCAGATAGGACGGGCGATCGAGGGGCTGTTCGTGGTGGAGGATTGGCACAACTTCGGTGCGGACTACGACAAGACGCTGGTGGCGTGGTTCGAGAAGTTCGACTCGAATTGGCACAAGTTGCGGGAGAAGTACGGGGAGCGGTTCTACCGGATGTGGAAGTACTACCTGCTCACCTGCGCCGGGGGCTTCCGCGCGCGGCACATCCAACTGTGGCAAGTGGCGCTGGCGAAGCGGGGGGTTCGCGGCGGATATGCCACAGTGCGGTAGCCGCCAGCCCGCGCGTCGGTTAGAATAAATCTCCCGTCGCAGCTCGGCGGTTCCGATTGCTCCGGAGGAACGCGTCCTTGGTGAACTCGTCCGGCGATAACTACGCCGTTGAAACAGTCGGCCTCGTCCGTCGTTTCGGCTCTGTCAACGCAGTGGACGGCATCGATCTGACGGTGCCTCACGGCGAAGTGTACGGCTTCCTGGGGCCTAACGGCGCGGGGAAGTCCACGGTCGTCCGCATGCTGACGACGCTGCTGCTGCCCACCGCAGGGAGAGCGAGCGTGGCGGGGTTCGACGTGGTGCGCAGCCCGGACGACGTGCGCTTGCGCATCGGCGCGGCGCTCCAGGACGCGGCGCTGGACGGCAAGCAGACGGGGCGGGAATTGCTGCGCCTGCAAGCGAACCTGTACGGCATCCGAGGGAAGGCGGCCAAGCGCCGGGTGGACGAGTTGGCGTCGCTGGTGGACATCGGGGACGCGCTCGACCGCTTCATCGAGGGCTACTCGGGAGGGATGAAGCGCCGCCTCGACTTGGCGGCGGCGCTCGTCCACCATCCGCGCGTCCTGTTCCTCGACGAGCCGACGACAGGCCTCGACCCCATCAGCCGGTCGCGCGTGTGGGAGGAGGTGCGGCGCATCAACGCCGAACTAGGAATGACCATCTTCTTGACGACGCAGTACATGGAGGAGGCCGACCAACTGGCGGAGCGCGTCGGCATCATCAACCAGGGGCGGATGGTGGCGGAGGGGCCGCCGACCGAGCTGAAGCGCTCGGTCGGATCAGACGTGATATTGGTCACGCTGGAGGGCGATTCGGCGGAGGCCGCCGCGGCTTGCCTGCGGGCGGCGGGGGTAACGTCGGTGAGCGTGCACGGGAACGAGATGGCGGTCAGCGTGGATAACGGCGCGTCGGTCGTCGGCCCCGTCGCCATCGCGCTGAACGAGTGCGGCGCGACGGTGCGCCAGATCACGCTGCGCACGCCGACGCTGGACGACGTGTTCCTGCACTACACCGGCGCACGGATGGTGGCGGAGGCGGAGCAGCACGGGGAGGCTGCGCCGGAGGAGGCGACGGCGTGAGCGTGAGACCGGCGTCGCCCGCTATGACCGCCGCAGCCGAGGTGAGCGCGCGGCGCGCGGGGTTCATTATCGACACGCTGACGGTGGCGGGGCGGGCTGTGCGCTCGATCCCGCGCGACCCGGAGACAGTGATTCCGGCGATTCTGTTTCCCGCCTTCTTTTTCGCGGTGAACATCGGGGCGTTCCAAGACCTGTTCGAGCAGCCTGGGTTCGACTTCAAAGCGTTCCAGGTCCCGGTAGCGATCATCTTCGCGGTTACGGGCATCTCGCGGGCGATGACGCTGGTGCTGGACATCCAAGGCGGCTACTTCGACCGGCTGGGAATGACGCCGGTGGCGCGCTTCGCGCTGCTGCTTGGGCTGATGGTGGCGGACTTCGCGCTGGTGGTGGCGCTGACCGTGCCGGTGCTGCTGCTGGGGTTCGTCGTCGGCGTGCGCTTCGAAAGCGGCCCTTTGGGGATGCTGCTCTTCATCCTGGTCTCCGGCATGTGGGGCCTCGCCTTCGCGGGGTTCCCCTATTTCATCGCCCTCAAGACGGGGAATCCCTCCGCAGTCAATCTGTCGTTCATCATCTTCATGCCGTTCGTCTTCCTTGCGCCGGTGTTCATCCCGCGAGAGGCGATGACCTCGTGGCTGGCCACGGTCGTGGTGTTCAATCCGGTCACGTACCTGCTGGACACGCTGCGGTCGCTCATCATGGACGGATGGGACTGGCCGGTGATCGTCAAGGGCGTGCTTGCCGTGTCCGGGGTGGGGGCATTCAGCTTTTCGTTGGCGCTTTGGGCGTTCAAGGGCCGGGTAACCCGGCGCTGAGGGGGCGCCGGGAGCGGCGGGCGACGACGCCGTCCGAGGCGGCGTGAGCGCGCCGGAGCAGCGGACGACGCCGGGCGCGTTCAGCAAGGGCGGCGCGCCCTTCTTCGTAACCTTCTTCATCTGGAGCGTCGGGACAGGCGCGCAAGGATTGGCGCGTCCGCTGTTCGCATTCCTGGTTACGGGCAACGTGTTCTACGCGCCGCTGATTGCGGCCACGAACGCTCTTGCGCGCATGGCGGCGGGGCCCATCACCGGCTATATGACCGACCGGGTGGGGCGCAAGCCGCTCATCGTGCTGGGAACGGGGCTGCGGGCGGGGTCGAGCTTCGCCGAGATATTCGTCGACACCTTCGCCGCGTTCGCCGTGCTGGAGTTCATCGGGCAGATAGGCGTGTCGATGTGGGTTACGTCCACGAACGTGCTGATCGCCGACGTGAGCGAGACCTCCAACCGGGGACGCGTCGTCGCAGCGCGCACGGTGTCGCAGCGGCTCGGTATGATCCTGGGACCGCTGGTCGCGGGCGGGCTGGCCATGATCGATCTGCGCTGGGTGTTCGCGCTTAACGGCGTAACCAAGACCATCTCCCTGCTCATCGCCCTGTTCCTGTTCGCGGAGACGCGCCCTGAGTCGGCCAAGGCGCGCACCTCGGAGCGGGGCGCACGGCGCGGGTGGGACTTCAGCTTCTTCCGCTCGCGGGCGTTCGTGGCGCTAGCGGTGGCCACGTTCGGACTGAGCATGATGGCGCAGGGCATCTTCATGTCCCTCCTGCCCGTTCACCTGAAGGACGTGCTGGAACTGCCGGAGGGACAGATCGGGCTGCTGGCGACGCTGGCGGGGGCGGTCGCGCTGGGCGTGGCGATGCCCAACGGGTGGCTGGTGGACAGGTTCGGGAGGAAGAAGACGCTCGTGCCGGGGTTGGCGCTGCTTGCGGGCGCAGCGTTCGGGTTTGCCAACGCAGGAGCGTTCGGCGCGGTGCTGGCGGTGGTGCTCGTGTACGGCGTGGCGGAGGGGTTCGTGATGGGATCGTCCCAGGCCTACGCGATGGACCTGGCGCCGGAGGCGCGCAGAGGGGAGTTCCTGGGCGTGTGGTCCGTCTTCCAGAACGCGGGCGCGTTCGGCGCGCCGCTGGCGATAGGAGCACTGTACGCGACGCTCGGGCCGAGCGCCGCGTTCACGGCGGCGGCGGCGTGGCTGCTGGGCAGCGCTGTGCTGATGGCGGCGCTCGGGCCGGAGACGGGAGGCAGGGGGCGGACGCACCCGCCGTAGACGCATCCCGGCGCCGCCGATTGTTCGCGGCGGGCGCGTAGGGCTAGAATCGGCACGGCGGCGCACCCGCCCTATACTCACCGCCGCGCCAGGGAGACGCTATGACCACCAGCAACTTCGACCCCAACCGCGTGCTGCTGACAGGGGAGAACCCCTTCATCCGGTTGAGCGAGACGGACGACGGCGCCGTTACGACGGAGGCGAGCCTGTGGCGCATCATCCTGTCGCCCGGCGGGCCGGGCCACGTGCTGTTCCTGCGGAGCGAACTGACGGACGACGAGATCCAGGTCTACTCCGACAACATCGCTATGACGCGCTGGCTCCAGGCGACCGTTCAGGGCAGCATCAACGCCGCCTTCGGCGACCAGAGCCTGCCCGTCATCGAGGCGGAGTTCGCCCACAAGGGCGACGTGCGCTCCTTCTGGACGGAGACGGTCACCACGCCCGACGAGGACATCTCGCTGACATGGCACGACTTAGGCGAGCCGCTGCTGCTGCACACGCAGCCCAATCCGGGATCGGAGCGCCCCTACGGCGTGAACACGCTGTTCCTTCCGGCGGCTGGCGCGCGGCTGACGCTCGACGGCGTGCAGGCGGCGGGGCGTCCGTGGCCGCGCGAGCGCGACGGGAGGCTGTTCAGCACCTGCGCGCTAGCCTTCTCCGAGTCCTGGACGGAAGCGCGCTAGCCCGTTTGACCGCCAGTTCGTACGCCGTCGTCGCTACGCCCGACCGATTGTCGGACGCCGTGTCGGCGCTGGCCGCCGCACGGCGTGTCGCCGTCGATACGGAGTCCGACAGCCGCCACCGCTATCCTGAGCGCGTGTGCCTCGTGCAGTTGGCGGGCGCAGGTCGCGTCTACCTCGTCGACCCGCTGCGCGTCCCCGACCTCACTCCCCTGCGCGCGATTCTGGAGTCTTCGCGCGTGGAGAAGGTGCTGCACGGCGCGGACTACGACCTGCGCGGCCTTCACCGCGATTGGGGGCTGACCGCCGTCAACCTGTTCGACACCTACGTCGCCGCGCGGCTCGTCGGCATCGAGCAGGTGGGCCTGGGGGCGCTGGCGTTGTCGTTGCTAGGCGTCGACCTGCCCAAAGAGGCGCGCATCCAGAAGCAGGATTGGTCGAAGCGTCCGCTGACGCAGAAGGCGCTGGACTACGCGGCGTCCGACGTGGCCTACCTCGGCGAGGTGAGAGACGCGCTCGCGGAGCGCCTCGCCGCCCTGAGGAGGCAAGCGTGGGCTGCGGAAGAGTTCGCGCGGCTGGAGCAGGTGCGGCATCAGCCACCCGATCCCGAGCGCGCGCTCTTCTCGTTCAAGGAAGGCCGCGGGCTGGACGGGCGCGGCCTCGCGGTGCTGCGTTCGCTGTTGGAGATGCGGGAAGCGGAGGCGCGGCGGATAGGGCGGCCTCCGGCGTTCGTGATTCCCAACGCGGCGCTGGGGGAGTTGGCGGCGAACCCGGCGCTGGATCCAGCCGACTCGCCGTCGATGCCGCCCTCCGTGGCGCGCAGACTGGGGGATAAGGTGAGGCGGGCGGTGAAACGCGGCTTGGCCGCGCCGCAAGTGCGGCGCCCTGCGCCGGAGCATCCCTTGCGTCCGCGTCCGACGCGCGCGGAGGCGGCGCGGATGAGCGCACGCTTGAAGCGCTTGAAGCAGTGGCGGACGGCAGAAGGGGCGCGATTGTCCATCGACCCTGCGTTGGTGTGGCCGGCGCGGAGCATGGAGCGCCTGTCGCGCGACCCACGCAGCATCGATGAGGAGATCGACACGCCGGAGGTGCGGCGCTGGCAGGCGCAGGAGTTCGGAGCGGGCCTGCGGGTGGCGGCGGGGGAGTAGGCGGCCAGGCGGGGGCAGCGGATGAGGAACCGCCCCTCTCTACCCAGCGTGTCGTCGGGGCAAGTCTTGCGGATTGGGAATTGTGCGCGTCGAGGTTCCTGCCTCCGCAGGAACGACGGATAAGAAGGGGCGCTCCCCTACAGCGCCGGTTCGCCGCGCTCGCCGCTGCTGACGCGGATGACGTCGGCGACTTGGCGGATGAAGATCTTGCCGTCGCCGATCTCCTGACCGCCGGGGCTGCGGGCGGCTTCGATGATGGCCTCGACCACCTGCTCGCGCATCTCATCGGTTACGACGGTGCAGACGACGGTCTTGGGGACGGAGGAGCGGCTGGCCATCTGGCCGCTGCGTCCGACGAACACCTCGACCCCGCGCTGGCGCCCCTGCCCCGTCACGTTGTAGTAGTAGAAGCCCTGGCACCCGGCGGCCTCCAGCGCCGCCGTAACCTGGTTGACACGCTCCGGCCTCACGACCGCTTCGATGCTGATCATCGCGCCTCTCTCTTTCTCGGCTCCGTGCTAGTCCGCGCCATCGTGGACGACCGCGCGCTCGCCGTGGGCCGACACGTCCAAGCCTACGTCCTCCTCGCGCTCCTTGACCCGCAAGCCGAGCCCGGGCACGAGGTCAAGCGCCTTGAGGATGATAAGCGTAACGACGAAGGAGTAGCCGACGGTGGCGAGCACGCCGTAGAGCTGCGTCGCCATCTGTCCGGCGTTGCCCTCGATCAGGCCAGCCGTGCCGCCGATGGCCGCCACTGCGAATATGCCGGTGGCCAAGGCGCCCCATATCCCGCCTATGCCGTGGACGGCGAACACGTCCAGCGCGTCGTCGATCTTCGTCTTGGGGCGCAGCAGCACGGCGGCGTAGCCGAGCGCGCCCGCGCCCGCGCCGATGGCCATTGCGCCCATCACGCCGACGAATCCCGCCGCCGGGGTGATGGCGACCAGTCCCGCCACCGCAGCGGTGGCAACGCCTACGGCGCTCATCCGCTTGTGCTGGATCTGAGACAGGACGCCCCAGGTGAGCGCGCCCGCCGCCGCCGCGGTGTTGGTTACCAGGAATGCGCTGACGGCCTGGCCGTTGGCGGCGAGGCCCGAGCCGGCGTTGAAGCCGAACCAGCCGAACCACAGCAGCGCAGCGCCGAGCACTACGTAGGGCACGTTGTGCGGCTCTAGGCCGGGGTCGCGCCGCTTGCCCACCAGCACCGCCGCTGCAACCGCCGCGCACGCGGCGTTGACGTGCACCACGGTGCCGCCCGCGAAGTCGAGCGCGCCCTCCTTGAACAGCCAGCCTTCTTCGGCCCACACCCAATGGGCGATGGGCGCATAGACCAGCGTGATCCATAGCACGAGGAACAGCAGGTAGGTGGTGAACTTGAAGCGTTCGACCATAGCGCCGGTGATGAGCGCAGGAGTGATGATGGCGAACATCATCTGGAACACGACGAACAGCAGGTCGGGTATACCCTCTCCGTCGTTGACGTCGATGCCGCTCAGCCCTAGGTAGGAGAAGTCGCCGATGAACCAACCGCCTGCGCCGAAGGCGAGGCTGTAGCCCCAGAGCACCCAGACGAGGCTGACCACGGCGATGGCCATGAAGCTGAGCATAATGGTGCTGACCACGTTGCGGCCTCGCACCAAGCCGCCGTAGAAGAAGGCCAGTCCCGGCGTCATCAGCAGCACAAGCGCCGACGAGACCAGAATCCACGCAGTGTCGCCAGAGTCCATTCGCAGCTCCTCCCGCTCGACGTAGGCGCGCAGCGCCGTGTGAGAACTATCTTGCGGAGCATGTTTTGCGCCCGTGTTACCCCGGCGTTACGAACGTGTTACAAAGTGCGGGTGGGCTTCTTCCGGCGCAAACCTTCCAACCTCGATCCGCAGCGGCGGCAGTTGCTGGACTTGCTGCGCAACGCTAGGCGGGCAGGGCTGCCGCACGTGCCCGCGCCGCTGCGCGGGGAGTTCGAGCGCAAGGTGATGCCGGACGCGGTGTTGGAAGGGGCGGCGCACTTCCTGCTGCGCGGCCATGAGTCGGTGCCGGAGTGGAAGGACCTGCCGCCCGATCCGTGGCGCGCGAACCGCTACGTGGAGGGGTTCCTCCACGGCTTGCTGCGCCTGCATGAGTTCGACGCGAAGGTGCGCGCGCACAACGGCGACCCTGCGCTTATCGCCGAACGCATGGCGCAAGAGGTGCAGGTGGTGGCCTTCTGGATGCCTCGGGAGAATTAGGAGCGCCCTTCGAGTTCACTCAGGGCGAACGGGAGCGGGGCGGGGGACGGGTGCTAGACTGCGCCGCGCCCCATGCTCGACATCTTCCTCACCGTCATCCTGCCGGTCTTCCTTGTGGCGGCCTCCGGCGCGGCGCTGCAGCGGTGGCGCAACCTCTCCATCGGTGCGCTGAGCCCCATCACGGTCTATCTGCTGTCGCCGATGCTGGTGTTTCGCTTCATCCTGAACGCCGAGCTTCCGGCGGCCACCTCGGGGCGGGTAGTGGCGGCGGGGTTGGCGACGACCGCCGCGATCCTCGTCGTCTCCGCTCTCGTAAGCATCGCGGCGCGGCACGAACGGCCTATGCGGTCGGCGTTCCTGCTGACGACGGTGTTTCCGAACGTGGGAAATATGGGGTTGCCCGTCTCGCTGCTGGCCTTTGGCGAGCCGGGGTTGGAGGTGGCGGTGATTGCGTTCGTTACGCAGGCGGCGATCGCGTGGCCGCTAGGCATCTTCATCGCGGCGCGGAGTCAGCTGCGGGTCAAGGGCGCGATCGTCCAGGCACTGAAGATACCAACGATCTACGCGATGGCGCTGGCCATCGTCATACGCGCGCTCGGCTGGGACATCCCGTTCACGATCGAGGCGCCGGTGGGGTTGCTGGCGGACTCGGCGATACCGGCGATGCTCATCGTGCTGGGTTTTCAGTTGGCGCGAGGGGTGGAGTTGGCGCGGTGGCGCAGCCTGGCGGGAGCGTCGGTCATACGGCTGCTTGCGGCGGCGGGGCTGGCCTACGCCATAACCATCGCGGCAGGGCTCGAAGGGGTGGCGCAGATGACGGTGATAACGATGGCGGCGATGCCCGCCGCCGTCTTCCCTACCCTGCTGGCGACGGAGTTCGAGGCGGAGCCGCGATTCGTGTCGAGCGGGGTAATCGTGAGCACGCTGGCGAGCCTGGTTACGCTGACGCTGGTGATCAGCGCCAGCGAGCGGTGGCTCTAAGCGCCGGAAATGAGGTCGGCGCAGTAGCGCTCGAGGTGCGGCGTGAGGGCATCGGCGAGCGCGCCTGCCGCAGCGTCCGCCGGGGGCGCCGCGTTGAGCGCCTCCGCCGCCTCCGCCAGAACGGCCTGCTCGTCGACGCGCGTGAACCGCCCGCCCTGATAGACCACCTCGCCGTCGACCATCACCGTATCCACGTCAGAGCCGCGCGCCCGATGCACGAGCAACTCCATCGGCGCCGCGCCCGGATCCACTACTCCCGCCGATACGCGATGCCAGTCGAGCAACGCCACGTCCGCCCGCTTGCCAATCTCCAGCGTCCCTACGCCGTCGAAGCCTGTGAGCGCGGCGCCGCCCGTCGTCGCCATCGCCAGCGCGTCCGCCGCGCTGAGGGCTGGCGCGTCGAGCGAGGGTTGGGCGTTGAGGTTCGCCGCCAGCGCCATCTCTTGGAGCAGGTCGTCGTCGTCCTTCAGCGAGAAGCCGTCGGTGCCGAGCGCCACCGGCACGCCCGCGCGCAGCAACGCGGGCACAGGCGCCTTGCCGTTCCGCAAACGCAGGTTGGAGCCGGGGCAGTGGCATACGGGCGAGCCATGCTCCGCAAGCAGCGCGACGTCGCGCTCGTCCGCCCACACGCAATGGGCGAAGGAGACATCGACGCCTAGCAGGCCCAACCGCGCCAGGTGCTCAACGGCGGAGACGCCGTACATCCGCCGCGCCGCCGCTCGCTGGTAGGGCGTCTCCAATAGGTGCATGTGGACGCCGACGCCCCGGCGCGCCGCCTCCTCGCGGCAGCGTGTCAGGAAGTCGTCCGCCGCCCAGTAGAGGCCGACGGGGCTGATCATCACGCGCGCGCGGCCGCCCATCGCGGCGTGCGCCGCCTCGACAAGTTCGTCCACCAGGTCGAAGTAGGCGTCGCGGCTCGAGGGGCCAGGGGGCGGCGGGAGCGCGGCACGCGCTTGGGCGGCGAGGTCGGCGGGAAGGGAGGCGAGGAACGCGTCGTCGTCGTAGGCGTAGAAGGCGCGCTCGATGTAGGCGGAGGAGAGGGCGGCGCGCATTCCGACGGCAGCGTAAGCGCCGACCGCGTCCGGCGCGCCGGGGCCGAGGTGGTTGTGCAGCACCGTCGTCGTGCCGGAGCGCACCATCGCCAAAGCGGAGACGAGGGCGCCAAGACGCGCGTCTAGCCCGGGGCGCTGCGCGGGGATGCGGAGCAGCCAGCGCTCCAAGGCGTCGTCCGCATGGCCGCCGAGGAATCCGCCCACGCCGCGCCCGTGGTGGTGCGCGTTCACCAGGCCGGGCATCGCAACGTAGTCGGAGCCGCCGAGCACCGGGGCGTCCGGCGCGGCGCGGCGCACCTCTTCCCACGAGCCGACGGCCTCGATCGCGCCGTCGCGCTGGAGCAGCGCGCCGTCGTCAATCACCAGGTCGGGGCGCGCGATCAGGTGGCGGGCGCGGACGATGGACTGGGGCATGCGGCCATTTTAGGGGATGGGCGCGGGCGCCGCGCGGCGGAGGGAATGGAGGCGACGGGCGGATTCGAACCGCCGAATAGGGGTTTTGCAGACCCCCGCCTTAACCACTTGGCTACGTC
>CAZLKC010000017.1:0-39613 GCA_964560025.1 uncultured Dehalococcoidia bacterium
CGCCCGCGCAGTCCCCGGCGTCGGCGTGCAGGTCGGCGGCGGTCTGCGCTCCGACCGCGCCGTCGCCGACGCATTCGACGCAGGCGCCGCGCGCGTCGTTCTCGGCACCGCCGCCGTCCGCGACCCCGGCCTGGTCGAGCGCGCCGTCGCCGCTCACTCCGCCGAGCGCGTCGCCGTAGGGCTGGACGCGCGAGACGGCGCCCTCGCCCTCGCCGCGTGGCGCGAACAGACCGACGCAAGCGCCGCCGAGACGATGGCGCGCCTCGCCGCGCTGGGCGTCGGGCGCTTCATCTTCACCGACATCGCCCGCGACGGCGCCCTCTCCGCCCCCAACTTCGAGGCGGTCGAGGCGATGGCGCAGAGGGCGCGCGCCCTCTCCGTCGCCGGGGATTGGCGCGGCGGCGCGCGCCTCATCGCCTCCGGCGGCGTCGCTTCTGCCGATCACCTCCTGCGCCTGGCGCAGACCGGCGTAGAGGCCGCCATTGTAGGCAGCGCCATCTACGAGGGACGGGTGCATCTAGCGGACGCTATCCACCGCCTGCGGCAGGCAACGCCATAGACCTTCCGCCCGCTAGCCGCGCCCGCCGCCGGGCGGCTACACTTGGCGCGCGATGGTCACCGATCTCAGCGGCAGCAGCCAAACCGAGCGCCTGCGCGTCGGCGTCATCGCCTCCCGCTTCAACGAATTCATCACCGCGCGACTGCTTTCGGGCGCTCTGGCGGCGCTGCGCGACTGCGGCGTCCCCGACGAGAGCGTAACCGTCGCGTGGGTTCCCGGCGCGCTCGAACTGCCGCAGGCCGCCCAGCGCATGGCGGAGACGCGCGAGTGGGACGCGCTGATTGTCTTGGGCTGCGTAATACGGGGCGAGACGCACCACTTCAACGTCGTCGCCGACGGCGCGGCGCGCGGAGTCGACGAGGCCGCTCGCGCAACGGGCGTCCCCATCGCCTTCGGCGTGCTGACCGTGGACAACGCGGAGCAGGCCGTCGCCCGCGCGGGCGGAGCCCTGGGCAACCGGGGCGCCGATGCCGCCAAAACCGCCGCCGATATGGCTAACCTCTTCAGCAAACTCCCACCGGTGAAGCAGAGGCAAGGATGAGCATCAAACAGCGCCTGGACGATGACCTGAAAGCCGCGATGAAGGGCGGCGACGCGCTGACGCGCGACACCGTCCGCCTCATCCGAGCCGCCGTCCTCAACCGCGAGAAGGACAAGGGCGGCGACCTCGACGACCTCGCGGTCGTCGACGTGCTCTCGCGTATGAGCCGCCAGTACCGCGAGAGCATCGAGACCTACCGAGGCGCCGCCCGCAGCGACCTGGCGGACAAGGAGCAAGCCGAGTTGGACGTGCTCACGCGCTACCTGCCCCGGCAACTCACCCGCGAGGAGGTGTCGGAGCTCGCCCGGCGCGCCGCCGCCGAGGCGGGCGCAACCGGCCCCGGCGACCGGGGCAAGGTGATGGGCAAAGTGATGCCGCAGGTGCGCGGCCAAGCCGACGGCGCCATGGTCAACGAGGTGGTCGGCGAACTGCTCCAAGCGCTCGCGCAGCGGGAAGAGGCGTAGCGCAATGGTGCCCCGATTCGCCATCGTGGTCTTCCCCGGCACGTGGAGCGACCGCGACTGGATGCGCGCGCTGACGGAGGTCGCGGGCACGGAGGCGGAGTACGTCTTCCACCGCGAGCGCTCGCTGCGCGGCTTCGACGCGGTCATCCTCCCCGGCGGGTTCTCCTATGGCGACTACTTGCGTCCCGGCGCCATCGCCCGCTTCTCTCCCATTATGCCCGCCATCGCCGACTTCGCCCGCGCGGGCGGCCCGGTGCTCGGCTCCTGCAACGGCTTCCAGGTGCTGTGCGAGGCAGGGCTGCTCCCCGGCGCCCTGATGCGCAACCGCAGCCTCGAGTTCCGCTGCCAGCCCCAACTCCTGCGCGTCGAACGCGCTGCGCCGCCCTTCACTTCCGCCGCCGCGCCGGGGCAGGTCGTCTCCGTTCCCATCTCCCACGGCGACGGCAACTACTACGCGGACGACGACACGCTCGCGCGCATCGAGGCCAACGGCCAGGTCGCCCTGCGCTACTGCGGCGCCGACGGCCTCCCTGCGCCCGGCGCGAACCCCAACGGCTCGCGCGCCGACATCGCCGGAGTGACGAACGAGGCGGGCAACGTGCTGGGTCTGATGCCCCACCCCGAGCGCGTAGTGGAGGAGGCGCTCGGGGGCGTGGACGGCCTCCTCTTCATCCGATCGATGTTGGCCGCCCTCAGCGGCTCCCCCGCGGCGGTCTAGGCTTTTGGCGTTCGGAGTCGGCCTCGCCATCTTCTGCACCTTGTGCTTCGGCCTGGGCGACGTAATCGCGCGACGCGCGATGTTCCACCTCTCCCCGGCGGGCATCCTCTTCATCACCGTGCCTATGAGCGTGGCCTCGCTGGGGGCGGCGGCGCTGCTGATGGAGGGGCCGAGCGCATTCTCCGGGCACGGGTTAGCCTTCTTTGGGCTTGCCGCGCTGATGGGCTTCCTTGCCTACGTCAGCGGCAACGTCGCCTACTTCCATGGCATGAAGCGCGCGGGAGTTACGCTCGCCGCGCCCATCCTCGGCGCAGGACCGCTGTTCGGCGTGCTGTTGGCCGTTACGCTGGGCGGCGAGCGCCCCGGTCTGCTGACAATCGTCGGCGCGTTCGTCATCGTCGCAGGCGTCGCCGTACTTGTCGGCGACCGCGAGCGGGTCGCCGAATGAGCCGCCTCGCCGCGCGCGCGCCGCGCGTCTCCGTCGCGATGTCCGGCGTCCTGCTGGCGGCGCTTGCCGGCTGCTCCTTCGCCAGCGCGGGCTACGTCGCCAGCCAACTTGTGACCGGCGGCGCGTCCGGCGTGGTGGTCGCCTTCTACGAATCGGTGTTCGGCCTCGCGCTGCTGTTCGCGGTGAATATGCGGGCGTTGTCGCGCGGGGCGCGGCCGCCCAGGAACGGCATCCTGTGGGGATTGGCGGCGGGCGTCGCCTACGCATTCGCCATCGGCGCCTTCTACACCTCGTTGGAGCGCATCCCGTTCAGCGTCGCCGCGCCCATCACCGGCTCCGTCCCACTCGCCTCTTACGCCTTCGTGTTGCTGCTGCTCCGCGGGACCGAGCGCGTAACGCCCCGCGCCGCGCTCGGCGCGGCGTTGGTGGTTGCCGGCGTCGCTATGGTGGGGGTGAGCGCGTGAGCGTCTCGCAGGAGCAGTTGGACGCCATCGCGCTGAGCCGCGCGGAGTACGACCTGATTGTCCGCAAACTGGGGCGCGAACCCAACGAGGTGGAGTTGGGACTGTTCGGCGCGCTGTGGAGCGAGCACTGTGGCTACAAGCACTCCAAGCCCCTGTTGCGCCTCCTTCCCACCACCGGCGCGGGCGTGCAGATTGAGGCGGGGAGCGAGAACGCCGGGGTGGTGGACGTTGGCGGCGGGCTGAGCGTGGTCTTCAAGGTGGAGTCGCACAACCACCCGTCCGCAGTGGAACCGTACCAAGGCGCGGCGACGGGCGTCGGCGGCATCATCCGCGACATCCTGGCTATGGGCGCGCGACCCGTCGCGTTGCTGAACTCGCTGCGCTTTGGCCCGCCCGGCGACCCGCGCACCCGGCGTCTGTTCGAGGGTGTGGTGGCCGGAATCTCCGGCTACGGCAACTGCGTCGGCATACCCGACGTGGGCGGAGAGGTGGTCTTCGACCCCTCCTACGCCGCCAACCCGCTCGTGAACGCGATGTGCGTAGGCATCCTGCCGCAGGGCGGGCTAGTGCGCGCCGCCGCGCCGCCGGGCGCAACGCTGATGCTCGCGGGCGCCCCCGCCGGACGCGACGGCATCCACGGCGCCTCCGGCCTCGCCTCTCGCTCCTTCGACGACGACCGTGAGATGCGTCCCACCGTCCAAGTAGGCGACCCCTTCCTAGAAAAGGTGCTCATCGAAGCCTGCCTCGAAGTCGCCGCCTCCGGCTGTCTGGAGGGGATGCAAGACCTCGGCGCGGCGGGCCTCACCAGCAGCGCCATCGAGAGCGCCCACCGCGCCGGGGCGGGCCTCGAGCTGGACGTCTCCCGTGCGCCGCGCCGCGAATCGGGAATGACGCCCTACGAGGTGATGCTGTCCGAATCGCAGGAGCGCATGCTGCTCATCGTCAAGCCCGGGCGCGAGCCGGAGGCGGAGGCCATTCTGGAGCGCTGGGGACTGCACAGCGCCGTCGTCGGCAAGGCGGTCGAGGGCGCCGCCGCCCGCATCTTCGACGGCGCCGAACTAGTCGCCGACGCGCCCGTGAGCGCCCTCGCCGACGCGCCGCAGTATCGCCCTGGCGGCGCGCGTCCCGCCTACCTCGACGCCCTCCAAAACGCCCCCTGCCTGCCCTCACCCGATGCGTCGGAGGCAGGGCGACTGCTTACCCGATTGCTCGGTTCGCCCAACGTGGCTAGCCGCCGCCCCATCTACCAACGCTACGACCATGAGGTGCAGACCAACACGCTGATCAAGCCCGGCGCGGCGGACGCGGCGGTGCTCCGCCTGCCCGGAAGCGAGCGCGCCATCGCCGTCGCCATCGACGGCAACGGGCGCGCGGTCTACCTCGACCCTTACGCGGGCGGCGCGCGCGCCGTTGCCGAAGCATGCCGTAACGTCGCCGTCGTCGGCGCAAGACCCCTCGCCATAACCGACTGCCTCAACTTCGGCGACCCGCAGAAACCGGAGGTCTACTACCAACTCGAGCAGTGCGTGCGGGGCATCGCCGACGCCTGCGCCGCCCTCGGCGTCCCCGTCATCAGCGGCAACGTCTCCCTCTACAACGAGACCAGGGGCGAACCCATCCATCCCACGCCCATCATCGGCGCCGTCGGCGTCCTCTCGCGCGCCGGCGACCGCATCGCCGCCGGTTTCGCCGTCCCCGGCGACCTCATCTACCTGCTGGGCGCGCCCGGCGTGCGCGGCGAGGACGCCGACCTGGCGGGCAGCGAATACCTCGCCTTCTGCCTCGGCCAAGTGTTGGGCAGACCGACCATCGACCTGGACGCGGAGGCGCGCCTCCAAGCGCTGCTTGCGCGCCTGGCCGAGAGCCGCGCGCTGCGTTCCGCGCACGACTGCTCCGACGGCGGCCTAGCCGTCGCCGTCGCGGAGTCGGCGCTGATCGGCGGCGTCGGCGCAGCCCTGGACGCGCCGCCGGAGGGACGGTGGGATGCGGCGCTGTTCGGCGAGGCGGCCTCTCGCGCAGTCGTCTCGCTCGCGCCCGGCAAGGAGGCGGAGTTGCTCGCCGTCGCGCGCGAGGCGGGCGTGCCCGCCGCCAAGCTGGGCGTTACGGGCGGCGCGCGGCTGACGTGGCGCGGCGTGCTGGACGAACCGCTGGAGACGCTGCGCGCGTCCTGGGAGGGCGGCCTGAACGCAGCCCTGGGACGCACGGAGTAAGAGGGCGCGCGAGCGGGCGAAACCTGCCCCCGAATTGGCCAAGCGCCCTCTTGCCTCCCCACGCAAGGGCGCCCAGACAATCGGCGCGGCGCTTTCGCTAGGCCTGGCCGCCGCAGTGGGGACTGCGACAACCGGGACTGGCGCCGCAAGGGGAATGCGGCCTACGCTCCGATAGCCTATCCTTTCGCTTCGGCGGATCGGGGCGCGGTCGGCGCCCGCCGTCAAACCCCGCGACAAGGAACGGACGAATGAAGGTCATCTTTCTGCAAGACGTGCCCGGCGCCGCCGACGCCGGCGAGGTGAAGGAAGTCAAGAACGGCTACGCGCGGAACTACCTGCTGCCCAAGGGCCTGGCCGCCCCCGCCACGCCCGACGCCATGCAGCGCGTCAACGCCATCGAGAAGACCGCGCAGGTCAAGCGCGTCAAGGAGTCGAGCGACTGGCAGACGGTCGCCGACGCCATCGAGGGCATGAACGTGGTCGTTGAGGCGCGCATCGGCCCCAACGGACGCCTCTTCGGCTCCGTTACCGGCCGCCACATCGCTCAGCGCCTCGGCGAGGCGGTGGGACGCCCCATCGACCACCGCCAGGTGCTCCTGGGCGAGGCGATCCACGACCCCGGCGACCACCCCGTAACCCTGCGCCTCTACCGCGAGGTGCAAGCCTCCGTAACCGTCCAGGTCGTCCCCGAGGGCTACTTGCAGGAGATGGCGCGCCGCGCCGAGGCCGAACAACCGGAGGACGGAGAGGAGACCGCGCAAGTGGAGGCGAAGCAGCCTGAGGACAGGGAGGAATCCCCGCAGGCGGAGGAGACGGCGGAAGAGGAGGAGGAGCAGCAGTCCTAGCCCTGCCGACGCGCTATGTACCTGGAGCAGCTGCCGCCGCACGACACCGACGCTGAAGAGGCCGTCATCGGCTCGCTGCTCATTGACGGCGAGGCCATCGCCAGGGTCGCCACGCTCCTAACGCCCGCCGACTTCTACCACGAGCGCAACCGCTGGTGCTTCGAGGCGTGTCAGGCGCTCTATCAGCGCGGCGACGCCGTAAACCAACTGACCCTCTCCCACGAATTGTCGCTGCGCGACCGCCTCGAGAGCGCGGGCGGCGCTACCTACCTCAGCTACCTCGTCGCCACCGTCCCCACCTCCACCCACGTCGAGCACTACGCCCACATCGTCTACCGCACGGCGACGATGCGCCGCCTCATCGACGCGGCCAGGGCGATTGCCGACATCGGCTACGCCGACACCGCCGACGTGGAGCAGGCGCTCTCCAGCGCCGAAGACGTCCTCTTCCGCGTACGCGGCGGCTCCGCCGTCCGCGACTTCGTAACCATCCGCCAAGTGATGGACGAATACCTCGAGGCCACGGCGGCGTTCGACCGGGGCATCGACCATGTCGCCCCGGTCAACAGCGGCTTCACCGACCTCGACCGCGTGCTGGGCGGCCTCCAGCGCGGCGACCTGATCATCATCGCCGCGCGCCCTTCCCTGGGAAAATCGACGCTGGCGATGAACATCCTGCGCAACGCCGCCGGACAGGGCGCCGTCTGCGCCGCCTTCAGCCTCGAGATGGGGCGCGAGCATCTCGCCCTGCGCCTCCTCTGCGCCGAGGCCGAGGTGGTCGGCCACCGCCTCCGCGTCGGCGTGCTCACCGACGCCGAGCAGTCGCGCGTTATGGAATCCATCGGCGCGCTCTCCGACCTCCCCATCTACATCGACGACTCGGCGGTGCAGACCGTGCCGCAGATGCGCTCCAAACTGCGCCGCCTGCACGTCGAGCGCGCCGTCGACCTCATCGTCGTGGACTACCTCCAGCTCATCAGCGGCTCCGGCGTGCGGGGCGAGAACCGCGTTACCGAGTTGGGGCACATCACCCGCTCGCTCAAAGCCATCGCGCGCGACCTGAACGTGCCCGTCATCGCCATCTCCCAGCTCAGCCGCGCCATCGAGCAGCGCCAAGACCACCACCCTATGCTCTCCGACCTGCGCGAATCGGGCAGCATCGAGCAGGACGCCGACGTAGTCTCCTTCATCCATCGCGAGGACAGGTACGTGACCAAGGAGCAGTGGGAGCAGCGCCAGACCAGCGAGCCCTACCCCGAGAACCTCGTCCAACTCGTCATCGCCAAGAACCGCCACGGCCAAACGCCCACCGTCGACCTCTACTTCCGCGGCCACTTCTTCCGCTTCGAGAACCTCGCAACCGGCGCGCTCAGCCAAGCGGAGGCGTAGGAATGCGCCCGTTCGACGGCCTGCCCTCCGGCGCCCGCTCCGTGCCTGTGCCCGCCCCGCTCCTCGGCGAACTGCTGGAGGACATCGGCGACTTGGCGGAGTTGAAGTGCGCGCTGCGCTTCTTCTGGCTGCTCGCGGGCAAGCACAGCCCGCCCAGATGCGTAGCCGCAACCGAGTTGGAGGGCGACCCGGTGCTGCTGAGCGCGCTGGGCGGCGCGGACGCCATCCGCGACGGGCTTGGCGCCGCCGTTGAGCGTGGGGTGCTGTTCGCGGCGGGCGGCGCGGCCAACCGCGTCTACTTCCCCAATTCGCCCGAGGGGCGGCGCGCCGCCGAACGCTTCCTGCCCGCGCCGTTGGCCGCCGCGCCGCTTCCCGGCGCTCCGCCGGCTGAGCGCCCGGCCGTCTACCGTCTGTACGAAGAGAACATCGGCATGCTCACAGCGGGCGTCGCAGACCTGCTCCGCGACGCCCAAGACCGCTACCCGGAGGATTGGATACGCGACGCCGTCGGCGAGGCCGTCAAGAGCAACGCGCGTTCGTGGCGCTACGTCGAGCGCGTCCTAGAACGTTGGGAGAGAGAGGGGCGAGACCCGGATGGAAAGCATCGGGGACATCCTCAAAAGGTTACAGCAGAAGAGTATCTCCGCCTCCGCGGCTGAGATCGCCTGGCTGGAACAGACGGAGCCCGAGCCCGTCTCCGACTGCCCCATCTGCGGCGGGCGCGGCTGGCTGCGGCGCGACGTGTCGCTCAACGACCCCGGCTTCGGGCGCGCCGTCCCGTGCGTCTGCCAGGTGCGGCTGAGCGAGGAGCAGCGCCTCGCCCGCCTGCGCCGCCACAGCAATATGGGCGTGCTCGCCCGCGTCTCCTTCGACGCGACCGAACCGAGCGGCAGAGCGCCGGGCGCCGACGCGCGCGAGCGCTTCCGCGCAGCCCTCGACGCCGCGCGCGCTTACGCCGACGAGCCGGACGGCTGGCTGCTGCTCACCGGCGCCCACGGCGCGGGCAAGACGCACCTCGCCGCCGCCGTCGCCAATCGGCGTATGGAGCGCGGCGAACCCGTCTTCTTCGCCTTCGTCCCCGACCTGCTCGACCACTTCCGCGCCTCCTTCAACCCCGACCACGAACTCTCCTACGACGATCTCTTCGAGCAGGTGAAGAACGTGCCCCTCCTTGTGTTGGACGACCTAGGCGCCCAAAGCCCCACGCCCTGGGCGGACGAGAAGGTCTACCAGGTGCTCAACCACCGCTTCGCCGCCGCGCTGCCCACCGTCGTCACCGCCGCCCTGCCTCTCGACCAACTCGACCCGCGCCTTCAGAGCCGCCTGGCCGACGCGCGCCTTACCCGCGCCCTCGACCTCGGCGACGCCAAGACAGCCTCCGGCATCGGCGGCGTCGAACCCGCGATGGCGGCGAGCATGACCTTCAAGAACTTCACCGCGACTCCCTACGGCGCTCAAGACGACGCGCGCCACGCCTTGCAGGCCGCGCTCACCGCCGCTATGTCCTACGCCGACGCCCCGGACAAGTGGCTCCTGCTGCTTGGCGACTCCGGCGTAGGCAAGACGCACCTCGCCGTCGCTATCGCCAACCAACGCCTGGCGCGCGGCGAACCCGTCTTCTTCGCCTTCGTCCCCGACCTGCTCGACCACCTGCGCTACACCTTCAACCCCGACAGCCGCGTTACCTACGACCAACTCTTCGAGGAGGTCAAGCGCGCGCCGTTGCTCATCCTCGACGACCTGGGCGCCCAATCCTCCACGCCATGGGCCAAGGAGAAGCTCTACCAGCTCATCGTCCACCGCCACAACGCAAGCCTGCCCACTATCGTCACCACCCGCGAACTGCCCGTCGAGGCGGGCGACCCTGTCGCCTCCCGCCTCAACGACCCTCGCCTGGTTACCATCGTGCCCATCGACGCGCCCGACTTCCGCCGCCCCGGCGTCGGCGCGGGTAAGACGCGCTCCCCGCGCCAAGACCGGCGGCGCGATGGATGAGCCGTCCACCGCTGCGGCCTGCGACTTCTGCGCCATCGCGGCCCATGCCGCTCCCGCCGACATCCACTACCAAGACGACGACCTGATCGTCTTCCGCAATCGCTTGCGCTGGGTTCCGCTGATGCTGCTGATCGCGCCGTGCGCGCACCTCGACCAACGCGAGTTCTGGCGCTCGCCCCTGTTCGCACGCGCCGCGTCGTTGGCCGTCGAGATCGGCGAGGCGCAGGCGCCGGACGGCTATCGCCTCGTGAGCAACTTCGGCGAGGACGCGCTCCAGACGCAGGAGCATGGCCACCTGCACGTCATCGGCGGCGCCGGCCTGGGCCTCTACGTCGACTTCCCCGGCAAGGGCGATTGGCAAGGCGTCTACGAGCCGCCACGATGACCGACCTGTTGTTCGTCGGCGCGGGCGGCTTCGTCGGCTCCGCCGCCCGCTACGCTCTCTCCCTGTGGGTAACGGGGCGGTTCGCGGGCGAATCCGCCTTCCCGTGGGGAACGCTGTCCGTCAACGTGCTCGGCTCGTTCGCCATCGGCGTCATCGTCGGCGCGGCGGCGGAGGCGGGCGGCTTGCGCGAAAGCGCGCGCCTGCTGCTGCTAACGGGCGTGTTGGGCGGATTCACCACCTTCTCGGCCTTCACCAACGAGACGCTGACGCTGCTGCGCGGCGGCCATGCAGGCCTTGCCGCCGCCTACGTCGCCGCGTCGGTGGCCGCCGGGCTGGCGGCGGTGTGCGTCGGCTATTTCGGCGCGAGAGCGGTCGCCGCCTAGCGCGCCCGCACCGCCTAGCGCTACACTGCATTGCGCCGCATCGGCTCGAACGCTCTATGACCACTCTCCGCAAAGCCCCTCTCCCCTACGACCACCTCGCCGTCGAGCAGAAGTGGCAACGGCGCTGGGAGGCCGACGGCCTCTACCGCACCCCGGACGACGACCCGCGCCCCAAGTGGTACGCGCTTACGATGTTCCCCTACCCGTCGGGCGACCTGCACATCGGCCACTGGTTTATGTACTCGGCGCCCGACGCCTACGCGCGCTACATGCGGATGCGCGGCTACAACGTGCTCTTCCCGATGGGGTTCGACTCCTTCGGCCTGCCCGCCGAGAACGCCGCCATCCGCAACCAGACGCCCCCCGGCGAGTGGACCTACGCCAACATCGAGCGCATGCGCCGCCAGTTCCGGTCGATGGGCACGGTCATCGACTGGGAGCGCGAGATCGTAACCTGCGACCCCACCTACTACCGCTGGAACCAGTGGCTCTTCCTCAAACTCTACGAGGCCGGCCTCGCCTACCGCGCCGAGGCGCCCGTCAACTGGTGCCCCGGCTGCCAGACCGTCCTCGCCAACGAGCAGGTGCTCAACGGCAAGTGCGAGCGCTCCGGCGACCCCGTCGAGCGCCGCGAGATGGAGCAGTGGTTCTTCAAGATCACCGCCTACGCCGACCAGCTGCTCGACTTCTCAGGCCTCATCGACTGGCCCGACCCCATCAAACTGATGCAGACCAACTGGATCGGGCGCAGCGAGGGCGTCGACGTCTCCTTCGACATCTCCGAGTACGGACTCGACGTCACCGAGATATCCACCTTCACCACGCGCATCGACACCGTCTTCGGCGTAACTTTCCTCGCCCTCGCGCCGGAGCACCCCCTCGTCAGCCGCCTCGCCACGCCGGAGCGCCGCGCCGAGGTGGAGGCCTACACCGCCGCCTCGCGCCGCCAAAGCGAGATCGAGCGCCTCTCCACCGAGCGGGAGAAGACGGGCGTCTTCACCGGCGCCTACGCCGTCAACCGCCTCAACGGCGAGCGCGTGCCCATCCTCGCCGCCGACTACGTGCTCCTCTCCTACGGCTCCGGCGCCGTGATGGGCGTGCCCGCCCACGACGAGCGCGACTTCGCGTTCGCCGCCAAGTACGGCCTCGGCGTGCGCGTCGTCGTCGCCCCGCCCGGATGGGCGCCCGGCGACGCCCTCGACACCGCCTACGTGGGCAAGGAGGGAACGCAGGTCAACTCGGGCGAGTTCGACGGCCTCCCGGCGAGCGAGGGCTACGAGGCCATCGCCGGCAAAATCGAGCGCGAGGGATGGGGCAAGCGCACGGTCTCCTACCGCATGCGCGACTGGCTCATCTCGCGCCAGCGCTACTGGGGCGCGCCCATCCCCATCCTCTACTGCGCCGGTTGCGGCGCAGTCCCCGTCCCCGAGGAAGACCTGCCCGTGCTGCTGCCGGAGGGTGTCCACTTCCTCCCTACCGGCGAATCGCCCCTCAAGCGCCACGACGCCTTCGTGAACGCCCCCTGCCCTGCGTGCGGCGGCGCCGCGCGGCGCGAGACGGACACGATGGACACCTTCGTCGACTCGTCGTGGTACTTCCTGCGCTACCTCAGCCCGCACTACGGCGACGCGCCCGTCCGCGACGACCACGCCCGCAAGTGGCTCCCCGTAGACCAGTACATGGGCGGCGCCGAGCACGCCGTCATGCACCTGCTCTACTCCCGATTCTTCACCAAGGCGCTGCGCGACGTGGGCGTCGTCGATTTGGACGAGCCGTTTCCCCGCCTCTTCAACCAGGGGATGATCCTCTCCGGCCACGCCAAGATGTCCAAGAGCCGCGGCAACGTCATCGCCCCCGACGACTATGTCCAACGCTTCAGCGCCGACGTCGTCCGCCTCTACCTGATGTTCATCGGCCCGTGGGAACAGGGCGGCGACTGGAGCGACAGCGGCATCAACGGCGTCGCGCGCTGGGTCTCCCGCCTGTGGGAACTCTGCCAGCGCGACCCCTCCGCGCTCCCCGCGCAGGGCGCGAGCGACGCCGCCCTCACGCGCAAGGCGCACCAGACCATCCGCCGCGTCCTCGCCGACATCGAGCGCTTCAAGATGAACACCGCCATCTCGGCGCTGATGGAGTTGTCCAACGAACTCGCCCGCGCCCACGACGACGGCGCCGCCTCGCAAGCCGCGTGGCGCGACGCGCTCGAGAAACTGCTGCTGCTGCTCGCGCCCCTCGCGCCCCACCTCGCCGAGGAACTCTGGGAGCGCACCGGCCGCCCCTACAGCGTCCACCAACAGTCCCTCCCCGAGTGGGATGCCGCCCTCACCGCCGAGGAAGAGGCGACGCTGGTCGTCCAGGTCAACGGCAAGGTGCGCGACCGCATCAGCGTCCCCGCCGACGTCTCCGACGCCGACGCCAAGCAAGCCGCCCTCGCCTCCGAGCGCCTCCGCCCCCACCTAGAGGGCCGCGAGGTAGCCCGCGTCCTCTACGTCCCCGACCGCCACCTAATTAACATCGTCCTCCGCTAGCGGCGCACGGCAACCGCCCCAACAAAGGGGGCGTGGGGGCGCGCCCCCACAAACTCTTCCCCTCTCTTCCGCCCCGTCCGGAAGGTGCCCCTCACACCCCCGCTTGCACAGGCGGCGCCTCCAGCAGCATCGCCTCTAGGGTTAGGCGCGGGTTGGCGTTGCGCTCTAGGGCGCCGATCGCCTCTTCTACGCGGCGCGCCCAGCGCAGCGCGGCGCCGGGGGGGAGCGAGGCGGCGTGCCGCTCGATGGTGGAGCGCCACGCCGCGTTGACAATCTCGCCGCCGCGCCCCTGCTGCGTGAGGAGCACGTCGCGCAGCCAGCGCAGCCACGCGTAGAGTTCCTCTCGCCCCTCGGCGCGGTCGCGGAAGAAGCGGCGCGCCAAGTCGTCTGCGTAGGAGAACCGCCCCTCCAGGCCCGACTCCGCCGCGTCCACGATGCGCTCGATTCGCTGATGGCTGTGCGCGAGCACGGCGGAGTCGGCGGCGGCTTGCAGCGCCCAGCCCAGGCAGCCGCGCGAGAGGCGCGCGAGCACGTCGGCGTGCTCCGCCTCTTGGCCGTGCTCCTCTTGCAGGATGCGCGCCACCTCGCCTATGGGCATCGGGCGCAGTTCGAGCAGTTGGCAGCGCGAGCGGATGGTGGCGAGCAGGTCGTCCGCGTGCTCCGTTAGCAACACGATGAGCACATCGGGCGGCGGCTCCTCCAGCACCTTCAGCAGCGCGTTGGCCGCGTCCGTGCTCATCCGCGCCGCGTCCTCGATGATGAACACGCGCCGCTTGCCCTCGTAGGGGCGCAGGTGCGCCGCCGCGATGATGTCCCGCACCGCCTCGATGCCGATGAGCGTGCGCGCCGCGCCGTCCTCCCGCTCGCCCGCGCCCACGAACCGCACGTCCGCGAACGTTCCGTTGGCGACGCGCGCGCGGCAAGCCTCGTCCCCCTCGTCGCAGTTGAGCGCCTGCGCCAGTTGGACGGCGAGCATGGTCTTGCCGACGTGCGCCGGGCCTGCGAACAGGTAGGCGTGGTGGAGGCGGTCGTGCGCCAGCGCGCGCTCGAGGATGCGCACGGCGGCCTCCTGACCCCGCAGCGTGAAGTGGGCCATCGCGCTAGCGGACGTCAGTCGCCATCAGGTCGTCGTACGACTCTCGGCGGCGCAGCAGCGTGGCCCGGCCGTCGGCCGCCAGCACGATGGGCGGGCGCCCGTTCAGGTTGTAGTCGCTCGCCATCGACGGCCCGTACGCGCCCGACGCCGGAATCGCCAGCAGGTCGCCCGCGCGCAGGGCGGGCAGGCGCGCGTCGCGTATCAGCACGTCGCCCGATTCGCAGTACTTGCCCGCCACAGTCACCGTCGCCGTCGCCGCGTCATGCGCGCGGTTGGCGGCGACGGCTACGTAGCGCGCGCCATAGAGCGCGGGGCGGATGTTGTCGCCCATCCCCCCGTCCACCGCGACGTAGGTGCGAACGCCCGGGATCTCCTTGATGGCGCCGACGCTGTAGAGCGCCACGCCCGCAGGCCCGGCGACGGCGCGCCCCGGCTCGATGACCATCTCCGGCTCCGGCATGTCGTAGTCGCGGCACGCCTGCCGCAGCGCGTCCACGACAACCTCCGCGTAGGCGTCCGCCGTCGGCGGGTCGTCCTCCTCCGTATAGGCGATGGCGTAGCCGCCGCCGGGGCTGAACCGCCTCAGCTCGAGGCCCTCCTCTCGCATCCGCGACGCGAACTCCATCACCACCGCCACCCCCTCCGAGTACGGCTCCAACTCGAAGATGGGCGAGCCGAGGTGGAAGTGGAGGCCCTGGAGGTCGAGATGCGGCGCCGCGACGGCCTGGCGCACCGCCTGCTCTGCGTGCCCGGTCTCGATGGCGAATCCGAACTTGGAGTCGAGCACGCCCGTAGTCGTGTAGCGGTGCGTGTGCGGGTCGATACTCGGCGACACGCGCACCAGCACCCGCTGGACGACCCCCGCCTCCGCCGCGATGCGCTCCAGCTCCCCCAATTCGAAGAAGGAGTCCACCACCACGTGGCCGATGCCCCACTCGACCGCCTCGCGCAACTCCTGCGGCGACTTGTTGTTGCCGTGGAAGTAGACGCTCTTCGGCGAAACGCCCGCCGCGCGCAGCACCGCCGCCTCACCGCCCGACACCACGTCGAACCCCAGCCCGTAGGAGGCGAGCAGGCGCGCCAGCGGCACGTTGACGAACGCCTTGCAGGCATAGACCACCTGCGAGGCGGGGTAGCGCGAGGCGAACGCCGAGGTGAACGCCTCCGCAGCGCCCCGCAGCGCCGCCTCGTCGTACACGTACAGCGGCGTGCCGAACTCCCGCGCCAACTCCACCGTGTCGCACCCGCCGACCCAAAGCCGCCCGCGCGCGTCCACCTCCGCCGAAGCGGGAAACACCTTGGCTGCCGTCAGCGTAGTCATACCGCGCAGTATAGCGCCCGCCCTACCCCTGCTCCCACCGCCCACCGTCAGCGTCTAGCGGCGCCCAAGAATGCGAGCGCACGTCGCCCGCGGGGCGGGCTTCGGTCATCGCGCCGTCTATTCCTCGTGCAGCATGATGTAGTTGCCGCAGGTGTCGTCGAACACGGCCTGGTACCCCCAGTCGTTGCGTGTCGGCTCCATCAGGAACTCGACGCCCAGCCCGGTGAGCCGCCGGTATTCGCTGTCGAGGTCGTCCACGAAGAAGATGGCGGACGGAATCCCGTCCTTGCGAAGCGCTTCCTGGAACACCTGCGAAGCCGGGTACGCGTTCGGCTCCAGCATCATCTCGATTCCGCCGGGGTTGTCTCGCGCCTCGACCGTGATCGCCCGGTACTCCCCCGCAGGGTCGTCCCGCTTCTTCACGAAACCGAGCATGTGGGTGTAGAAGGCGAGCGCTTTCGCCTGGTCGTCGACGGTCACGCTTGTCAGTTTGATTCGCATGGCCGGATGATACGCTCCCGGCTTAAGGCGCAACAAGGGCGCAGCGACCGCCCTACGCCCGCTCCCACCTCTCGCCATCGTCATCCGACGGCGCGGCGGCGCCCTCCGCCGACAGCTTGGCGAGCATGCTCCGCACCTGCGCCGCCGCCAACGGCTGACGCGGCTCCGACAGGCGCCCGTACACCGCGTCCCGCAACTCGATCACCGTGCGCGGGCCGTCCGCCAGCGCCGTCAGCAGCGCCTCCTCGCGCCCGCGCCGATGCTCCGCCAGCGACGCCAACCGCCGCGCCGGGTCGCGCACCGGCGGGCCGTGCCCCGCGTAGATAGTCGTTGCGTCCACCTCGCGGAGGCGCTCGAGCGTCGCCGCGTACTGCGCCATGTCGCCCTCGCCGGGCCTCACGACGGCGGTGGAGATGGCCATCACGGTATCCGACGCGAACAGCGCGCCGCGCTCCGGCACGTACACCGCCAAGCAGCCCAGCGTATGTCCCGGCGCGAACAGCACCTCCGCCGTCAACCCGCCCAGGTCGTAGCGCTCGCCTCCCTCAACCGCCTCGTCCACGCCCGCGCCGCCCAACCGGTCGTCCTCAATCACCGCGCGCTCCAGCGGATGGCACGCCAGCGGGACGCCCGCCGCCTTGCGCAGCCGCAGCGCGCCGCCCGCATGGTCGGCGTGTCGGTGCGTCAGGATGACGCGCGACAACGGCGCGGCGCCCGCCTCCGCGATAGCCGCCATGCGCGCCGCGTGGTCGGCCTCGCCCTCCCAGCCCGCGTCGATGAGGATCGAGGCGTCCGCGCCGCTCACCAGATAGGCGTTAGGCGGCGGAAACCCCGCGAACGGCTCGCGCCCCGCCGTTATCTGCCATATGCCCCGCTCCATCTCCATAGCGGCGCTATTCTAGTATGCTCCCCCGACCAACGAGCCGGGAGGCCGCGCATGCCGCTAGCGCACGAGGGCGATGTCCACCTCTTCAAGGTCGCGGGCATGGGCGCCTACGACAACAACGGCTACATCATCGCCGACCCCGCCTCGCGCGAGGCCTACGTCGTGGACGCGCCCGCCGAGATCGAGCGCCTGCTGGACGAGGCCAAGCAGTTCAACGTCAAGGCGCTGCTGATAACCCACACGCACCCCGACCACGTCGCGGGCTGCGAAGAGGCGCAGCGCCTCACCGGCCTGCCCGTAGGCGTCCACCCCGCCGACGAGGAGCGTCTGCCCGTCCGCGCGGGGTTCCACCTCGAGCACAACGCCGACCTCTACGTCGGCCGCCGCCGCATCCGCCTGCTGCACACGCCCGGCCACACCCCCGGCGGCGTGTGCATGGTGGCCGACGGCTGCGTGCTCTCCGGCGACACGCTCTTCCCAGGCGGCCCCGGCTACACGCGCAGCCCCGCCGCTTTCCAGGAGTTGACGGGCAGCATCCGCTCGCGCCTGCTGACGCTCCCCGGCGAGTGGGGCGTCTTCCCCGGCCACGGTGCCGACACCACCATCGCCGCGTCCAAGCGCGAGTTCGCCATCTTCGAATCGCGCCCCCACCCCGACGACCTCCACGGCCACGTCCAGTGGGCAGCGGAGTAGGCCGCCTCCCCTGAATGGGGGTCTGGGGGCGCGCCCCCAGATAATCCTGCCTCTTACTCCCTACCCGCCCCTACGCCGCCGCAGCTCCGCCCACACCTCTTCCGGGCGCAGATCCGCGTCCGCCAGCAGCACCAACGCGTGGTAGAGCAGATCGGCCACCTCTCCGGCCAGCGCTTCACGGTCGCCGGTGGCGGCGGCTAGGGCGACCTCCGCGCCCTCCTCCGCCACCTTCTGCGCGATGCGCTTCGTGCCCTGCTCGAACAGGCGCGCCGTGTACGAACCTTCGGGGCGTTCGCGCTGCCGTTGGCGCACCGTCTGAAACACCTCGTCCAGCACGCCCGGCCCCGCGCTCACGTCCGCGAACTCCGGCTGCGCCTCCAGCGCGGTGAAGAAGCACGACTGCTCCCCCGTGTGGCACGCCGGGCCGTCGGCGTGGACGCGGAACAGCAGCGCGTCGCCGTCGCAGTCGACGCGCGCCGACTCCACGTGCAGCACCGCGCCCGACGTGTCACCCTTGCGCCACTGTTCGGCGCGGCTGCGCGAGTAGAAGTGCATCTCGCCCGTCTCGAGCGTGCGGCGCAGCGCCTCGCGGTTCATGTGCGCCACCATCAACACCTCGCTGCTGACCGCGTCCTGGCAGATTGCGGCGACCAAGCCGCGTTCGTCGAGTTGGACGGGCGGGCGCGGCCTCTCGCTCATAGCACGCTCCCTTCCAATGCGCCCGCGACGATAGCGGGCAGCTCCGTCAGCGACTCCACCACCGCGTCCGGCTCCAGCAGCGCCTCGCCTTCCGGCGGCGGCGTTCGCATCGTGGTCTGCTCGCGCCGGACGAGCACCGCGCGCATGCCCGCCAGTTTCGCGCCGTGCACGTCGTCGTAGGGCGAATCGCCGACGTACAGGATGCGCTCGGGCGCAACCCCCGTCTCGCGGACGAGCGCCGCGAACGCGCGCGGATCGGGCTTGTAGGCGCGCGCCGACTCGGACGACACGACGGCGTCGAAACGCCACCCGCAGCGGCCGAGCACGTCGAGAAAGGGGTCGTCCGCGTTGGACAGGACGGCCAGCGGCGCGGCGGACGCGAGCGCCTCCAGCGCCGGCGCCGCGTCGGGGAAGGGCGGCATCTCCGCCATGCGCTCGACACACCGGCAAGCGAACGCGCTCGTGTCGGCGCTGAGGCCGAGCGCCGCGAATGTCGCCGCGAAGGCGTCGCGCCACGCCTCGAAGTAGGTGCGGAAGGGCGGGCTGCGCTCCGGGTCGCCCATATTGGTTCGGGTGCGGCGGAAGTTCGACTCACGCGCGTTCCACTCGCGGTGAAGGATGCGCGGCTCGACGCGCAGGTCGTGCTCGCGCACAAGTTCCGCGATGGTCTCGTCCCAGGCGGCGTAGTCGTTGCGCACCAGCGTGCCGTACACGTCGAACGCGATGAGGCCGGCGGCGCCGTTGCTCATAAGCGCACGGGCACGCCGCGGTCGGCGAGGTAGCGCTTGGTCTCGCCGACGCGGATGCTGCCGTAGTGGTAGATGGTGGCGGCCAACGCCGCATCCGCCTCTCCCGCCGTAACCGCCTGGTGCATGTGCTCGTTGCCGCCCGCGCCGCCCGACGCGATGACCGGAACAGGCACGGCCTGCGCCACAGCGCGAGTGAGGTCGAGGTCGAACCCGTCCAGCCTGCCGTCCGCGTCCATGCTCGTGAGCAGCATCTCGCCCGCACCCAGCGCCGCGCCGTACCGCGCCCACGCCAGCGCGTCGACGCCCGTCGGCGTGCGCCCGCCGTGCACGTAGACCTCCCAGCGGCTGGCCGCGCCCAACGCCAGTTCGCCGCGGCCGGGGTGATCGGGCGCGAGCAGATCCGGCGGCGGCGCGGCGGCGCCGTCCCGCACGGAACGCGCGTCGATAGCGAGCACGATGCACTGACTGCCGAAGGCGGCGGACGCCTCCGCGATGAGGCGCGGCTCCAGCACGGCGGCGGTGTTGATGGACACCTTGTCCGCGCCTGCCTCCAGTAATCGGCGCACATCCGCAACGCTGCGCACGCCCCCGCCGACCGTCAACGGGATGAACACCTGCTCCGACACGCGCTCGACCACATGCGCCATCATGTCGCGCCCGTCGGACGATGCGGTGATGTCGAGGAATACCAGTTCGTCCGCGCCCTCACCGTCGTAGAAGGCGGCCAACTCCACCGGGTCGCCCGCGTCGCGCAGATTCACGAACGAAACGCCCTTGACGACGCGCCCGTTGTCTACGTCGAGGCAGGGAATGATGCGCTTGGTGAGCACGCTCCGATTATACCCCGCCCCCTCCGCGCCCCCGCGCGGCGCTGAGGCGCCTCCCCAATCCGTAGGGACAGGTTTGAAACCTGCCCTCTTCTCCCCCCTCCTCACTCAGGCGTGCTGAGGTAGTACGTCATCGATTGGAGCTCCAGCACAGGGTCGACGCTGCGCAGGTGCACGCCCTCCGGCACGTGCGCCGCGATGGGCGCGTAGGACAGTATCGCCTGGATGCCCGCCTCCACCAGCTGATCGATCACCGGCTGCGCCTCCGCGCCAGGCACCGACACGATCGCTATCTGCACCTGCTCCCCCTGCAGCACGTCGCGGATGTTCGAGATGTCGTGAATCATCAACCCTCCGGCCAACTGCCCGATGAGGCGCGGATCGGAGTCGAACGCGCACACAACGCGGAATCCCTCCGGCTGAAAGCCCTGGTAGGAGATGATGGCGCGCCCGAGGCGCCCCACGCCCACGACGGCGACGTTCCACGTGCGCTCGAGGCCGAGGATATGCCGGAGACGGTCGAGCAGGTGGCGGATGTTGTAGCCCCGACCCTGCTTGCCGAACCGCCCGAAGTAGGAGAGGTCCTTGCGTATCTGCGCGGGCGTCGCCTGCAACAGGTTGCCCAATTGCTGCGAGGAGACGACCTCTTGGCCGCTGAGCAGGAGGTTGGAGAGCGCCCGCAGATACTGCGGCAGACGCTGCACCACCACCTCCGGCACGTCGGCGGTCAGGCTGTCGTCGAAAGGGGAGTAGGCCACGCGCTGATGCTCTCGCTGCCACGAATGTCTATCACAAAATCACAAACGCGGTCAACGGCGCCCCCCGCGCGTCCGCTCGCTCTGAGGGCACTCGAAGGGCGAGCGACGAAGCCCCCCTGCGCGCCGGTGCTATAGTCGCGTAGTGAAGATCGGCGCCGCCCGCCTCACCTTCCACCTCCCGGAGAACGGTTCGCTCAAGGGCAAGCGCCGGGTTGCCCAGGCGCTCGCCTCCCGCCTCCGTCAGCAGTTCCATATGGCCGTCGCCGAGGTGGACGAGCAGGAGCGCTGGCAAACCCTCGTGCTCGCCCTCGCCTGCGTCAGCAACGAGGAGGGCCACGCCGAGCGCATGCTGGACAACGCCATCGCCTTCGCCGACCGCCAGCGTCTGGACGCCGAGCTGGTGGAGGTGCGCCGCCAAGTGCTCGATGGCGCGTGAGGCCGCCGCGGCGTTCGACGCGGGGCGGTTCGTCGACCGGCTGCGCCGCGCGGAGGAGCACGCGGGGCGCTTGGCGCACGTCGAGCGCCTCCCTCCGCGTCCCGCCGCGCACGCCGACCTCGCCCACGACCTCCACCCCGCGCTGACGGCGATATTGGACGGCCTCGGCGTCCTGCCGCTCTACCGCCACCAGGCCGCCGCCGTCGACGCGCTGCTGGACGGGAGCGACGTGGCGGTCGTAACCCCGGCCGCCAGCGGCAAGAGCCTCTGCTACCAGACGCCCATCGTCCACACGCTGTTGGAGGATTCCTCGGCGCGGGCGCTGCTGCTCTTCCCCACCAAGGCGTTGGCCCAAGACCAGTTACGCAGCCTGCGCCGTCTGTTGACCGACCGCCTGGGCGCGCACGCCGCCATCTTCGACGGCGACACCCCGCCGGACGAACGGGCGCGCGTCCGCCGCTCGGCCAACCTGGTGCTCACCAACCCCGACATGCTGCACCTCGGCGTCCTGCCCAACCACCGCTACTGGGGGCGCTTCCTCGCCAACCTGCGCTTCGTAGTGGTGGACGAGGCGCACGTCTACCGCGGCGTGTTCGGCTCGCATGTGGCCAACGTGCTGCGCCGCCTCCGCCGCCTCTGCGCCCACTACGGCGCCGACCCGCGCTTCGCGCTCAGCTCCGCCACCATCGCCAACGCGGGCGACCTCGCGCGCCGCCTCACCGGGCGCGAGCCGCTCGTCATCGACGACGACGGCTCGCCCAGCGGCGGCAAGCACTTCGCCTTCTGGAACCCGCCCATCGTGGACGAGGAGCGGGCGGAGCGCGCAAGCCCGGGCAGCGAGGCCGCGCGGCTGGTCGAGACGCTGGTCAAGCAAGAGGTGCGCACTCTCGCCTTCGTACGCACGCGCCGCCAAGCCGAGGTCGTCTACGTCAACGTCCGCAACCGACTGCGCCAGGAGGCGCGCGGCCTCGACGAGCGCGTGCGCCCCTACCGCGCCTCCTATCTGCCCGAAGATCGGCGCGCCGTGGAGCGCGGCCTGGCCGACGGGAGCCTCAGCGCCGTAGTGACGACGAACGCCTTGGAGCTCGGCATCGACGTCGGCGATCTGGACGCGACGGTGCTCGCAGGCTACCCCGGCAGCGTCGCCAGCACGTGGCAGCAGGCGGGGCGCAGCGGACGCAGCCAAGCGGGTTCGCTCAGCGTGCTCATCGCGCAAGACAACCCGCTCGACCAGTACCTGATGCGCCACCCCGACTTCTTCTTCGGCAGCCCGCACGAACACGCGCGCATCCGCCCCGAGAACCCTCACGTGCTCGCCGCGCACCTGCTCTGCGCCGCCTACGAGAAGCCCATCGCGACCGCCGACGCCGCCTACCTGCCCGACGGATTCGAGCAGGCCGCGCACGGCCTCGCCGAGCGGGGCCTGCTCAACCGGCGCAGCGGCCTGTGGCGCCTCTCTCCGTCCGTCGACTATCCCGCGCAGCGCGTCAACATCCGCTCCGCGTGGGACGAGCAGTACCTCGCCGTGGAGGCGGAGTCGGGGCGCATCCTCGAGCGCGTGGAGGAGTACGCCGCGCACAGCCAGCTGCACCCCGGCGCCGTCTACCTGCATCAGGGCGAGCCCTACGTCGTGGAGCACCTCGACTTCGAGGCGCGCGAGGCCTATCTGCGCCCCACCGACGCGCCCTACTACACCGAGACGCGCGAACTCATCGACATCCGCGTCGTGAAGACGCACGCGGCCAAGGTTGCGCGCGCGGGCCGCGTCTTCCTCGGCGAGGTGGAGGTCTCGCGCGCGGTGGTCGGCTACCGCCGCAAGGACATCTACGGCAGAGGCGACTACGGCGAAGAGCGGCTCGATATGCCGGAGCAACGCTTCCGCACCGTGGGCGTGTGGTTCGACATCCCCGCCGCCTCCCTGTCGTGGGCGTTGAAGGAGCGCGCCGACCTGGCGGGCGGACTGCATGCGATGGAGCACGCGGCCATCGGCGTGCTCCCTCTCTACGCTCTCTGCGACCGCAACGACGTCGGCGGCGTCTCCACCGCGCTGCACCCCGACACGCACGGCCCCGCCGTCTTCATCTACGACGGCCACCCGGGCGGCGTCGGCATCGCCGAGCACGGCTACGCCGTCATCGCCGACCTGTGGCAAGCGACCCTCGACGTTGTGGCGGAGTGCCCGTGCGCCTCCGGCTGCCCCGCCTGCATCCAGTCGCCCAAGTGCGGCAACAACAACCACCCGCTGGACAAGGCAGTGGCCGCCCGCTTCCTGCGCGACTTGCTGCAAGGGGCGTAGGCCTATGCCTGCCCGTGCCGCCTACGTCTACGCACCCCAACTCTCCCGCCACGTGCTGCGGGAGGGGCACCCGATGCGCCCCGTGCGCCTCCAACACGCCTTCGACCTGCTGACGGCCTACGGAGCGTTCGACGACCCTCGCGCCCTGCTCGTACCGCCGCGCGCCGCAACCGACGACGAGATCGCCTCATTCCACGACCCCGACTACGTCGCCGCCATCCGCCGCTACAGCGAAGCGGGACGCGACACGGGCGACGGCCTCCGCTACGGCTTCGCGCAACAGGGCGACAATCCCGTCTATTCCGGCATGTACGAGGCCGCCGCGCTGGCGACTGGCGCGTCCATCGTCGCCGCCGACCTGGTCGCCGACGGGACAGTCCCCGCCGCGTTCAGTCCCGCCGGAGGGCTGCACCACGCCGCGCATGGCCACGCCTCCGGCTTCTGCGTCTTCAACGACCCCGTCGTCGCCATCGAGCGCCTGCGCGCCCGCGGCCTACGCGTCGCCTACGTCGATATCGACGCGCATCACGGCGACGGCGTCCAAGCCGCCTTCTACGACGCCCCCGACGTGCTCACCATCTCCGTCCACGAGAGCGGACGCTACCTCTTCCCCGGCACGGGCGACACCAACGAGACGGGTGTCGGCGAGGGCGCGGGCTACGCTGTGAACCTGCCCTTAGCGCCCTTCACTGGCGACGCCGTCTACCTCGAGGCGTTCGACGCGGTAGTGCTCCCGCTGCTGCGCGCCTTCGCGCCCGACGTGCTCGCGACGCAACTGGGCGTGGACTCCTACGCCTCCGACCCGCTGACGCATCTCGGCCTGTCCACCAACGGCTTCATCGGCTGCGTAGAACGCTTCGCTGCGCTCGGCGTGCCGTGGCTAGCGTTCGGCGGCGGCGGATACGACCTAGACGCAGTCGCGCGCTGCTGGACGCTCGCCTACGGCGCGATGCTGGGCCGCGAATGGGACGACGCCATCCCATCCGACGCCCGCGCCTTCCTGACGAGCGAGCGCCTGCGCGACGCGCCCCAAGCGCCCGACAGAGAATGGCTACCGCACACCCGCGCCTTCACCCAACGCAGCGTAGAGCAGGTGAAGGCCGCGGTCTTCCCCGCGCACGGCCTAGCGGGAGGATAGGGCCCTCCCTAGAACGGAGTTGTGGGGGCGCCCCCCACAACTCCTCCTCCCTACACCTCTCGGTACTCCCCCTCCACCGTGTCGTCGCCGCTCTCCGGGCTGGGGCCGCCCTCCGGCGGCGGCTCGCCCTCGGCGCCTTGCTGCTGCTGGTAGACGGACTGGCCGATGAGGGCGACCGCCTTCGTGAGCTCCTCGACGGCGGCTCTGATGCGGGCGGCGTCGTTGGCGGTGAGCGCCGTCTGCACGTCCGAGATGCGGTCGCGCACCTGCTGCTTCAGGTCGTCGCCGACGCTCTCGCCGTGTTCGCTGAGCGCCCGCTCCGCCTGATAGACGGCGCTGTCCGCCGCGTTGCGCGTCTCGGCCAGGTCGCGGCGGCGCTGGTCCTCCTCCGCGTGCGCCTCCGCCTCCTGGACGAGGCGCTCCACCTCGTCCTTGGAGAGGCCGGAGCTGGCGGTGATGGTGATGCGCTGCTCCTTGCCCGTCGCCTTGTCGCTCGCGGAGACGTTCAGGATGCCGTTCGCGTCGATGTCGAACGACACCTCGATCTGCGGCAGCCCGCGCATCGCGGGTGCGATGCCGTCGAGGGAGAAGCGGCCGATGGTCTTGTTCTCGCCCGCCATCGGGCGCTCGCCCTGGAGCACGTGCACCTCGACGCTCGTCTGGTTGTCCGCCGCCGTCGTGAAAGTCTCCGTCGCCTTGGTGGGGATGCTCGTGTTGCGCTTGATGAGCGGCGTGAGCACGCTGCCCAGCGTCTCAATGCCCAGTGTGAGGGGCGTGACGTCCACCAGCACCACGTCCTGCACGTCGCCTTGGAGCACGCCCGCCTGGATGGCCGCGCCGACGGCCACCACCTCGTCGGGGTTGACGCCCTTGTGCGGCTCCTTGCCGAACATCTGCTTAACCTTCTCGCCGACGGCGGGCGAGCGCGTCATGCCGCCCACCAGCACCACCTCGTCCACCTGGTCGGCGCTTACGCCCGCGTCCGCCAGCGCCTGGCGCACCGGCTCCGTCGTCCTGTCCAGCAGGTCGGCGGTGATCTGCTCCAATTTGGAGCGGGTGAGGTTCATCGCCAGGTGCTTGGGGCCGCTCGCGTCTGCGGTGACGAAAGGCAGGTTGATCTCCGTCTGCGTCGTGCTGGAGAGCTCGATCTTCGCCTTCTCCGCCGCCTCGCGCAGGCGTTGGAGCGCCATACGGTCGGCGCGCAGGTCGATGCCCTGGTCGCGCTTGAACTCGTTGGCCAGCCACTCGACGACGCGCTGATCCCAATCGTCCCCGCCCAAGTGCGTGTCGCCGTTCGTCGACTTCACCTCGAACACGCCCTCGCCGATGCTGAGGACGGAGATGTCGAAGGTGCCGCCGCCCAGGTCGAACACCGCAATCGTCTCGTCCGACTTCTTGTCGAGGCCGTAGGCGAGCGACGCGGCGGTCGGCTCGTTGATGATGCGCAGCACGTCGAGGCCCGCGATGGCGCCCGCGTCCTTCGTCGCCTGGCGCTGGCTGTCGTTGAAGTAGGCCGGCACGGTGATGACCGCCTGCGTAATCGTCTCGCCCAGCTTGGCCTCCGCATCCGCCTTCAACTTCTGCAGCACCATGGCCGATATCTCGGGCGGCGAGTAGGCGCGCCCGCCCATCGTGATGGCCGCGTCGCCCTCGTTCCCCGCCCCCACCTTGAAGGAGACCTCGCGCGTTTCCCCTTCTACTTCGGAGAACTTGCGTCCGATGAAGCGCTTGGCGGAGTAGACGGTGTTGTCGGGGTTGGTGACGGACTGGCGCTTGGCCGCCTGCCCCACGTAGCGCTCGCCCGACTTCTCGTTCAACGCCACGACGGACGGCGTGGTGCGCCCGCCCTCGCTGTTCTCGACAACCTCCGGTTCCCCGGCGGTGATGACCGCCATGCACGAATTCGTCGTGCCCAAGTCGATGCCCAGTATCTTCGCCATTGCCCTGCTCCTGTGTCTCTCTCGCCGCCCGCCCCGTGTCGGGCGGACCTGATTTGCTTACGTGTCGTTCTCTGGGGCGCCGCCGTCGTCGGGCGCCCGCGCCACCACCACCTGCGCCGCGCGCAGCACCCGATCCTCTGTGCGATACCCCGCCCGCGCGCACAACAGCACCGCGCCCTCCGGCTGCTCGCGGGAGGGTTGGTGAGCAATGGCCTCCTGGTCGCGCGGGTCGAACAGGTCGCCCGGCGCAGGTTCGAAGGGCGTTACTCCCGCCGAGCGGATGGCCGCCTCCAGGTTCTGGAGCACCAGCCCCACGCCGTCGCCCCATCCGGCGGCCTCCGCCGGAACCGACTCCACTGCGCGGCGCAGGTCGTCCACAATGGGGAGGATGCGCGCGACGAAGCCGTTGGCAGCGTTGCGCGCCAGCGAAAGGCGCTCCTCGTCGAAGCGGCGGCGCAGGTTGACCAAGTCGGCCTGCGCGCGCAGCGCCTTGTCCCTGAACTCGTCACGCTCGCGCTCCGCCTCGGAGGCGGCAGGCGCGGCGCCCCCCTCCTCCGGCGCATCGGGGTGCAACGGCTGCGGCTCGCGCGTCATCGCGCGCGCTCCTGCGGCTGCCCGCCGCGCCCTTGCAACATCTCAAAGATGGAGTCGAGCTCGCGCTCCAACGCGGCGGCCACCTGGCGCGAGCCGGACAGCGGCGCGACGCGCGAGGGGAAGGAGCCGAGGCGCTCGACCAGATGCAGCACCGTCTCCACGCCCGCAAGGTTCAGCCGCAGTTCGTCCACCAGATGCTTGATGATGCGCAGCCGCGTGATGTCCGCGTTGGAGTAGAGGCGCAGCATGCCCACCGTGCGCGACGGGCGCACCAACCCCGCCCGCTCGTACTTGCGCAGCGTCTGCGGATGCATCGCGAGCATCTTCGCCGCCACGCTAATGATGTACAGCCCCTCCGGGTCGCCCGGCGGCGCGGCGGCGTTCTCTTGCGCCTGACGCCGCCCTGGCGCGGCGCGGCGCGCGATGGGCGCCTCCCGCCGTTGGAAGACCTGCTCGAAAAGGTATCGCGTCTGTCGCGAGGATTCGGTTGTTTTCGGGTCGCGCATAGGCTTGTCAAGGGGCGCTACATCGGCATAAGATGTAACCAACCCCGCTTGACAAAAGCATAATCTATTGATATAGTGCGTGTCAAGGTAAGTCATACAACAAGGGCGCGGGAAGCGCCCGCGGGGCGGGAAGGACGCCCGCTCCGCCACGACAAGGAGGCTACGCCATGACCATCCTGCTCCGGTCCTGCCCCAGGTGCGCCGGCGACATGCACGCCGCCGCCGACGCCTACGGGCCCTACAACAAGTGCGTGCAGTGCGGCTACACCTACGACCTCCCCACGCACCCGCCCGTCGCGCTGGCGCCCGAGGCCGTTGAGCAGCTCGCCAACAGGCCCGTCCCCAAGGCGGCATAGCCGCGCGCACGCGCCGCGGGCGTGGAACGGGAGCGTCTGGCGCCAGCGCCGGGCGCTCTTTTCGCGTTAACCCTCGGCCCTCGACGCCAAGCGCGAATCCCGCCCGCCCCGGCAACCCCCTCTCCGTTCGCCCCGACAACCCTCCCGTTCGCCCCGGCAACCCTCCCGTTCGCCCCGGCAACCCTCTCGTTCGCCCCGGCAACCCTCCCGTTCGCCCTGAGGGAACTCGAAGGGCGCCCTCCCGCTCATGCGCCACTCCCGCCCTTTCCCTGTCGCCCCCGCGCTCTTTCTCCGTCACCCCCGCGCAGGCGGGGGCCTCGACACGCGGCGCTCCGCATCCCCCCAACCCGCCCCGACGACACGGGGGCGGGGAGCATGGAGGCGGTCGGCTGTCTCCCCTACAACGAAGGCGCCCCCTCCACCCGAGGCCGTCCCTCTTCGCCCTCCAGCGACGCGCGCAGCGACGCAACGTCCACCCCCATGCACGTCGGCTCGAACGGGGCGAGGAACCGCAGACCGTCGGCGATCACGCGCGACGCCCCGCCCGCGCCGCCCCGATGCGCCAGGCCCGCCGCGATCTTGGCGAGCGCCAGCAGGAACAACTTACCGGGGTAGCGCGTCTCGCGCCACGCTGCCTCCCATACTTCGTGCGCGCCGCGGTGGCGCCCCTCATTGAAGAGGCGCGCGCCCTCGGCAACGCCGGACGGCGCGGTCAGCGCGGACGGGTCGAACGGCGTCGAGCGCAGATAGGCGAGCCACGCCTCGTCCAGGGCGCGGCGGCCTCCGGCGGCGTGCGTCTGCGGGGGAGGCCCTGCGCCTGCGCCCACGGCGTTAGGTGGTCGCGCCGTAGTCCGGCGGCGGCTCTTCCTCCAGCGACTGATACTTGGAGGGGCACTTCACCAAGACGCGCTCCGCGTCGAACACCCCATCCGCGCGGTAGGCGCCGCTGAGGACGATCTCCGAGTGGGGGTTGAAGAAGAGGTCGGGCAGCGCTCCCTCGTAGGTGGCGTCGAGCTGCGCGCCGTTCTCCTCCAACACGAAGACGGCAACGGTGGAAGGTTCGCCGTCCGCCCCAGCCCGAGTGAACGTGTCGGGCAAGAGGCGCCCCTTGACCTGGAGCGAGGCCGGCACGCCATCGGGGCCGCGCGCCACCACCTCGTCCACCGTCAGGTAATACGCCGTGGCGCTCTGGAAGGCGACGAAACCGAAATAGCCGAACGCGGCGGCGGCCAGCAGGCCGACGACGATCAACTTCGTGCGCGTGGTGAGGCCCCCGGAGGCCGCGCGCGCGCCAGCTAGGGATTGCTCTGCCGGGGTGTACTGCACGCCGACGCTCACGCAACGTCTAGCCGCTCCCCGCATGCGCGGGAAGCGGTTAGGTCTGCGCCTCCTTCTGCTGCTCGGCCACCCGTTCGCGCACCTCGTCCAACTCCCGCTTCAGCGACTGCTCGCGCTTGCTGATGGAGAAGAGATAGACAATCACGCCGACCCACACCACGGCGAAGCCCGCGAACAGGTAGCCGAGGTTGCTCTCGCCCGGCGCGCTCTCCTGCCCCGTCGGCGCGGCGAGCGCCGCCGCCCCCACCGACAATACGGCGCAGGTCAGCAGCGCCCCCAGCGTCGTCCGCAACACAGCGCGCCGGGTCACGAGGTCTCCGCTTGGAGCTCCTCGATGGCCGACTCCGACTCGCGCTGGATGATGCGCTCGCGCACCATGTAGGCGAACAGCAGCGCGAACACCAGCACCGAGAAGTAGAGCGTTACGCGCATCGCAGGCTCTAGCGCGTCGCTCCCCGCCAGCGGGCCGGTGACCTGGCCCGGGTGGAGCGTCCGCCACCACGTCGCCGCCATGTAGACGATGGGCACGTTGAAGAAGCCCACAATGCCGATGACCGCCGCCCAGCGCGAACCCTGTCGGCGGCTGGGCGCGTAAGCGCGCACCATCAGGTAGCCCATGTAGGTGACCCACAGGATGAAGGTGGCCGTCAACCGCGGGTCCCACGTCCACCACACGCCCCAGACCGGCTTGGCCCAGATCATCCCGCCGATGGTGCCGATGGTGAGGAACACGAGCCCCGCCTCCGCCGCCGCATGGGCGCGGTGGTCCCACTTGGCGCCGCCTTTCACCAGGTAGGCGATACTGGCGATGAACACCATCAGGAAGGCGACAAACCCCATCCACAGCGGCGGGACGTGGATGTAGAAGATCCGCTGCACCACGCCCATCACCTGGTCAGTGGGCGTCCACATGAAGATCATGTACAGGTTGGCGACCCACAGCACCGCCATGACGGACAGGAACAGCGCCTTCCCTGCGCCCACTCCCGCCATCGGCAGCCGCGCTCCCGCCATCGCTTTCTGCATCTCGCACCTCCTCTGTGCTTCTCTATGCTTCCGTGCCGAGGCCGCGCCGCCGGAGAGGCACGGACGCCCCACGCTCACTCCTCCAGCACGTACTCGAACGCGAGCGATGATACACCAATCAGCAAGATGTCGTACACCGCAATGAGCTGCGCCCAGCGCCCGTACTCGCTCCATCCCTCTCCGCCGAAGATGGCCGACGTCCCCGCCACCGCGCCGATGACCAACGGCAGCGCCACGGGCAGGAACAGCAGCGGCAGCAACGCCTCCCGCGCCTGCGTGTGCGCCGAGATGGCCGAGAACAGCGTCCCTGCCGCCGCGTACCCCACCGTCGCCAGCGCCGCCAGCCCCACGAACCGCGCGTCCAGCACCGGCAGGTCGTACAACGCCGCGAACACCGGCAGCATCAGCGCCTCCACTGCCAGCAGCAGCGTCAGCGTCCACAACATCTTGCCCGCGTACAGCGCCTCGCGCCCCACCGGCGCGAGCAGCAAGCCGTCCAGCGTCCCGCGCTCCTTCTCCTGCGCAAACCCGCGGCTCAGCCCCAGCATCCCCGCGAACAGGTACGCCACCCACACGATGCCGGGCCCCACCGCCGCTAGCACGCGCGGGTTCGGGTCGAAGGCGAAGTTGAAGATGAACGCCACGAGCATCGCGAACACCAGCACCGACGCCACCGCCTCGCGCGTCCGCGCCTCCCCGCGCAGGTCCTTGAGGTAGACCGCCCACGCCGTGCGCAGATAGGCGCTCACGCCGCCCCCTCTTCCCGCGCGCCGAGCAGCGTCCGCACGTGCTTCCCGGCCGCCGCGTCCAACTCCGCGTCCAGCGCGGCTTGCCCGTCCACAAGAACCAGCGCCCGGTCGGCGAGCGCCAGGCCGCGGTCGATGGCATGCGTCGCCAGCACGACGCACGCGCCGCCCGCCGCCGCTCCCCGCACGACGCGCGCCAACAGCGCAGCGCCGCCCTCGTCGAGGCCCGTGTCCGGCTCGTCCAACAGCACCACCGCAGGGCGATGCAGGAGCGCCCGGGCGAGGCCTAAGCGCCGCTGCATCCCGTTGGACAGGGCGCTCACGCGCAGGTCGGCTTGCCGCGTCAGCCCCGCCTCCTCCAGCAACTCGGCGCCGCGCGCTGCGCCGTCCGCCATGCCATACAGACGCGCGTAGAAGGCGAGGTTCTCCCGAGCCGTCAGGTCGGCGTAGAGCAGGTTGTGGTGCCCCAGGTAGCCAAGCGCTCCCCGCATCGCGGCCCCTTGCCGCCGTGCGTCATACCCCGCCACGCTGACCGCGCCCTCGTCCGGACGCGTCAACCCCGCCAACGCCCTCAACAGCGTGCTCTTGCCTGCGCCGTTCGGCCCGAACAGCGCTACGGCGCAACCCCGAGGCGCGCGCAGGCTCACGCCCCGCAGCGCGGCGGTGCGGCCGTACCACTTGGTCAGCCCTTGTGCGTCGATGGCGAGGGAATCGGTCACGTGCTCACAGCCCCCGGCGGGGCGGGCGAATGATAGTCTAGCGCCATAGCCCCCAAGGAGGCGCGGTATGGACCTGATGCGCAGGGCGCTGAATCTCGCGAGCCCCTCGCTCGCCAACCCCGGCGTCGACGCGGCCCGCGTTCCGCCTCACCAGATCGTCACGGACAAGTTCCCCGTTATGACCATCGGCGGCGTCCCCGACGTGCCGCTCGATGTCTGGCGCCTGCGCCTCGTGGGCCTGGTGGAGCGAGAGGCAGAGCTGGATTGGCAAGCGCTAAACGCCCTGCCGCAAGCGCAAGAGACGCGCGACTTCCACTGCGTCACCCAGTGGAGCAAGTTCGACGTGGAGTGGGGCGGCGTGCGCGCCTCCGACGTGTTCGCCGTCTGCTCGCCCAAGCCGGAGGCGACCCACGTGATGCTCCACTGCTACGACGGCTACACCACCAACGTCGACTTGGAGCGCCTGCGCGCCGACGACGTGCTGTTCGCCCACACCCTCGCGGACGCGCCCCTAGACCGAGACCACGGCGGCCCCGTGCGCCTCGTCGTCCCCAGCGTCTACGGTTGGAAGAGCGCCAAGTGGGTCGGCGCCGTCGAGTTCATGCCCGCCGACAGCCCAGGCTTCTGGGAGCAGCGCGGCTACCACATGCGCGGCGACTACTGGAAAGAAGAGCGCTTCGGCTCGCCGTTCTAGCGTCTCAACACCAGCCCCGACCACACCCGCGCGCTAGCCCGCCCGGAAGAGCGGCAGCACCTCCCGCACGAACCGCTCGAACTGCGTCCGCTGGTCCCACGCCGCGAACCGCACCACCAGGTGCTGCGCCCCCGCGTCCGCGTAGGCGCGCATCCGCGCCGCCACCTCTTTCGCCCTGCCCCACGGCCCCCACCGGTCTCCCCAATGGCGCACGCCGTAGTAGGCGGTCAGGAAATCGTCCGCGCCCGCCAACGCAACGTTCGGGTCGTCGTCGATGTGGACGGTCATATAGAACACGCGCTCCATCGCCGAGGCGTCCCTGCCCTCTTCCGCCGCCAGCATCATCACCCGGCGCGAGACCTCCGCAAATTCGTCCGGCCCATCCGTGATGCCGATAATCCCGTCCGCGTAGCGCGCCGCGCGCCGGTGCTGCGCCTCCGACCCTGTGCGGTGATGCGCGGCTAGCAACAGCGGCACGCCCCCCGGTTGGACGGGCTTGGGGTAGAGCGTAACGTTCTCCAGATGGAAGTGGCGTCCTTCGAACGAAACGTCGTCCTCCGTCCATAGGCGTTTCATAATCTGCGCCATCTCGGTCAGGCGCGACGCGCGGGCGCTCGGTTCGACGCCCGCCGACGTCCAGTCCTGCGCCTGCCCCGCCGTGAACGCGCCGCCCACGCCCGCCCCGATGGTCAAGCGCCCACGCGAAAGCACGTCCACCGTGGCCAGGCTATGCGCCAGCGGCACGGGATGGCGGATGGCGGGGAGCATCACGGCGGTTCCCAGCCTGATCCGCGTAGTGCGCGCCGCGATCGCCGCCAGCGCCGCCACCGGCTCGAGACGCGGCTTCGACACTAGGCTGTCGCCAACCCACGCCGAGTCGAGCCCCTCCGCTTCCGCGCGCTCGGCCAGCTCGAGGAAGGCGCCCGCGTCAGCCGGGCGGCTCTCGCGCTGCGCTCGCATTACCAGCCCGCGCGTCGCCAAGAGCACGCCCACCTTGGTCGCGTCACTCATCTCCGTCCATCTCCCACGGCGCGCGCTGTGGATGCGCCGCCCGCCAAACCTGCACACGCCGCGTCCACTCCTCCACCGCCTCGCGGAAGCCTGGCACGGCGCCAACTGCGTACGCCAGGTCCGCCGCCGTGTCCAGGTCGAACGCCAGCCCCGCCGCCGTCGCCTGCGTCAGCGGGGCGCCCGCCGCAGCCGCAGCCGCTTGGTGGCGGCTGAACGAGCGCTCGCCGAAGCCGGGCGGGAAGCGCGCGTCCGACGGCCACAGCAGCGCGTTCGTCCCACCGTCGGCTATAGCCATAACGCCTACGGGCCGCGTCAGCCCGCTGCTCGCCTCGACCACCACGCGAAGATCGGCGGCTGTGGCCATAGGCAAGTCGCCTGCTACCACTAACGCTGCCTTTGCGCCCTCCCGCCACGCGCGCATCATCGCCAGCGCAAGCGACGAGTTCAGGTCGTGCCCCTGCTCCGGCGTCCACTCCGCGCCCGCCTCCAACGCCACCTCCTCGACGAGCGCGTCGCCGCCCACGACGCGGCACGCGGCGCCGCCGAACGCCTCGACAGCGGCGCGCGCCACGCGGTCGAGCATGCAGAGCGCCACGCCCTGCCGCCGCATATCGTCCACCTCGGGCGCCAGCCGCATCTTGGCCGCCGCAAGCGGCTTCATCGGCGCCAGCACGCACAGCCCCTCAGCGCTCACGCCGCCCCTCCGGCGAGCGCGAGCACCTCCCGCGCGAGGGCGACTTTGTCCGTCTCTGTCGTCATAATCGTGTTAGCGACGTAGGGACGGACACCCAGGCGCGCGACGGCATCGGCGTGCGCCGCGTCAACCGCGTCGATGACGAAGTAGTCGAGCAGCCCAACGTAGCGCTGCGCCACCCCGGCGCAGGAGACCTCCTCTCCCAGTTCGGCCATCATCTTGGCCGCCGGGCCTTTGACCGCCGCGCCTCCCACGATGGGGCTGACGCCAATGCGCGGCCCGCCGAACCCTTCGATGGCGGCGCGCACGCCAGGCAGCGCGAGGATGGGGCCGACGCTCACCAGCGGATTCGACGGACAGAACACGATCGCGTCCGCCTCCGCCAGCGCCGCCGTGAAGGCGGGCGACGGCGTCGCGCGCTCCGCTCCGTCGAAGCGCACGCCCGATATGCGCGGTTCGCAACGCCGCCGCACGAAGTAGTCCTGAAAGGCCAACTCCCCCTCGTCCGTCAGCGCGATGGTGCGCACGGGATCGTCGCTCATCGGGACGATGGCGTGGCGCACGCCCAGGCGCGAGGCGATCTCGCGCGTCGCCTCCGTCAGCGTCGCGCCTTGGCGCAGCAGGTCGGTGCGGCGGATATGCGTCGCCAGGTCGAGGTCGCCCAGGCGGAACCACGTGTCCGCGCCCAGCCTGCCCAGCGCCTCCAGCGCGCGGAACGACTCGCCTGCCAACCCCCACCCCATCTCCTCGTTCGCCAAGCCCGCCAGCGTATAGGTAACGGTGTCCAGGTCGGGCGAGACGTGCAGGCCGTGGAAGACCTCGTCGTCCCCCGTGTTCACGACGACGTCGAGTTCGCCCGGCGGCAGCACGCGCGCGAGGCCAAGCGCAAGCTTAGCCCCCCCTACCCCGCCCGCGATGGCGAGAAGGCGCATCCTTACCACCCCGACCGACGCGCCATACCCGCGCCCCTACCGCTCCCCTCGGGCGCGCAGCGCCTCGGGGAGCGTCGGGCCTTCGAGGCGGGGCGCGCGCTGACCCTCGTAGCGGTACTCCGGCATCCGTATCAACTCTGCGTAGGAGCCGAAGCGCTCCGGGTGCTCGGCGGCCAGGTCGAGCGCCTCCGGCTCCGACGGCTCTTGCTCGAACGTGCGGCGGATGCGGTAGAGCGTGTCGCGCTCGGCGGGGACGCGCCCCAAATCGCGCACCCACCGCCGCAACTCCGACGGCGGCACGAGTTGCCCGTAGGACGCGCCCGCGGAGGTGGAGATGCTCTCGTTGATGAGCGTGCCGCCCAGATCGTTGCACCCGGCGGACAGGAGCGCCTGCGCAAGTTTCGGCCCCTCCTTCACCCACGAGCACTGGATGTTGTCGATCCATCCGTGCAGCACGACGCGGGCGATGGCGTGCATGCGGATTACGTCCGCGCCCGTCGCGCCGGGGCGGATGCCGTCCACCAACCGCTTCGACCACATCGGCGCCTCTGCGTGGACGAAGGAGAGAGGAACGAACTCCGTGATGCCGCCCGTCTCCTTCTGCACGTCGCGCACGAAGGCGAGGTGCTCCGCCTGCTCGCGGTCGGTCTCCACGTGCCCGAACATAATCGTGGAGGTAGTCGGAATCCCGACGCGGTGGGCGGTCGTAATCACCTCCCGCCACTGCGCCGCGCTGATGCGCCCGGGCGCGATGCGGTCGCGCACCGACTGCGTCAGCACCTCCGCCGACGTGCCCGGCAGCGAGCCGACCCCCGCGTCCCGCAGCGCGACCAGGTACTCCTGCACCGAGCAGCGCGAGCGAACCGCGCCGTAGAGCACCTCCTCCGGCGAGAAGCCGTGGATGTGCATATCGGGCAGCGCCGACTTGACGGCGCGGGCGAGGTCTACGTAGAGCGAGCCCTCCATCTTGGGCGGCAGCCCCGCCTGGACGCACACCTCCGTCGCGCCCAACTCCGCCGCCTCCGCCGCGCGCCGCACGATCTCGTTCAGCGGCAGGAAGTAGCCCTCCTCCTCCCGATGGTCGCGGGAAAAGGCGCAGAAGCCGCAATGCTTGATGCACACGTTCGTGAAGTTGATGTTGCGGTTCACCACGTAGGTGACCACATCGCCGTTGACGCGTCGCCGCAGCGCATCCGCCGTCGCCATAAGCGCCAGCAGCCCCGCGTCCCGCGCGCCGAACAGCGCCTCCGCCTCGTCCACGCTCACCTCGCCGCCCGACAACGCCTTGTCCAACACGCGGGCGACGGCAGGGTCGGCGGCGTTCACCAACGCCTCGACCGCACCGTACAGGTGCCGCAACTCGCTCCCGTTGCTCGTCATAACACGCCTTCTCCCTCCGGGTGGGCGGGCATCCTATCGAACCTCCAGTTCGGGCAGCACGTAGCCGTCGTCCGCGATTAACTCCCCCGCGCGGCGGGCGACCACGCCGGAGGTGAACCACCGCCCCGACGCCGCGTAGTCGGGGAAGAGGGCGAGGCGCTCTCGCAGTTCGAACCCTGCCTCCGCCGTGAGCGCGCGCAGCGCGGCCACTTCCGGCCACGCGGCCTCCGGGTTGATGAAGTCCTTGGTGAGGGGCGAGACGCCGCCCCAATCGTTGTTGCCCGCCAGCAGATACGCGCCGCACCCGTCCGCATTCAGATTCGGCGGCGATTCGACGTTCATCTCCGGCCCCAGCAGCAGCCGCGCCGCCGCCTGGGTGCGCAGCATATCCACGAGCGACGGCTCGGCGGCGGCGCGCATCCGCGTCGACGGCTTGGCGCGGAAGTTCTGGATGATGACCTCCTGGATATTCCCGCGCCGCTCCTGCACGTCCCGTATGGCGATGAGCGAGTCCACGCGGTCCTCCAACGACTCGCCGATGCCGATGAGAATGCCGGTGGTCATAGCCATCCCTGCGTCGGCGGCGGCCTCCAACGTGGCGATTCGCTGCTCCGGCGACTTGGAGACCGCGCCGTAGTGAGCGCCGCCCGGCTCGAACAGCGCCTCGCTCACGCTCTCCAACATAATGCCCATGCTCACGTTCCACGGCGCCAGCGCCCCCATCTCGTCGTGCGACAGCACGCCGCAGTTGGTGTGCGGCAGCAGCCCCGTCTCCTCCAGCACGAGCCGCGCCATCGCGGCGGCGTAAGCAGGCGTAGACGGATAGCCGAGGCGGTCGAGTTGCTCTGCCATCTCGGGGTGCCGCCATTCGGGGTGGTCGCCCAGGCTGAACAGCGCCTCTTTGCAGCCCAACTCGGCGCCCCTGCGCGCCACCGCCAACACCTCGTCCGGCGTCATCGTGTGCGCGCCCGCCTGCAACGGGCCTTTGACGAACGTGCAGTAGCCGCAGCGGTCGCGGCAAAGGTTCGTGAGCGGCAGGAACACCTTGCGCGAGTAGGTTGCGCGCCGGTGAGGCCGCGCCCGCAGGTTCAACTCCGCCGCCGCCGCCATAGCCGCCGCTAGGTCGGCGCCCGACGCGCGGATGAGCGCGCAGCCGTCATCGGCGGAGAGACGTTCTCCGGCGAGGGCGGCGTCGATGGCGCGCCAAACGGGGGCGGAGACGGAGGGGAATTGGGCGGTCTGCGTCAGGGCGGGCCTCACCGTGATTCGTTCGCTCCGGAAGAGCGCGGGTGAGGCGCGATAGGCCTCTGCGTAGCGCGGCGCGATGGTAGCATAGAGCGGTTAGGGCGGCAACGAAGCCGCCTCCGCAAAGAGGTTCCTATGGCGCCGCGCCGCGCTCTCAGCGTCATCATCGTCGCCGTAGCGGCGGCGGCGGCTTTCCTGATGCTCGACGCCGCGCAGCCCTGGGTGGGCGACTGGGCCGCCCCCGTATGGCTCGTCGGCGGCGCGTTCGTCCCGTTCCTCATCGGCCTGGCGGCGGGGCCCCGCATCGGCGGCGCGTGGCAGCCGCTAGCGGGCGGCGTCTTAGGCGCGCTGATCATCGCCGTGCCCGCCGTGCTGTTCATCATCGGGCCGGGGGAATTCGGGACGCGCACCTTCTTCCTGGAATGGGACGGACGCGACTACGGCGGGCGGAGCGCGCTGGTGATGCTCGGTGCCGGGGTAGTGGCGGCGGGCGGCTTCGGCGCGACGACGCTTCCCGCAGGCGTGGCGGCGGCCGCCCGGCTACGCCAACGCAAGAGCGCCGAGTGAGCGCGCCGCGCTAGCGCCCCACCCGATCCTCCTCCGACAGATGCGGCACCGTCTTGCCGCTGTCGGCGAAGGTGCGCGTGACGTCGGTCGAGGCGTACACCCACAGGATGCGCATCAGCGCAGCGCCCGTGTTGCGGAAGCAGTGCGTCAGCCCGGCGGGGATGAACGTGCTGTCCAGCGCCTTGACCGGCGTGACATCCCCCTCTACCTCGCACTCCCCCGCGCCCTCCAGCACCGTAACCAACTCGTCCGTGTTGTGGGAGTGCATCGGCACCGCAACGCCAGGCTGGAAAGTGGACACCCCTGCGATGAACGAGCTCGCGCCCGTCTCCTTCAGCACCAGTGGAACGCTAGCCGCCCCGTTGCCCCTGTCGATGGGACGTTGCTCGTCAAACCTGATGATGCGCGCCTCAGTCATTGCATGCCTCCTGGTGCACGGAAGTATAGGGCAAGCGCCGCGTCGCGGAGGGGCAACACGGGGGCGGAGGTGCTACCATAGGAGCCGCGCCATCGTAGCTCAGTGGCAGAGCAGCTGTTTCGTAAACAGCAGGTCGACGGTTCGAATCCGTCCGATGGCTCCACCCTTTTGCGCCGCCTAACGCGAAGCGCCCCCGGTCGCCCGGGGGCGCTTCCTTGCGTCTGCCTTGCGCGGAGTGAGCGGCTAGCCCGCCGCGGAGGACTCCACCTCGCCCGCGTTGACGCCGGTGCGGTCGAACCGCAGGCCCGCGACGGGCGTGGTCGGCGTCGCCGACGTGTCCAGCTGCTCGCTCTCCTTCTCCACGTCGCGCCCGAACGGAGCGTAGCGCCCGGCGAACGCGCGCGTGACGACCAGCCGCCGCCACTGGACGACCTCGGCGTCGTGCCCGGAGAGCATCTCCGGCCAGTCGTAGCGCTGATTGAACATCATCGCGCCGTCCTGGATGGAGAAGTTGTACTCCGCCGCCCAGCGCCCAACCGTGTTGTAGAAGAACTTCTGATACCAGCGGTGCAGGATGTTCTTCGGGCGCAGGTAGTGGAAGTACCACAGCCGCGTGCTCCACGGCTCCAGCGCCACCGGCCAGCGCGTGTACATCCCAAACAGGCCCATCCCGCTCTTGGAGAACAGGCCGCGCAAGCCTTTGGGCTGCACGAAGCCCCCACCCGCGCGGAAGTAGCCAGGCAGGCGGTGGCCGTTCCCCCACCACTCATTGTCGTAGGTGGGCGGAGAGCCCGCGCGGATGAAGAAGAAGGGGATGGTGAATATCCAGTTCCACCACTTGCGGTAGTGGTGTTTCGGCCATCTGTGACCAGAGGGGTAGTAGTCAGTGTCGGGAGCGCGAGCCGAGGTGCTGCGCGTGGCGTCGCGGTCGTTGCTCGTGGGCGCGGGGCGACCGGCGCGGAAGCCGTTGCCGGTGAAGACGGGACGGAAGCCCTGCGCGCCGCGCGCGCCGAAGTTGTCGTTGCCTAGCAACGCGCTGATGTTGTCGCGGTGCAGGTAGGCGACGTGCGAGTCCATCGAGTTCTCAAGCGCCACCAGCCAGTTCGTCGGCCAGTGGA
>CAZLKC010000018.1:0-38650 GCA_964560025.1 uncultured Dehalococcoidia bacterium
AACAAGCGGCTGGAAGGATTGCTAGAGACCGTGTGGGAAGGCATGACACCGTATGGGGTGGCGGAGAGGGCGGGATTCGAACCCGCGAGGGGCATGACCCCTACACGATTTCCAGTCGTGCCTGTTCGGCCACTCCAGCACCTCTCCGAAAGGCCGCCCCCGGCGGGGTATCGCGCGACCTGCCGCTCCGGTCATACGGGGAACGCTCGCAGGCGCTCGGCGCGCCGCCTGGCGGAGAGAGTGGGATTCGAACCCACGGCGCCGGAAACCGGCGCAACGGTTTTCGAGACCGTCGCCTTCAACCGCTCGGCCATCTCTCCCCAAGGAATCTGAGTATATCACTGCGGGCCGCTTGCACCTCCAGCCACAGGGCACTTGGACGCAACCGCCAAGGGAGACATCCGAGAAATGCTGATGGGCTAGCCTGAGTTGCCACAGGTCAGTAAACTCGTGGAACTCATCTAGAGGGCAAGGCGAAGGTTACGTTGGAATTTCGGGTTATCCGTGTGACCGAGCTGGGCTCTTTCAACTGGCGCTGGCCAATTGGAACCGAAGACTTCGAACGCGGATACGACGTTGTCGTGGAGTACAACGGCTGCCAGTACGACATTCGGCACGGCATCGGCGAACGCGATGTCTATGGCCGCCCCCGAATCCACACGGTGACCTGGGTCAACGGTCAAGTGATGGTCGAAGGAGTGGAGGCTGACGACTACGAAAAGTCGCAGGGTCTGCTCAGCCTGCTCAGAGCGCGCAACACGAAGAAGCACCTGCGCCCGCCTGCGCCGAAGCCGTCCGGATACGAGGAGATGACCGTTGTCGTGATGGACAAAGAGATAAAGGCATCTCACGTTCCGGCGAGCCTCGGGGTCAAGATACGGCTCGACGACCTTGAGGAGTGGAGCAGGCATGCGCTACTGCGCGCCGCCGCTCAGGGCAGGCTACCCGACTAGCAAGGGCGTGACTTCTCCCACTTGGCGTTGGACAGCTCTCGCGGGGACAGCGTCTAGCCCTCCGTCACCGCGCGGCTAGCCACTCTCCGATGGGGGCGGCGTTCTGCTGGAGCCAGCGTTCGTTGAGGCGGATGCGCTCGAGCGACTGCTGGATGGTGCGCGCCGCCGACGGGGCGGGGTGCTCGGCGAAGAACGCCTCGACCTCCTGCGCTCGGGCTGCGGTGGTGAAGCGCCCCGTCGTCTCCACTAGGCGCATCACCGCGAAGCCGCCTTTGCCGTAGCGGCGGTCGAGTTCGGCCCAGTTCTGCTTGACGAAATCCCAGACCATGTCGCGCCCCTGCCGTTTCACCGAGGCTTGGATGAGCACGATGACGGTGTCTTGGGCGCGGACCACGTCGGGGTCCATCGCCTTGTTGAGCAGGTCGGCGAGGAGGCCGGGGTCGCGGAATTGGGTGAGGGCGCGGAGCAGGCGCACGCGCTCCTCGTGCATGTCCGCCGCGTGGTAGGCGCTCCAGAGAGCGTCGTAGGTCGCTTGTCCGCCCTCTTGCGCGGCTAAGTTGAAGACGACGCCGCGCACGTCGGGGTGGATGGGCGCGCCGTGGCCGGAGAAAGCGGCGAATCGGCGCTGCGCCTCGGCGATGATTGCCGATTCGCCGTAGGCGCCCGCCTGGCCGAGGGCGGTGGTGCGGAAGAGGGCGTCGAGGTGCCCCTCGCCCTGCTTGGCGTCCCAGCCCGCGCGGGCGGCGGCGGGCGCGAAGCGCTCTCGCGCGAACGCCTCGAACGCGGCGGCTGAGGGGTCGTCCCACAGCAAGGAGTAGAGGCCGCGCAGGTTGGAGGCGAGGTCGGCGAGCACCGTCGCGTCCGTCTCGTCGTCGTAGGCGCGGGCGAGGGAGAGGAAGACGGTTGCGGGCAAGCGCCCTGCGCGCATCAGGGCGTAGGCGTCGTTCTGAAGGCCGAGGCGGTCGGTAGGGTCGAGCTCGCGGTTGGCGACCGCGTGGCGGAGGCGCTCCCATTCGGCGGGGTCGTAGTTGACACGGAAGAAACCGGTCTGCCCGGCATTGACCTTCACCCACGGGGCATCGGGTGCGGTCTCGACGGTGCCGCGGCCGGCCTCCATAAGCAGCGACGCGCGCCCTCCCGCGCCGTCCGCGACGCTGACGGGCGCCTTCCAGACGTCGCCGTCCCGCTCTGCTCCACCGTCGTCCGCGCCGAGCAAGTGGTCGTAGAGGAAGCGTTGCTGGCGGAAACGGACGGCGGAGGCAGACGGGGCGCGCTCGACCTGGGCGTCGATGACGGGGTAGCCGGTCTGCTTGACCCACGAGTCGGCGACGGCGACGGCGGGTTGGCCGGAGGCGCGCTCCAGCGCTTGCCAGAGGTCGGCGCCGCGCGCGTTGCCGTAGGCGTGGGCGGCCACGTAGTCGCGCAGGCCCTGGCGGAAGCGCTCCGGGCCGAGCCAGTCCTCCAGCATGCGCAGGACGGAGCCGCCCTTGCTGTAGGAGATGGCGTCGAACAGTTCGCGTATCTCGGCGGGGTCGTTCACCTGCTGCTCGATGGGGTGCGAGTTGCGGAGGCCGTCGAGCGCGAGCGCCTCGTTGGTGGAGTTGGAGACGAACTGCGTCCACATCGCCCACTCGGGGTAGAGGTGATCGACCGTCTTGTCGCCGAGCCACGAGGCGAAGCTCTCGTTGAGCCAGAGGTCGTCCCACCACTCCATCGTAACCAGGTCGCCGAACCACATATGGGCCATCTCGTGGGCGACGACCTCGAGGATGCGCTGGCGCGCCTGCGCGGCGGAGTTGGCGGGGTCGAACAGCAGCGCCGTCTCGCGGTAGGTGATGCACCCCCAGTTCTCCATCGCGCCCGCCGCGAAGTCGGGTACGGCTACGTGGTCGATCTTCGGCAGCGGGTAGGGGACGCCGAAGTAGTCGTTCATATAGCGGAGGATGCGGACGCTGTGCTCAAGGGCGAAGCGGCCGAACTCCTCCTTGCCGCGCGTGGCGAAGACGCGGTGAAGCACGCCCGCCTCGTCCGTCGTCTCCACAGCAACGAAGTCGCCCACTACGAAGGCGAGGTAGTAGGTGGACATGCGGGGAGTGGTTTGGAATCGCACGGCGCGCTTGCCGCCGCCGCGCGTCTCGTCCGCGACGGGCATATTGGAGATGGCGGCGAGGCCATCGGGGACGATGAGGGTGACGTCGAAGGTCGCCTTGATGGCGGGCTCGTCCCAACAGGGGAAGGCGCGACGGGCGTCGGTCGCCTCGAATTGGGTCGTGGCTAGCGTGCGCGTCGTGCCGTCGTCGCCCCGGTGCTGGCTGCGGTAGAAGCCGCGCAGTTGGTCGTTCAGCGTCCCGGCGAAGCGCAGGCGCAGCGCCGCCTCGCCGGGCGGCAGCTCGCGGTTGAAGGTAATCGTCAGCGACTCGGCCTCCTCGTCCACGGTGGGGTCGCCGACGGCCTCGCCGCCGCCGGACAGGACGGCGACGGCGGACGAGACGGTCAGTTCGGCGGCGTGCAGCGTGACGACGGAGACGGGCTCGGCGACGGCGATGGACACGGCGAGTTCGCCGTCGAACGCGCGGCGCTCGAGGTCGGGCGTGAGGCGCAGGTCGTAGTGGATGGGCAGGACGGAGCGGCTGAGGCGGTAGGCGGTGGGGGAAGTCATAAGGCGGAGTCCTCCAGGTGCGGGCGCGATCGCGCAGGCGTTGCTGCGCCGCGCCTGTGTGTGGGTTGCGCGGACGCGGTTGTTGGGGCGATGGTACCCCCGGAGGGACTCGAACCCTCGCCGCCGGCTCCGGAGGCCGGTGCTCTATCCGCTGAGCTACGGGGGCGCTCGCAGGGAGTATAGCCGAGGAAGCGGCGGTAAAGCCGCAGGCGCCCCCACTCGCCACTAGGGAGAAAACGGGCTATAACGCACTTGACACTGCTAAAGGAGGCTGCCTATGATGCTGCGTGCTTGCGGGCGAGACACCGTCGGCGCGCCGAGCGCCCAGGCTTGCGTTCTCATAGGCAAGTAACATAGTTGAGGGGGTCCCAATGAAACGCTTTCTCAGCGCCAGAGCGATGGCCCTGCTGTTGGTAGTGGCCCTAGCGTCGCTCTTGGCGGTTGCCTGTACCGGTGACGTCGGCCCTGCCGGCCCTGCCGGTCCGCAAGGCCCGCAAGGCGCCGCCGGTTCGCAAGGTCCCGAGGGCCCGCGCGGCGACGCCGGCCGAGCAGGAGCGCCCGGCGCTCCAGGCGCCGCCGGCGAACAAGGCCCGCCCGGCCCGTCGCTCAACTCCTCCATCGTCATCAGCGAGTGGACGATTGAGCCGGGCGATGTGACCGTCACTGTCTACGGCAGCGGCTGGGAGGACTTCGAGGACATCACCCTCACCGTCGTTCACCCTGACGGCAGCGAAGAAGGCGCCGGCACCGTCCGCGCCCGGCGCGGCGGTCAGTGGGCGCACGATCTGACGATGGACTTCGCCTCGGGTCAGTACTCCGTCATCGCGACGGGCGACGACGGCGGCTCGGCGAGCCACTCGATCGTCGCCGTCGACAAGTAGCCCGGCAACCGCAAAGGCCTAGCGAACAGAAGAAGGCCCCGCTCGTGCGGGGCCTTCTTCGTATGCGCCCGGCTATCCCGTCCGCGTCCCGTCGTCTTCACCGCTGTCCCGGTATGCCGAAAAGCGTCTGGCGCGTGCGGAGTGCAGCGGTCTGCGCCCTCTGCGCCCCTGCGCATCAGGACGAGTCTTGCGGTTGCGGGAAGTTGCGCGTCGAGGCTCCCGCCTCCGCGGGAGCGACGGAGGGAAAGCGGGAGCGACGGGCGGAAGGTGATACGGCGGGAAGAAGGTGGTGCGGCGGGAAGAAGGTGGTTGAGGCGGGAGGCAGTGGAGCGGGTGGAAGGTGGTATGGCGGGCGGGGTTAGGGCGCGCCGTTGGAGGCGGAGGGCTCGGCGGGGGGCCGGGAGGCGCGGTGGACGCGGACTTTCTTGATGCGGCGGCCCAGGGTGGTCACCACGCCGATTTCGAGGCCGCTGGCCTCGACGGTGTCGCCCGCGGTGGGGATCTTGCCTAGGCGACTGTAGAGAAAGCCGCCTAGGGTGTCGAAGCCTTCGGCGTAGAGGTCGGCTTGGAAGGCGTCGTTGAAGACGTCGATGGGCATCCGCGCGTCCACGACGGCGGACAGGCCGTCCTCCGCCTGCTCGATGGTCGGCTCGCTAACGTCGAACTCGTCCTCGATCTCGCCGACGATCTCCTCCAGCAGGTCTTCCGTGGTCACGAGGCCGGCGACGCCGCCGTACTCGTCGACGACCACGGCGGTTTGGACGCGGCGCTCTTGGAATTCGGTGAGCATCTCGTCGGCGCGCTTGGATTCGGGGACGAAGAAGGCGGGGCGGACAAGGTCGCGTAAGACGACGGGCGACGCCTCGCCGTTGTCGCGGAAGGCGGCCAATAGGTCGCGGATGTAGAGGACGCCGACGACGTTGTCCAGCGTCTCCTCGAAGACGGGCAGGCGCGAGTGGCCGCTGTCGAGCAGTTTGCGGCTCGCCTCCTCCAAGGGAGTGGAGACTTCGAGCGCGTACACGTCGACGCGGGGCACCATAATCTCGCGGACGGCGGTCTCCTCCAGCCGGAGGATGGCGCTGATCATCGACCGTTCGCGCGGGTCGAGCTGCTCCTCGGCTATCTGCTCCTCGACCGGCTCCTCCTCTTGGCGTTCGGCGGCGCCGGTGGGAAGCGAGGGCGCGGGCGGCTGCTCCTGCGGGAGGGACGTTCTGACGGCTCCGGCGAGTTGGCGCAAGGGGAGCAGCGGCCAGAGGGTTAGGAGAATGACGACGGCCATGTACATCAGCGCGGAAGTGGAGGCGCGGGCGACGAGGGCGCGGATGACGATCATCGGGAGGAAGACGGCGGCGCACAGCGCCACCAGCCCTGCGCCCATAGCGGGCCAGGGCCAATCGAAGGCGCGCACCATGAGGCCGAGGGCGAGCGCGGTGGCCGCGACGACGAAGAAGAGGGAGAGGAGGCGCGCAACCTCCTGGTAGGCGCTGCGGTCGGAGCGCAGTTTGCGCACGGCGGCTTCGCGGATGCCGCGCTCGGGGAGCGCGTCGCGCACCTGACTGCGGCGGATGCGCGGGAGGGCGGCTTCGGCTGCGTAGAGGCCGAGGAAGGCCGCCGCCGAGCCGACGAGAAGGATGAGCATCAACGTACTGCCGCTATCCAAGGATGATTTCCTCTCCTTTCTTCGCTTGGGCCGTCCGGCCCTTAGCGCTCCAACGCCGCCTGGGCGCGGCGCATTGCTCTGGCGGGGACGCCGGCCACGCGGGCGTCCGGTTCCACGTCGCGCGTGATGACGGCGCCCGCGCCCGTAACGGCGCCTGCGCCGACGCGCACCGGGGCGACGAGCATGCAGCCGCTGCCGATGAAGGCGCCCTCTTCGATGATGGTGCGGTGTTTCGCCAAGCCGTCGAAGTTGCAGGTAACCGCGCCTGCGCCGATGTTGACGCCTGCGCCAACGTCGGCGTCGCCCACGTAGGAGAAGTGGCCGACGTGTGCGCCGCGTCCGATGCGGCTCGCCTTTATCTCGGCGTGGCTGCCTACGTAGGCGTCCTGTTCGAGGCGCGCACCGTCTCTGACGTGGCAGTAGGGGCCGACGCGCGCGCCGGGTTCGAGGGTTGCGCCGGTGAGCGTCGAGGCGCCGACGACGCACCGCTCGGCGACGTCGGCGTCGGTGAGGGTTGCGTTGGGGCCGACGGCGCTCCACGCGCCGACGCGGGTTTGCCCGCGCAGGGCGGTGTTGGGATGGAGGGTAACGTCCGGCTCGACGCGCACGTCCGCGTCGAGGAATGTGGTGGCGGGGTCGAGCATAGTTACGCCGTTGTCCATCCAATAGGCGCGGAGGCGGCGCTGCATGGCGGCCTCGGCGCGGGCAAGGGTGGCGCGCGTCTTGACGCCGATCGCCTCGTCGGGGTCGTCCGCGACGAGCGCCTCCACGCGGCGGCCCTCGGTGACGGCCAGCGCCACTAGGTCGGTGGCGTGGTAGCCGGTGCCTTCGTGGGGTTTGAGTTTGGCGAGGGAGCGGCGGAGCCATAGCGCGTCGAAGGCGTAGGCGCCGACGTTGACCTCTACGGCGCCTTGCTCGTGCAGGGCAGCGCGGTCTAGGTCGGCGGCCTCGACGATGGCGACGGGCTTGCCTCGCGCGCCGCGCCGCAGGCGGCCCAGGTGCTCGGCCTCGGCTGCAGGGAGCATCGCCGTGAGGACGGCGATTGTTGCGCCGCGCTCTTCGTGCAGGGCGTCGAGCGCGGCCAGCGTCTCGCCGCGCAGGAGGGGTTGGACGCCGTTGATCAGCAGCACGCGCTGGGCGCCGAAGGAGACTTCGTCGAGGGCGAGGGAGAGGGCGTTGCCGGTGCCGAGCGGCTCGGGCTGCTCGACCAGGCGGACGCCGGGGCCGAGCACGGCGGCGACGCCCTCCTTGGAGACAGGGGAGACGACGGCCAGCAGGTCGTCGGGCGCGGCGTGGGCGGCGGCGCTGGCTACGTGGCGCAGCATTGGCGTCCCGGCGACGTGATGGAGCGCCTTGGGCAATGCGGAGCGCATACGCTCGCCGCGGCCGCCCGCCAACAGGATCGCCGTGGGGCTAGCCATAGGAGAGGGCGCCTGAGGTCAGCGCCGGATAGAGGAAAGCGGAGACGGCGGCGCGGGCGCCCAGCGCAATCCGATGGCTATCGGGGCCTTCGTCTCCCTCATTCGACAACATAGTAAGCACTAGTGATGGTACGCTCCGTGCGGTGCGCCTGTCAAGAAGAGGGTGGAGGAGTCGGGGGAGAGGGGCGGTGATTTCCGCCTCCAGGTGTTCCATTGTGTAACGCCTACGCTTGGGCTTGGGCTGGGTTCGGCGCTGCGGCGTTACGGCGGTACGGCTGGGGCGTGGCGCTCCGGGGCTGCGATGGAACGGTCGCGGACAGGCGATGCGGGCGGCCTTGGCGCCGGCGGCGAGGGAGGAACTGGCGGCGACGATGGGGAGTGCGATGGACTGCTTGTGGGTGAGGGAGCTCGTGTTTTCCGTCCCAGATTGCCCCGTTTCGTCCCATCGGGGAGTGAGGGAGTCGGCAGGGTGGGACGGAGATCGGGACGAAATGGGACAAGTCGAGAGGCCATTGGGACAATGTGGGACGGAGACGGGTCGATTTGGGACGAGGGCCGGGGGTTGGGAACGGGGGCTTCGGCCTCGCGGGGGAGGTCTTCGGGCTGAGGGGCAGGGGGATGCGTGTTGGTGTCCATAGTGTACATTATCGCACAGATGTTCTGTTTTTAGCAACAGGCAGATGCCGAGGGAATGCCCTTTGAGTTCCCTCAGGGCGAACGGAAAGAAGCCGCCACACGCCCCGTGTGCGTCGGGCGCCCCCTTGCGTAGCGGGAGCGGTCGCGTCGAGGCTCCCGCCTTCGCGGGAGTGACGGATAAAGAAGGGCGGGAGCGGCGGATAGGAGGGGGTGGGGCGCCCTTCGAGTTCGCTCAGGGCGAGCGAGGCGGGCCTTAGGGCAGAGGAGAAAAGAGAAACAGGGCGGGCGGCGAGGTAGAAATAGGGTGAGCGGCTTGGAGGCGTAGCGCCGCTAGGCTTGGTCGCTTAGAATCGGCGACACTTCCGTTGAGGAGGGCGCTATGGCGACCGGCTCCGTTGAGATCACCGAGGGCTTCACCACTGCCGATGGGCACCGCATCCGCTACATCGAGGCGGGCGAGGGCTATCCGTTGCTGCTGCTGAACGGGCGCGACGCGCTCCTGTCCGGCGAGCAGTGGCGCATCAATATGCCTGCGCTGAGCGAGGCGGCGCACGTCTACGCCATCGACGTGCTGGGGTACGGCAAGTCGGATCTGCCTACGTCGGGCTACACGTTCGACACGTTCGTGGAGATGCTGCGCGGGTTTATGGACTCGTTGGGCATCGAACGGGCGGACGTGGGCGGCCAGAGCCTGGGGGGCTGGTTCGCGGCGCTGTTCGCGTGGCGCTACCCGGAGCGCGTGCGCAAGCTGATTCTGGTCGGCAACGCGGGTGCGAATCTGCAAGGGCCGCCCGCGCCGACGGAGTGGACGCCGCCGGAGAAGGACTACATCCGCGAGCGGATGGTGTGGGCGTACGGCGACAATCTCGAGGCGTCGGACGAGATGATCGACGAACTCTACGACCTCGCGCGGCGCCCCGGCCGGGGCGAGGCGTGGCTCGCGCTTATCGAGGCCACGCACGACATGGAGCAGCGGCAGAAGTACTTGCTGCTGGACAAGCTGCCCGACGTGCAGGCGCCGACGCTCATCGTGTGGGGGTCGAACCCGACTGGAATCGGCCTTGAGCATGCTCACAGCCAGCACGAGGCGCTGCCCAACTCGCGCCTCGCCATCATCGAGGAGGGCAGCCACAGCGCGCAGGGGATCCGCCCGAGGGAGTTCGAGCGAGAGGTGGTCGCGTTTCTCCGGGAGCCGGTCTGACCTGGCGCCAATCAGCGCCATGCCCGCGCCGTTAACCCTCCTCGCTCCGGCTAAGGTCAACCTGTCGCTGGAAGTCGTAGGTCGCCGCTCCGACGGCTACCACGAGGTGCGCACCATCCTCCAGGCGGTGGGCCTGTGCGACGAGGTGCGCCTCCACCATGCCGACGGCTTGTCGCTCGCGGTGGAGCCGCCGGGCGCGGCGCCGGTCGACGGCAACCTTGCGCTCGACGCGGCCAACGCGCAGCGCGATGCGGCGGGCGTTCGCGCAGGCGCCCGGATCGAGTTGGTCAAGCGCATTCCCGCCGCCGCCGGGCTTGGCGGCGGCAGCAGCGACGCGGCGGCGGCGTTGCTGGGCTTGCGCCGCCTGTGGCGCCTCGCGCTGTCGGACGAGGCGCTCGCCGAGATTGCCGCGCCGCTGGGCAGCGACGTGCCCTTCTTCCTGCGAGGCGGCGCGGCATTGGCGAGCGGGCGCGGCGGCGACCTGGAGGCTCTGCCGCCTCCGGTTGAACCCTACGCCGTGCTGCTGCTCGCTTCCGAACCACCTGGCCCAAGCGGCAAGACGGCGCGTATGTACGGCCTGCTCGAACGCGCGCACTACTCGGACGGCGCCGTCACACGCGAGGCGGCGTGCCGCCTTAGGGCGGGCGAACCGGTATCCTCCGCCGTCCGCAACGTGTTCGACGCGGTGGCGGCGCAGGCGCACCCGGGCCACGAGGCGCGGCTGCGTGCGTTCGAGGCGGCGGGCGCGCGCAATCCGCGCCTGGCCGGAGCGGGGCCGTCGCTGTTCGCGCTCGTGCAAGACGAGGCGGAGGCGGCCGCTATCTGCGACCGCCTAACCGGGCAAGGCTACGACGCCTGCGCGGCGCCGATGCTCCCTGCCTGGGGCGGCGAGGGGCTCGGCGCTCCCGGCGGCGGGGCGTAGACTAAAGCGCTGTAGCTCTGAGAGGAGGCGCGCGCGATGGCGGACTTGGCGAGCGAGCGTTGCGTAGCGTGCCGTCCCGGTTCGCCCGCCGTGGACGACGCGGAGTTGGCGCAACTGTTGGCGGGGCTGGAAGGTTGGGAGGTGGCCGAAGCTGAGGGCGTTCGCGCGTTGCGCAAGCGCTACCCCTTCCGGAGCATGGCCGAGGGCCTGGCGTTCGCCGCCGCTCTTGGCAAGGCCGCCGACGCCGAGGACCACCATCCGCGCATCGTCGTCGAGTACCGGTGGGTGGAGGTGAGCTGGACCACTCACGCCATCGCCAACCTGCACCGCAACGATTTCGTCATGGCGGCCAAGACGGACGCGCTTGCGGGGTAGGGGCTAGGGGGGCGTTCACCCTTCGAGTTCCCTCAGGGCGAACGGAGAGGGGCGCCTGCGAGAGCCATGCCCCGCAGCCCCGTGTCGCTCGGGCTGGTCTTGCGAATCGGGGCGCCTCGCATCGAGGTTTCCGCCTCCGCGGGAACGGTGGAAGGGGAGGGCGGGAACCACGGAGGGGTGACGGATAAGAGGGGGGGCGTCCCCCTGCGCCACTGCCTGCTTGCGGCAGAGGGCTGTGCGCCTTAGCCTGCCCTTGCTGTGAGTTTGTCCCTGTCCGGCCAGCGGCCTCTGGGCGCCTACTCCATCGACGCCCCCGTCGTCGCGCTTGCGCTGCGCGCGAACATCGAGGCGAACCGCCTGCGCGTCCGCGAGGCCGCCGCCGTTCGCTTTCAGGGCGAGCAGCGGCTGGATTCGTATAACGGCGGGCCTGAGGGTGTTGCGGCATTCGTGGACGGCGCGCCCGTCATCGGCCACGGCGTCGGCCCGGCGTTCGCGGCGGTGGACGACCCGGGCGCCGACCTGCCCGCCGCCGTGTGGGACGTGGGCGAACTGGCCGCCTACGTCGCCCCTGAGGCCGCCGCGCCCTCGCTAACGGGCCTCTACGCCGCCCTGGGGCTTGGCGCAAGCCGCCCGGAGGGCACCGACGTTGGCGGACTTCGCGGCGAGGCGGAGATGGTCAGGCTCGCCTACATAAAGTTGATTGAGCGCGCCAACGCCTTGCCGGGCGCGTCTCTGCGCCGCATGGCCGTCTTTCTCACGCAAGGCCAAAGCCCTCTCGCGGCGCTGTTGACCGCCCTGGCCGACGCTCACTCGGGGCCAGGGGGCGCGGTGCTAGGCGTAGACCAGGACGAGATTCAGGAGCGTCTGCCGCGCCCGCGTAATCTCGGCGCCCCGGCGGACGCGCATCGCAGCGATCCGGACGAAGTGGAGCGCCTGCTGTCGGCGGACGGCCCCTTTGCGTCGCGCTTCCCCTGCTTCGAGCCGCGCCCGGAGCAGGTGGAGATGGCGCGCGCGGTAGCCGAGGCTCTGGCGACGGACGAACAGGCCGCGCCCCATCACCTGCTGGTCGAGGGGGGCACCGGCATCGGCAAGTCGGTCGCCTATCTGCTGCCTATCGTGCTGTTCGCCCTGCGCAACAACGCGCGCGTCGTCGTCTCGACCAACACCATCAACCTCCAAGAGCAACTTATCGGCAAAGATCTGCCCGAGGTGGTGGACGCGCTGCGCGGCGTTCCGGGCCTCGACCTCTCTCGCTTTCGCTACGCCCAATTCAAGGGCAAGGCCAACTATCTGTGCTTGCGCCGCTGGCGCGACATGGCCGCCGCCGACGCGCTTTCGCCCGATGAGGCGCGCACGATGGCCAAGACGCTCGCATGGCTCCGCCGCACGCGTACGGGCGACCGCTCCGAGCTGCCCCTGGAGGGGCGCGAGACCGGCGTCTTCGAGCGCCTATCAGCCTCGGGATTCTCCGCGTGCGCCGGGGCGCGGGAGGGCGCCTGCTTCTATCGCCACGCTCGCGAAGAGGCCGCCGCTGCGCACGTCGTCGTCGTCAACCACGCGCTGCTCCTCTCCGACCTGATCGTCGGCGGGTCGCTGCTTCCCGACTACGACTACCTGGTGATTGACGAGGCGCACAACCTAGAGGCGGAGGCCACTCGCCAGTTCGGGTTCCGCATTGCCCAGGGCAGCGGGGGCGACCTGTTCGAACGCTGCGGCGCCATCGTCCAAGCCGCCACCGGCGCCTTGCGCGCGTCGGCTCTGGCCGAGGGCGTCAAGGCGATGCACGGCCGCCGGGTGGAGGCGGCGCAGGAGCCGCTGCAAGGCGCGCAGAGGGCGTGGACGAACCTGATGGCGGCGCTGGCCGCCTTCGCCAAAGAGCATCGCGCCGAGGCAGCGGGGGACGACGGCGACCTGCGCGTCACCGACGGCGTGCGCGCCAATCCTGCGTGGTCGGACATCGAGGTCGCCTGGGACGCCTTTGACCGCTCGTTGTCCGATGCCGCCACCCGCGTCAACGCTCTCCGCGAGGGTCTCGACGCGCTGGATGCTGAGAGCATCCCCGGCCTCGAGGAGCGCAAGGGGGAGTTGATCGAGTGGCTGACGGATCAGCGCGCGCTGCGGGAGAAGGCCGACGCCTTCATGGCGCGCCCGGACGAGACATTCGTCTACTGGCTCGGCGGCCTGAACGCCGCGCTCACGATGAACGGCGCCCCTCTCGACGTCTCCGCCTACCTGTCGGAGACGCTGCTTTCGCAGAAGCAGGCGGTCGTGCTCACGAGCGCCACGATGACCGTCCAAGGCGATTTCCGGCACCTGCGCGAGCGCATGGGGCTGGAGGAGCCCGCCGAGTTGCGCCTCGGCTCCCCGTTCGACTACGAACGCGCCGCCCTCCTCTGCGTCCCGACCGGCGTGCCGGAGCCCGGCGTCCCCGCCTACGCGGACGCACTGGCCGACGCACTGTGCGACCTGGCGCGCGCCGCCGACGGCCGCACGATGGCGCTCTTCACTTCGCACGCGTCGCTCCGCGCTACGGCGTCCGCGTTGCAAGCGCGGCTGCGCGGCGACGGCATCGGCGTGTTGGCGCAGGGCGTCCACGGGGCACCGCCGCAGTTGGCCGTCCGCTTCCAGCAGGAGCCGCGCTCGGTGCTGCTTGGCGCGGCTTCGTTCTGGGAGGGGGTGGACATCGGCAACACGGCGCTTAAGGTGCTGGTGCTCGCGCGCCTTCCCTTCAACGTGCCCACCGAGCCTATCTTCGCCGCGCGCTCCGAGCTGTACGAAAAGCCCTTCTTCCAGTACGCCGCGCCGCAAGCCGTACTGCGCTTCCGCCAGGGATTCGGGCGCCTCATCCGGAGCAAGAGCGACCGCGGCGCGGTCGTGGTGCTCGACGGGCGCATCGTCTCCAAGTCGTACGGCGCGCTGTTCCTCAATTCGCTCCCGCCCACCGCCCGCTTTCGCGGCCCGCTGGCCCAAACCGCCGCGAGGGTAGGGGAGTGGCTCAGGGCAGAGGAGGCGCCGTGAGCCACCGTGTCTCCCTTGCAGTCGACCAGCCGCTCGACCTGGACGCGAGCCTCGACAGCGGCCAATCCTTCCGCTGGCGGCGCGACGACGCCGAACCGGGCGCGTGGCTCGGCGTGCTGGAGGGGCGCGTAGTCCGCCTGCGCCGCACGCGCGACGGCGTCGAGGCGGAGGTCGAGCGGGACGCAGGGTTGCCGGCGGAGGAGGCCGCTTCCCGGCTGGTCGCCTACTTCCGGCTCGACGACGACCTGCCTGCGATTCAACGCGCGCTGGCGGGCGACCCGCACGTCGCGGCGGGCATCGACTCCTTCCCGGGACTGCGCATCCTGCGCCAAGACCCGTGGGAGATACTGGCGGGGTTCATCCTCTCGTCCACCTCCAACATCCCGCGCATCGCCCGCACGATGGAGCTGCTGGCGTCCGAGTTGGGGGAGGAGGCGCGCTTAGGCGGCGCTCGGCGGCACACGTTCCCGCCGCCCGAGGCGGTGGCGGAAGCGGGCGAGGGGCGGCTGCGCGAGTTGCGCTGCGGCTTCCGCGCCGCCTACCTGGCCGCCGCCGCCGATGCTGTGGCGACGGGGCGCCTCCCGCTGTACGAACTGCGCGGCGCTCCCTATGGCGAGGCCGCTGCCGCGCTGACCGCCCTCCCCGGCGTTGGGCCGAAGATCGCCGACTGCGTGATGCTCTTCTCCCTCGACCGCGCGGAGGCCTTCCCTGTCGATCTATGGGTGCGGCGCGCGGTGGTGGACTACTACGGTCTGGACCCGAAAATCAGCTACGACGGCGTGCGCGCGTGGGCGTGGGAGCGCTTCGGCGCCAACGCGGGCTACGCGAACCAGTACCTCTTCTGGCACATCCGCCAGACGCGCCGTCCAATGATTGCGGCCGCCCTCACCAAGCCCCTGCCACCTAAGGGGGGCGCCCCGCCTGCCTAGCTCCGCCCCATCGGCAAGGGGTTGACAAATCAAGAACTTACTAACTACAATACTTATACACCTTGGCGCACAGGCGCCGCAGGGAGGCTCTACAGGCGATGGACAGGGAAGCCGAATACGGGGACATGGCCAGCCGGGGCAAGTACAAGGATCTGTACCAGTGGCTGAGCAACCTTGAGGTTCAGGAGCAGAGAGCCACGTTCGGAGAAATCGAGAAGGTCATCGGCTTTGGCTTGCCCAAGTCGGCGCGCCTGCACCGGCCATGGTGGGCCAATCAGAAAGCCGGAGGCCACAGCCACGCCCTCGCGTGGCTCATGGCAGGCTGGAAGACAGCGGAGGTAGACATGGAAGCCGAGAGACTGCTGTTCCAGCGGGAGCAGCCGCAACGCGCGGAGACAATCAGGCTGGACGGAGTGTGGCCCGTGCGCACGGTGGGCGCCTGGCCCGACGGCCTGAGCCTCAGCCGCGAGGACATCTACGAGGACAGGGCGTAGCCCGGGGTGTTCGTCGACACCAACGTTCTCGTCTATGCGCGCATCCTCGAGGCGCCGCATCACGTCTCCGCGCGTGCGGCGCTTGAACGCGCCTTCGAAGAGGGCGAGCCGGTCAAGATTAGCCGGCAGGTGGTGCGGGAGTACCTCTCCGTCATCACCAGGGCGAATGAGTGGCTGGTTCCCTTCTCCAACGCAGAGGCGATGGAGGACGTGCGGCGCATGCTCAACGCGTTCGAAGTGTTGGAAGACAGCCCGGCGGTCACCGAGGCGTTGCTCACGCTGTGCAGCGAGGTTTCGGCGCCCGGGCGGCAGATTCACGACGCCAACATCGTGGCGACCATGCTTGCTCACGGGGAGCGCAGACTGCTGACCTACAACATCAAAGACTTCCGCCGCTACGGCGAGCGCGTCGAGTTGGTGGAAACCAACTGAGCGCTTGCGGCGGGGCCGAATCGGCGTAGCCGCCCCCTCACCCTTCCATCGTCAGGACGAACTTGCCGAAGTGCTGTGAGCGCTCCATCTCCTCGTGCGCCGTCCGCGCCTCCGAGAGGGGCAGGGTCTTGTGGATGACGGGGCGGACTAGGCCGCGTGATACGGCGCGGACTATCTCTTCCAACAGACTCGTCGGGCCCATATAGACGCCGAACAGGCGCAGCCGCTTGCTGAACAACTGCCCTAAGTGCAGTTCCGCTTTGTACCCTGAGGTCACCCCGCATACGGCGTAGCGTCCGCCTGGGCGCAGCGACGCGAACGCAGCGTCGAACAACCGCGCCCCCGTTGGGTCGAGCACTACGTCCACTCCTTGACCGTAGGTCACCTCTCGGACGCGCGCCGCCAAGTCCTCCGCTTCGTAGTTGACGGCGTAGTCGGCGCCCAACTCCCGCGCCGCCCGCGCCTTCGGCCCGCTGCTAGTGGCTGCGATGCAATTCGCGCCCGCTACGCCTTTGACCACTTGGATAGCCGCCGAGCCCACCCCGCTGGAGGCGGAGATGACGAGCGCGGTCTCGTCGGGCCGGAGTTGCGCATGCTCGATCAGCGCCGACCACGCGGGCAGGAAGACCGTCGGCAGCGCCGCCGCCTGCTCGAAGGAGACGTTCGCGGGCAAGCGGACGGCGTTGGACGCGGGCACTGCGGCTAACTCGGCGTGGGAGCCTTGCCTGCTCGTGCCTAACATCTGCGGCGCCGGCGTCAGGGACAGCAACGGGTTGACCACCACCCGGTCGCCTACTGCCAATCCCGTTACATCCTCGCCCAGCCGCGCCACCACTCCTGCGCAGTCGCCGCCGAGCACGTGAGGGAACGCGCCGTCCGATGGCTTGGCGCCTCGCAGCCCCGCCCGCGTATACAGGTCGAGGCGGTTCATCGAGGCGGCTTTGACTTGCACGAGAACCTCGCCCGGCCGCGGCGCCGGGTCGGGCAGTTCGCCGAACTCCACCGCCTCCGGCCCGCCGTGGCGCGAGATGAACGCCGCCTTCACTTCGCCTCCTCCAGCATTCGCCGGACGATGGAGCGCTCCGCCCGCAGGGTTCGCGCGCGCCCGTCCAGCACCGCTGGCGCCAGCGCGTCCAGCAGCCGCCCGATCTCCGGCCCCTCAGGCACGCCCATCGCCATCAGGTCTTCGCCGCGCATGCGCGGCTTGGCGCGGCGGCGGTCGAGGTAGCGGCGCAGGTTGCGGCGCGCCTCCGGCGCGCGCAGGGCCATAGCCGCCTCGATGGTCGCGTTGGGCGCGCCGTCGATGGCCTCCGCCACGTGCGACGGCGGCAGGCGGGGCGCCGCGAGCGTCGCGTCTTGCAGCAGCCAACGCAGCCAGTGCGCGTTCTCCGTCTCTTGCTTGGTCAACCCTGTCCGCTGCGCTGTCTCCTCCGGGTTGTCTCCGGCGGTCAAGACGGCCAGCAGCGCGTCGCCCCTTACGCCGTAGTGAGCTGCGGTGCGCAGCGCCTCGGCCGCCGCGTCCGACCCCAACGCGGGGTGGATGGCGGCGAGCACGCCGAGGCGGCGGGCGAGCAGGAGCGCGCGCACGCCGTCGCCTTGCGCCTCCTCCACTGTGCGCCGCAACTCGCGCCGGATGCGGGCCGGGGAGATGGAGGCCATAGCGTCGAGGCTCCTCGCTAACCAGCGCCGCGTCGCGGGGTGGAGCGTGAGGCGCAGCCGCGCGGCGTAGCGCGCCGCGCGCAGCATCCGCGTCGCGTCGTCGCGGAAGGTGGCCGCGTGCAGGCCGCGCAGGACGCGCGCTTCCAGGTCCGCCCTGCCGCCGTAGGGGTCGAGCAGCGTCCCGAAGTCGTGGGGCGACAGCGACGCCGCCATGGCGTTCACGGTGAAGTCGCGTCTGCCCAGATCGTCCGCCATCGAGCCGGGCGCCACGACGGGCAGCGCGCCCGGCCGGGGGTAGATCTCCGTTCGCGCCATGGCGATGTCCAGCGCGCGACCGCCGACCTGCGCTTTGGCCGTTCCGAACCGCGTCGGCGACCGCATTTCCACGCCCAGCGCCGCCCCGAGTTCGGCGATTGGCGCCTCCGCCGCCACATCTAAGTCGACGACACGCCGCCCCAGCATCGCGTCGCGCACCGGCCCGCCGACGAGCCACAGGGCGTAGCCCGCCTCCGCCGCGCGGCGGCCCAGGTCGCGCGCCAGTGCATAGTCGCGCCGCGACAGCGCGCGGCTGAGTGCAACGGAAGCCATCGCCGCTAGCCTACCACCGCGCGGCGCTCCTTCCGCGCTCAAGCCGCAAATCGCCGCGCGGCGCCGTTTGACAGGGTGCGCGCGGCGCGCCACAATCCCCCTATCCCAAGCGGGAGGCGCTGTTATGGCGGAGACGCGCAAGGCGGACGTTTACTACGACTTTGGCTGACCCTTCGTCTGGAATGCAGCCGTGTGGCTGGATCTCGTGAAGCAGGCAAGGGGGGGCGAGGAGCCGATCGAGCTCAATTGGAAGCCCTTCTCTCTCGACCAGGTGAACCAGAAGGTCGGCGAGGACTACAGGGTCTGGAGCGAGCCGGAGGAGAACATCCCCGATCGCGTGTGGGGGCTCCGCGCCGGCGTCGCCGCCGGACGCCAGGGCGGCGACGCTCTGCGGCGCTTTATGCCGCTGCTGCTCAAGGCGCGCCACGACGCGCGCGAGAACCTGGGCGACATGGCCGTGCTCACGCGCGTAGCCGCCGAGGCGGGACTCGACATAGAACGGTTCGAGCGCGACGTGAAGGACCGCTCGTCGCTGGAGGAAGTGGCCGCAAGCCACGAGGCGGCGGTGGAGCAGCACGGCGTTTTCGGCACGCCTACCTTCGTGTTCGAGAACGGCACGTCCACCTTCCTCAAGCTCATCCGGCCCGACACGCCTGAGGAGGCGAACGCCGCCTTCGACCACGTGCTGGGGCTGATGGAGGCCAACGCCTACATCGGCGAGATCAAGCGCCCGCAGCCCCCGTGGCCCAAGGGCGTCTTTGGCCGATAGGCAGCCGCCGACAGCCGAGCCCGACTGGGCAGCCCTCGAACGCGCTCTGGGCGTCCGCTTCAAGGAGCGGGCGCTGCTGCGCCAAGCCGCCGCGCACCGCTCCTTCCTCAACGAACATCCCGACCTGGGCTTGGAGTCCAACGAGCGCCTCGAGTTCATAGGCGACGCCTTCCTGGGTTGGACGGTTGCCCAAGAACTCTACGCGCGCTGCCCCGGCTGCTCCGAAGGCGACCTGACCCGCGCCCGCGCCGCGCTGGTGAGCGGCCGATCGTTGGCCGCCGTCGCGCGGAGCATCGGCCTCGGCGCGTATCTCTACCTCGGCGAGGGAGAGGAGGCCACCGGAGGGCGCGACCGTTCCTCGATTCTGGCCGGAGCATTGGAGGCGGTGCTCGCCGCGGTCGCGCTCGACCGCGGAACCGCCGCAGGCCGCCGCCTCGTGCTGCGCTGGCTCGGCGCTCAACTCGACGGCGTCGCGGCGGGCGCGGTCTCCCCCGACGCCAAGAGCGCCCTCCAGGAGCACGCTCAGCGCGAGGGCCTGCCCTTGCCTGCCTATGAGGTCGTGGAGGAGGAAGGCCCCTCGCACGATCGCCGCTACCGCGTGCGCGTGAGCGTGGGAGGGCACAGGGCGGGGGAGGGCGAAGGCCGCCGCAAACGCGAGGCGGAGCAGGCCGCCGCCGCCCAGGCGCTGCGCGCGCTCGCGGCATCGCAGCCTGCGGATCTCAGTTGAGCTCCGCCTCCAGGTAGCGCTGAGCGAGCGCGGCGTAGGACTCGGCGCCGCGGCGGATCATCTCGCGGTGGCGCGGCAGCATCCGCCCGCGCATTCGCGCCGGAACGCCCGCCCACACTTCCCCGCTCCCCACGCGCGCGCGCTCCATCACTACCGCTCCCGCCGCCACGATCGCGTCGTCCTCGATCACCGCGCCGTCGTTCACTACGCACCCGTTGCCCAGCAGCACGCGGTCGCCGACTCGCCCCGCGTGGCACACCACTCGATGGCCGATGACCACACCGTCGCCGATGGACGCCTCGGCGTCGGAGTGAACGACGGAGTTGTCCTGCACGTTGGCGTAGGCGCCGATGCTGATGCGGCCATGGTCGCCGCGAATGACCGCGCCGGGCCACACGCTCGCATGGGCGCCGATCACGACGTCGCCCACTACGTAGGCCGCCTCGTTCACGTAGGCGGTGGGGTGAACCTGCGGCGCCAAGCCGCCGAGGGCGCGAATCATAGCCATTAGGCTAGCGCGCCGCCGCGCCGCGCGGCAAGGCGGCCGGGGGCGTGTGCTACACTCGCGGCGACATGGCACGGGTCTACTCCGCGATGCGCCCTTCGGGGCGGCTCCACCTCGGCAACTATTTCGGCGCTCTGCAAAACTGGGTGGCGCTTCAGGACGAGTTCGATTGCGTCTACGGCGTCGCCGACGTTCACGCGCTGACGACGGAGGCGGGGGAGGCGGCGCGCTCCATCGCGCCCAACACGCGGGAGATGGTGATCGACTGGCTCGCGGCCGGGGTCGATCCCGACCGCAGCCTCCTCTATGTCCAATCGCAAGCGCCCGAGGTGCTGACGCTCCACACGTTGCTCAGCATGTCCACGCCCCTCGGCTGGCTGATGCGCGTTCCCACTTTCAAGGAGCGGGTGCGGCAGATGAACGAGACGGAGGAGAGCGTTTCCTACGGTCTCGTCGGCTATCCGGTTCTGCAAACCGCCGACATCATCTTCGCCAAAGCGGAGTGGGTGCCGGTCGGCGTCGACCAGGCGCCGCACGTCGAGTTGTCGCGGGAGATTGTGCGGCGCTTCAACAATCTGTACGGCGACACCTTTCCCGAGCCGCAGGTCAGGCTCACGGAGTCGCCGTCCGTAACGGGGACGGACGGCGCGAACAAGATGTCCAAGAGCCTGGACAACCACATCGAGTTGGCGATGAGCGAGGATGAGACGCGCGAGCGCGTGCGCACGATGGTGACCGACCCGCAGCGCGCCCGCCGCGCCGACCCCGGCCGACCGTGGGTCTGCAATGTCTACGCCCTCCACGCGCTCTTCAACCCTGATCGCCGCGAAGAGGTGTACCGCCTCTGCACAACGGCGGGCATCGGCTGCGTGGACGACAAGGCCATCCTAGCCGACGGTGTCAACGACTATTTCCGCGCCTTCCGCGAGCGCCGTCGCGAGATTGAGGCCGCGCCGCGCCTGGTGGACGAGGCGTTGGCGGCGGGCGCGGACAAGGCGCGGGCGATCGCCCGTGAGACGCTCCGCGAGGTCTACGACCGCATCGGCCTAGCGCCCGCGCGGTGAGCGCCGCACGCTGCGCAGCGCATTGTGGCGCATCGTAGCGGATGAGGGCATTGCGTTTATAATCCAGCGCATGCTCAACACACTCCGAGGGACGGGCGGCTCCATCCGCGAGTGGGCCTACCAACTTCCCGCGCCGCCGATCGTGCGCAGCGCGGTCGAGATGCTCGTGCGCATCGGCCAGAACTTCTTCCGCAACGACGGCACCCACATGGCTGCGGGCGTCGCCTACTACTCCTTCTTCTCCCTCTTTCCCCTCGTCCTCGGCATCATCGCCATCGCCTCCTTCCTCGTCTCCACCGAGAGCGCCCAAGACCGCTTCACCGAGTTCATCGCCAACCAGGTGCCGGGCTCCGCCGGACGCTTTCTCATCGGCTTCATCGACCGCACCTTGGAGGGCGAACTGGGCGTGAGGGCGATAGGCGTAATCTCCCTCGTCGGCCTCTTCTGGGCGGGCAGGGCGGTCCTCGGCGCCGTCCACCGCGTGGTCAATCGCGCGTGGCGCATCCCCGAACCGCCCCACTTCATCACGCAGCAGATGGGGCAGTTGGGCGTCGCGGTCGCTCTCGGCACTGTGTTCTTCCTCACGATCGCCATCGGCACGCTCGGGCGTCTCATAACCCAAGCCGAGGCCGCCATCCATAATGAGTTCATCCACTCGGTTACGACGATTGGGGTGAACGTCCTCTCCATCCTGACAAGCATCGGCACCTTCACCTTCATCTACAAGTACGTTACCGACGTAAGGTTGCTCTGGGTCACCGCGCTTGCGGGCGGAATAGCCGCGGGCCTGCTGTTCGAGGCGGCGAAGCTGGCCTTCGTCCTCTACCTCGACCGCTTCGCCAACTTCGACCGCGTCTACGGCGGCGTCTCTACCGTCGCCATCCTCATGCTGTGGTTCTACGTCGTGGGCATCATCATCGTGGTTGGCGCGGAGGTTGCGGCGGAGTTCCGGCGCTCGCGCGCCGCGGGCATCCTCGACTGGAAGTGGCGGCCCGTCCGGGGCGGCCTTGGCCCGGTGCTCGAACGACCCACCTTCCCCCGCGTGTACCGCTAGAGGCGGGAGCGGCGAGCGGGTCCCCTACGCCTCCTCGCCCTCCAATGCGTGGACGAGCAGACCGCTGGGGAGTTTTGGCCAGAAGTAGGTGCTCTTTCGCGGTAGGCGCACGCCCGCGCCGACGACCGTCTCGAACAGGCCTGTCGGCACGCCCTTGATGAGCAGCGCCAACTGCCCCTCGCCCGACGCCACCATCCGCAGCGCGGCGTCGCCGTCGTGGACGGCGGTGACGTGCTCCGCGTAGCCGTCGCCGAGCGCCGGGCGGAGCACCGCCTCTTGCAGCGCCCACGCCTCCACGTCCCACACCGGTACGCTCGTCCCGGGGGGCGCGGGGGCGCGCAGCGCGGCGAGACCGGCGGGCATCAACAGCCGGGGCGGAGCGCCGCGCTCCACCGCCACGAAGGCCAGGCCCTCAGCGCCCGCCTGCGCCGCCAACTCTTCCAGCGGCGCCGCGCCGCCGTCGGCGACGCCGATGGTCTGGGTTGAGAAGAGGGCGCGGAGCCGCTCGCGGACGCGCTCGAGCGCCGCATCGTCCAGCCCGTGCAGCACGCGGTGGTAGGGCAGGATGGCGAGGCCAGGGTCGTCGAAGTCGATCATCGCCACGAGCATGAATTGCGCGGCGCGTTCGGTGTGGGCGGCGGCGTAGGTGAGCGCCGTCTCGTAGCGGTGGTGGCCGTCGGCGACGTAGGCGCGGTTGGCGGCCATCGCCAGCAGCGCCTGCGCCGCCTCTTGCTCGTCCGCCGCACGCCACAGCGTGTGTTGCTGACCGTCGGGCGTGCGTGCGTCGGCCAGCGGCGGGTGGGCCATCGCGTTGGCGCGCAGAGTGGCCATTTGGCGGCCGTGGTCGCGGTAGAGCAGCATGATGGGGCTGAAGTTGGCTGCCGAGGCCTCCATCAGCGCGAGTCGGTCGCGCTTGGCTTGCGCGCCGGTGTCCTCGTGCGGGAGCACGCCCTCGCCCAGCGGCTCCAGGCGCAGCGCGCCCAGTACGGCGTAGCGTTCGAGGCGCTCTCCGGCGAGTTGGAAGCGCTGGCGCAGCACGTAGTAGGCGGGCTCGGCATCCGGCGCGAGCACGCCGTCGGCGATCCACGCGCGGTAGGCCGACGCGGCGGCGGCGTAGCGGGACGAATCGGGCGCGTCGGTCGCCTCGGTCAGTTCGAGGCGCACGAAGTTGTAGGGGCTGCGGGCGAGCAGCTCCCGTTCCGCCTCCGCGTTGATGACGTCGTAGGGGGGGCAGATGAGGTCGGAGGCGGAGCCCGCCCGCTCGGTGTAGCGGAGGGCGTGGAAGGGGCGGAAGTCGACCATGCGTTGGCGGCGGGGCTAGCTGAGGGCTCCGGCGGCGATGACGGCCGCGCCGATGGTGGCGCCTCCAGCCACCCACGAGCTGGGGATGAAGAAGGTGACCTGGTTCTTGAACCGGTTCATCTCCGCGCGCAACTCCGCGAAGCCCGCTTGCATCTCCGCGCGGAGCACCGCGTTGTCGGCGTGCGTCTCTGCCCGCAGGCTATCCACTGAGCTTTGGATGGCGCCGACGCGGTTCGACAGTTCCTCGAGCCCGCCCTCCACCTTGGCTATGCGCTCGCCAAAGTCTGTGGGCTGGTCGGCCTGTTGTTGCGTTGTCATAAGCGTCCCTTCGTCGTTGACGTATTCTAGCACGCGCTAGCCGGGGAGCGGCGCGCCTGCCGCGTGCGTGTCCCTTGGGGCGCATCGTAGTACGGGCGTTCTGTTTGACAATAAGCAGATGGCGTAGGGCTTGCGGCGGGGAAAGGGGCGACCGGGCAGGGCGCCCCTACAAAGAGAGAAGGGGCGCCTTTCGAGTTCCCGCAGGGCGAGCGGATAGATAGGGCCTAGTCGACGGGCCAGGGGATGCGGGGGGAGAAGCCGGTGCGGGCTAGGAGCGCCTCGCTCATCGCCTCTACTTTGGCGGTGAGCGCCCGCTCGTCTATGAAGGTGGGTTTGCCGCCCTCGACGAGCGTCTTGCCGTCCACCATCACCGTGTCGACGCTGCGCCCGTCGGCGTTGTAGATAAGCGCGGTTACGGGGTTCACCAGGGCGCTCCACTCCGCGCGCTCCGTGTCGTAGAGCACGAGGTCGGCCTTCTTGCCCGGTTCGAGGGAGCCGACCTCGGCGTCCATCCCCAGGGCTTGGGCGCCCATAATCGTGCCCATCTCAAGCGTTTGGCTCGCGGGCAGGAGCGAGGTGTCGCCGCGCGCGTCCTTGTAGACCAGCGAGGTTACGCGCATCCCGTGCTGGGTCTCGATGAGGTTGCCGTTGTTGGCCGAGTCGGTGCCGATGGAGACGGGCACGCCCTTGGCGAGCAGTTCGGGCAGTTTGCTTTGGTGGATGGTTCCCTGCGCGAGTTTGAGCGAGGCGGCCGGGCAGACGACCGCCGCCGTGCCCGTGCGCGCCATCGCGTCGATCTCCGCCTCGTCGAGGTCGATCACGTGCGCGAGCAGCACGTTCGGGCCGAGCAAGCCGATGTCTTCGAGGTGGAGCGTCGGGCGCTTGCCGTACTCGCGCAAGGCGCGTTCGACGCTGACGGAGGCGTTGATGTGGTGGTAGGTCATACGGGAGCCGCGCTCGTCCACTGCCAGCTTAAGCGCGATGAGCAGCTCGTCGGACGCCCAATCGTCGGAGAAGGGCATAGCCCAGAGGTGGACGCGCCCGCCGTGCTTTCCGTGATGGCGGTCGATGGCGTCGGCGGCGACGCGCGCCGCCTCGCGTGTTTCGTAGGCTGGGATGCGCGACGGATTCTCGCGGTCGGTTACGTGGACGCCGGTGATGAGGCGGCAGCCCGTCTCGCCGCAGGCAGCCAGTCCCGCCTCTAGGAACTTGGTGCTGCCGGGGTCGAGCAGCGTGGTCGTGCCGCTCTTCACCAGCTCGGTCATCGCCATTAGAGAGGTCAGGTATTCTTCCTCCTCGGTCATCGCCGCCTGAATCTTGAAGACGGAGGGGAAGTAGACCTCCGGCGGCGTGTCTTCGGGGAAGAGGCCGCGCATAGCGTGGGCGTAGCTGGTGTGGATGTGGCCGTTCAACAAGCCCGGCGTAACCACCTTGCCGGTGGCGTCGATGACATGGTCGGCGGGCGCGTCGGCCAGCGCCTCCGTCTTGCCGACGCGCGCGATGCGGTTGCCCTCGATGAGCAGCGCGCCGTCGCGGATGATGCGCCGCTGTGCGTCCATCGTCACGACGTAGCGGGCGTTCTCGATCTTGGTTACGGCGTTGGAGGCGGCCATAGCGCGCGGAGTATAGCGCAGCGGTGGACAGCCTCCGCGCCGCCGCCGATACTCACTCCGCACGCCGCCGTTTAGGAGGAGCCCTATGGCCTACGAGTTCATCGACCCGCCTACGCTGCCCAAGCCGCGGGGCCGCTACTCGCAGGTGGTCAAGGCGGGGAATCTGGTCTTCATCGCGGGTCAGACATCCGTCGACTTGGACGGCGAGATGGTTGGCGTGGGCGACCCGAAGGCGCAGGCGCGCCAGGTGTACGCCAATGTCAAGGCGGCGGTCGAATCGGTCGGCGGCTCGCTGAGCGACATCGTGAAGGTGGTGGTCTACATCACCGACCACGCTTACTTCCCCGCCGTGCAGGAAGGACGGTGGGAGGTGTGGCCGGACGGCAGCCCGCCGCCGGTGAGCACGCTGCTGGTGGTGAAGGGTCTAGCGCGCGCGGAGTACATGGTGGAAGTGGACGCGATAGCCGTCCTGCCCGAGTAGCCCAAGGAGGCGATATGGATCTGCAACTGGAAGGCAAGGCGGCGGTCGTAACCGGCGGCAGCAGGGGCATCGGCAAGGCGATTGCCCTGCAACTGGCGCGCGAGGGGTGCGGCGTGGTCATCTGCGCCCGCTCCCAAGCGCCGCTGGAGGAGACCGCCGCCGCCATCGCCGCCGAGACGGGCAGGCGCTGCATCCCCGTGCCCGCCGACACCTCCAAGCCCGCCGACCTCGAGCGCGTGGTCGAGACGGCGGTCCGCGAGTTGGGCGGCGTGGACATCCTGGTGAACAACGCGGCGCAGGTGGGCGGCGGCGGGCGCAACGACACGCTGCTGCAAGGCGACGAGAGCCTGTTCGCCGACGACTTCAACACGAAGATGATGGGCTACGTGCGAGCGTCGCGCTTGGCGGCGCGGCATATGGTGGAGCGCGGCTGGGGGCGCATCATCATCGTCAGCGGCACGGCCTCGCGCTACGCGGCGGGCGTGAGCGGGGGCATGCGCAACGCCGCCGTCACGAATATGGGTGCGGTGCTGGCGCACGAACTCGGCGGCTACGGCGTAACCGTCAACACGCTCCAGCCCGGCGCGGTGGACACGGAGGCGCTGCCAGGCCGCCTCGCCGCGATGGCGGAGCGCCAGGGCGCGACCGCCGACGAAGTGCGCCAACGCATGGCGGAGGGCAACGCCATCGGCAAGATCGTAACGCCCGCGGAGATCGCCAACGTCGCCGCGTTCCTCGCCTCGCCCCTCAGCCTCGCCGTAACGGGCGAGTCGATCTCCGTATCAGGGGGCGGGGGGCGGGCGATCTTCTACTAGCGCAGAGGGGCGGCGGGCGCGACCGGCAGGCCGCTCCTACAAGAGGCCATCCCGCGTTCTCCATTCCGTCGTTCCTGGGTAGGCAGGAACCTCGACGCTTGACGCCTGGCAATCGCAAGACCCGTGCCGACGCATGCACGCGCGGTAGGGGGGTGGTTACGTTCGTTGGCGGCCACGCCGCGCAGGTAAGACGGGAAGACGAATGCGGTTGTCGCCGCTGAGTTCGAGTAGGTTCGGGGGAGTCGCGTGTCGAGGCTCCCGCCTGCGCGGGAGCGACGAATGGAAGGATGGCGGGAGCAACGGAGGGTACCGGGCGGCGGGGTGCGTGATCTTCTACTAGCGCAGGGCGGCTATAGCCGCCAGGTGTCGCCGGAGCCGGGGTCGAACTCGGGCCAGGCGCCCGATTCGACGGCGGCGAAGAAGGCGTCTAGGGCGGCATTGAATTCGGCTGGGCGCTCGATGTTCACGGCGTGGCCGGTTTGGGGAAGCGTCAGCAGGCCGCAGCGGGGCAGGGTGCGCTTGAGGTAGAGCGACGGCTCCAAGCACGGCTCGTCCTCGTCGCCGGTGATGACGAGCGTGGGAACGGTCAGCGCGCGCAGTTCGGCCTCCATCGCATAGAGGGATGGGCGGCGCGCCTGGAAGCCGCGCAGCGTGTTGGCCGAGCCTTGCGCCGAGTGTGACTGGAATCGGTCGGCGAACTCTCGCCAGCCCTCGGGGTCGAGTTGGCGGAAGCGCGAGCGAGTCGGCCCAGCGGCGTAGGCGGCGAGGCCGGGCATGCCGTCCTCGTCGAGCAGCGCCGCGCGGCGCTCCGAATCGGCGCGGAAGGCGGCGGGGTTGGTGCTGCCGGTGCCCGCGCCCGCCGCGACGAGGCTGCGCGTCATAGCGGGGTGGGCAAGGGCGAAGCCGATGGCCGCGTGCGCGCCCATCGAGAGGCCGACCACGTGCGCTTGTTCGACGCCGAGATGCGTCAGCAGGCCGTGCAGGTTCGCCACCTGGCGCGGTTGTTCGTACAGCGACAGGTCGCCGGGCACGTCGGACGGGGGATAGCCGACGGCGTTGTAGGCGACGGCGCGGTAGCGCAGGGAAAGGTGGCGCACTTGGGGCGCCCACGAACCTAAGTCCCCGGCGAACTCATGGACGAACACCACCGCCGGGCCGTCGCCGTGCTCCTCGTAGGCGATGCGGACGCCGCCGACGGTCGCGTGGGGCATTGCGCGCGCGCCTCTAGAAATCCTCGTCGAAAGAGACGTCGCCGCCGACGCCCACCTGGTAGGCCGCGACGCGCCGCTCGAAGAAGTTGGCCAGCTCTTGCACGTCTTGGAGCTCCATAAAGGAGAAGGGGTTGCGGGAGCCGTAGCGCGGCGCGAGACCGAGGTTGGCGAGGCGCTGGTCGGCGACGTACTCGAGGTAGGCGCGCATATCGCCGATGGAGAGCCCGGCCACGCCCTCGCCGAGGAGGTCTTGGGCGAACTGGAGTTCGCAGTCCACCGCCTCCTCGATCATCTCGGTAACGTGGGCGCGCATCTCCGCGTCGAAGATGCCGGGGTGCTCGTTCTTCACGACGTCGATGATGGTGAAGGCGAAGTTCATATGGGCGGACTCGTCGCGGAAGACCCAGTTGGTGCCGGAGGCGAGGCCGTTGAGGAGGCCGCGCGAGCGCATGAAGTAGACGTAGGCGAAGGCAGCGAAGAAGAAGAGGCCCTCGATGCAGGCGCCGAAGCAGATGAGGTTGAGGAGGAACTGCTTGCGCTCGCGCTCGGTGCGCAACTCCTGGAGGTTGTAGATGGCGTTCATCCACTTGAAGGAGAACTCGGCCTTGCGGCGGATGGAGGGGATGTTCTCGATGGCGCGGAACGCCTCGTGTCGCTCCTCCATGCCGGGGATGTAGGTGTCCAGCAGCGTCAGGTAGAACTGGACGTGCACCGCCTCTTCGAACAGCTGGCGCGACAGGTAGAGGCGCGCCTCGGGCGAGTTGACGTGCTGGTAGAGGTTAAGGACGAGGTTATTGGCGACGATGGAGTCGCCCGTGGCGAAGAAGGCGACGAGGCGGTTGATGAGGTGGCGCTCGGCGGGGGTCATCCGCGCGAGGTCGGGCAGGTCGTTCTGGAAGTCGACCTCGTCGACCGTCCAGGTGTTGCGGATCCCGTTCTTGTACATCTCGTACAGCTCGGGGTAGCGCATCGGGCGCAGGGTCAGGTTCAGGCCGGGGTCTAGGATGCTCACGCGGTCGCTCCGTAGTTCGTAGTCGCTGATGCGCTATGGGTCGGCGGGGCTAGAACCGTAATGCCCGCACGCTTGGTCAACGCAAGAGGCGGATGTCGCAGTTCGGAGGCGTCGCCGCACGCAGGCGGGGCGCCGGGTCGTATGCATTGGTGCCTCCTTAGTTCTGCGAGCGGGGCGGGGATTGGGCGAGGAGGCGCTTGAGCGCGACGACCTGCCCGCGCAGGCGCGTCGCCTCCTCTTGGAGGTCGCGGAGCATGCGCTTCTGGAGGTCGTCCTGTGCTACGAGATAGGGCGGCGCGGCGGCGACGGATAGCAGGTGTTCGAGGGGCGCGAGCGCCTCGCGCGCCCACGCCGCCGTCTTCTCGACCACCTCGCGCTCCGCCTCGCTGCCCGTGCGTTCGAGGAGCATCAGCTGGCCTGCGGAGACGGCGGCGGCCTGCTCCAAGGCAGGTTCCAGCAGCTCCACGATGTCGCCGAGCAGCGCGCTGGCGCGCCGGATGGCGCCGAAGAGTTCCGCCGCGTTGACGCCCGGTCGCGTGGTCATTACTGGCACGCCTCGCAGTACTCGGGGTTCTCCAACGAGCAGGCGAGTGCGTCGGCCTCGTCGGATGCGCCGTTCAGGGGATGCAGTTCGATGGCCGGGCGCGCCGCAGCCGCGACGGCGGTGGCCTGGTTGATGCGCGTGGCGGGGCGGGAGCGCAGGTAGTAGGTGGTCTTGAGGCCGGCCTTCCACGCGTACATATACATCGAGGACAACTTGCCGATGTTGGGCTGGGCCATAAAGAGGTTGAGCGACTGGCTCTGATCGATGAACGGGCCGCGCGCGGCGGCCATATCCACCAGCGCCTTCTGGGGCAGCTCCCACACCGTGCGGTAGAGACGGCGGAGGTCTTCGGGGATCTCCTCGATGTCGACGATGGAGCCTTCGGCGGCCTTGATCTTGGCGCGCAACTCCTCGTTCCAGAGGCCGCGCTGCTTGAGGTCGTTGACGAGGTAGCCGTTGACCTGGAGGAACTCGCCGGAGAGCGTCTCGCGCTTGAAGAGGTTGGAGAGTTGCGGCTCGATGCACTCGTAGCAGCCGCAGATGGAGGCGATGGTGGCGGTTGGCGCGATGGCGACGAGGAGGGAGTTGCGCAGGCCATAGCGTCCGATGCGCTCCTTCAGCTCCGCCCAGCGCTCGGGGGCGGCCGGCTTGGCGCTCCAGAGGTCGAACTGGAGCATGCCTGCGGCGGCGCGCGTGTCGGCGTAGGAATCGTGGGCGCCCGCCTCCTCCGCCAGTTCGTTCGAGGCGGTCAGCGCCCAGAAGTAGACCTCCTCCTGGATGCGCGCGGATAGGTCGATGGCCTCTTGCGAGTCGAAGGGCAGGCGCATCTTGAAGAAAACGTCCTGCAAGCCCATCACGCCGAGGCCGACGGGGCGCCAGCGGGCGTTGGACGCCGCCGCCTCGTCGGTCGGGTAGTAGTTGATGTCCACGACGCGGTCGAGGAAGCGGACGGCGGTGCGCACGACATGCCCCAGCCGCTCGAAGTCGAACGCTGCCTCCGCGCCGTTCGCCGCAGGCGCCGCGAAGTGGCCCAGGTTCACGGACCCCAGGTTGCACACCGCCGTCTCGGGCTGGCTGGTCACCTCGAGGATCTCGGTGCAGAGGTTGGAGAGATGGATGACGTTCTCGGGCTTGCCGGTCTGGTTGGACTTGCGGTTGGCGGCGTCCTTGAAGGTCATCCAGCCGTTGCCGGTCTGTGCGAGGGTGCGCATCATCGCGGCGTAGAGGTCGCGGGCGGGGAGTTGCTTGACGAATGCGCCCCGCGCCTCGGCGGCGAGGTAGGCGCGCTCGAAGTCGTCGCCGTAGAGGTCGACGAACTCGGGCACGGCCTTGGGGTCGAAGAGCGACCACGCGGCGTCCTGCTCCACGCGCTCCATAAAGAGGTCGGGCACCCAGTTGGCGATGTTCAGGTTGTGCGCGCGGCGCGCCTCGTCGCCGGTGTTGTCCTTCAACTCGAGGAACTCCTCGATGTCGGCGTGCCACGCCTCGAGGTAGACGCACGCCGCGCCTTTGCGCCGTCCGCCCTGGTTCACGGCGGCGACCGACGAATCGAGCGTTTTGAGCCAAGGGATGATGCCATTGGACTTGCCGTTGGTGCCCTTGATGAGGGAGCCGCGCGAGCGCACGCGGGAGTAGGAGATGCCGATGCCTCCGGCGAACTTGGAGAGTTTGGCCACGTCGGTGTAGCGCCCGTAGATGGCCTCAAGGCTGTCCTCGGGCGAGTCGAGCAGGTAGCAGGACGACATCTGCGGGTGCACGGTGCCCGAGTTGAACAGGGTCGGCGACGACACCATGTAGTCGAGGCTCGACAGGAGTTCGTATAGGTCGATGGCCTCCGACGGTGTGCGGGCCAGCCCGCAGGCCACGCGCAGGAAGAAATGCTGCGGCGTCTCGATGGCGTCGCGGCTCTCGGGGTGGCGCAGCAGGTAGCGGTCGTACACGGTGCGCAGGCCGAAGTACTCGAACAGGCGGGTGCGCTCGGGGCGCACGGCATCGTTCAGCTTGCGCTTGTTGGCGATGGCGAACTCCGCCACCGCGTCCGAGATCAACCCCAGGCGATGCCCCATGCGGATGGACTGGGAGAAGGAGTGGATGTCCTGGTTCTCGACCTCCTTGTCGATGAAGGTGGCGAGCAGGGAGGCGGCTAGGCGCGAATACTCCGGCTCCTCGGCGATGAGGGAGGCCGCCGTCTGAATGGACAGTTCGTCCAGCTCGCGGGTGGTCGCGCCGTCGTAGAGGCCGCTGATGGTGCGTGTGGCGATGCGGAGAGGGTCGACGCCGGTTAGGCCGCCGACGCAGCGCTCCACGGCGCGCACAATCTTCATCACGTCGGCGACCTCAAGGTCGCCGTTGCGCTTGCGGACGCGCATGCCCGACGCGGGCGGCGCCTGAGCGGGCGCCGATGCGCCATTGCCGTTCGTGCGGAGGTCTCTCTCCGTGGTAGTCATCGCTGGTCGCCTCGCAGGGGTGAGGTCGCGCCGTGCGGGCGGGCGGCTTGATGGCCGACACCGCCCGAGAGCGCAAGAGCGGATTATAGGGCGCGCCTCTCCGGAGTCAATAGGATATCTACAAGATATGCCGCTGATTTTCGAAAAACCACAATCCCTAGTAGCGCCTTGAAGCCAATTCCTCTGCCCTAGCCGCAAGCGCGCGCGAGCGCCGCGATGCCCTGCGCCTCTTCGTCGTCGGGGCGGGTCTTGTGGATGGGAGGCGCCTAGCGCCGAGGTTCTCGCCTCCGCGAGAACGACGGGAGAGGGCGACGGGTGGGGAGGCCGCGTCTATCGCCGCTATGCCCAGGGAGAGCGCCCTTCGAGTTCTCCCTGGGCGAACGAGGAAGAGGGCGACCGGCAGGCCGCTCCTGCAAAGGGGGAGAGATTCGCCCGCCCGCGCCTAGTACGACAGGCCGGTCTCCTCGCGGGTGCGGGTGAGGGTGTCGACGGCGGCGTGGATTAGCACCTTGGCGGCGTTGACGAGGTAAGGGGCGTAGGCGCCGGACATAGTGAAGCCCTCGCGGAGGTCGGCGGGCATCTCGGGGTTGGGGGGCGCGCCGGAGATGCGGGCGGTGGGGATGCCCCACGTGCGCAGCACGCCCGCCTCCGTCTGCCCGGCGGGGCGGCCTTCGTAGGCGGCGCTCGTGTCGCCTTCCACGGCCTGGGCGGCGCGGATGGCCGACTGGATGATCCAGTTGGCCGGGTCGGTGCGTCCGCCGGGCATGGCGACGTACATGTCCCACTCGGCGCGCATGCCGGGGTTGGCCTCGATGATGCGCTCCATCACGCCGTCGAACCAGTACTTGACCTCCATCGGCGCCGTCCAGGGGGCGGGGCGGATGTCGAGGAATATCTCGGAGATGGCGGGCGACCAGTTGGGCTTGTCGGGGCGGCCGGTGTTGAGCGCGTTGGCGGCCATGGCGGGGCGGAAGCTGCCGCCGCGCGAGGTCTGGCGGTACTCCTCCGCCGCGGCATCGAGCGCCATGATGATGCGGGCGGTGTCGGTCAGCACGCGGTAGGGGCGGTCGGCGCGGCTCTCGGTCGCCATGTAGTCGGGGTTGCCGAGGACACGGATGCGGAAATAGCACATTCCGGGCTCTTCCCACGAGACGTGGTAGCCGGGCTTGTGGAAGAGGGCGTAGTCGCCCGTTACGCCGTTGATGAGGGAGTGGATGAGGCCCTGGCAGAGGCTGACGTTCTTGCGCGGCTCGTCGTCGGGAGAGAGGGCGGGGGCACCGCCTGCGAGCGTGGCGGCGAGGAGCGTGCCGCGCAGGGGAACCTCGGCGCGGTGCAGCGCCTCGACGGCCATCATAATGGAGGTGGCCATACCCTTGTCGTTGTTGGAGCCGAGGCCGATGACGGTCTGCCCCTCGACCTGGGCGGGGCGCATGTTGTCGCGGCGCATCGGGTCGCCCCACTGGAGGCCGTCGGACTTCAGGTCGCCGCGCCAGTGGGTGTCGATGGGGCAGTTCATCAGCAGGGTCGGGCCGGAGCGGTCGCCGTGGAGGCGCGCTATGGCGTTGCCCTGGTGCTCGTCCATCTGCTGGTAGACGGCGTCGATGCCCAGGCGCTTCCAGTAGTCGGCGACGTAGGTGTTGACCTCGCGCTCGAAGCCGGTGGGGCTGTAGATGTTGACCAGTTCGACGTCGATGTCGATCGCCTTCTTGGCGTCGATGAACGACCACGCCTTCTCGATCCAGCCGCGCTGCTCGGCGGAGAGGGGGACGCGCCGCACCTCCACGGAGGTAGGCGCTTGGGACGGGTCTTCGAGGTAGGCGAAGTGCTGGCTGGCCAGTTGGGACGCGGACATGCTCTTGGACGTGGCGCTCATAGCGGCTCCCCTTGCTCCGGATGGCGCTATGTTATCCGAGCGGGCACGGTCTAGCACGCGCAAGGGAGCCGTGCAGTGTATGGTGGGGTTGCGCCCCGGCGGCCGCGCCGCGCGGGAAGGCGCTCGGGGTGAACGTGACGCTCTTCTCCAAGGTGTTGGCGGCGCTGGACGGTTCGTTGACGGCGGAGGCGGCGTTGGGCTTTCTGCCCAGCGTGATGGAGCCGCAGCCCGCCAACGAGGTCATCCTGTTTACGGCAGTGGAGAGCGGCGAGGACGAGGATTTGGCGACGGCCAAGTCCTACCTCGACCGTACGGCGGCCGATCTGGCGGAGTGGTGGAGGCGCACGGGAACGCCCGTCCCCATCATCCACACGCGCGCCGCGCCCGCGCAGCACGGCGAACCCAACCGCCCGCCGGGCAAGCGGCGCATCTCGAACGCGATTGCGGACACGGCCAAGGCGGCCCAAGCCGACCTGATCTTGATGAGCAGCAACGGGTGGGCGGGCAGCGACCGATGGCTCATCGGCCTGGTGGCGGAGGTGGTGCTGCAACTGGCGGAGACGGCGGTGCTGCTGGTGCGGGCGGACGACTTCCACCGCGTGGCGCCGGCGAAGATTAGCCGCATCCTCGTGCCGCTGGACGGTTCGGAGTTGGCGGAGCAGGCGCTCTCCTGCGCGGCGGCGGTGGCGACGCGGACGGGCGCGCGGGAGGCGACGGTGGCGCACGTGCGCCTGCCCAGGGAGGGCGCGGCCAGCAGGATTATGCGCCCGACGTGGGACTTCCGCCCCTTCCCTCGGGGCGAAGAGGGCGCTTACCTGATGGAGGCGGCGCGCCGCTTGGAGGACGCGGGCATAGCGGTAACGACGGCGCTCCGCGACGGCGACCCTGGGCCGCAGGTGGCGGCCGAGGCGTCGGAGGGCGGCGCCGACCTGATCGTGATGGCGTCGCACGGGCGCTCGGGCAGCCGGACGCGGCCCTACGGCAAGGTGGCGGACGACATCCTGCACGCCTCCCCCGCGCCGGTGCTGATGCTGTATACCGGGGAATAAGGGGCGCTCCTCCCCGCACCCCTGCGTCGTCGGGGCGGGTTTTGGGGATGCGGGGCACCTCGCGTCGAGGTTCTCGCCTCCGCGAGAACGACGAATAGAGGTGGACGGCTAGGCCTCGGCGTACCTCTCCGGCGCGTCCCGGCGGGCGGCTATGCCTCGGCGTACTCCTCCAGCGCGTCCCAGCGGGGGTCTAGGCCAAGGCCGGGCTCTTCGGTGAGGGTGGTTGCGCCGCCGTGGGGGCCTGGCGGGTCTTTGTAGATCATCTCGCCCGCCTTCCACATCGGGTAGTGGAACTCGACGCGCCAGCCGTTGGCCATAGCCGCTTGCAGGTGCATGTTGTGGTGCGGCCAGCCGCCGCCGTTGGCGATGACGAGGTTGAACGCCTGCGCCATAGCCGCGACCTTCACGCCTTCCGTATAGCCGCCGCAGTAGACGACGTTGGGTTGGAGGATGTCCACGGCGTTGTTGACCAGCAGTTCGCGGTAGCGGAAGCGGTGGCCTTCGTTCTGCCCGGCGGAGATGGGCACGCTGGTGCGCATCCGTAGGTCGTGGAGCAGGCGCGCGTCGTTGCCGTATACCGGCTCCTCGAACCACTCGATGTCGTGCGCCTCGACCGCCTTGGCCAGTTTGAGCGCGTTATGGAAGTTGAAGAGGTAGTTGGCGTCCATCGAGAGTTGGACGCCAGGCCCAACGGCCTCGCGGACGGCGATGGCCCTGCGCGCGTCCTCAAGCGGATCTTCGGCGTCGTTGATGGCGACGACCATCTTGAGTTTGTCCTCGCCTTGTTGGACGAAGGACTTGGCCACCTCGACGAGTTGGTCTACGTCGTATTCGAGGAGGCCGAAGGTGATGTAGGCGGGGACGGTCTTCTGCGCGGCGCCCAGCAGGCGCCACACCGGCTGGTTCAGGAACTTGCCCTTGATGTCCCACAGCGCGATGTCGAGGGCGCTCACGCCGGAGCTCCAGACGCCGGTCTGCGCGCGCGGGTTCAACTCCACGAACAGTTCGTGCCAGATGCGCTCCGTCTCGAGCGGGTCTCGGCCCACCACCCTGGGGGCGATCTCGCGGTTGATGAACTCGCGCACGGCGAAGCGCTGGATAGGGCCGGTGAGGCCGTAGCCGGTGATTCCCGCGTCCGTCTCCACGGCGCAGAAGACGATCTGGCGAGGGATGGGGAAGTCGAGCAGGGGCACGGGCACGGGGATGTTGTGGGAGGTGGCGTGGACGCGCGTAACCTTCACGGAATCGCTCCTTTGCAAGCGCAGCGCCCGCCGTGATGCGGCGGACGCTGCGCGTAACAGACTGCGTTGCGCCTGGGCGCTAGCCGACGGACTCGATGAAGTCGGAGACGAGCTCCACCATCAGTTGCGGCTGCTCCCAGTGGACGTTGTGGGTTGCGCCGCGGACGATGTGGAACTTCATGTTGGGCGCCACCCAGGGCTTGGAGCCCTTGCCGGGGTCGCCGCCGGTCTCCTCCCACTCCTCCGTCCAGGTCGGGGAAGGCTCCATGCCCTCCGACTCGCCCCAGATGTAGAAGACGGGCATCTTGAGGAAGGGCATGCGCCGCTGGAGGAGGTAGGACTTGCGGGTGTCGGGGTTGGCCATCTGGTCGACGAGGGGCTGGAGGCCGCCGAAGGCGCCCTCGCGCTCCGCGTAGCTGATCATCTGCTTGGCCATCTCGTGCGCCATCTCGTCGGTGAACTTCGAGCCCTCGTAGACGCTGTTGGAGTTGGAGGCGTAGGCGCTCTCGACGCTCGGCTTCTGGTAGCCGCTGACCGACGCGACGGGCGTCACGTTCATCCCGGCCGGGCCGATGCCGATGAGGGAGGCGACGCGGTCGGGGCTCTCGTAGGCGAGGATGCCGCCGAACCACGGGCCGGCGCTGTGGCCGATGACGTGGGCGGCGCCGAACCCGACTTGGTCTTGGAACTCGCGGATGCCGTCGACGATGACGTCGAAGGTCGGGCCGTTGCCGAGGACGCGCGAGCTCTTGCCGAAGCCGAGGTAGTCGATGGCGATGACGTGGTACTTCTCGGCCAGGGGCTCGAACATGAACTGGAAGGTGTCGGCGGACGTGTAGACGCCCATACCGTGCAGCAGGAGCAGGTCCTTGCCGGAACCGGCTTCGTAGTAGCGGATCTGTCCCTGCGTCACTTCCTGATACTTCTCGTACTTGGACAGGTCGGGCAGAACTCCCATATGCAGCCTCCGTTTGCGGAGAGATTTCGGGCTTTGCGCCTTCCGCGCGCGCACCATACAACCGCCAAGCGCCGCGCGCAAACGCGAGGTCTACGCCCCCGCCGCCGCAACCTCCGGGTACCAGGGCCAGTACTTGGCGAGCACGCCGCCGTCCACCGCGAGGTTCGTCCCGGTCACCATCGACGAGTCGTCGGAGGCGAGGTAGACGAAGGCGGGGACGTAGTCGCTGGGCGTGGGCTTGCGGCCCAACGGAATCGCGTCGTAGTCCATCGTGTGGCGGCGGGCGGGGCGGGAGGCGGCGCGGGCGGCGCGGCGGGCGAGCGCCTCCTCATCCTCGACCTCCGTCGCGGTGGGGGTCATATTGTTGACGCGGACGCCGTGCTCGGCCAGCTCCATCGCGGCGGAGCGGGTGAAGTTGACGACGCCGGCCTTGGCGGTGGTGTAGCCGATGTTGCCGGGCTCGCCCTGCCAGGCGGCGCAGGTTACGACGTTGATGATGCTGCCGCGTACGCCGAGTTCGACCATCGATTGGGCGGCGTACTTCGTCCAGACGAATGTGCCGTCCACGATGGAGGAGACCTGCTCCTTGAACTCGTCGAAGGGCATATTCAGCACGCCTTTGGGGTTGATCTGCGCGGCGTTGTTCACCAGCACGTCCACCTTGCCCCACGCGCCGACGACCTGGGCGATGGCGGCGCGCACCGCGTCCTCGTCCGCGATCTGGCAGGGGACGGCCATCGCCTCGCCGCCCGCGTCCTCGATCATCTTGACGGTGCTGCCGGCCTGTTCGGGTCTGCGGTGGTTGACGGCGACCTTGGCGCCCTCGCGGGCGAAGGCGAGGGCGACGGCGCGCCCGATGTTCGGCCCGACGCCGGTGATGACCGCGACTTTGCCTTCCAACTTCATAGCGCGCCTCCCGCTGGTGGTGAGGGCAGGCTAGTCGCAGGAGCGGCGGAGCGTCAAACGCAGGGGCTCGCCCTTCGAGTTCCTTCAGGGCGAACGGGAAGGACGGCCAGAGCGAATGGAGGAGAGGGCGGGGCGAAGGGAGGAGGGGTTAGGCGTCGGGGGCGAGTTGGGCCTGGATGGCGGCGGGAGAGTAGAAGCGCACCTCCTCTGTGATCAGCCCGTCGGCGTTGAAGCGCCATGCGGCGACGGCCCACTGCTCGAAGGCGTTGCCGGAGGGCGGCTGATCGCCGAGCGGCCCGGTTTGATGGCCTCTGATCATCACCTCGGCGATGACGCCCGTCTCGTTCGCCCACAGGCGCAGCGCCTCCATCGTCGTGTCGGGCGCGGCGGTGAACCATGCGGCGGCCTCGTCCTGGATCGCCTGCCGCCCGCGCAGCGGCTCGGGGAAGCTGGGGTCGTAGACGACGGAGTCGGGCGCGTGCAGCGCGCCGGTAGCCTCGGCGTCGCGGCGGTTGAAGGCGTCGAACAGGCGTTGAATGGTCGCTTCGGCGGCGGCGGCGTCTGTCATGTGGCTCCTCCTGTGGGCTGGGGCGGCGCTCAGGCTAGCCGCACGCGCGCGGCGGGTCAACGGCGGGGTAGGGGATGAGCGCAGGCGGCGCCGCGCTCGGAGTTCCTGCTGCTATGCTTGGGCGCGCCCGCCGTGCGGCACGCGATGTAATGAGGGCGACGCCGACCGGGGCGCGCTCTTGCGGGCGCATTCCTAACACTGGGAGTTGAGAGTATGGGCGCGACCGCCGACGTTGCACGCTACGTTGCCGAGGGCAGGTTGGAGGATGTTCCGGAGAGCGTCCGCGACTTCGCCAAACTGCTGTTCGTGGACACGCTGGGCGTGGCGGTGGCGGGGACGCAGTTGCCCGCCGCGCGCATCGCGAC
>CAZLKC010000019.1:0-32432 GCA_964560025.1 uncultured Dehalococcoidia bacterium
TACGCGAGAACGACGGAGGGAGGCGAAAGTGGCGGAGGGAGGCGGGAGCGAGGGAAGAAGGAGGCGCGGACGCATTGGCGTCTGCCTCGCCGCCGTGCTATACTCTCCTTTCGTTGGCGCGCAATCCGTCAGGAGGAATATGGTTCAAGAGGCAACCGCTGCCCCGGCGCCGGAGGCGCCGAGGGAGCAGACGCAGGGCGACCCGCCCAGCATGAAGTCGCTGTTGGAGGCGGGCGTCCACTTCGGTCACCAGACGCATCGGTGGAACCCGAGGATGAAGCGCTTCATCTTCGCGGAGCGCAACGGCATCCACATCGTCGATCTGCAGCAGACGGTCGGGCTGCTGATGCGAGCGTGTCAGTACGTCCAAGACCTGACGGCGGAGGGCGGCAAGGTGCTGATGGTGGGCACCAAGAAGCAGGCGCAGGACGCGATCCGCGAGGAGGCGTTGCGCGCGGGGCAGTACTACGTCAACCAGCGCTGGCTCGGCGGCGCCATCACCAACTTCGCCACCATTCAGTCCCGCATCGACTACCTCCTGCGCCTGGAAGAGCGCCGCGACCGTGGCGACCTCGTCCACCTCCCCAAAAAGGAGGCGCTGCGCCTCGAGAACAAGGCGCAGAAGATGAACCGCTACTTCGGCGGCTTCAAGGAGATGACCCAACTGCCCGCCGCCCTGTTCATCGTGGACATCGGGCGGGAAGACATCGCGGTGGCCGAGGCGCGTCGGGCGGGCATCCCCATCATCGCGCTCGTCGACACCGACTGCGACCCGACGCTGATCGACTGGCCTATCCCAGGCAACGACGACGCGATCCGCTCCATCCGCCTCGTCGCGGGGCACATAGCCAATGCGGCGCTCGAAGGCAGCAACCAGTGGCTCGCCGCGCGCGGAGGCTACAGCGCCGGAGAGGACGACCGCGAGCCCGAGTCCGTCTTGGCCGCAGCCGAGTAGCCGGAGCGCACGCCTTGGTCGCCACATCCGACATCAAGACGCTCCGCGACCGCACGGGCGCGGGGATTATGGACGCCAAGCGCGCCCTCGAGGCCTCGGCCGGCGACGTGGAGAAGGCGGAGGCGGCGCTGCGCGAGAAGGGCCTCGCGCGCGCAGCGGCCAAGGCCGACCGCGCCACTGCAGAGGGGTTGGTCGAGTGCTACGTGCACGCGGGGAGCCGCATCGGCGCGATGGTCGAGGTGAACTGCGAGACCGACTTCGTGGCCCGCACGCCCGAGTTCAGAGACTTGGCGCACAACCTCGCCATGCAGGTGGCGGCGATGGCGCCCCTCTACCTCGACGACGCCGACGCGCCCGCCGACGAATCACGCGCCCCGGAGGAGGTCTGCCTCCTCAGGCAAGCCTTCATCCGCGATCCGTCCCTCACCGTCAACGATCTGGTGATGGACGTGCGCTCCCGCGTGGGGGAGAACGTGAGGGTCGCCCGCTTCGCGCGCTTCAGCCTCGGGGAGTAGCCCCGCAAAGGGGGATGCTATGGCCGTTGCTCCTGTCCGGCGCGCGGTGCTCAAGCTCAGCGGCGAGTCGTTGCGCGGCGACGGCGGCGGGAACCCCGATTGGTCGGTGCTCCGCTACCTGGCGGAGGAGGTGCGCGACGCAGCGGCGCTGGGGGTGCAGATGGCGCTGGTCGTGGGCGGCGGCAACATCTGGCGCGGCGCGGAGGCGGAGCAGAAGGGGATGGACCGCGCGACCGCCGACTACGCCGGGATGCTCGCCACCTTGATCAACGCGCTGGCGCTTCAAGACGCGCTGGAACGGGCGGGGATGGACACCCGCACGCAGACGGCCATCGACATCCGCGCCATCGCCGAGCCCTACATCCGCCGCCGCGCCATCCGCCATCTTGAGAAAGGACGCGTCGTCATCTTCGCAGCGGGCACCGGCAACCCCTATATGACCACCGACACCACCGCCGCGCTCCGCTCCGTCGAGATCGGCGCGGACGTGCTGCTGATGGCCAAGCACCGGGTGGACGGCGTGTATGACGCCGATCCGCTCAAGCATCCGGGCGCCAAGAAGTTCGAGTGGGTCGGCCACATCGACCTCCTCAACCGCCGCACGGAGGTGATGGACTTCACCGCGCTCTCCTTGTGCATGGAGAACGACCTGCCAATCCGCGTCTTCGACATCTTCCATCCCGGCTCCACCGCCCGGCTTCTCCGCGGCGAGCGGGTCGGCACTCTGATATCGGCGCAGCCGCTCGCCGTCTAGGGCGGACGCGCCCCCGCGAGGTGACTTATGGCCGAGAACGCCGCCATCGACGAGACCATCTCCGACGCCGAACGCCGCATGAAGCGCTCGGTCGAGCACTTCAGCCAGGAGTTGGCGACGATTCGGACGGGCCGCGCCAACGCCGCCGTGCTCGACGGCATCTCCGTGGACTACTACGGCGCGCAGACGCCCCTCAACCAGCTCGCCACCATCGCAACCCCCGATGCGCGGCTCATCACCATCCAGCCGTGGGATAGGAACCTCATCGGCGCCGTCGAGCGCGAGATTCAGAAGTCCGACCTCGGCCTTACCCCCAGCAACGACGGCCAGGTCATCCGGCTGCCTATCCCGGCGATGACGCAGGAGCGCCGCCAAGAGCTCGTCAAGCGCGTGAAGCGCGCCCAGGAGGACACCCACGTCGCCATCCGCAACGTCCGCCGCGACGCCCTCGACCACCTCCGTCAGGCCGAGCGCGCCAAGGATATCTCTCAAGATGACCTGCACCGCGCCCAAGAGCGTCTCCAGAAGACCACCGACGCGCAGATCGCCGCCGCCGACCAGGTTACCGCCCGCAAGCAGGCGGAGGTGATGGAGGTCTAGCCGCGCCGCCCTATGCCTGCTCCACTCAACCATGCGCCGATGCGCGGCGCGGACGTTCCGAACGGCGTTCCGAGGCACGTCGCCATCACGATGGATGGCAATGGGCGTTGGGCGCGGCAGCGCGGCCTGCCCCGCCTCGCCGGGCACCGCGCCGGAACGGAGAACATACGCGCCGTTCTTGAGGCGCTTGGCCGCCACGGCGTGCCTTACGTAACCATCTACGCCTTCTCCACCGAGAACTGGGGGCGCCCCGAGACGGAGGTCGAGGGTCTCATCCAAATCCTCGGCGAGGCGCTCGACCGCGAGGTGCGCGCCCTCCACGAGCGCAATGTTCGCATCCTGCACCTCGGCTCCCGCGAGCGCCTGCCCGCTTACCTTGCCGACGCCATCGAGGCGGGACTCGAGCTCACCAAGCGCAACGACGGCCTGACCCTCTGCGTCGGCTTCGACTACGGCGGCCGCCGCGAAATTGTGGACGCCGTCCGCGAATTGGTGGCGGCCGGCGCCACGCCCGGCGACATCACGGAAGACGCCATACGCACGCGCCTCTACCTGCCCGAAGTCCCCGATCCCGACCTCATCATCCGCACCGGCGGCGATCAGCGCCTCAGCAACTTCCTCCTCTGGCAAGCCGCCTACAGCGAGCTCTACTTCACGCCCACGCTCTGGCCCGATTTCGGCGTTGCGGGCGTGGACGAGGCCATCGAAGCCTACCGCCGCCGCCCCCGGCGCTTCGGCAAAGCGCCGGACGCCGCCTCATGACTTCCGACCAGGCCGCCGCAGGCGGCGGCCTCGCGCCCCGCCTCCTGACCGCCGCCGTCGGACTGCCGCTGCTGGAGCTCGTCCTTTGGACAGGGAACCCTTTCGTGGCCATCGTCGCAATCGCCGCAGCGGTCATCGCCCTCCGCGAGGTGTTCGGCCTCGCCGCCAAGGCAGGCGCCGCGCCCGTCGCCCGCGCGGGTGCGGCGGCAGGAGCTATCACGGTAGCGGCAGCGGCGCTCGACGGCGCGCTTGCGGCGGTTCTGTTCGGCGCGGGGCTGCTCGTCGTACTCGGCGCGGCGCTCTACCGCGCGCATGCCGTCGCTGCCCTCCGCGCGTTTCTCGCAACGAGCGGGTGCGCCGCGTGGGTCGCGCTGCCCCTCGCCGCCCTCGTCCTCCTGCGCGACCGCTCTATGGGATTGGAGTGGGCCGCCGTCGCGTTCCTCGCCGTGTTCGCAACGGACACGTGCGCCTACTTCGCCGGCAAGGCGTTCGGGCGGCGCAGGATGGCGCCCGGCATAAGCCCGGGCAAGACGTGGGAGGGCGCGGCGGGCGGCCTGGCGGGCGGCCTGCTGGCGACGGCGGCGCTGATCGCCCTGTTGGAGACGCCCTTCCACGCGGGCGCCGTCGTCGGCCTTGGTCTCGCGGTGGGCGTGCTGTCTCAAGCGGGTGATCTACTCGAATCGAAGATTAAGCGCCTGGCGGGCGCCAAAGACTCCGGCGCGCTTTTCCCCGGCCACGGCGGCCTGCTCGACCGCCTCGACAGCCTGCTGCCCGTCTTCCCTCTCGTGTACTATGCGGCGGCAGTGTGGCCTCTATGAAGCGCATCGTCGTCCTCGGCTCCACCGGCTCCATCGGCACGCAGACGCTGGACGTGGCGCGCGCGCTGCCCGACCGCTTCCGCGTCGTCGGCCTCGCCGCAGGCGCGAACCTCGATCTCTTCCGCCAACAGGTGGAGGAGTTCCGCCCGCGTATGACCAACGCCGCCGCCCTGGACGGCGCCGAAGGCCAGACCGACCTGGAGGCGATGGTCGCCGACCCTGACGTTGACTTGGTGATGGTCGCCACTACGGGGCGCGTCGGCCTCGCGCCGACGCTCGCGGCGCTGCGCGCGGGCAAGCAGGTGGCGCTCTCCAACAAGGAGGTCATCATCATGGCCGGCGAGCTGGTGATGCGCGCCGCCAGGGAGTCGGGCGCAGCCGTCCTGCCCGTCGACTCGGAGCCGTCCGCTATCTGGCAGTGCATCCGGGGCGAAGATTTGCCGGTGCAGCGCCTCATCATCACGGCATCCGGCGGCCCCTTCCGCACCCGCGACCCCCGCGAGCTGAGTTCGGTTACGCCCGCCCAAGCGCTCAAGCACCCCACTTGGGTTATGGGGCGCAAGATCACCATCGACTCCTCTACGTTGATGAACAAAGGCTTCGAGGTGATTGAGAGCCGCTGGCTGTTCGACGTGCCGATGGAGCGCATCGAGGTGGTCGTCCATCCGCAGAGCGTCATCCACTCGATGGTGGAGTTCGCCGACGGCTCGGTGAAGGCGCAGATGGGTCCGCCGGACATGCGCCTGCCCATCCAGTACGCGATGGCCTACCCCGACCGCCTCCCCAACCCCGCCATCCCCAAGTACGACCCGCTCCGCTACCCGGCGCTCACCTTCGAGGCGCTCGATCTCGAACGCTACCCTTGCTTCGCTCTGGCGATGCAGGCGGGCAAGGCGGGCGGCGCGTGCCCCGCCGTTCTGAGCGCCGCCGACGAGGAGGCCGTGCGCCTCTTCTTGGACGGGCGTATCGCCTTCACCGACATCCACCGCGTGGTCTCCGGTGTGCTGGACGCCTACGATGGTTCGGACGGCGACACCGTGGAGGACATCCTGACGGCAGACGACTGGGCGAGACGCGAGGCGGCGAGGGCAGCCGCCAAGCTGTAGCCTGCGCTATCCGAATGCGAACGGTGCTAGGACGCGCACTCCCGCGTCGATGGCGTCCAGGATGGGGCCGGGGTATACGCCCACGAACACCGTTCCCGCGAACAGCGTCAGCAGCGTCGCCTTGCTCAGGCGCGGGATGCGCAGCGCGCCGCCCTGAGGCTCGCCGACGTACATCTGCCGCACCACCTGCAAGTAGTAGTACAGCGACACGAGGCTGGCCACAGTCGCAATCGCCACGAGCCACAGCAGCCCCGCCTCAGCCGCAGCAGTGAACAGGTAGAACTTGGTTACGAATCCGGCGAAGATGGGTAGTCCCGCCAGCGACAGCAGCGCCGCCGTCAGCGCCATCGCCGTCAGCGGCGACCGCGAGGCTAGCCCCGCGTAGCCCGCAATCTCCTCGCGTTCCGCGTGCGTCTCCACGATGATGAGGGCGGTGAAGGCCGCCAGGTTCGTGAAGGCGTAGCCGATCAAGTGCAGCACGATGGCGCTTGCCGCCGCATGATTGGAGACGACCCCTCCGCTATCGCCCAGCGCGGCCACGCCCACCAGCACGAAGCCCACCTGCGCGATGGAACTGTAGGCGAAGAGGCGCTTGATGTTCGTCTGCGCCAAGGCGACCAGCGTTCCCACGCCCATCGTCAGCGCCGCCAGCACGGCCAGGGCGATCTGCCACGACGCGAAGCTCGCCCCCGCCGCTTCCGCCAGGAAGCGCAGCAGCAAGGCGAAGGCCGCCGCCTTCGACAGCACGGAGAGGTGCGCGGTGATTGGCGTTGGCGCTCCCTCGTACACGTCCGGCGTCCACATATGGAAGGGCACGGCGGCCAGTTTGAAGCCGAGACCCGCCGCGACCATCGTGAATCCCAACACCGTCGTCGCTGTGTCGTTCTGCGAGAGCGGCCCGGCTATCTCACGGAACACGGTCGCGCCCAGCGTCCCGTACAACAACGCGATGCCGAACAGGAGCACCGCCGACGACAGCGCGCCAAGCAGCACGTACTTGACGCTCGATTCCACTGTCCGCACGTCTCCCCGCGTCAGCCCGACGAGGACGTAGAGGCTGAAGGCCAGCAGTTCGAGGGCGACGTAGGCGGTAAGCAGTTCGCCGGACGCGGACATCATCACGGCGCCCAGGGCAGAGAACACGATCATCGCGTAGTACTCGCCGGGGTGGCGCATCTTGCGCCCCACGTAGTCGATGGACATCAGCACGACGGCGATGCTCGCGGCGAGGAAGACCACCTTGAAGAGCAGCGAGAACCTATCGACGAAGTAGATTCCCCCGTAGAGAACCTCGTGCGTGTCGCGCAGGTCGAACACGGCGAACAGCATCACGCCGAGCATTCCCAGCGCCGCCACGGCGCCCGTCAGCCCGTTGCGCTTGCTCTCCCAGCGCGCGGGCAGCGCCAGGTCCAGCCCTAAGACCAGGAAGGCCAGTCCCGCCAATAGGAACTCGGGAAGCAGCAGGGTGAAGTCGATGCCCAACGCCTACGCTCCTCCGAACGGCTGCAACAGCGGGCCGACGGCACTGTCGATGACGCGCAAGAAGGGTTGCGGGTATACGCCCACCAACACGATGGGCACGACTAGCACCGCCGCCGCGAATCCTTCCCGCACGGATATGTCGGGCAGCGCGTTCCAGTCCCGCGAGCGCGGCCCGAAGAAGACGCGCGCTATCAGCCGCAGGATGTAGACCGCCGTTATCGCCGCTCCTACTACCCCCAGCGCGCCCAGGATCGGTTGCGTACGGAACGCTCCGATGAACACCAGCAGCTCCGAGATGAAGCCGCTGAGGCCCGGCAGCCCGAGCGAGGTCAGCCCCGCTACCACGAACAGCGCCGTCGTAACGCCCATCCGCGATGCGAGGCCGTTGAGCGCCAGCGTGTCGCGCGTGTGCGCCCGGTCGTAGATGACGCCTACGACCGCGAAGAAGAGCGCCGTCATCACTCCGTGCGAGAACATCTGCAGCGTCGCGCCGGTCAAGCCCAGCGCGTCCATCGTTGCTATGCCCATCAGCACGTAGCCCATGTGGCTGACGCTGGAGTAGCCGACGACATACTTCAGGTCTGTCTGCGCCATAGCGGAGATCGCGCCGTAGATGACGTTCGCCGTCGCCAGCACGAACAGGATGAGCGCCCAGTCCTCCATGCCCGAGGGAAGCAGCGTCATGCCGACGCGGATGATGCCGAACGCGCCCAACTTCATCAGCACGCCCGCGTGCAGCATGCTCACCGACGTCGGCGCGGCCACGTGGCCGTCGGGCGACCAGGTGTGGAACGGCCATAGGCCCGCCAGCACGCCGAACCCGATCATCGCCAGCGGGAAGACGACGCGCTGGAATCCAGACGAGAACGCGCCGTCGTGCGAGGCCGCTTGCAGCGCCAGGATGTTGAACGAACCGATGCCCGCCTCCACGTAGATGGCGATGATGGCGATCCACACCAGCACGCTCCCCGCCACCAGCATCAGCACCAGTTTCATCGCGCCGTATTCCTTCGTCCGCGCGAAGTCGGCGAACTTGCTGCTGGATCCCCACACAGCGATGAGCAGATACATCGGCACGACGGCCAGTTCGTAGAAGAAGAACAGGAAGAAGAGGTCGATCGAGACGAAGGTGCCGTAGACCCCCGCGATAAGCAGGTAGAGCAGCGTGTAGTAGGGCTTCGGCTCGCGCCCCACGGTCGTGGCGATAATCGCCGCCGTGAAGGACACGATGCCCGTCAGCAGCACCATCAACGCGCCCACGCCGTCCACGCCGAGCCGGAAGTCGATGCCCAACTGCTCCACCCACGGATAGACGCGCGTCAGTTGGAACGTCGGCGCGGACGCGCCGTGGTCGAACACCCAGAAGACGTAGACCGAGCCGATAAGCAGCAGCAGCCCGGCGCCCACGCCGACGGCGTGTATCGCTTGGCGCGCCCGCGCCGGGGTGAGCACCAGCACCGCCGCAGTCAACATCGGCAGGTAGATGAGCGCCTCGAGCGCGTGGCGGTCGGCCCAGTCCATAACCTACGCGACTCTTACCCATAGGAAGATTCCGATAGCCAAGACGCCCAGCGCCATAGCCGCGCCGTAGTCCGCGAACAGGCCCGTTACGTGGAGGCGCAACCGGCGTCCGGTGAACACCGTTCCCTCGCCCGCCCCGTTCACGCCCCGGTCGTTGACCACGCGGCGGTCGAAGAGCGCGACGACGCTGCCCGCCCGCATCACCACATTGTCGATAACCCACTGATAGCCGGCGTCGAGGTAGTAGCCGCGCTCCAACGCGCGGTGCAGCCAACCGAAGCGCTCGCGCGTGCTCGCCACTACGTCGGCGCGCTTGGCGTAGAGCCACCAACCCCCGCCGAATCCGCCCACGGCCAGAATCACGCTGGCGGCGGTCAGCCCCGCGTTCAAGGTGAAGGCATGCGGCTTCTCCCCCGGCTGAAGCAGGAACGCGCCGATTCCCTCGTAGCCTCCGCCGAGCGGCAAGACGAGGAAGCCGACGACCAGGGTCAGCGATGCGAGCAGTAGCATCGGCAGCGTCATAACGCGCGGCGATTCGTGAGCGCGCCGCGCTGCGTTGTTCAGCGGGCCGTAGAACGCCAAGCGCACCGCCCGCGCCATATAGAGCGCGCTGAGCACGACGGCGACGAGCAGCAGCACGAGGTAGGCGGGGTGGAGGCCGTCGTAGACGGCGAGGATGATCTCGTCCTTGGACCAGAACGCGGAGAGGAGCGGCAGGCCGGCGAGGGACGCCGCGCCGATGGTGAAGGTCAGGGCCGTCACCGGCATAAGGCGCCGCAGGCCGCCCATCTTGCGGATGTCCGTCTCGTCGTCGAGCGCGTGCATCACCGAGCCTGCGCCCAGGAAGAGCATCGCCTTCGCCAGGCCGTGCGTAACCAGGTGGAAGATGGCGGCGGTGAAGCCGCCCGCGCCTAGGGCGAGCATCATGAATCCCAGGTGGCTCATCGTGGAGTAGGCCAAGATGCGCTTGAGGTCGGTGCTGGTCAGCGCCAGCGCCGCCCCGGCCAACCCCGTAAGCAGCCCTACTCCCGCGACCACGGCCAGCGCCGCGCCCGACGCCTCGAACAGCGGCAGCATCCGCGCCACAAGGAACACGCCCGCCGCGACCATCGTCGCCGCGTGAATCAGCGCGCTCACCGGCGACGGCCCCTCCATGGCGTCGGGCAGCCACACGTGCAGCGGGAACTGCGCCGACTTGCCCATCGCGCCCACGAAGAGCAGCAGCGCCGTTCCCGTGATGAGCGGGTTGCTCAGCTCCTCGCCCGCCGCCGGGTTCGTCGCCCGCGCCAGTATCTCGGTGATGTCGAAGGTCCCCGTGTGCACCACCAGCAGGATGACGCCGATGAGCAGCCCCACGTCGCCGATGCGCGTGGTGACGAACGCCTTCTTCGCCGCCTCAGCCGCTGAGCGGCGCTCGTGCCAGAACCCGATGAGCAGGTAGGAGCACAGCCCCACCAGCTCCCACGCGAAGTAGAGCAGCAGCAGGTTGTCGGCCAGCACCAGCGTCAGCATTGCTGCCGCAAAGAGCGAGTGCACCGCGTAGTACCAGCCGATGCGCTTGTCGCCCTTCATATAGCCAAGCGAGTAGACCTGCACCGCCAGGGCCACGAACGTAACCAGCCCCAGCATCGTTACCGTCAGCGGGTCGATGATGATTCCCCACGCCACCTTCACTCCGCCCGTCTCGAACCAGTCCACGCCGAAGCGGTGAAAGCCCGCGCCGCGCTCGATGAAGTCCGCCAGCACGAACCAGAAGAGCGCGAATCCCGCCGCAATCGCCGCAATGGACAGGTAGCGACCGCGCCACGGCAGGCCGTTCCCCGCCAGCGCGATGACGCCGAACGCGGCGAATCCGAGCACCGGGATGAGCCAAGCCCACTCCATATCGCTAGCCCGCCGCTCCCTTCCGTCGCGCTGTTGCGTTGCGCCGCGTCATCGCTCAGCCCCTCAGCGCGTCTATCTCGTCTACATTGACCGACCCGCGGGTGCGGAAGAGGCGCAGGACGATGGCCATAGCCAGCGCCACCTCCGCCGCTGCGATCGTGATGACGAAGATGGCGATCACCAGCCCCGTAACGTTGTCCTGCACGCTGTAGGCGGCGAAGGCGACTACGATGACGTTCACGCCGTTCAGCATCAGTTCGATGCTCATCAGCACGAGCACCGCGCTGCGGCGCGCGAGCGCGCCGTACAGTCCCAGGCAGAACAGCGCCGCTCCTAGGAGTTCGAAGTGGAGCAGCGTCACCTTTCGTCCCTCCCGCCCGATCGCGCGATGACGATGGCGCCGATGAGCGCGACCAGCAGCACAAGGGAGGCAATCTCGAATGGCGCAGCCCAGCGCTCGAAGAGCACGGCGCCGAGCGCGTCGAGGCTTACGCTCGTGCGGACGTCGGCGTTGTAGCGCGCCGCGTCGACGATGAAGGCTGCGGCCATCACGGCGAACAGGCCGAAGCTGACTGCAGCCGCCAGCGGCCAACGCTTGTGTTCGTCCATTAGCTCCAACTCGCCGCGGCGCGTGAGCATCAGCGCGAACAGAATCACGATGACGACCGCGCCGCCGTAGATGAGCACCTGCGCCAGCGCCAGGAATTCGGCGTAGAGGAGGGCGAAGAAGCCCGCCACGCCTCCCAGCGCTGCGAGCAGGAAGAGCGCCGCGTGGACGATGTTCCGCGTCGTAACTACGCCGATAGCCCCGCCAAGGGTGACGAGCGCCAAGACGTAGAAGACCGCCAGAGCCACCCTACGCCGTGCCTTCCGCTTCGCCGGGCTGCGTCTTGGCCGCCGCCGCCGCCGCGCGCTTCGCCAGCGCCACGCCCGCCACGTTCTTCTCCGGGTTCGCCGCCCTCCACTGCGTCGTCTCCGTGTAGCGCTCGCCCAGTTCGAGCAGCAGCCCAAGGTCGGCGCGCGCGCCCGTCCGGGAGAAGCTGGACAGTTCGTGCTCGTAGGACATCTCGATCGCATCGAACGCGCATACGTCCACGCAGATGCCGCAGAGGATGCAGCGGTTCAGGTTAATCTCGAAGGTCTCGATGATCTTGCGCCGGTGGCTCTCCCCCGACGTGAACTTGGGGTTGTCGTGCATCTGCGCCGACATGCACTGCGTCGGGCACTCTCGCACGCACACCATGCATCCCGTGCAGAAGGGCTCCGCCGCCGTCTCGTCCCACAGCAGCGCAGGGAAGCCCATGTAGCGCTCCTGCACGGGGAGATGCTGCTTCGGATAGTGCGCCGTAACCGGCTTGCGGAAGAGCCAGCGCAGCGTAGTCAGCAGCCCCAGCAGGCCTGAGATCATAGCGTCCCTCGCGCGAAGCCTAGCCGTTCGTTCATCCGCCGCATCCTATCGCACCCCTCACCCGCTCACCGCGCCCGCTCGGCTATCGCCCGTCGCGCGTAGCGCCGCGCCCGCTCCATCGCCGGCCGCCGCTGCAAGCGCACTTGCAAGACGGCGGGAACGGCCAGCACGACCAGCGAAAGCACGGTGAGCGACCATGTTGGCCATCCGTAGAAGCGCTGCGCCGCCGCGATGAGCACCGCCGCGAAGGACAGGGGGATGAGCGCCTTCCACCCCAGCGCCATCAACTGGTCAATGCGCAGGCGGGGGTAGGTGGCGCGCAGCCAGAAGATCGCCAGCACGACGGCGTAGGTCTTGGCGAGCACCAGCGCCGCCCCCGCCGCCGGGGGCAGGTCGGCGCCGAACGGCCAGCGCCACCCGCCCAGGAAGAGCAACGCCATAAGCGCCGCGATGACGAACGTGCTCACGTACTCGGCTAGGAAGAACACTGCCCAGTGCGCGCCGCTGTACTCCACGAACGGCCCGCCCACCACCTCCGACTCCGCGAAGTAGATGTCGAAGGGCGTGCGCCCGACCTCCGCGATGCCGGCCAGGAGGAACACGGCGGCGGCGAGGGGCAGCAGCGCGACGTTGGGTACGCTCGCCTGGGCCTCCACCACTTCGGTGATGTTCATCGTGCCTGCGACGACCACCACCGTCAGCAGCGTCATGATGATGGGGATCTCGTAGGACACCAGTTGGGCCGCCGAGCGGAACCCGCCCAGCACCGCGTACTTGCTTGCGGACGACCATCCCGCCAACACCAGCCCCACGATACTCAGCACGGAGAAGGCGATGAAGAAGAATATCCCCAACTCGAGGTTCCGCACCGCCAAATCTTGGGCGAAGGGGATGGTGAGCCACACGATGAAGCCGGGGACGAACACTAGCAGCGGCGCCGCGTAGAAGATGGCGCGCGCCGCCGGGCCCGGCGACACGTCCTCCTTCATCAGCAGTTTCAGCGCGTCGGCCATCGCTTGGAGCAGACCGAACGGCCCCACGCGCGTCGGCCCGACGCGCCCTTGCAGGCGCCCCAGGAACTTGCGCTCCAACCACACCAGCGAGAGGGTAACCACCATCAGCCCGTTGAAGAGCGCGAACAGGCCGACGCCGAGGTAGAGCACGTCCCGTCCGTCGATCACCTGTCCACCTCGCCCAGCACGATGTCGAGGGAGCCGAGGATGGCGACCGCGTCCGCGACGTAGGCGCCATCCATCATCCGCTCCAGCCCCACCAGGTTGCAGAACGACGGCGGACGCACCTTCACGCGGTAGGGCTTGTCCGTGCCGTCGCTGACTAGGAAGACGCCGATGTCGCCGCGCGGGTTCTCGGCGTGGGCGTAGGCCTCGCCCTTGGGCGGGCGCGCGATGCGGCGCCCGGGCGTTATCACGGGGCCGTCGGGCGTCTGCTCCAACGCCTGTTCCACTATCCGCAGCGACTCGTAGCACTCCTGCAACCGCACCCAGTAGCGGTCCCAGCAGTCGCCGAACTCGCCCACGGGCACGTCGAACTCCAACCGCTCGTACACCTCGTAGGGGTACGCCTTGCGCACGTCGTAGGCGACGCCGCTCCCGCGCAGGCACGGCCCCGTCAGCCCGCATGAGACGGCGTCCTCGGCGCTGATGACGCCGATGCCGCGCGTCCGCGCCAGGTACACCTCGTTGAAGGTCAACAGCCTGTCCGTCTCCTCCACGCCCGCCCGCAGATGTCTTACGATGCTGCGGACACGTTCGGCGAAGTCGTCCGGCACGTCCTCCTTCACGCCGCCGATGCGGAAGTAGTTATGCATCATCCGCGCGCCGGTGACGTGCTCGAACAGGTTCTGGACGCGCTCGCGCTCGCGGAAGGTGTACATCACGGGCGTCATCGCGCCCACGTCCAGGGCGTAGGTGCCGATGAAGAGCAGGTGGCTCGCCACGCGGTTCAGTTCGCAGAGGATGGTGCGGATGTACTGCGCGCGCTCCGGCGCCTCCACCCCCATCAGCTCCTCCACCGCCCGCACGAACACCAATTCGTTGTTCAGGTTCGACACGTAGTCCAGGCGGTCGAAGAGGGTGATGACCTGCCCGTAGGATTCGTGCTCACTCAGCTTTTCCGACCCTCGGTGCAGGTAGCCGATGTGAGGCCGCAGGCCCACGATGCGCTCGCCGTCGATGGACAACACCATGCGGAACACGCCATGGGTCGCCGGGTGCTGCGGCCCCATGTTCAGCATCATGTCGACGGTGTCGATCTGCGTCTCGGCGGTCATAGGACTACCCCCTACTGCCAAGAGAGAATGCTTGGAAATAGGATAGGAGCGCACTGCGGTTACTCCAGCGCTGGACATCCGAAAGGCGGCTCAGCAAGAGCACGTCCTCCGCTCGCCACTCCAAGGCGGAGTCGTTCAGCAAGCTTATCTTACTCCTGGCCCCATTGACATCCACCCACATGCGAACAGTTCGGTTGACCTGTGCTGTTATTCCATTCTCATGGGGCGGGGATAGCGGCTCTAGGAAAACCTCCAGAGGATTCTGAGACTCGAAATATAGTCTGAATCCCACCTTATACTTCTTCCCTGACTCCCCTAGCACCGGGTACCTGGGAATTGCATCAATCTCTTGTTCCTTAAGGAACAGTGCCACCTCGCTTGGAAAACTTGCGGATTCGACAGCTCGAGAAGTGTATATCAGGCCTGAGATTGCTTGCGAAGCGGCGATGACGTCAAGCATAAGGCTAGCGGCTTCACTGGCGGGGCCGTACTTCTCTATCCTTCCTCTCTCAGACAAGACGTGCAGCCGCCGTACGGTCTGGTCTATCAGAAAGCGCCCCTTGGCTGAGGCGAGAGGGTCCGCGCCCATGAGTTCGAGCCTGCGGAGCGTCTCCCCCAAGTCAGAGACGCGAATCTGGTCAGCCTCGACCTCCTCGACGAAAATCTCCACCAGCCCGTTGTCCGGATAGAGGTAGGGTGTCACTATGCTGATGCGCCCCCCCTCCATTTCGCAGTCGAAGCCAGCCTGGAATTGCTCTACGGCGGACTCGACGATTCTCGCGCAGTCCAGGTTCATCAGTCTACGCCTCCAGTCTCATCCGCTGCTGCAAGAGTGGCGGATGGTAGTTGGCCTCAACTCGGATGCCGACCTCGCGACAGAACTGGTAGAAGACCTCCTCCATGGATGTTCCGGTGATGTCGGACGGTGTGTAGGCATGGCCGTTTGGGCAAGTGTCGCTCCACGCGTGCTTGTGAGTGCTCCGCACCCACTTTTCGCCGTTGGTTCAGGTGTTCTTGTGACTGCCGCGGACATCTAAGCCTCTGATCCGGCTGCCGTTCAAGAACAGTGAGAACCCGTATTTGGACGGGTGCTCCAAATTCACATTCCCAATCAGCGCCAGACGCCCTTGGGACTTGCCGTGCACCTCGACCTGGGTTTCGGCCCAGGACTTGTTCGACTTCGTCCTCCATCTCACATCCTCCCGGATGGCCTTCGGTTCGGCGAGGATGGCCTCGCACAGAGCCTCGTCGATCAGGAAGCGCGCCATGCCTAATACTCCTCGTACTCGTGCAGGGGGAAGGATTTCAGGCCGGGGCGGCCTTCGAAGCCTTCGAAGAGCAGGAGAGGGGCTAGGTCGTCGTTGCCTTCGAAGACTACGCCAAACAGGTCGTGGGCCTCGCGCTCGTACCACGCCGCCGCTTGCCACAAGCGCGTCGCCGTCGGGGCGACGGGCGCCTCGGCGGGGAGGTCGACCTTGATGATGGCCTTGCGGTTGCGCGAGACCGAGGCGAGCACGTAGTCGAGTTCGATGCGCTCCACGTAGTCCACGGCTAGGAGGCAGTGGAGCATGTCCATGCGCAGCGCGTCGTCGTCGCGGCAGCGCCGCAGCACGCGCGCCAACGCGCCGACCTCGACGCGCGCCCACGGCGTTTCCCCCCGCCCGCCGACGGCGACGGCGTCTGCGCCCATCGCGGCGGCCAAGCGCTTGGCCGTCTCCTCGCCGCGCTCGTTCAGCGTCTCGTCCGCCGTCTCGATGGGCGGCCCGCGATGCGGACGCGGCGCGGCCTGCGCCGGTTGGTCGGCGGCCTCCTCCTCGGACGGGCGCTGCTCCTCACTCACCCGGGCGCTCCTTGGCGTCGCGCTTGATCTTCTGCTGCAGTTTCATAATCCCGTCCATCAGCGCCTCGGGGCGGGGCGGGCAGCCGGGCACGTATACGTCGACGGGGACGACGTGGTCGACGCCCATAACGACGCTGTAGGAGCGGTAGTAGGGGCCGCCGCTGGTGGCGCAGGTGCCCATCGCTATGACCCACTTGGGGTCGGGCATCTGCTCGTAGAGAAGGCGGATAGGCTCGGCCATCTTCTTCACGACGGTGCCGGCGACGATCATCACGTCGGATTGGCGCGGCGAGGGCCACGTCACGACGCCGAAGCGGTCGAAGTCGTGGTGCGCCATGTGGGTGGAGATCATCTCGATGGCGCAGCAGGCGAGGCCGAAGGAGAGCGTCCACAGCGAGTTGCGCCGCGCCAGCGACGCCAACTGGTCTACGGTGGAAGTGATGACGCCGGGCGCGGCGGAGAGCGCGTTGGACGCGGGGCGGTTGCCCTTTCCTGCCGTTACGTTGCCGCCCTCTCCGCTGTCGAGGAACCGCCCCTCGCGCGGGCGCTCCCACCGCTCGGGGACGAGCAGCGGCAGCGGTTGCTCTTTGCCCGACTCTACCGCCACTCCAACACCCCCTTGCGCCACGCGTAGGCCACGCCGAACAGCAGCACGGCGATGAACAGCAGCATCGCGTAGAAGACGTAGGCCGCCGTGTCGAGAAAGACGATCGCCCAGGGGAAGAGGAAGACGGCCTCCACGTCGAACACGAGGAAGAGGATGGCGAAGATGTAGTAACGGACGTTGAATTGCGTCCAGCCCAGGGGCTGCGGGCGGATGCCCGATTCGTAGGGGATGGCCTTATTCGCGGAGGGGCGGCGCGGCGCCAGCAAGCGCGACGCCGCGAACATCCCGGCGATGGCCGCGACGCCCACCGCTCCCGCTAGAACGATGGCGATCCAGTCGGTGGCGTAGCCAGGTGGTGGCATCGAACTCCAGAGCCGCCGACGTGCGCGGGGGAGCGCCGTCCTCCCTGCGGCGCGTTGACCGTATCACCGCCCCCGCCGCAGGGTCAACGCTAGCCGTCGAGGGACATAATCGTCCCCAAATCCTTGTCGCCGCGCCCGCTCAGGTTCACCAGCACCGATTGGCTCGGCGTCAGCGCAGGCGCTAGCGTCTCGACCGCGTAGGCGATGGCGTGCGCCGACTCCAGCGCAGGGATGATGCCCTCCGCCTCGCTCAGCAGGCGCAGCGCTCCCACGGCCTCTGCGTCCGTCACCGCGACGTACTGCGCGCGCTCCGTGTCTTTGAGCCACGAGTGCTCCGGCCCGACGCCGGGGTAGTCGAGGCCGGCGGAGATGCTGTGGGTGGGGAGCACCTGGCCATCTTCCGATTGGAGCAGGTAGGACATAGCGCCGTGCAGAACGCCGGGGCGCCCCGCCGAGAGGGAGGCGGCGTGGTTGCCACTGTCGATGCCCTCGCCCGCCGCTTCGACGCCGACGAGGCGCACGTGGGCGTCGTCCACAAAGGCGCGGAATATGCCGATGGCGTTGGAGCCGCCGCCGACGCACGCGACGACGTAGTCGGGCAGCCTCCCCGTAACTTCTAGCATCTGCGCGCGCGCCTCGCGGCCGATGACGGTTTGGAAGTCGCGCACGAGCATCGGATAGGGGTGCGGGCCCACCACGCTGCCGATGAGGAAGTGGGTGTCCTCGACGTTGGTTACCCAATCGCGGATGGCCTCGCTCACGGCCTCTTTCAGCGTCTTGGAGCCAGCCTCCACCGGGCGCACCTCCGCGCCGAGCAAGCGCATGCGGAAGACGTTCGGCTCCTGCCGCCGCATATCTTCCGTGCCCATATAGACGATGCAGTCGAGGCCGAGGAGCGCGCAGGCGGTGGCGGAGGCGACGCCGTGCTGTCCGGCGCCCGTGTCGGCGACGATGCGGCGCTTGCCCATCCGCTTGGCGAGCAGCGCTTGCCCCATCGCGTTGTTCATCTTGTGGGCGCCGGTGTGGCAGAGGTCTTCGCGCTTGAGGTAGACCTGCGCGCCGCCCGCGCGCTCGGTCAGCCGGTTGGCGTGGTGAAGGGGCGTCGGGCGCCCTACGAAGTCGCGCAGCAGCGCGTCCAGCTCGGCCTGGAATGCGGGGTCGCGCTGCGCGTCGGCGTAGGCCGCCTCCAACTGCTGCAGCGCGGGCATCACCGTTTCGGGGACGAACTGGCCGCCGTAGTCGCCGTAGCGCCCCCTGCCGTCGGGCACGCCGATCATGCGCGGCCTCTGCCCAGCAGCCGCGCGAGCCGCCCGGGCGCGCGTTCTCTGTCTGCGGCGCGCACCGCCTCGACGAACGCGCGCACCTTGGCGGGGTCCTTCTCGCCGTTCGTCTCGATGCCGCTGGAGGAGTCCACGGCGACGGGGCGCACCTGGGCGATCGCCTCGGCCACGTTGTCGGGGGTGAGGCCGCCCGCGAGTCCCGTCTCGTAGGCCATCGCCAGGTCGGCGGCGACGCCCCAATCGAGACGTTGGCCCGTGCCGCCGTAGGCGCCCTGCGGCTTGGCGTCCAGCACGAGGCGGTGCCCCGCCATAGCGTGGCGTTGCATCAGCACCATCGCGCGCATCAGGTTGGCCGCGCGGGGCAACGCAGGGTCGATGCCGATGACCTTGTAGACGGGCGCGCGCATCCGGGCGGCGTAGCCCATCCCCTCGTCGGCGCACAGCTGCACGGCGTCGAGGCCCAGCCGCTCCACGAGTTCGTTCACCTCCGCCGCGTCTTGCCCTCCGAACAGGCCGACGACATCGGGCGCCGGCGTTGCCCCTACTTGGCTGCGGTAGTCGGCGAGCAACTCCTCCGCCTGGCCGGGGGCGAGGCTGCGCTTGAGGCCGGGGATGAGGACGAGCGCGATGGCGTCCGCCCCCGCTTCGGCGGCGGCGAGCATCGGCTCGACCGTCTGAAAGCCGCACACCTGCACGCGCGTCATACGCTGCTGAGCTCCCGCACCTTGCTGGGCGTCCCGTCCGCCGTAACCAACGCCTCGCCCACCAGGATAGCGTTGATTCCCGCCGCCTTCAGCGGGGCAACGTCTTGGGCGGAGCGCAGGCCGCTCTCCGCCACCACGATCTTGCCGGGCGGGATGCGCGGCTTTAGCCGCACGGAGAGGGAGGTGTCCACCTTGAACGTCTTGAGGTCGCGGTGGTTGATGCCGATGACCTCCGCTCCCGCCTCCAACGCCGTCTCCAGTTCCGCCTCGTCGTGCACCTCCACCAGGGCGTGGAGCGATGATTCGCGCGCGGCCTGCGTCAACTCTTGGAGTTGCGCGGGGTCGAGCATCGCCACGATGAGCAGCGCGGCGTCGGCGCCGAACGCGCGCGCCTCCGCCATCTGGTAGGGGTCGTAGAGGAAGTCCTTGCGCAGAGCGGGCGTTCCTTTGGAGCCGACCGCCTCTTTCACCGCGCGCAGGTGATCGAGCGAGCCTTGGAAGTGGTCAACCTCCGTGAGCACGGAGATGGCGGCGGCGCCGTTGTCGGCGTACTGGACGGCCAGCCCGACGGGGTCGTAGTTCTCGGCCATCACGCCGCGCGAGGGGGACGCCTTCTTCACTTCGGCGATGAGGCGCACCTTGTCGCCGCGCAGCGCGGCGGAGAAGTTCAGCGGGGCGGGCTGCTCCGCCGCCATCGCCTCGAGGTCGGACAGCGGGCGCTCGCGCTTGCTGCGTTCGACCTCCACCCGCTTGTGCTCGAGGATCGTGTCGAGAATCGTGCCGGTCGTCATTCCAACTCCTTCGTGAGCGCGGCCAGTTGCGCCACCTTATCGCTCGCCTCGCCGCTGTCCACCGCCTCGCGCGCCAAGATTACGCCCGCCCGCACGTCCGCCGCCTTGCCCGTAACGACGAGGGCGGCGGCGGCGTTCAGAAGCGCGATGTCCTTCTGCGGCGAATCCTCGCGGGAGAGCGCTGCGTCGAACATCGCGGCGTACTGCTCTGCGTTCCCGGGCTGTAGTGCGGAGAGCGACGCGGGGGCGAGGCCCGCGTCTTCGGGCGCAAGTTCGAAGCGCCGCACCTTGCCGCCGTGCGCCTCCCAGACGTGCGTGGCGGCTGTCGTGGTTAGTTCGTCCAACCCGTCTTCGCTTCGCACGATCCACGCGCGGCGCGAGCCTAGCCCCATCAGCACGTAGGCCATCAGCTCGCCCAGCTCGGGCTGCTGCTTGTGCATCACGACGTTGGGCTGCGCGACGCCCACGACTTGGTAGCGCGGGAAGGCGGGATTGGTGAGCGGGCCGAGGATGTTGAAGATGGTGCGCACGCCGAGTTCGCGGCGGACGGGCGCGGCGTGGCGCGTCGCGGGGTGGAAGGCGGGCGCGAACATAAAGCCGATGCCCACCTCGTCGATGCAGCGGCGCACGGCCTCCGGGGACAGGCCGATCTTCACGCCCTTCGCCTCGAGCAGGTCGGCGGAGCCGACGAGGCCGGAGGCGGCGCGGTTGTTGTGCTTGGCTACTCTGAGGCCCGCCGCCGCCGCGATGAAGGCCGCCGCCGTGGATATGTTGAACGCGCCCATCCCGTCGCCGCCCGTGCCGACGATGTCGACCACGTCGCTGCCCGCGTCGACGCGCAAGGCGTGCTCGCGCATCACGCGCGCCATGCCGGTGATTTCGGCCACCGACTCGACGTTCACGCGGAGCGCGACGAGGAAGGCGCCGATCTGGGCGGGCGTGGCCTCGCCCGACATAATCTCGCTTGCGACCTCCGACGCCTCCGCCTCCGTCAGCGTCGTTCCCTCCACCAGTTTGGCGATGGCCTCGCGAATCATGCGCCCGCTCCTCGCGGCGCCTCCAAGAAGTTGCGGAGCAGCGCCTTTCCGCTCTCGGTCATAATCGACTCGGGGTGGAATTGCACGCCCTCCACCGGGTGCGAGCGGTGGCGCACGCCCATAATGACGCCGTTCGGCGTCGCCGCCGTAACCTCCAGATCCGGCGGCACGCTGTGGGGCGCGATGGCCAGCGAGTGGTAGCGGATGGCGTCCAGCGGGTTCGGCAGCCCGGCGAACACGCCCTTGCCGTCGTGCGACACCGCGCTCATCTTGCCGTGGACGATCTCGCCCGCGCCGGTAACCTCCGCGCCGTAGGCCGCGCCGATGCACTGGTGGCCCAGGCACACGCCCAGCAACGGCGTGCGCGGGCCGAACCGGCGCACCACGTCCACCGACACGCCCGCCTCGGCGGGGGTGCAAGGCCCCGGCGAGAGCACGATGCGCTCGGGCACCATCGCCTCGATCTCGTCGAGCGTCGCGGCGTCGTTGCGCACGGTCCGCACCTCCGCCCCCAGTTCGCAGAGGTACTGGTAGAGGTTGAAGGTGAAGGAGTCGTAGTTGTCGATGAGCAGGAGCATTTCGTAAGCGCCTAGGAGCGTCGGCGCCTACATTGTCCGCTAATCGCCCGCCCCGCGCATAGCCCGTGCGTAGTCTCGCTTCCGGTGGCAAACTTACGGGAGGGGGTTGCGCCGCGCGCAGGCGCGCCCGACAAGGAGGCTTCACTATGGCGCTGGAAGAACTCGACGGCCTGCTCGCCCAGAACCGCGTCGCGGTGGCGACTACCTACCGCAAGGACGGACGCCCCCAGCAGAGCCTGGTTACGGTGGGTAGGTTCGACGGCGGCCTCGCCTTCACCACCACGCAGGGACGCGCCAAGTTCAACAACCTGGCACGCGACCCGCGCTTCGCGCTGCTGTTGTCGCGCCCCGACTGGCGCGGCTACGCGGTGCTGGACGGCGACGCGGAGGTGCGCAGCGCCGAGAACACGCCCGCCGACCGACTGCGGGACGAGTTGCGCGCCGTCTATCGCGCCGCTGCGGGCAAGGAGCATCCCGACTGGGACGAGTACGACCGCGTGATGCGCGAGGAGCGCCGCGTCGTCGTTCTGCTGCGCCCGGGCCGCCTCTTCACGCGCAACCTGGCGTAGGCGCCGCGTCCGTTCGCCCGCCGCTCGCCGCAGCCCCGGCGGGAATTTTCGCGGGAAAGTGCACCAAAGTGCACCATTTACGCGTGGGAGCGGGCGCCGAGGCGCCATGGGAAGACGCGCTTGCGGGGCAAATTGGCGGCGGATGAGGGCGGCGGCGTAGCACATTTGGGCAGCAGGCTTGGCCGCAGCGGGTTGGCGGCGGAGGAGGGAGAGGAGCAGCCGGATGAGGGCGCTGGGGTTCATACGGGGAGTGTTTCACGCTCGTGCGGATTGGGCAACGGTCGGATGTCATAGGGGCGACGGAGAAGCGGGCGGCCTCCCGGCCGCCCCTGCAAGAGATCCCGCGTGCGGCGGGAGCGTCTTTGCGTATCGGGGATTGGCCGCGTCGAGGCTCCCGCCGCACGCGGGAGCGACGGATGAGCGGCGCTCCTGCCGTTCACCCTTCGATTGCCCTCAGGGCGAACGGTTGGGTATTCCTCAGGGCGGACGAGAGGGGCGCGCCCTTAGCGGCGGAATTCGATTTTGCGGAAGGCCTCGGCGTAGGCGTAGCCGGTGCCTTCGGCGCGCTCGGCAGCGCGCTTTGCCCAGCGCCGCACGAACTCCTCCATATCGTCGCGGGCGAGGGAGAGTTGGCTCTCGTGCTTGGCCAGCGCCTCTATCTTCGCGCCGATGGCGTCGGAGATGTCGATGGCCACGTCGGGGTTCTCCGTGCCCCACAGCAGCGCCGCGCCCACTTTGTGGACGGACAGCCCCTCGTCGCGGAGGTGCTCCTCGTAGTGGAGCGTGTCCCTCGAGTAGGGGAAGCAGGCGTCGAGGGCGACCTGGCCGGAGGTGCGATGGTCGCGGTGGCCGTGGCTCTGCACGCGGACGGGGTCCATCGCCAGGACCACATCGGGCTTGAAGCGCCGTATCTCGCGCACTAGTTGGCCCCGGAACTCGCGCGTGTCCTCCAACTCGCCGTCGCCGTAGCCCAGCCACGTCATCTGCTGCACGCCCAGCGACTCGACGGCGGCGCGCTGCTCCCGCTCGCGGATCTCCGCCAGGCGCTCGCGCGTCATCTCCGGGTCGGACGTACCCTTGTCGCCGTTGGTGCAGACGACGTAGAGCACCTGCGTGCCCTGCTTCACCCACTTGGCCACCGTTCCCCCGCAACCCGATTCTCCGTCGTCGGGATGGGGGATGACGAGCATGGCGCGTTCGGGCGCGGCAAAGGTGTCCATAGAGCCTCCGTGGGCGGGGGTGGCGCTATGATACGCGAGGCCGCCCCCGGACGGACGAAACGAGGGAGATGCTCTGCGCTATGACCGCCCCCACCCAATCGACGGTGCGCCCCTTCCGCTGGTCGGACCTGGACGAGCGGGCGGCCTTGGCGCGCGCGATTGACGGCGGCGGCGAGCCGCTCGAGCGTCGCCGCGAATCGCTGCGCCGCCTCTACCGCCAACCGGGCGTGCTGGCCGAGCGCGATTGGTTCACTGCGTTGTTGGACGGGCGGCAGGCCGGCTGCGCGACGCTCCACGTGGAGGCGCCCATCGGGCGCGGCGTGTTGGAGTGCGGCGTGCTGCCCGGCGCGCGTCGGCGCGGCGTGGGGCGCGCCCTGGTGGATGCCGCCGTTGCCCACGTGCAAGGCCTGGGGCTTGCCGTGCTGGATTTCGACGCGCCCGAGGACGACGAGGCGACGGCGCGGCTCTTCGGGGGCGCGGGGTTCGCCGTCGTGCGCAGGCACCTGCACCTGCGCATCGAGCGCCTTGAGCCGCCGCCGCAACGCGAGGCGCAGGGGCGCGTCGTCAGGCCGCTACGCCGCGAGGACGTGCCCGCGCTTACGGAAGTGCAGAACGCGGCGTTCACCGGCTCGTGGGGGTACTGCCCGAATACGCCCGACCAGTTGGACTACCGCATCTACGAACTGCCGCTCGATCATCCCGACGACATCGTGGTGGTGGAGGAAGAGGGGCGGCTCGCCGGCTACTGCTGGGCGCAGCGGCGCGGGAGGGGCGAGCCCGGCGTGGTGGGGATGGTGGGCGTTCTCCCCGAGGCGCAAGGGCGCGGCGTCGGCTGGGCGGCGACGGCGGCGGCGCTGGCCGCGTTGGCGGAGGCGGGAGCGCAGCCCATCGAGATCACCGTGGACGAGGCGAACACTCCCGCCGTCAACCTCTACCGCTCGCTCGGCTTCGAGACGGCGTGGCGGTCGGTCTGGTATAGGCGCGACCTCAGCGCGTGAGCAGGTAGAGCGAGACCGCGCCTAGGGCGACGCCGGCCATTCGCGCCGCCGTAATCGGTTCGCGCAGCACGAGGAAGCCCAATGCGGCAGCGACGGCGAAGTTCATCGCGAAGATGGGCACGACGACGGACACAGGCCCGCGCGCCAACGCCATGTAGAAGGAGATGATGGCCACGCTGATGAGCAGCCCCGCGATGACGATGTAGAGCGTGGGGACGTTCCAACCGACGTTGGCTATCACGTTCACCCCACGCGTGAGCGCCCACACCATCCCGAGCGCGACGAGGAAGGCGTTGACCAGCACGATGGCCGACTCGGGCGGATAGGTGCGCAGGGCGAGGCGGAGGAAGAGGGCGGCCACGCCGTAGACGCCCATGGCGATCAGCGCCGCCGTTACATGAGCGCTCAGGCCCATACCGTCACCCCACGCACGGCTGCACCACGGCGCGCTGCCCCCACAGCGCCAGCGTCTGCGCGTAGGCGGCGCGCAGGTCGGCGCAGGCGCGCTCCCACCCGAACCTGCGCGCCCATTCGGGCGCCGCCGCGCTCATCCGCGCGCGGGCCGCGTCGTCGGCCAGCATCTCCGCGATGCGGGCTGCGTAGACGGCGGGGTCGTGGCCTGCCGCTAGGCGCCCCGTAACGCCGTCGGCGATCACTTCGCGCAAGCCGCCCACCGCCGCCGCGAGAACGGGCGTGCCGCTGGCCATCGCCTCTAGCGCAGCGTGGCCGAACGACTCGTGGCGGGAGGGCATAGCGAGCAGGTCGGCGGCGACGTAGTAGTCGGGCAGCCGCTCCTGCGGCATCGCCTCGCGCCAGACCACGCGGCTGCTTACGCCCGCCTCTTCGGCTACGCGGCGCAGCCACCACGCGCCCTCGTCCACCGGGCCGCCGCCCACCACCACGAGCGCCGCGCCGGGGATGTCCGCCAACGCGCGCACGAGGACGTCCGGTCCCTTGAAGGGTTCGAGCCGCCCGACGTAGAGGACGGTCTTTGCGTGGGGGTCGAGGCCTGTGCGCAGGCGCGCCGACGCTTTGTCGCCGGGGCGGAAGCGGTCGAGGTCGACGCCGCTGGGCGCGATGCTGACGCGCTCGGGCCGGACGCCGTAGAGGCGCTCAAGGTGGCCGCGCTCCTCCTCGGTGAAGGCGATGATGCGGTCGGCCGACGCTATGGCCGCCTCCGCCTGCTTGCGCTCCTCCGGCTCGCGTCCCTCGTAGGCGGCCTCTTTCACCAGCGCTAGCGTGTGGAAGGTGGCGGCGTGCGGCACGCCGAGGTCGCGCGCGAGGCGCTCGCCCGCCCAACCGGACAGCCAGTAGTGGCTGTGGACGAGGTCGTAGCCCAGGCCCTCGCCGAGCGCGAAGGCGCGCATGCCTTGGTAGAGGTCGGGCAGGTAGGGCGCAACCTCCTCCTTGTCCAGTTCGGCCGGGCCTCCGGGGACGTGGATGACGCGCACGCGCTCGCCCACCTCGAGCAGCTCGGGGCCGTCTGTCCGGTGCGAGCGCGTGAAGATGTCCACGCAGACGCCCTGCTCGGCGAGGCGCCACGCGACCTGGCGCAGGTAGACGCTCATGCCGCCCGCCGAGCGCGCGCCGGGCGTGACCAACGGGCAGCCGTGGAGCGAAACCATCGCCAGGCGCCGCAGGGGGAAGCCGCCGTTCACGTTGAACTCCATGCGCTAGCGCTCCGCACGGACGCGGTAGAGCAGCACATCCGCCGCGCCCAGGTCGTACTTGTAGGGTTCGTCGCCGCGCAGGAAGTCGTAGTAGACCAGCCCCTCGTCGATGGCGTGGCGGATGGTCAGCGCCTTAAGCAGCAGGCCGGCGCTGTACTCGCGCATCGCCACGCTGTAGCCGCTGTTGTAGAGCAGGCGCCTGCCCATAAAGTCGAAGCAGACGGCGGCGGAGGCGGTCTGCCCGTTCACCTCCAGCGAGAAGAGGCGCAGCATCCCCGCCTCGCTCATCTCAAGCGCCATGCCGCGGAAGAAGGCCTCGCGCTCCGGCGCCATGAAGCCGCGCTTCTCCTCGTGGCTCTCGCGCATCAGGTCGATGAGCGCCCCCACGTCCGCAGCAAGCGAGCCGGGCTCCGACAGAACGAGGCGGTAACCGTCCGCGCGCTCGAGGCGGCGGAGTTTGCGGCGGAGTTCGTGCCTGTCCTTCTTGGTTAGACGCGCAAGGTAGTCGTCCCACGACGCGGGCAGCGCGAGGCCCGGCGCGGTGTCCTCGCGTTCAATGCTCACGCGGTAGCCGCGCTCGCGCAGCAGGCCGGGCAGGTGCTCCAGCGTGGGCGAGGTTTCGCGGATGGAGGTCAGGTCGAGCGTGCGCCACTCCTCCGCGTCGATGCAGCGCGCCGCCTCGGCGAAGAAGCGCGCCGGGTCGGACGCGCCGAAGACGAAGTCGTGGTAGTCCACCAGGTCTGTCCCGCCGAGGAAGGAGAGCGTCCCGTCCGCGTAGCACATCGGAGCGATGCCCAGGGGCGACGCCTCGCCGCCGACGACCAGCAGGCGCAGGTCGAGGCCGCCGCCGAAGCGCTCCCACCACGACGCGTGCCACTGCGGGGTGAGGAAGACGGACACCTCCGCCTGGTCGCGCGCCATAGCGGCCCAGACGCGCTCTACGGCGGCGAAGGAAGGCGAGACGGCGCTACAAGTCACTGCGGCTCTCCATCGTTACGCTCCTGCGCCTATCCGAGGCAGGCGCAGGAGCGACGCCACCGACTCCAAGTCGGCATCCGACCGCTCTGCCTCCACGCCGGCCATCTGTATGGCGAAAGCGGGGTCTTTCAGTCCCGTGCCGGTGAGCACGCAAACTATCGTCGCCCCGCTCATATCCACGCCCTCTCCGGCCGTCTTGACGAGTCCAGCCACCGACGCGGCGGACGCGGGTTCGCAGAATATCCCCTCGGTGCGCGCCAAGCGCTTGAAGGCGTCGATAATCTCGTCGTCGGAGACGGCGCCGATGACGCCGCCCGACTCGTCGCGCGCCTGCTCGGCGCCGCGCCACGAGGCGGGGTTGCCGATGCGTATCGCGGAGGCAACGGTCTGCGGCTCGGCGACGGGGCGGCCCAAGGCGATGGGCGCCGCGCCCTCCGCCTCGAAGCCCATCATGCGAGGCGCGCCCTGCGCGACCCCGGCGTCGCGGTACTCCGTGAATCCCCGCCAATACGCCGTGATGTTCCCCGCATTCCCGACGGGGATGAAGAGCATATCCGGCGCCTCGCCCAGGGCGTCCACGATCTCGAACGCCGCCGTCTTCTGTCCGGCAATGCGGTGGGGGTTGACAGAATTGACAAGGGCCACGGCGTAACCATCGCCCAAGCGGCGCGCGATTGCCAGCGCCTCGTCGAAGGCGCCCCTGACGGCGACGATGCGGGCGCCGTAGGCCATCGCCTGGCTGAGCTTGCCCTGCGCCACCGCGCCGTCGGGAACGAGGACGATGCTGCGCAGTCCGGCGGCGGCGGCGTAGGCGGCGGCGGACGCGCTGGTGTTGCCGGTGGAGGCGCAGAGCACGGTGTCGTAGCCCTCCTCCATCGCCTTGGCCACCGCGACCACCATGCCTCGGTCCTTGAAGGAGCCGCTGGGGTTGCACCCCTCGAGTTTGAAGAAGAGACGCCCCGCGCCCACCTCGCGCTCGATGACCTTGGAGCGCACGAGGGGCGTGCCGCCCTCGCCGAGCGAGAGGCGCGGCGTGTCGGGGCCGACGGGCAGCCAATGGGCGTAGCGTTCGATGGTTCCCGCGCCCATGGCTAGACTACCTGCCCCTCGACCCTCACCAGGTTCGAGACCTCCAACACTGCGTCCAATGCCTCCATCTCCTCCACCGCGCGGCGCACCGCCTTCTCTCTAGCCGTATGCATGGTGATCACAATCTCCGCCGTGCCGTCGTCACGGGCAGGCTCCTTCTGAATCACCGAGGCCAGGCTGACGGCGCGCGCGCCCAGCACTTGGGTGATGGCGGCCATGACGCCCGGCCTGTCCGCCGCGCGTAGACGAAGATAGTACTGCGTTTCAAGGTCGTCCATTGATTCGATGGCGAGGCCGCGGTCGAGGGTGGGCGGCGGAGGCGGCGCCGTACCGGAGGCGGCGCACCGCACCACCTCGATCACGTCGCCGACGATGGCGCTGGCCGTCGGCCCTGGCCCCGCGCCCGGCCCCTGGAACATCGCCCAGCCCACCAGGTCGCCCTCCAGCTCCACGGCGTTGAGCACGCCGGAGACGGACGCCAACGGGTGCGCCGCAGGGAGAAAGGCGGGATGGACGCGCACCTGCACGCCGTTGCCCACGCGCCGCCCGGCGGCCAGCAGTTTGACGACGTAGCCCAGTTCGGCGGCGTAGCGGAAGTCGGCGGCATCGAGGCGCTCGACGCCCTCGCGGTACACGTCGTCGGCGTGGACGCGCGTGCGGAAGGCGAGGGAGGCGAGGATGGCCAGCTTGTAGGCCGCGTCGTGGCCTTGCACGTCGGACGACGGATCAGGCTCGGCGTAGCCCAGTTCCTGCGCCTCGCGCAGCGCGTCCGCGTAGTCCAGCCCCTCTTGCGCCATGCGGGTGAGCATGTAGTTGGTCGTGCCGTTGATGACGGCGTTGACGGCGGTCAGGTCGTTCGCGGCCAGGTCGCGCAGGAGCGGCCCGATGATGGGGATGCCGCCGCCGACGCTCGCCTCGAAGCGCAGGCTTACCCCGTGCTCCGCCGCGTGCGCCAATGCCTCGGGGCCGTGCTTGGCCATCACCTCTTTGTTGGCCGTCACCACGTGCTTGCCCGCGTGGAGCGCCCGTTGGATGTAGTCGAAGGCGGGGCGCTCGCCTCCCATCGCCTCCACCACCACCCCGATGTCCGGGTCGTCCAGGAGCGCCGCCGGGTCGTCCGTCAGTTCGACGCCGGAAGGGAGGGCGCGGGAGCGCGCTGCGTCGCGCACCAAGACGCGGCGCAGGGAGACGGCGGCGCCCGTCTGCGCCTCGATGAGCGCGGCGTTGGAGGTCAGCGCGCGCGCGACGGCGGCGCCGACCGTGCCGTGACCGAGGAGTCCGATGCCGATAGAAGCGCTCATAGTTACAGGTTATCGACGAGCCACTCCGCCGCGTCCTCGGTCAACTCGTAGTCGAACACGTTCTGCGCCCACTGCTGACGGAACCAGTTCTCCGTAGCGTTGCGCACCTGGAACGCCTTCACGCCGGGTTCGACGATGTTGACGGCGGGGCCGTCCACGACGCGGAGCACGACGCTGCCGATCTGTGTTCCCAGCAGCGGGCCCACGATATCGCCCGGCTGCGCGGTGAACATCGCCTCGTCCAGCTCGGGGAAGGCGCCGCGCGGCGTCCAGCCTACGCGCCCGTCGACCTCAGCCAACGCCGTCGGGGTGTGCAGGTCGGCGGCCACGGCGGCGAACTCCTCGCCCTCGTCGAGGCGGTCGCGCGCCTCCTGCGCCTCCCGCGACGTCTCCGCGATGATCCAGTCGAGCAGCACGGCCTCCTGTTCGTCCTGCGTCAGCGCGCTGATGGCGGCCTCCACCCCGCGCCGGTACAGCTCCCCCTCTACATAGCCGCGGTACTCCGCGTCGGACACGCGCACACTCTCGAGGAACGCCTCGTAGCGCTCGCGTCCTGCCTCGGCCAACGCCGTTGGCGGCGATGACTGCTCATCGTCTCCCGACAGGAAGGCCTCCGGGTCGAAGCGCACTATGATCTCGCGGCTCACGTCGTCCGGGCTTACGGTAACCGCCAGTTGGGCGGGGGCGACCTGGCGCAAGAGCGCGTTGCCGACGACGACCTGAGCGACCTGCTCCGGCTCCACGAACGCGCCGCCGGCCGCTGCGGCCTGGGCCACCATAATCCTGGCGTAGGGAGGCAGGTCGCCGAGCGTAACCACCTCGCCGCCCACTTCCGCGACGGCGCGGTTGGGGAGGCGGACGGAGTTCCAGTAGTAGCCGCCGACGAGCAGCGCGGCGACGGCCAGCACCGCCAGCGCGACACCCCACCGGATGAGGCGCTGGCGCGAGCGCTCCGCCTCTTGCCGCCCTGCTCGCTCCGTCGCGGCGGACAGGCCGAACTGCCCTCTGATGGCTCTGCGGCGTTGGCGCATGCAGGGCGCTAGGCGGGCGCCGCCGTTTCGGACTCGGCGGCGGGCTCAGCGTTCGTCGTGGAGCTCTCCTCGGCGGCGGGGGAGGCGTCGGTCGGCGCGTCCGATGCTTCGGCAGGCGCTGCGCCCGTTGGGGCGCTCGCCTCTGTGGCAGGGGAGGCGTCGGTCGGCGCGTCCGATGCTTCGGCAGGCGCTGCGTCCGTTGGGGCGCTCGCCTCGGCGGCGGGCTGCGCGGCTGCGGCGTCCTCCTCGCGGCGTTGGGCGGCGCGCGCCTGCTGCTCCGCCTCGCGGCGCTCGCGGTCGCGTCGGAAGCGGTCGGCGCGCGGGCCGTCGCGGAAGGTGAGGTCCATCTGGCTGTGGCCGCCGGTGTAGGGCAACAGGCCGACGTAGCGGGCGCGCTTGATGGCCGTGGCCAGCATGCGCTGATGGGGCGAGCAGGTGCCCGTCTTGCGCCGCGACTCGATCTTCGCCCAGTCGGAGACGTAGCGACGCAGGCGCTGGCCGTCCTTGTAGTCGATGTACTGAATCTTGTCGACGCAGAAGGAGCAAACCTTGCGCCGGGGGTAGTAGCGGCGTCCGTCGCGGCGGCGTCCGCCGCCAGAGCGCGTCGTCATAGCCGTCTCTCTCGCTTTCCGTATCCCTGGACCCCGCGAGCGCGTGTGGATTGCCCGCGCGGGGGACGGCCTAGCGCCGCCCTAGAAGGGAAGGTCGTCGGCCGAGGCGCCCGCCCCGGCCGGCTCGTACTCCCGCGCCCCGCCGCCGAACCCGCCCTCGTCCTGACGGTCGCCCGAGCGGTCGAGGAACACAATCTGGTTGGCGTCGATCTCGTTCACGAAGCGCGTCTGGCCGTCGTTGCCTTGGAAACTGCGGGAGCGCAGCCGCCCTTCCACGTAGGCCAACCGCCCCTTGGCGAGGTACTGGTTCGCCTGCTCGGCCAACTGGCGCCACGCGGAGACACGGAACCACTCCGTCTCCTCCGCGCGCTCGCCGTCCTGCCGCGTGTACGACCTGTTGACGGCCACCGAGAAGCTGGTGACGGGCGTGCCGTTGGGCGTGTAACGCATCTCCGGGTCGCCGCCCAGATTGCCGATGATCATTATCTTGTTCAGCCCCGCCATAGGATGCCTCCTTTGCCGCTAGCCCGCGCCGCCGCCCTAAGCGACCGCCGCCGCCTCCGTCTCCTCCTGGCGCACCAGCAGGTGCCGAATCACGTCATCGGAGAGGTTCAGCGCGCTCTCCAACTCGCCCACCGCCGATGCCTCCATGGCCAGTTGGACGACGTGGTAGTGCGCCTCGGCGTGCGTTCCCATCTTGAAGGCCAGCTTGCGCCGCCCCCAGTTGTCCTCGGCGGCGATCTCGCCGCCCGACTCGTCCGCGGCGCGGCGCACCTGCGCCATCACCGCCTCACGCCGCTCGTCGTCCACCTCGGGGTGGAGCACCAACATCAGTTCGTAGCGCCGCATCCAGCCTCCTCGGCGCGGCGCGGCCTAGCCCGCGCGAGCGCCCGTACTGAGCGCCAAGTATAGCAGCAGGCGGTAGAGCGGCAAGGGGCGGATGTCATACCCCCGGCGCCTCCTCGAATGCGGCGCTGCCGCTCCCGTACAGCGCCGGCTGCTCCTCCAGCCGTTGGCTGCGCGGCGCGCGGCGGAAGGTGGGCGCGTGGGACAGTCCCAGGCGCGGCAACTCCGGCTGCCGCCCCGCCAGCAACGCCTCGATGGTCATAATCTGCACGCGCGGGAAGCGCCGGTCGGGGAAGTGCTCCGGCGTGTAGAAGCCCGCCGCCGCAGCCTCGCGCAGCATCGGCTCGGTCGGCGGCTCCAGCGTAATCAGCACCCCCAGTTCCGCCTTCTCTCGCTCCATATCGCCTTTGAGAGTGGCGATGACGTTGCGCTGCACCTTGCCGCTCTTCACCTGCACCAGGACGCGCTTCGCCTTCCCCGACCTGTCGTCGAAGAAGTTGATATAGCCGTCCACGCCCGCGTCGGCGCCCTTACGCCCTCGGTTCGCCGGGCGCGCCTCCACCAGGCCGAGCGCCCAGTACTCGAACTGGTAGCGCCCGTCGTGCTCGCTCTCCGTAGCGAGCGCGCGGGCGCTGGCGAGGTCTTCCGGCGCGCCGACCACGTCGTAGGGGCGCAGGTCTTTGCCGAAGGCGTCGCGGAGGCGCCCCTTCATCAGCGAGATGGCGAGATGGGTGACGTCGACGCCGATCCAGCGCCGCCCCAGGCGCTCTGCGACGGCGATGGCGGTGCCGCAGCCGCAGAAGGGGTCGAGCACCACGTCGCCCT
>CAZLKC010000020.1:0-31715 GCA_964560025.1 uncultured Dehalococcoidia bacterium
CGGCGGGTTGAGGCGGAGCGGCCTGAGGCGCCCGCGCTCTCGGCGGCGCGGCTCCGGGCGGCGCTGCACTGCTCTGGGCGGGCGCGCGAACCGCCGTCGTCTGCGCCGCCGCCGGCTCCGGCTCCATCCCCAACTCCACGACGGCTAACTCCAACGGCAGCGGCGACGGCTGATCGTGGCGCAGCGACACGCCTCCAAACAGGCGCAGCGCGCGCACCATCTGCTCGGCGGACGCACGGCTTGCCAGGCCGCTCACCTCCGTCTGCACCTCTTTGGACAGGTCCACCGCGTTGCGCACGCCGCTCTTGGCCAGCAGCGCCGCCCGCAGCAGATCGACCGTCATGCGATGCAGCGGGCGCAGGTCGAGCCCCTCCGCCGACGCCTGATTGATCGCCTCCAGCGCCTGCGGCGTGTTGCCCCCCAGTAGATGCTTCACTAGAGCAAGCGCGCGCTCCTCGCCGCCGAGGCCCAGCAGTTCGCGCACCTGTTCGAGGGTGAGGTGGACGCCGTAGGCGGTGGTGAGCTGGTCGAGTAGGTTCGTCGCGTCGCGCAGGCTTCCGCCCGCCGCCCGCGCGATAGTGTGGAGCGCCTCCGCCTCCGCCTGCACGCCCTCGCGGTCGGCGATCTCGCGCAGGCGCTCGGCCACGTCGGCTGAGGAGATGCGGCGGAAGTCGAATCGCTGACAGCGCGAGACGATGGTGGCAGGAAGGCGGTGCGGCTCCGTCGTGGCGAGGATGAACACCGTATTGGGCGGCGGCTCCTCGAGGGTCTTCAAGAACGCGTCCGCCGCCGGACCGGTGATGGCGTGGGCCTCGTCGATGATGTAGACCTTGTAGCGGCCAAGCGTCGGCGCGAAGCGCACCTTCTCGCGAAGGTCGCGCATCTCGTCGATGCCCCGGTTCGACGCTGCATCCACCTCGATCAAATCCACGAAGTTCCCCGCGTCCACTGCCTTGCAGATGGCGCACGTCCCGTCCGGGTCGCTTCCGCCCTCCTGCCGCCCCAGGCAGTTGATCGCCTTGGCGACCACCCGCGCCGAGCTCGTCTTGCCGGTGCCGCGCGGCCCGCAGAAGAGGTAGGCATGCGCCGTCCGCCCCGACGCCACGGCGTGGCTGAGCGTCTGGGTGATCGCGGGCTGACCCACGATGTCCGCAAACCGCGTAGGGCGCCACTTGCGGTACAGCACCTCGCTCACGCTTGCGCCCCCGCCCCGAACAGCCCCGCCAACACCGAGCGCTCCACCGCCTGCATCGCCTCCGTCTCCTCCGGCGCGCCGTGCTCGTAGCCCCACAGGTGGAGCACGCCGTGCACCACCAGCAGAGCCAACTCCTCCTCCATAGACGCGCCGCGCTCCTGCGCCTGGCGCGCCGCCTGCGGCAGCGACGCGACCACCTCGCCGATGGATTCCTCTCCCGGCGCGGCGGGGAACTCCGGGGCGTCCGGCGTCGCCTCGCCCTCGCTACGCGCGCCGAACGACAGCACGTCCGTCACCTCGTCGAGGCCGCGGAAGCGGCGGTTCAGGTCACGGAGCGTCGCGTCGTCCGCCGCGACCACGCTCACGCCGACCGCGCCGCCCGGATCGACCGCCTCTAGCGCCGCCGACGCCGTCCGCTCGAGCCAAGCGTCGCTCACCGCGGCACGCTGCCCAGGCAAAACGTGGGTATCGACGCGGCGTAGCGCCATAGAGCGTGCCCCCGGCGGCCATCATACCACCGCAGCCCCTCCTTCCAAGTCGGCGCCACCATCGCCCGCCCTGATATAGTGGCGCACGCCCGCACGCCCCCCAAGGAGGCCCCATATGGAAGGCGCCCCGCTCATCGCCGACGCCCTGTCCCGCGTCGGCGACACGCTCCACCGCGCCCTGCAGGGCGTGGACGCGGAGACGCTGCGGCGGATGCCCAGCTCCGACGCCAACTCTATGGCGTGGCTCGCATGGCACCTGACGCGCGTCCAGGACAATCACTTCTCCGACCTGGCAGAGCGCGAGGCGGCGTGGACGGCGGAGGGCTGGCACGAGCGGTTCGGCATGCCCCCCGCCAACGACATTGGATTCGGGTGGACGCCCATTCAGGTCGCCGACTTCTCTGTCGGGAGCGCCGACCTCCTCCTCGCCCACTACGACGCCGTCCTCGCGCGCAGCAAGGAGTACCTCGCCTCGCTGCGCCCCGACGACCTCGACCGCGTCCTCGACGAGCCGCGGTGGGACCCCCGCCCCACCGTCGCCGTCCGCCTCGTCAGCGTCGTCAACGACAATACGCAGCACGCGGGGCAGGTCATCTACCTGCGCGGCCACTGGCACGGCTTCGGCTGGCAGAACGCCTAATCAACCCGCACTCTTGCCTCAAAGGAGCAAGCAATGGACGCAACCGGTTTCTTCCTCACCGCCCTCTCCCGCGCGGAGGCCACGCTCCGGCGCAGCCTCGAGGGTCTCGAGCCCGGCGACCTCCGCGCACAACCCGCCGGAGAGGGCAGCAACCCCATCGGCTGGCTGGTGATGCACCTGACGCGCGTGCAGGACAACATCCTCTCCCGCGTCCAGGACAAGGAGACGGAGTGGAGCGAGAACGGCTGGGCGGCCAGGTTCGGCATCGAGGACGACTCCGTCCAGTGGACGCCGGACAACGTCCACACCTTCGACCCGCAGAGCGTGGAGACGCTGCTGTCGTTCTACGAAGCCGTCCGCGAACGCACGGGCGCGTTCGTCGCCACGCTCAGCGAGGCCGACCTCGACGTGGAGCACCCCTCCCTGCGCCCCGGCGGCCCGCCGATGACCCTAGGCACGATGCTTGCCCTCATCCTGGGCGACAACGTCCAGCACGTGGGCCAGGTGGCGTTCCTACGGGGGATAATCAAAGAGCAGGGATGGTTCTAGGGGGGAGAGGGCGACAGTGACAAACCTACTTCGCGGCCCCCATTCTCCCCGCTTCTCCCCTCGGCTCGCGCACTAGGGGCATCAGGAGGGCTAGCGCCGCCGCGAGCGCGGCGAGCGCTAGCATCCCCACCGCCAGGCCGCCCGTGCCGTCGCGCACCGCTCCTAACAGGAACGGGCCGCCGAAGCCGCCGACCTCCGCGACGGCGAAATAGAGGCCTGCTGCCGTTCCCATCCGCAGCGCGCCCACGCCGCGCGTCTCCATCAGCACCAGCAGCGCCACCGCCACCAGGCCGCTGCGCACCACCGCCCCGGCCATCATCGCGCCGACGAGCGCGCCCCCGGTGAGCGTGCCCAACCCCAACGTCGAGGCGGCCGTAACGACCAGCAAGGCGGTCAGCGCCCAGCGGCGCGAGCCGTAGCGCGCGATGCTGGGAATCAGCAGCAGGCCGCCCGCCCCGGCCAGCGTCGCCACAGCCGTCCACGCGCCCGCTTGGGCGGCGGTCATGCCGTCGTCGCGCAGTAGCGTCGGCAGCCAGTTCTGTAGGCCGTGATTGATGGTGAAGGAGCCTACGGCGAAGAGCAGAATGACCTGCACGTTGCGCAGGCGCAACAACTCCCGCGACGCGCTGGGCCTTTTGCCGTCGGCGGGGGCAGGGGCAAGGGCGGAGGAGGTCGCTGCCACGTCGCGGGCGAACAGCCACCAGATAGCGAGGACGACCAACACCGCCGCGCCGTAGACGAGCGACACGCCGCGCCAACTGCCCGTCAGCGGCTCGACGAGCGTCGGCGCGGTCGCAAACCCAACCGCGACGCCGCTCACCGGCGCCGTGTTGTAGATGCCCGCCGCCAGGCCTCGCTCGCCTCCCGCGAACCACTGCGAAACCATCTTCGGCGCTCCGGTGGAGATGATCGGCCCGCCGAACCCGAACAGGGCGACCGCCCCGAAGAGGGTGAAGAAATCTACGGCTAGGCCGCGCAGCGCGAGCGACAGCCACACCACCGCGAGCCCCGCGCCTATCGAGCGGCGCACGCCGAAGCGATCGACCGCCGCGCCGAGCGGCGCCGCCGTCCCGATGTAGACCAGTTGCCACGCGCCCAGCACCAGGCCCATCTGCGTGCTGGAGATGCCCAAGTCGCCGGTGATGGAGCCAACCAGCGGGGGCAAACTGCCCGTGGTCAGCCCAAAGCTGGCGTAAGCGAGCCAGACCAGCGCCAGCATCAGCCAGCGCGAGGGCGGCCTCGTCCGAGCCGCGCCCTCAGCCTCCATCTGCGCGCGTCCGCGCCGCCCTGCGGGTTCTCCCTCTCCGCTCCGCAACCACTCACAGCAGTCTACTACGGCACCCGCCCCTCCCTGCTCCGCTGCGCTAGAATGGCCGCGGGAGAAGGCCGCCTGCCTTATGCCGCTGCTCTACGAAAGCGTTCGCAAGGCCGCCGCCCTCGGCGAGGGCGAGCTGGCCGAGATTGCCCAGCGGCTCCGGCGCGAGATCGCCGGAGAGGTGCGCCTCGACCGCTACTCCCGCGCCCTCTACGCCACCGACGCCTCCATGTATCAGATGCAGCCGGTCGGCGTGGTGCTGCCCCGATCGACGGACGACGTGGAGGCGGCGGTTCGGACGGCGCGCGAGCACGGCGTGCCCATCCTCCCGCGCGGCGGCGGCACCGGCCTCGCCGGGCAGACCACCAACCACGCCCTGGTGCTCGACTTCTCCAAGTACATGCACGAGATGCTGGAGCTGCAACCGGAGGAGCGTTGGGCGCGCGTCCAGCCGGGCATCGTCAACAACCATCTCACCGCTGCCGTACGCCCTCATGGCCTGATGTACGCCCCCGATCCGGTAACCAGCGCGCGCGCCACCGTCGGCGGCGGCATCGGCAACAACTCCTGCGGCGCACACTCCGTGCTCTACGGCAAGACGCTTGACCACATTCTCGAAATCGACGTGGTGCTGTCCGACGGCAGCCGGGCGCGGTTCGACCCGGCTGGGGGGCAGGAGTTGGAGCGGCGGATGGCGCTGGGCACGCTGGAGGGGGCGCTCTACCGCGAGGTGCGGCGCATCGCCTACGCCAACCGCGACGAGATCGAGCGCCGCTTCCCCAAGATTCTCCGCCGCGTCTCCGGCTACAACCTCGACGACTTCGCCTCCGACGCGCCGATGAACCTCACGCGGATGATCGGCGCCTCGGAAGGCACGCTGGCGGTGGTTACGGAGGCGCGGGTGAACCTCGTCCCCGCGCCCAAGATGCGCGGCACGGCGGCGGTGCACTTCCGCGGGCTGGTGGAATCGATGGAGGCGACGGTCGCCATCCTCGAGCACGGCCCCTCGGCGGTGGAGATGATCGGTGAGATGATCATCCGCAACTGCCGCGTCAATCCCGGCTACCGCCGTTTGCTGGACTGGGTGCAAGGCGACCCGCAGAGCCTGGTGTTCGTGGAGTTCTACGGCGATTCGACCGCCGAGTTGAACGCCAAGCTGGACGCGCTGAAGGCCGACCTGGAGCGCCGCAACCTCGGCTACGCCGTGGTCACGTCCAGCGACCCCGCGCGCCAACGCCACATCTGGGAGCTGCGCGAGGCAGGCCTCGGCCTGGCGATGGCCGTCAAGGGCGACGCGAAGCCACTGCCCTACGTCGAAGACACCGCCGTCTCGCCCGAGTTGCTGCCGGAGTATGTGGCGAGGTTCGAGGAGATCGTGCGCGCGCACGACACGGAGGCCGCCTACTATGGCCACGCCTCCACCGGATGCCTCCACATCCGCCCTATCGTCAACGTCAAGACGGCGGAAGGGTTGGACAAGATGGAGAGCATCGCCTCCCAGGTCGCCGACCTGGTGCGCGAGTTCGGGGGCTCGCTCTCCGGCGAGCACGGCGACGGCATCGTGCGGGGCTCCTTTATGGAGCGTATGTACGGCTCCGACCTCTACCACGCCTTCAAGGAGGTCAAGCAGGCGTTCGACCCCGACGGACTGATGAATCCCGGCAAGATCATCGAGACGCCCGCCATCCGCGAGGTGCTGCGCCTAAGCCCGGAGACCAAGAACATGGAGGTCGCCACCTTCATGGACTTCTCCGAGGACGGCGGCTTCGCGGAGCACGTGGAACTGTGCAACGGACAGGGCGCGTGCCGACGCATGGACGGCGGGATGTGCCCCTCCTACATGGTCACCCGCGAGGAGGAGCACTCCACTCGTGGGCGCGCCAACCTGCTGCGCATGATTCTCAGCGGCAGCCTGCCTGCCTCCGAGTTGCGCGGCGACCGGCTCCAAGCGGCGCTCGACCTGTGCGTCGAGTGTAAGGCGTGCAAGGCCGAGTGCCCCTCCAACGTGGACATGGCCAAACTGAAAGCGGAGGTGATGGCCAAGCGTTGGGAGGGGCGCCGCGTTCCGCTGCGCGTGTGGGCGTTCGGCGAGATCGCCTTGCTAAGCCGCGTCGGGCAGGCGCTCGCGCCGCTCACCAACACGATTAGCGCGCTGCCCATCGTGCGGCGGCTCACGGAGCGCTTCGTCGGCGTATCGAGCCGCCGCCCCTTGCCGCGCTTCGCCGCGCGCTCCTTCTCATCGTGGTTCAAGCGGCATCGGGCGCCGCAACACGCGCCGCGAGGCGAGGCCGTCTACTTCAACGACACCTTCACCGAGTACATGCACCCCGAGGTCGGGCGCGCCGCCGTCCGCGTGCTGGAAGCGCTGGGCTACGGCGTAACCGTCGTCGACCGCAAGCGCTGCTGCGGACGCCCCCTGGTCTCCAAGGGTCAGCTCGCCAAGGCGCGGCGCTGGGCGGATCAGAACGTAGCCGCCCTCGCGCCCTACACCAAGCGCGGCGTCCCCATCGTCGGCTCGGAGCCCTCCTGCCTGCTGATGTTGCGCGACGAGTATCCCGACCTGCTGCGCAGCGAGAGCGCCGCCGCCGTCGCCTCGTCAGCCGTGATGCTCGACGAACTGGTCGCCCGGCTTGTGGACGAGGGGGAGGACGTAGCGTCGCTCTTCCGCGCCGACGCTACGGCGAAGATTCAGGTGCACGGCCATTGCCACCAGAAGGCGCTCATCGGCGCGGCGCCGACGCTGACGGCGCTCAACGCAGTTCCCGGCTACACGGCGGAGTTGATCGACAGCGCCTGCTGCGGCATGGCGGGGACGTTCGGCTTCGAGCGCGAGCACTACGACTTCTCGCGCTCTATGGGCGCGTTGAAACTCTTCCCCGCCATTGAGGCGGCGGACAAGCGCGACTGGCAGGTGGCCGTCTCCGGCATCTCCTGCCGGCAACAGATCGACCACTTCACCTCCAAGCGCCCCCGCCACGCCGCCGAGCACCTCGCCGACGCGCTAAAGGCGTAGCGCGCCCTAGCGCAAGGGGGAGCATGCGCTACCCGTGGGCCAACGCCTTCATCCTCGCCGCAGCCGCGCTTTCGCTCGTCTCCGGCTACTTCGGGATGACGGCGGGGGACGCCGCGCGCGCCTGGTATCTGGACGCGCACCGCGTGTCGGGCTACGGCGTGGTCGTGCTGCTGCTGTGGAAGGGGCGCAACATCCTCGCTCCCGTGCTGCGCCGCTTCGGGCGCTGGTCGGGCCAAGACCTCGCCGCGATGCTGATGCTTGTTCTGCTGCTGGGGAGCCTCGGCCTGGGCGTCGCCTGGGCGCACGCGGGGCGCTTCTCGCTGCTGGGGTTCAGCGGGGTTACGTGGCACATCAACGTTGGGCTGGCCGTCGTGCCGCTGCTGGGGTGGCACCTGCTGCGCTACCGCTCGCTGCTGCGTCCGCGCTTCTGGGCGGAGCGGCGCGCCGTGCTGCGCTTGGTCGGCCTGGTTGCCTCGGGCCTCCTGATCTGGCAGGCGACGGCGCGAGTGGAGCGGGCGGCGGCGTGGGCGGGCGCGTCGAGGCGCTTCACCGGGTCGTACCCCGCCGGGGACTTCAGCGGCAACGCATTCCCCACGACTTCATGGCTGAACGACCGCCCACGCCCCATCCTCCGCGACACGTGGCGGCTGGAGGTGGGCGGCGCGGTGGAGCGCGGCTTGTCGCTGGCGCTCGACGACCTGACCAGCGACGCGAGCCTGACGGCGACGCTGGACTGCACCGGCGGCTGGCACTCGACGCAGCGTTGGCGCGGCATGCCGCTCGGCGCGGTGCTCGACATGGCGTCGCCGACGGAGCGCGCGGCAAGCGTCAGCGTCGTCTCGACGACCGGCTACTACCGCCGCTTCTCGTTGGACGAGGCGCAGGGGCTGCTGCTCGCTACGCACGTCGGGAGCGAGGCGCTGTCGCACGGCCACGGGGCGCCGCTGCGCCTCGTCGTCCCCGGCAAGCGCGGCTTCGAGTGGGTGAAGTGGGTCGTGCGCCTGGAGGTCAACGAAACTGGCAAGTGGCTCCAACCGCCCCTGCCCATCCAATAGCGCCCCGTCCGGATGCACGATACTAGGCGCGTCATGCGTTCCGACGACGCCCGCGCCCTCCGCCGCCTCACGGGGCAGTTGCTGCGCACGAACCTGCGCGCCGGGGTGGACGGGCGCACGGGGCGCGGATACCGCTACCTCTGCCCATCGCCGCACGAGTACCGGCATCAGTGGTTCTGGGACTCGTGCTTCCACGCCGTCGCGGCGGCGCACGTGGACGCCGAGCACGCGGTTGCGGAGTTGGAGACGCTGCTGGCGAGGCAGCGCGAAGACGGCTTCATCGGCCACATGCACTTCTGGGAGCGGCGGCGTTTGGACGCTGGCGACCTCTGGTCGATGTTTCAGAGCAAGCCCGCGCTGCGTCCGCGCAGCAGCGGCCTCATCCAGCCGCCCGTGCTGGCGCAAGCGGTCGAGCGCGTCGCCGAGATTGTGGGCGACGCTTCGCTGCCTGGGCGCTTTCTGGCGCGGCTCGACCGCTACCACGCTTGGCTCGGCGAGCACCGCGCGGACGACGACGGCCTGCTTGCGGTGGTCTCGCCCTACGAGGCGGGGACGGACCATTCTCCGGCCTTCGATGCGATGCTGGGCGTAACCGCTCACCATCCGAACCCTTACCGCTTCCAAGCCCGCCTGCGCCTGCTCGACCTGCGCCTCGCTTGCAGGCGCTACGACAACGCGAGGATGCTACGAACGGGGCCTTTCTACGCCAAAGACCCGCTGGTGAACGCGCTCTACGCCGACGCGCTGGAGACAATGGCGCGGATGCACCGCGCCCAGGGCGGCAACGCCGCCGCCGAGGGCTACGAGGCGCGCGCAGCGCGAGTGATGGAGGCGATGCTCCGCAAGATGTACTCGCCGGAGCGCGGTGCTTTCTTCCCGCTCGCAGGGTGCGAGGAGCGGCGCGGCGACCGCCTCACCGTCGCCGGGCTTCTGCCGCTGACGATGGGGCGGCTCCCGGCGGACATCGCGGGCGAGGTGGTCGAGCGCTGCCTTGCGGACGCGGAGCGCTTCCGGCTGCGCTATCCCTTGCCGTCGGTCGCGGCGTGCGACGCGGCGTTCGACCCGCGCGGGGAGGCGTTGAGTTGGCGCGGGCCTACGTGGGTGAATACGAACTGGTTCGTGTGGCGCGGCCTGCGCCGTCACGGATTCGGCGACCTGGCCGAGCAGTTGGCGGCGCGCACGGCGGAGATGGTCTTGGGCGCGGGGCTGCGCGAGTTCTACAACCCGCTCACGGGCGATGGGCTCGGCGCCGAATCGTTCGGCTGGTCGGCGCTGGCGCTGGATATGGCGGAGGGGACGCGGCTAGGTTAGAGCAGGGCGGAGAAATGCAGGAGGCCGCTCACCATTGCCGTCGCCCATATCACGACGGCGCCGTGCTCGATGCTCATACGGCCGAAGCGGAAGCGCGTGCTTACGCGAGCGCGCCGCGAGTTGAACGTGGCGTCCATCTCCGCGCGCAGTTCCTCGAGCTTGGCCTCCAGATCCGTTCGCATCGCCTCGAAGTTGGTCTCGATCTCCTCCCGCATCTCGTCGACACGGGGATCCAGTCCGGGAGGCAGGTCGGCGAACTGGGCGTCGATCTCCGCGCGGAGCGAGCCGAATCGGGCATGCGTCTCCACACGCAGGGCGGCGTACCTGGCCTCCATCTCGGCCCGCAGCGATTCGAGGCTGCCGTGGCCGCGGCCTGCGGGCGCGATTGCGTCGCTCACTCTCGCGTCCACGCGCTCGTAGGCGCTCTGTATCTTGATCAGCCGCGCTTCGGTGATGGTCATCGTGCGTGCACCTTATCAAGCTCCGGGGGTCAGCCAGAGAAGAAGTCGGGTAGGAATTTATGCGCGGCGGGCGCGGTGGGCAAGGGGCGAATGGCGCACGCAGGGGGTTAGCGCGCTAGGAGGGCGTACTCGAGGGAGTCGGTGAGGGCTTGCCACGATGCTTCGATGATGTTGCCGCTGGCACCGACGGTGCTCCACGAGCGCTCGCCGTCGGTGGATTGGACGAGGACGCGGACGACGGCGCCGGTGCCTGCGGGGCCTTGCTCGACCACGCGCACCTTGTAGTCGCTGAGGGACACGGCGCTCAGTTGCGGGTAGGACTGCTCGAGGGCGCGGCGGAGGGCGAGGTCGAGGGCGTTGACGGGGCCGTTGCCCTCGGCGACGGTGTGGGCGAGGCGGTCGCCGACGCGCACCTTCACCATCGCCTCGGACAGCGCTTGGTCGCCGTCCTCGACGGCGCCGGGGCGGCGGCGCTTCTCCATCACCACAAGGAAGTCCACCAGGTCGAACGGCGGCTTGTAGCCGGCGAGCGTGCGCCGGGCGAGCAGGTGGAAGGAGGCTTCGGCGCCCTCGTACTGGTAGCCCTCCGCCTCGCGCTGCTTCACCAGTTCCACCAGTTCGGTGAGACGCTCCTTGGGGACGGCATCCTCCATGCCCTCTTCTCTGAGCTTCATAAGGAGGTTGCCGCGCCCCGACAGTTCGGAGACCACGACGTGCTTGGCGTTGCCGATGAGTTGGGGTTCGACGTGCTGATAGGCGGATTCGACCTTGGCGGTGGCGGAGGCGTGGAGGCCGCCCTTGTGGCTGAACGCGCTTTCGCCGACGTAGGCCTGGTAGCGGTTGGGGGGCATATTGGCCACCTCCGCGACGAAGCGATGCATCTCGGTCAGCCGCTCCAACTGCTCGTCGGTCACGCAGTCGATGCCGAGTTTGAGTTTGAGGTTGCCGATGACGCTGAGCAGGTTGGTGTTGCCGCAGCGCTCGCCGTAGCCGTTGATCGTCCCTTGCACTTGCGTGGCGCCCGCCTGGACGGCGGCGATGCTATTGGCGACGGCGACCTCCGCGTCGTTGTGGCAGTGGACGCCGATATCGGCGCGCACCTCTTGGGCGGCGCGGTGGGTGGCGTTGAACACGTCGACGGGGAGCGAGCCGCCGTTGGTGTCGCAGAGGACGACGTACTCGGCGCCGGCCTCGCTCGCGGCGCGGATGCAGGCGAGGGCGTAGTCGGGGTTGGCGGCGAATCCGTCGAAGAAGTGCTCCGCGTCGAAGATGACGCGGCGCCCGTTGGCGCGCAGGTATTCGATGGACTCGCGCACCATCGCCAGGTTCTCCTCGAGCGAGGTTTCCAGCACCTGCTTGACCTGCATCTCGGACGCCTTGCCGACGATGGTGACGACGGGCGCGCCGGAGTCGAGCAGTCCCTTGAGGTTCGCGTCGTTCTCGACGCTGCCCTTGACGCGGCGGGTGGAGCCGAAGGCGGTGAGGGCGGCGTGCTCGAAGGAGAGCTCGCGCGCCTGCTTGAAGAACTCGTCGTCCTTCGGGTTGGAGCCGGGCCAGCCTCCCTCGATGTAGTGAACGCCGAGCTGGTCGAGGCGCTGGGCGATGCGGAGTTTGTCCTCGACAGAGAGGCTGATGCCCTCCATCTGCGCGCCGTCGCGCAGCGTGGTGTCGTACAACGTAACCGTTGCCTGCCGCATATCGCCCCCTCCTCGGCGCTTTGCGCCTTGCCGTTTCAACGACAAAACGCCCGTCCGCTTAGGCGGACGGGCGTTGCTTCCCGCGGTACCACCACCGTTCCCCCCTGCTCGCGGGGGGCGCTCGTCGGGGCGCAATCACGCCCCGGCCGTTGATAACGGGCGGCTCCCCGGTCGGGTCTACTGGCCCGCTGGCGGGCGTTCGGCCGACGGCTCGGGAGGGATATTCGGTCGGGAGCAGCGCACCGGCTCACACCATGGCCCGGCTCGCTCGGCGCTGATGATCCGCCTACTCGTCTCCGTCGCAGCCTGAGGAAATGGTAGCAGGCGCGGGGGCGCGGGTCAATCGGCCTCGGGGGCATCCCCGCCTCCTGGGTGAATTTTCGTGAAAAAGTGCACCAATCTGTAACATTTACGCGGGGAGCACGGGCGCCAGCGTGCCAACGGAGGCGCCGTCGTACGGCGCCTCCGTTACATCGGCGAGCACCGGCGTTACACATGGTGACGCCGGGCTTGGCCGCAGAGGGGGGCAAGCGGAGGAGGCCGGAGAGGAGCGGAAGGACAGGCGTCAGCGCGTTCATAGGGGAATGGTTTCACAGGATGCGCGGTTTGCGCAACGAGTAGATGTCATAGAGGCAACAAGAAGGGAGGCACCCCTCCTCTTCCCCGTGTGCGCCGGGGCGGGCTTTGGGGTTCGGAGCGCCGAGCGTCGAGGTTCTCGCCGCCGCGAGAACGACGGATAGGAAGAGGCGGGATTGGGGCTAGGCTGCGGCGGTTTCGAGGCGCGCCTTGGCTTGGCCGGCGACGGCGGCGAAGGCGTCGGGCTCGGCGTAGGCGAGGTCGGCGAGCATCTTGCGGTCGATGGTCACGTTGGCGAGACGGAGGCCGTGCATGAGGCGGCTGTAGGAGAGGCCGTGCTCGCGGGAGGCGGCGTTGATGCGTAGCACCCAGAGGCGGCGGAAGTCGCCCTTGCGCTCGCGTCGGTGGCGCTTGGCGTACTTGAGGGCGTGAATCATCGACTCGTGCGCCCTGCGGTAGAGGGAGTGTTTGGTGCCGCGGTGCCCTTTGGTGAGGCTGAGCACCTTCTTGTGCCGGCGGTGGGCGGTTACGCCCCGTTTCACGCGTGCCAACGGAAGACCTCGACTTGTCTAGCTGCTGACGCCGGGGAGCAGCGTGCGCACCCGGCGCTTCTGGGATGGGCTGAGGGGCTGGGCATCCTTGTAGAGGCGGCGGACGGCGCGGGGCTTCTTGCGGCGCAGGTGGCTGCTGCCGCGCTTCATGCGGACGAGTTTGCCGGAGCCAGTGGCGCGGAAGCGCCGCGCCGCGCCCTTATGCGTCTTGATCTTCGGCATCTCCGCCCTCCGCCACCGCGACCGTCCCGTCGGCGGGCGGCTTCGCGGCCTTCGCGCTCTTGGCCGGAGCCAGGATGATGCTCATCATCCGCCCCTCCATCTCCGGCGCCTGTTCGACCTTACTCTCGTTCCTCAGCGACTCGGCCACCTTGCGCAGGAGGTTGACGGCCAGTTCGGGGTGGACGATCTCCCTTCCTCGGAAGAGCACCGTCACCTTGACCTTGGCCCCGCCCTCCAGCAGGCGGCGCGCGAGCCGCTCCTTCGCCTCGATGTCGTGCTGCCCGATGCGTGGGCGCATGCGCACCTGGTGCAGGCGGTTCGCCTTGCTGGAGCGCCGCATCTCGCGCTCCTTGGTGGTTTGCAGGTAGCGGAACTTCCCGTAGTCCAGCAGCCTGCAGACCGGGGGCGAGGAGTTGGGCGCCACCTCCACCAGGTCGAGTTCGCGTTGGCGCGCCAGGGCAAGCGCGTCGCGCGTGGGCATCACGCCCAATTGCTCGCCCTGGTCATCCACGACCCGAACCTCGGGGGTCCGGATCCGCTCGTTCACTCGATAGTCTTTAGCGATAGCCCTTCCCTGCCTGCGCCGGCGCCGCTCCCTAGGCGGCGCACCGTACCAGCGCCGCCACTATAGCACACCCGCCCCGGCGCCGGAATGGCCTGCCGTCTACCCCTCGCCCGTCTCGGCGTCGGCGCGCACGCCCAGCTTGCGCTCCGTGCCGTCGGCGAGGCGGCGGATGTTGTCGCGGTGCGCCCAAAGGATGAGCGCCGAGCCCGCGAGCGCGTACCACAGGTAGTGCACCGGGGCGGCGCCCGCCGCGGTCATGCCGCCGAACGCCGCCGCCACCGCCGCCGTCGACAGCGCCGACCCTAGCGAGACGTAGCGCGTGAGCGCCACTACCGGCAGGAAGACGCCAAGCCCCACGAGCGCCATCCACGGGTCGAGCGACGCCGCCGTGCCGACGCCCGGCGCGATGCCGCGTCCGCCCCGGAAGCGGGCGAACACGGGCCAGACGTGACCGGCGAGCACGGCGAGCGCCACCAGCGCGTGCAGCCACGGGTCGGCGCTCAGGGCGCGGGCGGTCAGCACCATCGCGACGCCCTTGCCCGCGTCGGCCAGGAGCACGAACGCGGCGGGGAGGCGTCCGGCGGTGCGCAAGACGTTGGTCACGCCCGTCTTGCCGCTGCCGTGCTCGCGCACGTCGACTCCTCGCAGGGCGCGGACGGCTAGCAAGCCCCATTGGACGCTCCCCGCGCCGTAGGCCAGCGGAACGAGCCACCAGTAGTCCATCATCGCGGGCGCCTCTTGCCGGGGAGGGCGTCCTGCCCCGTGCGGTGGCCGCCGATGACGTGGACGCGCCCTTTGCCCCGGAACTCGAGGCGCAGGTGGGTTCCAGTGAAGCCGAAGGCGGCGCGGAGGGAGTTTTCGAGGTAGCGCTCGTAGGAGAAGTGCATCAGGGAGGGGTTGTTGCAGTAGAAGACGAAGGTGGGCGGCCCCGCGGATTCCTGTTTGACGCGGTAGATCTTCAGCGCGCGCCGCCCTTGCTTGGGCGGCAGGTGGCGCGCCGCCGCGTCCATCACCGCCCGCGTGAGGGCGCGCGGCTCCACCCACTTGGCGCGCTCCTCGTGCACCTCGAACGCAACGTCCAACAACCGGTCGAGTCCCGCGCCCGTCAGCGCCGACGTCGCCACGACGGGAACGTAGGGCATGAAATGGAGGCGCGCCAGCACCGCGCGACGCAAGGCGCGCGCGTTGTCCTCCGCCGCCTCCTCGCTCAACAGGTCGGCCTTGTTCAGCGCGACGACCGCGCCCTTGAACGATTGCATCACCTGCCCGGCGATGTGCAGGTCTTGCGCCGTCGCCGACTCCTCTGCGTCGAGCACGACGATGGCCACGTCACAGCGGTCGATGGCGCGGACGGCGCGCAAGACGCTGTAGCGCTCGACGCCCGGCTCCACGGCGCCGCGCCTGCGGATGCCCGCCGTGTCGATCAGCACGCCTTGGCGCCCGGCGCGCTCGAACGGCGTGTCGATGGCGTCGCGCGTGGTGCCGGGGACGGCGCTGACGATGGAGCGCTCGGCGCCGAGGATGGCGTTGGCGATGGACGACTTGCCGACGTTGGGGCGCCCCACGATGGCAAAACGGGGGATGCCGCTTTCCGCTTGCGCGTCGTCCGCGCCGTGCGGCAGCGCATCGGCGACGGCGTCGACCACGTCGGCGACGCCGACGCGGTGGTAGGCGCTGACAGGGATGGGTTCGCCCAGGGCGAGTTGGTGGAAGTCGTGCGCCAGCGCCTCTTGGCGGGGGTGGTCGACCTTGTTGGCGGCGAGGACGACGGGCTTGCCTGACCGCCGCAAGCGCTCGGCCACGGCCCTATCGGGGAGCGTGGCGCCTTGCGCCGCGTCCACCACGAACACGACCGCGTCCGCCCCGGACAGCGCCGCGTCCACCTGCGCCGCCACGTGCGCCTCCATCTCCGTCTCCGGCTCGGGCACCAGGCCGCCCGTGTCCACCAGCAAGAAACGTCCGCCGGGGTGGGAGACCTCGCCGGTTACGCGGTCGCGGGTCGTGCCGGAGACGTCGGACACGATGGCCTCGCGCCGTCCGACCATAGCGTTGAACAGGCTGGACTTGCCGACGTTGGGGCGCCCCACGACGGCGGCGAGCAGCGTCCCGCCCGCGTCCGGCCTTCGATCGGCCTCAGTGCGAACGGAGCCGGATGCGGACAGGGGAACGGGAGCGTCGGCGGTCATCGGGCTACTCTCCTGCGACGAGCAGGCGCAGCGCGGCCTTCTGCGCGTGCAGGCGGTTCTCCGCCTGGTCGAAGGCGGCGGAGCGGGGCGAATCGAGCATCCCCGGCGGCACCTCCTCGCCGTAGTGGGCGGGCATATCGTGCAGCAGGATGACGCCGGGGGCGGCGCGGTCGAGCAGCCGGTCGTCCACTTGGAAGCCCGCGAACGCCTCACGGCGTTCGGCGGACTCCGCCTCCTGCCCCATGCTCGTCCAAACGTCGGTGTAGACCACGTCGGCGCCCGCGACCGCCTGCGCCGGATCGTCGAACCGCTCGACGCGCGGCGCCTTGGCGCCGTAGCGCGCGTTCACCGCGTCCACCCACGCCGCCTCCAGGGCAAAGGCGGGCGGCGACGCGATGCGGAACGCCGTTCCCACCCCCGCGCAGGCCATCGCCAGGCTGCGCGCCACGTTGTTGCCGTCGCCCACGAACGCCACCGTCACCCCCTCCAACCTGCCGAAGCGCTGCTGCACCGTGGCTAAGTCGGCCAACGCCTGGCAAGGGTGCTCCAAGTCGGAGAGCGCGTTGACGACGGGGACGGACGCGGCGTCGGCCAGGTCGCGCAGCGTGGCGTGGTCGAAGACGCGGGCGACGATGGCGCAGCACCAGCGTTCGAGGACGTGGGCGACGTCGCGCGCGGGTTCGCGCGTGTTCAGCCCCACCTCGTCCCTGCCCAGGTAGACGGGGTGGCCGCCCAGCTGGTGGACGCCGATGTCGAAACTGACCTTAGTCCGCAGCGACGGTTTCTCGAACAGGAGCGCCACGCTCAGCCCCTCCAAGGGTCGGTCGGCCAGGCCCGCGCGGTAGCGCCCGGCGACCTCCACCAGGTGGAGGAGCGCCGCGTCGTCCAGGTCGGCGATGGAAAGCAGGTCGGAGGGCATACGCAGATGGTAGTATAGGGAGTTGCCCGCCGCGCGGTCACGGCCTGCCCGGCGAGCGCCCGCTATGCATCAGTTGCGCCATTACGCCCGCCGCGCCCTGCCCCTCGCCGCGCTGCTCGCGCTGCTGGCGGCCTGCGGGGGCGAGCCTACCCCCACGCCCACGCCGCCGAGCACGCCGACGCCGACGCCCGGCAGCTCGGCGGACCTCGCGCCCGGCGAGGTTGGCTCCGTCGCTCCGGAGTTCGCGGGGATCGTCAATTGGATCAACTCGCCGCCGCTCACGATGGAGGGGCTGCGCGGCGAGGTCGTGCTCATCGACTTCTGGACGTACACCTGCGTCAACTGCATCCGCACGCTCCCCTACATCAGAGATTGGCACGAGAAGTACGCCGAGCACGGCCTCGTCATCGTGGGCGTTCACACGCCGGAGTTCGAGTTCGAGAAGATCACGGCGAACGTCGTGCGCAGCACCGAGGAGTTCGGCCTCGCCTACCCCATCGCGCAGGACAACGACTTCCGCACGTGGCGAGAGTTCAACAACCGCGCGTGGCCGTCCAAGTTCCTCATCGACGCGGCGGGCACCATCCGCTACGCGCACATCGGCGAGGGCGCCTACCTTGAGACGGAGGAGCAGATACGCACGCTGCTGACGGAGGCGGGAGCGGACGTGTCGGCAATCGCGGTGAACGACGAGCCGGCGCAGCGCTTCGACCCGCGCGCCTACGACGAGGACCCGGAGAAGCGCATCACGCGCGAGATCTACGGCGGCTGGCAGCGCAACGCCAACACGCGCGGCATCTACGTCGCCCAATCCGACTACTATGACGAGCCCAATCAGGTGCGGGAATACACCGACCCGGGCGGGCATCTCAACCAGTTCTTCTATATCCACGGCCTATGGGAGAACGGCTACGAATCGCTGCGCCACGCCCGCGTAACGGAGAACTACGAGGACTACTTGGCGCTCAAGTTCGTCGCCACCAGCGTCAACGTCGTGCTAGACCCCGCATTCGACGCCAACTACGAGGTGCAGGTGACGCTCGACGGCGCGCCGGTGCCGCAGGAGGCGGCGGGGGAAGACCTCATCGTCGAGGCTAGCCGCAGCTACTTCGTGGTGGACGAACCGCGCCTGTACGCCATCATCGAGTTGGACGAGTTCAGCACGCACGAACTCACCCTCTCCTCCAACTCCGACCAGTTCGCCCTCTTCGCCTTCACCTTCGGCGCCTACCCCGACGGGCCGTAGGGGATGCGCCGCCTTGCCGCCGCAGCTCTGGCTTGCGCCGCGCTCGCCGCCGCGTGCGGGAGTCCCGCTGCGCCCACCCCTACGCCTGCGCCTCCGGCGGTGGAGGTCATCCTCGCCACCACCGACTTGCGGGAGGGAGCGCAGCGCCTCGCCTTCCTGCTCGTGACCGACCAGGACATCGTGCGCGAGCCGAGCGCCTCCGTCGCGTGGGCGCCCGTGGACGATTCGAGCGCAGTGCGCACGGCGACGGCGAGTTTCCGCGAGTGGCCGCTGGGGTCGCGCGGCGCCTACGCGACGGAGATCGAGTTCGACCGCCCCGGCGCTTGGCGGCTCGACCTGAGCGTCGACGCGGGCAGCGCGTCGGTGGTGGTGGAGGTAGCGGCGGAGAGCGCCATCATGGACGTCGGCGGACTGCCGCCCTTCGCCGCGAATAAGACGCTGGCCGACGTTGACCGCATCGAGCAGCTCACCAGCGACCCGACGCCGGACCCCGAGTTGTACACGCACACCATCCCCCAGGCGCTCATCGCGGGGCGTCCGGCGGTGGTGGTGTTCGCCACGCCCGCCCTCTGCACCAGCCCCACGTGCGGGCCGCAGGTGGACACGGTGTCGCAGCTGCGCGAGCGCCGCCCTGCGGAGGCCTCGTTCATCCACGTGGAGATCTACGACAACCCCGCCGACATCCAAGGCGACCTGGCCAACGCTGTCTACTCGCCGCTGGTGGACGCGTGGGGCTTCACCACCGCGCCCGAGTGGTTCAACGAATCGTGGACGTACGTGTTGGGCGCCGACGGGCGCGTCGCCGCCCGCTTCGAGGGATTCGCCACGGTAGAGGAGCTGGACGCGGCGCTATCCGCCGCGCTGTAGTCCTCGTTCGATCTTGGCAATTCCCGCGCCGCCTCGCCCTTGACGGTTGGCGCGCCCCCGCGATACACCGCAACCAATGACCGACCGCTTCTTCACCCGCTCCGGTGTAGCGGCCGAGTGCCTGCGCCTCTTCCACGACACCGTGGATACCCCCACCGGCGCGTACTTCGTGGAGCCGTCGGCTGGCGCGGGCGCGTTCTTTGACCTGCTCCCTCGGGGCAAGCGCATCGGCCTCGACCTTGAGCCTAGCCACGACGCCGTCTCCCAAGGCGACTTCTTGTCCTGGACTGCCCCCGACCGCCCCTGCGTGGTCGTCGGCAACCCGCCGTTCGGCAAGCGCGGGCGGGTCGCCGTGCAGTTCGTCGAGCGTTCGCTGGCGTTCGCAGAGAGCGTGGGGATGATTCTGCCGATGACCTTCACCCGTTATGAGACGCATCGCCTCCTGCCGAAGAACGCACGGCTGGCGCTGTCCGTGCCTCTCGCACCTGACTCGTTCGAGTTGCCCAACGGCGAGGCTTACGAGGTGCGCACGGTGTTTCAGGTATGGACGAAATCTGAAGGGGAGGCCGACCTGCGGTTGCGCGCGCCCTTGCCGACGAAGCATTCCGACTTCGATATGTGGCAGTACAACAACACCCCAGAGGCGCTGCGGTACTTCGAGGAACCGTTCGAGTTCGCGGTGCCTTGCCAGGGCTGGCAGGATTACTCGCGGCGCGAGACCAGCGCCGAGCGTTGCGAGAAGTCGAAGCAGTGGATGCTGCTGCGCCCGCTGACGAAGTTGGCGCGCCGCGTGTTGTGGGGCATGGACTACCACGGGCTCGCCCACGAGGCGCAGACGGCCACGCCTGGATTCCGCAAGGGGACGCTGGTTCAGGCATACAAGGCGGAGAAGTGCTAGCGCGTTCTATATCGTCGTTCCCGCCCTCTACGACTGTCATTCTCGCCTTCCCTTCGTCGCTTCCGCATAGGCGGGAGCCTCGACGCGCCAATTTTCCGCCATGCAGAGGGGCGCCCGACGCATACGGGGGGAGGGGCGGGGCGGAATGCGCGTGTCGGCGGGGCGGGCTTTAGGGATGCGGGGCGCCTCGCGTCGAGGTTCCTGCCTCCGCAGGAACGACAGATGGGGGCGGGGACGACGGCGGAGGTGGGCGCCCTTCGAGTTCGCTCAGGGCGAACGGATGGGGGCGGCGGCGCGGGCGATCCGCAGGTCGCCCCTACAAAGCGGGGCGCTGCCGCCTCACTCGCGCGGCGGGGCGGGCTGTGCGACAATGCGGCCATCCCACGCCCAACGGAGCACGCTTATGGCAGTCACTCACGAGATCGTCGACGTTCAGACCCCGGATGGGACAATGGCCACGTACCTCTACCGTCCCGACGACGACCAGCCGCACCCTTCCGTCATCGTCGTTCAGGAGATCTTCGGCGTGAACGCCAACATCCGCGCGATCGCCGAGCGCTTCGCGGAGGAGGGCTACGTGGCCGCCGCGCCCGACGTCTTCTACCGCTCGGGGCGCTTGCAGGAGATTCCGTACAGCGACATGCAGCAGGCGATCGGCATGATGCAGTCGCTGACGGACGACGGGATAGTGGGCGACCTCAACGCGGTGATGCGCTACCTCCAGGGCTACCCCCACGCGCTCCAGGGACGCACCGGCATCACGGGCTACTGCTTCGGCGGGCGCGTCTCCTTCCTCGCGGCGACCGCCATCGAGGGGCTGTCCGCCGCCGCCGTCTACTACGGCGGGCGCATCGTCGGCGAGGGCGGGCCGATAGCGAACGCGGCCAACATCTCGGCGCCCATCATCGGCCTGTTCGGGAACGACGACCAGAACCCAACGCCGGACGACGTGGCGGCCATCGGGGCGGAGCTGACGCGCCTGGGCAAGGAGCACGAGTTCCACGCCTACGACGGCGCGGGGCACGGCTTTATGTGCGAAGACCGGGGGAGTTGGCGCGCCGAGGCCGCCGCCGACTCGTGGGACAAGACGCTCGCCTTCTTCGCCAAGCACCTCAGCGCCTAACGGGCGAGCGGCGTTCGTTCGCCCTTCGAGTTCGCTCAGGGCGAACGGGCGAGCAGGCGGACGGGCGCCGCACGCCTACACTCGCAAACGGGAGAGACAGCCGTGAGCAGCGCCTACACCGACATCCTCTACCGCAAGGGCGGCGGCGTCGCCACCGTCACTATCAACCGTCCGGAGGTGCTCAACGCGTTCCGGCCTCTGACGGTGGACGAGATGATCGACGCGTTCAAGGACGCGTGGCATGACGACGACGTGGGCGTGGCGGTGCTCACCGGCGCGGGGGAGCGCGCCTTCTGCTCCGGCGGCGACCAGAAGCGGCGTGGCCACGGCGGCTACGAGGACGAGTCGGGCGTGCCGCGCCTTCAGGTACTGGAGCTGCATCGGACGCTGCGCGCTATGCCCAAGCCGGTCATCGCCGCGGTGAACGGCTACGCGATCGGCGGCGGTCACGTCCTGCACCTGCTGTGCGACCTCACGCTCGCCAGCGAGAACGCCATCTTCGGGCAGGCGGGGCCACGCGTGGGCAGCTTCGACGCGGGGTTCGGCTCCGTCATGCTCTCGCGCATCGTCGGCGAGAAGAAGGCGCGCGAGATCTGGTATCTCTGCCGCCAGTACTCGGCGCAAGAGGCGCTGGAGATGGGCCTGGTCAACAAGGTGGTGCCGCTCACCCAACTCGAGGATGAGACGCTGGCGTGGGCGGGGGAGATGCTGAGCAAGAGTCCGACGGCGCTGCGTTTCCTGAAGGCGTCGTTCAACGCCGACACGGACTGGGTGTACGGCATGCAGGCGATAGCGCACGGCGCGACCAGCCTCTTCTACCAGACGGAGGAGGCGCGGGAGGGGCGCAACGCCTTCATCGAGAAGCGCAAGCCCGACTTCTCCCCCTACCGCCGCCAGCCCTGGTAGCGATGGCCGCCGCCGCGCGCCGCCCTAAGACGGCAGCCTGGTTCTGGGCCGCAAGGCCCTTCTCGCTCACCGCCTCCGTCATCCCCGTGCTGGTCGGCTCCGCTATGGCTGCGGGGAGCGGCTTCGACTGGGCGCTGTTCGCGCTGGCGCTTAGCGGCTCCATCGCCATTCAGATCGGAACCAACCTGACGGACGAGTACGCCGACCATCGCCGCCAGGACGCCGCCGCCAAGTTCCTCGCACCGCACAAGGTGCTCCAACGAGGCGAGCTCAGCGAGCGGGCCGTGCTCGCGGGCATGGCGCTCTCCTTCGGCTACGGCGTCGTTGCGGGGCTGATCATCGTGGCGCACGTCGGCTGGCCTATCCTCGCCGTCGGCCTCGTCGCCATTGCCGCCGCCTACCTCTATAGCGCGGGGCCAAAGCCCATCGGCGACGTCGGCCTCGGCGAGCCCGCCGTCTTCCTGCTGATGGGCGTGCTGATGGTGTGCGCCTCCTACTACGTCCAGGCGGAGGCGTTCGACCTTGCGCCGCTGCTCTTCGCGCTGCCCGTCGCCTTCTTCGTAACCGCCATCCTCCACTGCAACAACCTGCGCGACATGGACGAAGACCGCGCGAGCGGCAAGCGCAGCCTCGCCGGACGGCTAGGCCGCGCGCGGAGCGAGGCGGTGTACGCGGCGCTGCTCGGCGCGGGCTACGCCTCTCTGGCAGGGGCGGCGTTGGCGACTGCGCCTGCACATCTGTGGGCGCTCATCGCACTCGCGACCGCGCCGTGGGCGTGGAGCACCGTGGGGATGCTGCGCCGCGCGAGCGAGCGCGCCGATATGAACCGCCTGATGGTTCGCACCGCCAGCCTCCACTGGCGCACCGGGCTGCTGCTGGCCGCCGGTCTAACGCTCTCGCGCCTGTTGTAGCCCCACCTTCAACGCCCCTCCGCCCTAGCGGCGAGGCGACGGAAGGCTCGGGCAAAGTCGGCGGCGGCGCTGATGTGGCTCGTATGGCCGCCGGGCAGCGTCAGGAGTTCGGCGTTGGGCAGCAGATCGGCGAGCGCTTCGGTTATCAGCCGATCGCGCGTGCTCGTCGCGTCGCCGCGCACCAGGAGGGCGGGCGCCGTAACCGCGCCAAGGCGCGAGGGGTCGCCGTCGTGCTCCGCGACGCGCAAGGCGTAGCGCAGCGATTGGCGATGTTCCCAGGCGAGGCGCCACGCGCGGCTGTCTTGGGGGCGAGCGCCGGGTTCGACCGCGCCTACGTGGCGAAAGAATGCGGCCAGCGCTTCTTCGTCCACCTCCGGCATTTCGGCGAGGCGGCGCACGATGCCGCCGACGGGGTCGGCCTGGCGTCCGGCGGCGCGCAACGCCCAGCGCGTCTGCGGTTCGACGAGGGTGAGGGAGCGCACGCGGCGCGGGTGCAACATAGCGAAGTCGAGCGCGATCGCGCCGCCTAGCGACCAGCCGCCTACGTGGGCGCTGTCGAGGCCAAGGGAGTCGAGGGCGGCGGCGAGCGCCTCGCTCTCGGCGCCGATGCTCCACGGCTCCGGCGGCGGTTGATCGAGGGCGGCGTACGCCACGAGCAGGGGGGATATGGCGATGAAACGGTAGTCTTCGCCCAGCAGCGCGGCGTGCGGGCGCCACGACGCGTAGCCGACGAGAATGTCGCCCACCATAACGACGGGAGGGCCGGTGGCGGAGTATTCGCGGACGTAGCCGGGGGGAAGGGGGCTAGGCGGCGGCAAGGGCGCGCGTCGAGAGGCGGGCGCTAGCCGTCCTTGGGGCCGACGAGGATGTCGTCGCCCTCGACCTTGACGCCGTAGACGGGGGCGTCCTCCTCGGCGGGGGGGACGCGGGCCGCGCCTGTCTCGAGGTGGAAGTAGCCCTCGTGGAGGGGGCACTCGACCTCGAGGTTCTGGGCGTGGAGGATGCCCTGGTCGAGCATGCCGCCCGCGTGGGTGCACCAGTTGTCGATGGCGTAGTACTTACCGCCGACCTGCGCGAGCAGAATCTCCTCTGCCCCGGCCGTAACCATCATCATGTCGTTGTCGTCCAGGTCGCCGACCTTGGCGACCGCTACCCACTCGGTCAGGGCCATCCGCCTCTCCTTGTCGTGTCGTCGCTGCTAGGGCGGCGCTTGAGGCCGCGCGGCGGATTCTAGCGCGGCGCCACGCCCCTTGTGAAGCGGCGCGCCCTTCGATTCCCCTGAGGGCACCCTCAGGGCGTGAGGGAGGGGCTGTTATACTCGCTCCATCCCCGTCTTTGGAGGCGCCCTTGCAGGCCGCAGCGCACCGCGCGAACCTTGCCGACGCAATCTTGCCGGGCAGCGGGCTGCTGCGCGACGCGGCGCTGGTGGTCGGGTTTGCGGCGCTGGTGGCGTTGTTCGCGCAGGTCGCGGTCAAACTGCCGTTCACGCCGGTGCCTATCACGGGGCAGACGCTGGCCGTTCTGCTGACGGGCGGGGCGCTTGGGGCGAACCGGGGCGCGGCGAGCCTGGCGCTCTATGCCGTCGTGGGGAGCATCGGCCTGCCGGTGTTCGCGCCGTCGTTGGGCGAGGGCGTGGTGTTCCACTTCCTCTTTCCCTGGGAGGGAACGGGCGCGGCGGTGTGGAACATCGCGAGCGGCGGCTACGTCGTGGGGTTCGTGGCGGCGGCGTGGATCGTGGGGCGCTTGGCGGAGCGCGGCTGGGAGCGCAGTTGGCACGTCGTGCTCGCGCTGCTGGCGGGCAACGCCGCCCTCTACGTGCCGGGCCTGCTGTGGCTGGGCTACTGGGCGGTGGATAACGGGTGGACGTCGGGCGCGAGCATCGTGCCGGACACCCTTGAGTGGGGGCTGTGGCCCTTCGTGGCGGGCGACCTGGCCAAACTCTACCTTGCCTCCGTGGCGCTGCCCGGCGCGTGGGCGCTCGTGCGGCGGGGGAGGGAGTAGGCGCGTGGACATCGTATGGCTGGGGCACGCAGCGGTTCGCATCCGGAGCGGCAACACGTCGCTGATTATGGATCCGTATCCGCCGCAGGAGGGGATGCGCATCCCGCCCGCCCACGCCTCCGCGTCCGTCGTAACCGTCAGCAGCGGCGACCCGATGCACAGCGCGGCGGACGCCCTCGGCGGCGACCCTGCGCCCTTGGTCATCGACGGGCCGGGGGAGTATCAGGCGTCGCGGCTTAACATCCGCGGCGTGCGCACGAAGCGCGGGCCGGAGGATGCCCCCGGGCCGCTGTGGAACACCGTCTACGCCGTAGAGGTCGAGGGAATGGTGGTGTGCCACCTGGGAGCGCCGAGCAGCGCGTTGACCGACGATCAGATAGAGGAGTTGTCGTCGCCGCAGGTGCTCATCGTGCCGGCCGGGGCGCGGGACGGGCTGCCTTTGCTGGATCTGGTGGAGATGGTGAACACCATCGGCCCGCGCGTGGTCGCGCCAGTGATGCACGGCCGCTCCGGCGCGGAGCAGCGCTTGAACGAGATAGGCGCCTTCCTCCAGGCGATGGGCGCGTCGGCGCCGGAACCGCAGTCGCGCCTGACCTTGACGCGCTCAACGATGCCGCAAGAGATGCAAGTGGTGCTGTTGCAGCCCGTCGGCGTCGAGTAGGGGCGCGCACCCCAAAAGCCTGCCCCGACGACACGCGCATTCTGCCTCGCTTCCTCGCGCCGACCACCCTCCGCCGCGTGTGCGTCGGGCGTCTGTTTGCGTAGCGGGAAGCGGCAGTGTCGAGGCTCCCACCTTCGCGGGAGCGACGGATAAGAGAGGGCGGAGCCCTTCGAGTTCACGCTAGGTAGACAGGGCGAGGGCGAACAGTCTGCTTATCGCGCCATGCGGCGGGCTAGGAGCCACAGCGCTAGCGACAGCACGAGCACCGTGCCGATGGCCACGCCCGCGATGACGCCCGCCCCTCCGCCGCCTTCCGGAGCAGGCGCCGGGGTCGACGTGGCCGTGGGGGACGCCGTTGGCGTAGGGGTCGAGGTCGGCGTGGGAGCAGTCGTTGGGGTGAGCTGCGGCGTAGGCTCGGCGGTCGCGGTCGGCGTGGGCGCGGCGGTTGGCGTTGGAGCGGGGGTGGGGGCGCCGCCGGTGAAGCGCAGCACCGCCTCGACGAACTCGGGTTGGGGCAGCGCCTCGAAGGTGAAGGTGAGGTCGGCGGTTAGGCCGCGCAGGTGAAAGGTCACCGGCTCGCCGATGTAGTCGAAGTTGGGCGGGCCGACGACCAGCGGCTGCGACGGAGCACGCCCGAACCCGCCGTCGATCACCTCGACGGGGCGGCTGGTCCAGTCGCCGACCTGCGCGGTCAGCGTGGCGGACCCGGCCAGGGGCGCGCCGTCGAGCGTAACGGTTCCCTGGAGCACGTAGGGGAAGGGCGGCGGCGAGCCCCCCTGAGCGCCTGCGGGTGCGGGTTGGAGCAGGGCCAAGCCGAGGCATAGGCCGACCGCGACGAGCAGGAGCGCGGCGGCAGGGGGAAACAAGAGGCGGAGAGGGCGGAGCATCGGGGTGTGAGTATAGGAGGCGGGCGCGCCCTTCGAGTTCCCTCAGGGCGAACGGGGGCGGCTAACCGGAGGCGGCGCGGTAGAGGGAGAGCTCGCGCTCGGTCAGCAACTCCGCGCCTACGTGGTCGCGGATGGCGTCGAAGAACTCGCTGTCCCACTCGGAGAGGAAGGTGATGGCGGTGCCAGGGCGCCCCATGCGCGCGGTGCGGCCGATGCGGTGGACGTACTCCTCTACCGTTTCGGGGATGTCGTAGTTGACGACGTTCTCGACGGTGGGCACGTCAATGCCGCGCGCGGTGAGGTTGGTGGACACAAGGAGTTTGACGCTGCCTTGGCGGAAGCCGTCCATCACGTCGTTGCGCTCGCGCTGGCGCATGCCGCCGTGGATGCCCTCGATGGCGTGCCCTTTGCGGCGCAGGATGCGCACCACGCGGTCGACGGCCTCCTGCGTGCGGCAGAAGACGAGCGTCTGCTCGCCGGGGCGCTCCTCCATCACCTCCGCCAGCGCCTCGGGCTTATCTCGCCCGGCGACCTCGTAGTAGACCTGCTCCACCTCCTCGACGGGGCGCGACTCCTCCCCTACTCGGTAGGTGCGCGGGTCGTTGAGGTAGGCGTAGATGAGGCGCTTGATGGGCGTTGGAACGGTGGCGGTGAAGAGGGCGGTTTGGCGCCTGCGGGGGGTGCTGCGGAGGATGCGGCGGATGTCGGGGAAGAAGCCGATGTCGAGCATCTGGTCGGCCTCGTCCAGCACGGCGAGGCGCACGCGGCTGACGTCGAGCGTGCGGCGCTCGAGGTGGTCGATGACGCGCCCGGGCGTCCCCACCACCACCTGCGCGCCGTCTTCGAGAGCGCGCACTTGGGGGGGCATCGGCGCGCCGCCGTAGACGGCCGCCACGCGCGCGCCGGTGTGCTTCACCAGGCGCTCGACCTCGCCCGCCACCTGACGCGCCAACTCGCGCGTCGGCGTGAGGACGATGGCCTGCACGTAGCGCTCGCGCCCGTCAACCGTCTCGGCGATAGGGATGCCGAACCCCGCCGTCTTGCCGGTGCCGGTTTGCGCCTGGCCGACCACGTCCTCTCCGGCGAGCAGCGGCTCCAGCACTAGCGTTTGGATGGGCGTGGGCGTCTCGTAGCCCATATCGGCGAGCGCCCGCGCCACCGGCGGCGACACCATCGCCTCGCCGAAGCGCTCGGTGCGCGGCTGCGGGCCTAGCGCCTCGGGCGCGGGGCGGCGCGGCGGTGGCTCTTCGGCGTGCGCGCGCCCGTTTCCGTTGCGTTGGGGCGCAACGCGCGAACGCGGGGGCGGCGCAGGGGATGAGGGCGGAGGGGCTTGCTGCGCCGGGGCCGCCGTTTGCGGGCCTAGCGCCTCGGGCGCGGGGCGGCGCGGCGGACGTTCCTCGGCGTGCGCGCGCCCGTTTCCGTTGCGTTGAGGCGCAGCGCGCGAACGCGGGGGGCGCGCGGGAGTTGAGGGCGCCGGGGCTTGCTGCGCCTGAGGCGCCGCCTGCGGGGTTGCGCCCGCCCTTCGAGTTCGCTCAGGGCGAACGGGAGGGGTTGCGTCGGCGCGCGAAGAGTCGCCCCGGCTGCGGGCGCCGCGGCGCGAGCGTCGGCGGGGCGGCGCGTCCTGGTCGGACGGCGGCGTCGCCTTAGCGGCCGGTTCGGCGGGGGGCGGGGAGGCCTCCTCCCGAGACGGGAGGTCAGGCTTGGCGCGGAGTTTTCGGAAGATGCCTTTGAGCATCAGGGGTATTGTAGCACACTCTCCCTGGCGGCGCTCACCGCACGGTCGGTTTGGGGCGCGGCGCCAGGAGGCGCAGCATCTCCGGCAGCACGCCCTTGCGCCCGACGCCGAGCGCCTCAGCGTAGAGGGCGCGGATGGCGTGGGGGTCGGGGGTGTAGCCAGGCTCGTGCATGATCTTATTGCGTTCGCGTTGGAGCTGCTGGATTTGCTTCGGCATGCGCCCCTGCTTTGTCAGGTAGTCTATCGCGTCTTTTTCCAAGCCGATGCTGCGGAAGTTGTCCCTCGCTTCGTTCGCGAAAAGGAATTGGACAAAGTCGCCGAGGCTGGGATTCTCTCGGCGTTTGGAGTACTTCTCCTCCCATTCGGAAACGGAGTGTCCCAAGTAGCGATGCAATATTTCTTCTGTTGCAATACAGAGAAAGATAATAACGCCTCCGGGGTAGCCTTCACTAATAGTCAACATCTGCCTGTCGGCAGACACCAATACTTGTTGAGCGCGCTGGGGGAGTTGCTCCCAGAGATTGCCGGGGAAGAAGTAGGTGCGCAAGCGCTGCCGCGCCGCCTCGTCTTCTTTTCCCTCGTAAAGGCTGCGCAGTTGATCAGATGTCAATTGTGCTTCTGCATAACCTTTTTCGATTGTCCAGAAAGCAGATTCTTCGGTAGTTATATTAAAAACAGAATGATCTATCCTATAAGGAGGGAGATGAGGGTTTAACTCTAGCCGGAGGCGATGTCTCAAAGCAGCATTGCTCAATACTTCACAGGCAGTCACAATTGCTTGCCAATCTAGGTCATCTCTATTTGATTGTTTAACCATTCGCAGGTAAGTTTTTGCGTCAGCTAATCCGCCGGTAAGCCAGGGGGCATAGACGGAGACCCCGGCAACGCCTATGTAAAGCATGGCCCCCTGTTCGGCAACCATGTCTTTCAAGTCATCCGAAATGACACCTTCTATTATGGCTATGTTCAGAGAATTAATGTAACGTGAGAATGTTTTTATTGAATTGGCTATTTCCTTCAGGGCAGCCGAATAGTCTCTCCGTATGAATGCCATTTGAGCGGCAGCTCGTTCAGATAAGGAAATTAATAGGTCGTTTACTAGTGCTGGTGTTGCGAATTTTTTAGATATAGAAAATAATCTCTCTAGTTCTCGTTGTGCCGGCTGAAGATCATCCCCCCAGCGAGTTCGTAGCCATGAAGTAAAAAGGGAAGCGCCGTGAATGAATGCTGCTGTCCTCATGCTTTGTGGGATTATGGGTTCGACGGAATCTGGCGAGTATGGGGACAGAGGAATTTCCAACCTTCTCAATTGATCCGTCATTTCTTGCGTTGGTAAGTGGTCTGGGTATCCTGCTAGAATCAACATAGATCCGATAGCCTCAGCGCCATCTGTTTCTTCATCCTCAACGAACTCCTCAACGATTCTTGCGTTAGGCCCGAGCGCCAGCTTTGGTGATAGTGCGAGCGGACTCGTCAAATAGTCATGGAACTCCGCAAACCTGGGGTAATGCTCAAAGAGTGATGCGAACAGGTTTCCCGCGCACGCCTCCTGCTCACCGGCATCCTCAGAGGACTGATAGGCCGCTACCGCCTGCCAAAACAACTCATACGCCATCGCTCTTAGCCCCCTACCGGCGTCAGCTCCGCGGTTACGGCATCGACCTCTTCTAGGAGGGCGGTCATCATGTGGGCTTCTTCCACGATGCGGGTTTTGCGGCCTTTGCGGAAGATGACGGCTCGGCCCGCGCCGGCGGCTATGCCTACGTCGGCGTCCTTCGCCTCGCCGGGGCCGTTGACCTCGCAACCCATCACGGCGACCTTGACGGGGGATTCGCGCGTCTTGAGGAGTTCGTCCACGTCGTTGGCGAGTTTGCGGATGTCGACGTCGGCGCGCCCGCAGGAGGGGCAGGCGACGAGTTGGACGCCCTTCTTGCGGAGGTCGAGCGCCTTGAGAATCTCGTAGCCGACCGCGACCTCCTCGCGCGATTCGTCGGAGAGGGAGACGCGGATGGTGTCGCCGATGCCGTCGTAGAGGAGCACGCCGAGGCCGATGGCGCTGCGGATGGAGCCGCCTTTTGCGGTGCCCGCCTCGGTGATGCCGAGGTGGAAGGGGTAGGGAACCATCTTGGCGAGTTTGCGGTACGCCTCGACGGTGGTGTCCACGTCGTAGGCCTTGAGCGATATCTTGATGAGGTCGAAGTCGAGTTCTTCGAGCAGGCCGATCTCCCACAGCGCGGTGGCGACCATATGGTCGACGACCGAGACGGTCTCGCCCTCGCCCGACGCATCGGAGCCTTTGGTGAGGCGGTTGACGCCGTCCTTGTGGCGGTGCTGGCCGCGCGTAACGCCGATGGCGCCGACGGGGGGCAGCGAGCCGAAGTTGACGCCGATGCGGATGGGGACTTCGCGCGCCTTGGCCTCGGTGACGACCTCGCGGACGCGGTCGGCGTCGCGGATGTTGCCGGGGTTGAGGCGGAGGCAGTCGACGCCCTGGCGCAGCGCCTCGAGGGCGAGTTGGTAGTGGAAGTGGATGTCGGCGACGAGAGGGATGTGGATCTGGCGCTTGATGTCGCCGAGCGCCTGCGCTGCCTCCATGTCGGGGACGGCGGAGCGGATGATCTCGCAGCCGGCCTCTTCGAGTTCGAGGATCTGGGCGACGGTGGCTTGCACGTCGCGCGTGTCGGTCTTGGTCATCGACTGGACGGTGACGGGGGCGTCGCCGCCCACCTTCACGCCGCCTACGTACACCGGCTTGGTCACTCTGCGTCCCATGACCGCTCCTTTGCTCCGCGTTCGCATTGCGTCCCGATGCTATTGTAGCGCACGCCCTTTGCCCAGCGCGGCGCGGCGTTCGGCGACTGCGGCGTCGAGCAGGGCGCGCAACGCGGGGCGGGCGGCGTCTTCGAGCGAGCGCACCTTGACGTGGCGCAACCGCGCGCCCGTCCCCTCCAACAGCCCCTCCGGGTCGGGCAGCGCCGCGCCCTGGTAGAGACCGAGGTTCACCCAGCGCGCGTGCGGCATCACGTAGGCGTAGCCGTCGAGCATCTTGCGCGGGCCGAGGCCGTAGTTGGCGGCGCGGTCGCCGAGGCGCACGGTCTCGCACGCGCCGGGGCAGGCGGCGAGCGCCGCCGCGCGCAGCGCCTCTACGACCGGGCGCAGCGGCTCGGGCGCGAGGGCGAGCAGGTCGTCGAAGGTTCCGAGTTGGGCGGCCATCGGGCTTGGCTAGTCTCCCAGCAGGCGGCGGATGTCGTTGACGCTGATGAGCAGCACGCCCGCCATCAGCACGGCGAACCCGGCCATGTGAGCGAGGCGCTCCTTGTCCGGGGCGAGGCGGCGGCCTCCGCGCGCCAGTTCGACGAGCACGAACGCGATGCGCCCGCCGTCCAACGCGGGCAGAGGCAGCAGGTTCACGATGGCGAGGTTCATACTTAGCAACGCCGTCCATACCACCAGCGAACGCGACCCGCCGGTCGCCACCTCGCCCGTCAACTGCGCGATGCCCACCGGCCCTGCCACCTGCAACGGCGTCGTGCCCGCCGCGACGCGCGAAAGTTCGTTGCGGAACGCCACTAATATGTCGCCCATCCACTGGAAGGAACCGACAAACGCGCTCCACAAGGGCAACCGCTGACTCTCCGGCGGGCGCTCCGCCCACGCGGCGCCGTCGAGCGCGCCTGCGCCTGCGAGGCTAAGCGTGAGCAGCCGCCCGCGCCGCAGCACCAGCGCCTCCGCGTCCT
>CAZLKC010000021.1:0-5007 GCA_964560025.1 uncultured Dehalococcoidia bacterium
TGCGAATCTGCTTCTCACGATCCTACCCCCTTGCGGTTCCGGTGTTCCCGTCCTACAGGCGACCTTGCGCCCAACACAAGCCGCCGGCGCCCAAGCGCCTAGCGGCTCTCGTCCATTCGCTCTCGCCCCCAACCCCAAAAGGCCGGGGGATGCTTCGGTTCGCTCAATGCGCCCCTCTCGGCTTTCGCCTCACTGCGTTCTATCCCATCAACTCCATCCGTGTCAACTAATCCGCCTTCCCGTTACAACCGAACCTAGCAAGCGCCCGTCCGGAGAGCGTTTCCCCAAATCGGCGGCAATCATAGGGGCGCAGCGCCTGCCGGTCAATGGCCGCGCCCGCCTAGTCGATGGAGGCGAGGGCGGTGGCGTCGAAGGTGGTCATGGTGTTCTGGCCCGCGAGGAAGGCGGCGCCGATGACGACGCGGGCGGGGCGAACGTCCGTCCCGAACTTTTGCCCCCATACGTCGTTGACGGCGCGAATCATCGGTTGGGAGGTGACGTAGACGCGGACCTTGAGGACGTGCTTCCACGAGAGGCCGTCGCGCTCCAGCAGGCGCTCGAAGTTGGCGAAGACATCCTCGGCCTGCTCCTCCATCGTCTCGCCGGTGCTGCCGTCGGGGCGCGCGGGGCGGATGGCGGAGTATTCGATGAGGTCGCCGACGCGCACGGCGTGGGGCACGTTCGGGCCGTGGGGCAGGAAGTCGTCGTGGACGATGAGTTGCTTAGCGGGCATAGGGGGCGCGTCCTCCGGGTCGATAGGGTGTGTTCAGGGGGATACGCTACGCGGGCGGGCGGGGGAAGGCAAGAGGGGGCTCAGCCGACGAAGCGGAAGAGCGCCATCAGCCCGCCGAGCACGCCGACGACGATGGGCATCCGGCGGTTCATGTCGGCACGGAGGCGGTTGAACTCGCCGTGCGTCTCCGCGCGCAGGGCGTCTTGGCCGCGTTCGAGAGCGCCTCGGCGCTCGTTCACCTGGGTGTAGGCGCCCTCCAGCCAGCTGAGGCGGCCTTCTACCGTCGCGGAGTCGCGTTGCGTCGTCATCCCGCCCTCCCGCCAGCGCGCAGTGCGCCACAGAGGCGGGGAAAGGGGGCCGACCATCCCGACCCACCCGCATGCGCCGGGAGCCTCTTCGCAAATCGGAGGTTGGTCTCGTCGAGATTCCCGCGTTCGCGGGAATGACGGTGAAAAGGGGCGGGAATGGCGAATGAGAGCGGCTACAATCCGGCTATGCCGCCGACCGTCACGCTCATCGGCATTGCGGGGCTGCCCGAGGTGCAGGCGGGCGACGACCTGGGCGCGATGCTCGCGGAGGCGGCTGCGGCGCAGGGCGCGCCTATCGCGGCGGGCGACGTGCTGGTGGTGACGCAGAAGGTGGTCTCGAAGGCGGAGGGGCGGGTGGTCGATCTGGGGACGGTGCGTCCATCCGACCTGGCGGAGCGGTTCGCGGCGGCGTGGGATAAGGACGCGCGCGTGGTGGAGACGGCGCTGCGGGAGGCGGCGCGGGTGGTGCGGATGGAGGGGGGCGTGCTGATCACGGAGACGCGCCACGGCTTCCGCTGCGCCAACTCGGGCGTGGACGCTTCCAACGCGGGCGGCGCGGAGCTGGCGGTGCTGCTGCCGGAGGATCCGGACGCCTCGGCGCGGCGCATCCGCGAGCGCGTGCGCGAACTGACCGGCGCGGAGACGGCGGTGGTGATCAGCGACACGTTCGGCAGGCCGTGGCGCGAGGGCGCGGAGAACGTCGCCATCGGCGTGGCGGGGATGGAGGCGGTGCTGGACTATCGCGGCCTGTACGACGACGACGGGCGCGAGTTGCGCTCGACGACCATCGCGGTGGCGGACGAGGTCGCGGCGGCGGCGGAGTTGGTGACGAATAAGTTGGCGCGCACGCCCGCCGCTATCGTGCGCGGCTATCCGTATCAGCGGGGGGAGTCGGGGGCGGCGCCGCTGGTGCGCGCGCGGGAGAAGGACCTGTTTCCGTAGATGGCGGGGCGTTCGCCCTTCGAGTCCCCTCGGGGCGAACGGAGGGGGCGTCGGGGCGAGCGGAACGGGAGAGTGCGCGTGTCGTCGGGGCGGGTTTTGGAGATGCGGGGCGCCTCGCGTCGAGGCTCCCGCCTTCGCGGGAGCGACGGAGAAGAGGAGGGGGCGCCCTACGAGATGAGGACTAGGTGGACTTCGCCGGGGCCGTGGACGCCGATGGTGAGGGTCTGCTCGATGTCGCCGGTGCGGCTGGGGCCGGAGATGAAGTTGGCGTAGTTGAAGGAGCGCGAGCGGCTGCGCTGGTGCTGATGGCGCACGAGCGCGAAGTAGTCGTCCAGCGTCTCCAGCACCTGCTCGGCGCGCACGACGGCGGCGTAGACGGGCGGGGCGAGCGAGGCGACGCGGGCGACGCCCTTGCGGGGGATAACGACGCAGCTGGCCGTCTCGGCGATGGCGTAGGACACGCCGGTAACGCCCATGTCGGCCTCGAAGGCGAGTCGGCGCACGTCGGCGCGCGAGCGGGAGCGCCCGGAGGCGAGGATGACGGGCGTGGCGCGGTTGCGGCGCAGGGCGCCGTCAACGTCCACCGCGCGGAACAGGTCTTCGGCGCTGCGCGCGACGGTCTTGGCGCGGATGCCCTTGGCGATGTCGCCGACCGCCTCCGCTGCGTCCTCGGGGCTCCAGACGCGGTGCACGCGCCATCCCGCGCGCGCGGCGTTCTCGAGGTAGGTCTCGATGATGCGGCCGCGGCGGGCGTGGTTGCGGGCCTCGATGGTGCGCACCTTCTCCTCCTGGCGCACCGCCGCGCTCTTGAGGGGAGGGTAGTCGGGGGCGTACTCCAACGGCGCCGTGCGCCCGACGGCCTCCCGCACCCGTTGCAGGAAGGCGGCCTTGGCCTCGGGGTCTTGCGTGGTCATTCGCCCGCCTCCTGCGCGAGGCGCTCGCGCCACGTCTGGGCGAAGGACTTGGGCGCGAGAGGCGGGAAGTCGCGCCCTCTGCTCCAACCCGACAGCATGGGGACGGGCAGGCGGCGGATGCGTCCGCTGCGCTTGACCGGGCGTTGGAGGAGGCGTCCGAGGCGCGCGGAGCGCTCCATCGCCTCGCGCGTTTTGACGGCGTTCGACCAACGGCCCATCAGCATCCGCTCGAACCAGGTGGAGGAGCGCTCGCCGGCGGGGTCGCCCTCCGCCTCGCGCTGGCGCAGGCGCAGCAGCAACTTGGGCAGGTCGATCTTGACAGGGCATACGTCGCGGCAGGCGCCGCAGAGGGTGGAGGCGTAGGGGAGGTCTTTGGCTCCCTTGACGCCGGTGAGCATCGGCGTGATGACGGCGCCGATGGGGCCGGAGTAGACCCAGCCGTAGGCGTGGCCGCCGATCTTGCGGTAGACGGGGCAGGTGTTGAGGCAGGCGCCGCAGCGGATGCACTTCAGCGCCTCGCGGAACTCGGGGTCGCGCAGCAGGTTCAAGCGCCCGTTGTCCACGAGGACGAGGTGGAATTCCTCCGGCCCGTCTTCGTCCGATTGCCCGCGCGGGCCGCCGACGAAGGAGTTGTAGGAGGTGATGCGCTGACCTGTGGCCGAGCGGGGGAGCAGGCGCAGGAAGAGGCTCACGTCCTCGACGGCGGGGATGACCTTCTCGATGCCGCTGATGGCGACGTGGACGCGGGGGAGCGAGGTGGTCATGCGCCCGTTGCCTTCGTTGGTCACGAGCACCACCGTGCCCGTCTCGGCGACGACGAAGTTGGCGCCCGACACGCCCATATCCGCCGTGCGGAACTTCTCGCGCAGCGCGTCGCGGGCGATGGAGCAGAGTTGCTTGATCTCGTTGGTGGGCGCGGACTTCAGCCACTGCTGGAAGAGCGCCGAGACCTCCTGGCGCGACTTGTGCATGGCGGGGGCGATGATGTGGAAGGGCGTCTCGCCCGCCAGTTGAATGATGTACTCGCCTAGGTCGGTCTCCACCGGCTCGACGCCCGCCTCCTCGAAGCGGCGGTTGAGCTCCATCTCCTCGGAGACCATGGACTTGCTCTTGATGACCTGCTTGACCTCTGCCTGCTTGGCGATGTCGAGCACGATGCGCGCGGCCTCGTCCGCGTCGGCGGCGAAGTGGACGTGGCCGCCGTTGCGGGTAACCATCTTGTCCGTCAACTCGAGGTAGTAGTCGAGGTTTTCGAGCGTGTGCGCCTTGATGGCGCTGGCGCGCTCGCGCATCTGCTCCCACGAGTCGCCGGGGAACTCCTCGATGGCGTGGGCGCGCGCCTCGGTAAAGTGCCCCATCACGCGCTCCAGGGCGGTCTGGAGTTTGGGGTCGGCCACCGCGTGGGCGGAGGCGCTGCGGAACTGCGCTGTGCGGACGCTCACCCTAGCCGTCCTCCCCCGCGTTGGCGGCGGCGAGCGCCTCGGCCACGTGGAGGGCGCGCTGGCGCATCCCCTTGCGCGAGAGGGCGCCGCGGATGTGCATCAGGCAGCCGCAGTCGGTGGTCGCCACCGCGTCCGCGCCCGTCGCCTCGATGTTCGCCAGCTTCTCCTCCAGAATGGCCGTGGAGATGTGGGGGTACTTAACGGAGAAGAGGCCGCCGAATCCGCAGCAGCGGTCGCTGTCCTGCATCTCCACCACCTGCGCGCCCGCGCCCTCCAGCAGGGCGCGCGGCTCGCGCGCGACGCCCAATTCCCGCAGCGCGTGGCAAGCGTCGTGGTAGGTGATTGCGCCCTCGAACCCCTTGCCGACTGCCTCTTCTCCCATAATGTTGACCATGAACTCGGTGAACTCGTGGGTGCGCTCGCTGAGGCTGCGCGCGCGTTCGAGGAGCGCGGGGTCGCGCTCGAAGAGTTCGAGGTAGAAGACCTTCATCATCGAGGCGCAGGAGCCGGAGGGGACGACCACGTGGTCGTGGCCCTCGAACACGTCGAGGAAGCGCTCGGCGGCCTCGCGCGCCTCGCGCTCGTAGCCGCCGTTGAAGGCGACCTGGCCGCAGCAGGTCTGTTCCGCAGGGAAGGAGACCTCCACGCCCGCGCGGCGCAGAACGGCA
>CAZLKC010000021.1:5032-30896 GCA_964560025.1 uncultured Dehalococcoidia bacterium
CGCCTCGCCCACCTCGGGAAAGAACTGGTCGACCAGGCACGTGGCGCACAGGGCGGCCCGCACTTTGGGGGCCTGGCGCTGCGCGCCGCCGCGGGAGCTACGCCGTGGCATAAGCGAACCGTAGCACGCCGCGCGCCTGGGCGCGATACCCTTAGGCTGCGCCGCCGCGGAGCGGCTGCAAGCGCCGGTAGGTCGCGCAGCGCCACGCCCACTCGCACGGCCCGTAGCGGAACCGCGTCAGCCACGCCTGCGACGACCATAGTTGCAGCACCCACACGGCGACGATGAAAAGCACCAGCCAGGCGCGGTTCAGGTCGGCCGGGTCGAAGAGCGCCTCCAGCACGAGCACGCCGATGATCGATTGCGTCAGGTAGTTGGTGAGCGCCATGCGCCCCACTGCGCTCACTCGGCGCCGCAGCGCCGTCACGGGGCGCAGGCTCCAGAGGGCGATGATGCTCAGATAGGCGAACGCCAGCGGGAACGTCGCCAGCGTGTTCGGCGCGGCGCCCGCTATCGCCGCGTCGGCGGAGTACCCGCTAGCGGCGACGTAGGCGAAGCCGCCCGCCGCGAGCGGCAGCCCGATAGCCAGTCCCCAGATTGCGGCGCGCCGGTAGAAGACGGGCGAACGCTCGCCCGTGATGACGCCCGTGCGGTAGAAGGCAACGCCGATGAGCATCATCCCCAGCGCCCGCAGGAGAGCGTCGGCGGCGAACCACATGCCGACCGCGTCGGACATCGAGCCGCCGTCGGCCCAGTAGCCCTCCAGCCCTGCGCCATCCGTGTCGATTATCTGTTGCGCCGCGACCGCCAGCGCCGCCGCCGCAACCATCATTCCGGCGCCGAGCACCAGCAGCGCGCGCGGGCTGCGCAAGCGCAGCGCCAGCAGAAAAACAGAGCAGATGGCGTAGAGCACCAGCACGTCCCCATCCCACAACAGCATGTGGAGCAGGCCGATGCCGAGCAGCAGCAGGTTGCGCCAGAAGCTGAGCCACCCCGCGCGGCGGCCTTTCGCGGCGGCGCGGTCGGCGAACAACACGATGCTTGCGCCAAACAGCATCGAGAACAGGCCAATAAACTTCTGGTCGAAGAATATCTCGCCCGCCCCGCCGATGACCCAGTCAAGCCACGTGTCGTTGCCGCCTGCGCTGATGTTCCAGTAGGCGGCGGGCGCAAGGCCGTAGCCGACCGCGTTCATCGTCAGGATGCCGAGCACGGCCACGCCCCGGATGACATCCAGAGCGGCGATGCGCTCGCCTGCGCTCGTGGGAGCCAGCGGCTCCGCAGCAGCAGCGCCCGCGTTCGCCATGCCTGTTGCCCTCCCTAGCCGAAATCTTGACCTCGGCGCAAGCGTAGCACCTTCGGTTCAGCCGTTTTCGCTCCTGCGCCCTTCGAGTTCCTTCAGAGCGAACGGCGAGGGCGCCTATAATGCGCGCATGCGCTCGGCGCGGGCGAGGAAGGGGCGTCCGCTGCCCGGCAGGACGCCCTTCTATTACGGATGGGTCATCTTGGGCGTCGCCGCGCTTGGCGTCTTCGCGTCCGGCCCCGGCCAGACCTACAACTTCTCCGTCTTCCTCGACCCCATCATCGAGGAGACGGGGTGGACGCGCACGCAGATCACGGGGCTCTACGCGGCCGGGTCGCTGACGGCGGCGGCGCTCATCATCGGCGTGGGGCGTCTGCTCGACCGCTACGGCGCGCGCATGGTGCTGAGCGTCGTGGTCATCCTGTTCGGCTTGGCGGCGTTGTGGATGAGCCGCGTCGATTCCACCTTCGACCTCTACCTCGGCTTCGCCTTCATCCGAACGCTGGGGCAAGGCGCGATGACGATGGTTCCGACGACGCTAGTGGCCATCTGGTTCGTGCGCAGGCGAGGGCGAGCGACGGCGTTGGCGACGTTGGGCGGCGCAGCCAGCGCCATGGCGTTCCCGCTGGTCAGTCACGCGCTGATAACCGAGTTCGGCTGGCGCACGGCGTGGGCGGCTCTCGCCTTCGCCATATGGGGGCTGATGCTGCTGCCGGCGCTCTTGCTGGTGCGGCGCTCGCCCGAATCGGTCGGCCTCGCGCCCGACGGCGCGCAACCGGTGGAGGGCGCGGCGAACGCGCCGCCCGCTGCGGAGGCGGGCGCGGACTTCACCCTGCGGGAGGCGATGCGGACGCGCGCGTTCTGGTTCCTGCTGCTCGCCGGCTCATCTTTCTCGCTGATAGGCACGGCGCTCACCTTCCACAACGTCTCGCTGCTGACGGGCAAGGGATTGGACGCGGGGACGGCGGCGGGCGTGCTGAGCGTGATGGCCGCCGCCTCCATCGGCTCGAACCTCGCGTCGGGCTACCTGAACGACCGCTTCCCCAACCGATTCGTCCTCACGGCGGCGCAAGGCGTCCTCGTGGGGGCGATGCTGTTCACCTTCGTGGTGTCGAGCGCGTGGCTCGCGTTGGTCTACGGCGCAGTGCTAGGGGTGGGGATGGGCCTGGGCATGAACACCAATACGGTGATCTGGCCGAACTACTTCGGGCGCCGACGCCTGGGGAGCATCCGGGGCCTGGCGATGACGAGCACGATGGCGTTCGCGGCGCTGGGGCCGTTGCCCTTCAGCGTACTCTACGACCTATCCGACTCCTACGACCTGGCGCTGCTCGTCTTCCTGGCGTTGCCCGCCCTATGCTGCGCACTGGCGCTGCTTTCGCCGCCGCCGGTGAAGGGCGTCCCGCGCCGGAGGGCGGCAAAGGGCTAGCCGCCGGGCTGGTTGGGACGGCGGAAGCGCTGGAGGAAGGCAGGGAGTTCAACCTCGGGTTCCGACGCCGCCGGAGACGCCTCCAAATCCTCTTCTTGCGTTGCGATGTCCTCCAGCGTCAACCCCTTCTCTGCGGTCGGCAGCCCTGTTGCGATGATGGTGATGCGCACCTCCTCATCGAGCGCGGGGTCGGTGACCATCCCGAAGATGATGTTCGCTTCCGGATCGACGGAGCGGCTGATGTAGTCGGCGGCCTGGTTCACCTCCTGCAACGTCAAGTCGGGACCGCCGGTTACGTTGAGCAACACGCGGGAGGCGCCTTCGAGGGGCGCGTCGAGCAGCGGGCTGGCGAGGGCGTTCTGGGCGGCCAGGACGGCGCGGTCGGGGCCGCGCCCGGAGCCGATGGCGATCCACGCCGGGCCCGCTCCCTGCATCACCGCTTTGATGTCGGCGAAGTCGAGGTTAATCTCCCCAGGCACCGTCACCAGCTCCGCGATGGACTGCACCCCCTGGCGGAGCACCTCGTCGGCCAGGCGGAAGGCGTTCTCCGCCGTCATCCGCTCGTCCGACAGAGTGATGAGGCGATCGTTGGGGATGAGGATGAGGGTGTCGACGCGGTCTTTGAGTAGTTCGGCGCCCCCGCTGGCCTGGGACATGCGCTTGCGCCCCTCGAAGGAGAAGGGCTTGGTCGCGACGGCGATGGTGAGCGCGCCCGTCTCTTTGGCGATCTCCGCAATGACAGGCGCGGCGCCCGTCCCCGTGCCGCCGCCCATCCCACACGCGACGAACACCATGTCCGCGCCGTCGATCGCCTCGTAGAGCGCCTCGCGCGATTCCTCGGCGGCCTCGCGCCCCATCTCGGGGTTGCCGCCGACGCCCAGGCCGCGCGTCAGGCGGTCGCCGATGCGCATCTTCAACGGAACGTCGATGTGCAGCAGGTGCTGCGCGTCGGTGTTGACGGTGATGTACTCGACACTCGGTATGGGGGAGTGGTACATGCGGGCCACGGCGTTGCTGCCGCCGCCGCCGACGCCGACCACCTTGACGACCGCCAGCCCGTAGCCTTGGCGGTTCTGCGGCGCGTAGGCTGTCGCCTCGGGGGAGGTTTCGGGGTCTTGGGGCGGCTGCATGGGCGTCTCCTCGTGCGCTGGGGCTGCTTTGGCGCCAGCCTGCTCGTCGGCCTCCGCCTCCGCAAAGGGCTGACCTGCCTCCTCGCGTCCGTCCAGCAGGCGCATGAAGCGCACCCAGACGCCCGACGGCACCTCCGACGGCTTGACCAGCCCCTGCTCGATCATAGCGATGTGCTCGGGCGGCAGGTGGAGGTTGGCGGCGAGGTCGTTCAGGGAGAGGCCCTCGGCGCGGCGCCGCTCCCGAGCGTGCGATCCTATCTTCCGCAGCTCAGCCGGAGGCTTGCCGCTAACCGCGATCCATCGGTCGACCGCCTCCACTGCGAACCGGAGCCACGCGCCGCGGTTCAAGCGGGTCATCGTGTTGGGGTTGGCTTGCATCAGGACTCCGCCTCTCCGCTGCCGAAGCGTTGCATGATCGCCGCCACTTGCACGCGGTTGTACCCGGCCTGCTCGCAGAACATCTTAAAGCGGTCGCGCGCCCGTGCGACGCGCGTCTGCACCACCCTCACGTTCTGCGCGTCAATGACGACCTCCATCTGCTCTGGGCTCATGCCCTCAAAGTAGCGCATGCGGAGCGCCGAGGCGTCGCGCGGGAAGGCGTCCCCGAATCGCCTCCAAGGCCCTGCCGGGTCGTCGAACGCGTGCGCCGGGTCCACCAGGCCGTCCGATTCGCCTGCGTCCGGCGCCGCCCCCTGCTCGTGGCGCCCCCACGCGCGGCGGAACCGCTCCTCTGCCGCTACGGCGAACCACGTGGAGGCGGAGCGCTGCTCCTTCGCCTCCGTCAGCCTAGCGAGCACGTCGATGAAGGCGTCTTGCACCGCCTCGTCCCGGAACTCCTCCGGGATGTAAGCGACGCCCCACTTGTTCGGGTGGTCGTAGATGCGTGAGGCAATCTCGGCGGCGAGCGAGTGCGCCTCGCGCACCGCCGCGTCGTGCGCCGGGTCGCCGGGCAGACCGGGCGCAGCCTGCCACATCGCCGTGTGGAGACGCCGCAGGATTTCCTCGTCCGAGTAGAAGCTGGGGCCTGTCGTCATATTGCGAAAGCAACTCCGGGGCGGACGCGAGCGCCCAATCCCCAAGTACCGCAATGATAGCAGAACGGCAAGGAGCGCGATAGTCAAGGGGGCGCCTCGGCCCCGTCCGGCGCCGGGCGGACGGGGCGCTGTGCTATAGTCGCATCACTCTGATGAAGCGAATCGAGGCGGAACCCTATGGCTGACCACGACGTGCTCGTCGTCGGCGCCGGACTTGCGGGCATGCGCGCGGCCATCGCCGCGCACCGCGCCGGGGCCAACGTCGCCATCGTCAGCAAGGTACACCCGGTGCGCAGCCACTCCAACGCCGCCCAAGGGGGCATCAACGCCGCCCTGCGCGGGGCGGAGGACTCGGTCGGCTCCCACGTCTACGACACGGTGAAGGGGAGCGACTTCCTGGGCGACCAGGACGCCATTGAGCTGATGTGCAACGAGGCGCCGGGCGAGATCATCAACCTGGAGCACATGGGCGTCGTGTTCAACCGCGACGACGCGGGGCGGCTGGGGACGCGCGCGTTCGGCGGCGCCTCCTACGCGCGCACCTTCTTCGTCGCCGACATCACCGGCCAGGCCATCCTGCACGTGATGTACGAGCAGATCGTCAAGTCGGGGGTGCGCTCCTACGAGGAATGGTTCGTAACCGACCTCATCGTCGAGGACGGCGTTTGCAAGGGCGTCATCGCGCTCGACCTGATGACCGGGACGCTGCGCGCCATCAGCGCCAAGGCGACCATCCTCGCCGCCGGGGGCGTGGGACGGGCGTTCGAGCCGACCACCAACGCGCTCATCTGCACGGGCGACGGCATCGCCCTCGCCTACCGCGCGGGGGCGACGCTGCTCGACATGGAGATGGTGCAGTACCACCCGACGACGTTGATGGGCAACGGCGTGCTGCTGACGGAGGCGGCGCGCGGCGAGGGCGCCTACCTGCTCAACTCCAAGGGCGAGCGGTTCATGGAGGGCTACGCGCCCAAGATGAAGGAGCTCGCCTCCCGCGACGTGGTGTCCCGCGCCGAGCAGACGGAGATCGAGGAGGGGCGCGGCGTCAACGGCTGCGTGCTGCTCGACCTGCGCCACTTGGGGCGCGACCTCATCCTCACCAAACTGGGCTACATTCACGAGGTGGCGCAGGACTTCGCCAACGTGGACATCGTGGAAGACCCGGTGCCCATCCGCCCCGGCCAGCACTACATCATGGGGGGCATCAAGACGGACGTGCAGACGCGCACGTGGGACGACACCGGCCAGGAGCGCTGGCGCGGCGTGCGCGGCCTGTTCGCGGCGGGCGAGACGGCGTGCGTGAGCGTGCACGGCGGCAACCGCCTCGGCGCCAACTCGCTGCTCGAAACGGTCGTCTTCGGCAAGATCGCCGGGGAAGTGGGCGCGGCCTACGCGGTCGAGCGCGCCGCCGACCCCGACCCCAGCCCCGCCCACCTGGCCGATGCGCAAGCCAGCCTCAAGGCGCTGTTCGACCGCCCCGCCGCCAATGGCGACTACACCGCCAAGGTGCGTTTGGAGATGGGCGAGACGATGAACGAGCATCTCGCCGTGTTCCGCACGGAGGAGGGCATGGCCTCCGCCTACGAGAAGATCAAGGAGCTCAAGGAGCGCTACGCGCGCCTGCCTGTGGCGCACAAGGGCGCCGTCTACAACACCGACCTCATCTTCCACGTCGAACTGGGCTACATGCTCGACTCGGCCGAGACCATCTGCGCCTCCGGCCTTGTCCGCAAGGAGAGCCGGGGCGCTCACTACCGCCGCGACATCCCGCAGCGCAACGACGAGGAGTGGCTGAAGCACACGACCGCCGTCCTCGACGACGGCGCGGCCGAAATCGGAACCCTTCCCGTAACCATCACCGAATGGCAACCGGAGGCGCGCGTCTACTAAGCGCGCGGAGAGCAGAATGCAGGTAACGCTCAGCGTCAAGCGCTACGATCCCGAGGCGGCCGACCCGGCGCCCCGCGTACAGGACTTCCGCATCGAGGCGGAGAGCCACTTCACGGTGCTCGACGGCCTCATCAAGGTGCGGGAGGAGGTAGACCCCAGCCTTGCGGTGCGCTGCTCCTGCCGCGCGTCCATCTGCGGCTCGTGCGCGATGCGCGTCAACGGCCACGCCGCGCTCGCCTGCAAGACCAAGCTCTCGAGCGCGCTGCGCGACGGCGCGGTGTCTGTCGAGCCGATGGGCAACCAGCGCGTCGTCAAAGACCTGGTTACCGACGCGTCGCTCTTCTGGGGCAAGATCCGCGACATCGAGCCTTTCCTCCAGCCCAAGGGGCCGGAGCCGGAGGAGGAGTACATCGCGTCCAACGACGCGATGCTCAACCTCATCACGCCGATGGGCTGCATTATGTGCGGCGCCTGCGTCTCCGACTGCACGGTGCTGGAAGTGGACAAGAACTTCCTCGGCCCAGCGGCGCTCGCCAAGGCGTACCGCTTCGTCGGCGACCCGCGCGACGAGGCGGACGACACGCGTCTGGCCACGCTGAACGAGTACGGCGGCGCGTGGGACTGCACGCGCTGCTACGAATGCGTTCAGGTCTGCCCCAAGGGCGTGGCGCCGATGGACCGCATCATGGAGCTGCGCGAGGCCATCCAGCGCGCGGGCTTGCCCTCCACCATCGGCTCGCGCCACGTCGACTCCTTCGCCCGCAGCGTCGCCCGCAGCGGCTGGCTGGACGAGACGCTGCTGGCCGTGGAGTCGTGGGGCAAGTTCAACGTGCCCAAACTGATGGCGAGCGCCCCCGTGGGGCTGCGGGCGCTGGTGCGCGGCAAGCTGCCCAAGGGCGGCCCGCTCCACCACAAGCGCCCCGGCGCCAAGAACGTCGAGCGCATCTTCCGCCGCCTCGAACACGCCCCCTCCACCCTGGCCGCCGTCGCGCCCAAGAGCGGCGCAGCCCACTAGATGACGAGGAGCCAATGAAGTACGCCTTCTACCCCGGCTGCGTCGCGCGCGGCGGCACGCCCGAACTCTACGATTCCACCATCGCCGTCGCGGCCAAACTGGGCATCGAACTGGACGAGATCGTCGGCGCGGCATGCACCGGCGCGGGCGTCCTTCAGGAGAAGGGCCTCAAACTGGGCGACACGCTCAACGCGCGCACCTTCGCGCTTGCCGAGCGGATGGGCCTCACCACCATCCTCACCATCTGCTCCACCTGCCAGGGCGTGATGAGCCAGGCCAACCACCGCCTGCTGAACGACCCCGCCTACCTCGCCGAGATCAACGAGGAGTTGAAGCCGGAGGGCCTCGAGTACACGGGGCGCGTCGTCATCAAGCACCTCGCGTGGGTGATCGTCGAAGAGGTCGGCCTCGACTCCATCCGCCCCCTTGTCGTAAACCCGTTGCCCGCCCTCAAGGTTGCTCCCTTCTACGGCTGCTACATCCTGCGTCCGTCGTGGGCGCTGGGGCTGGACGAGAACCCCGGGCGCGAGTTCTACCTCGAGCGCATCATCGAGGCGTGCGGCGCGGAGCCGGTGAACTTCCCAGGGCGCACTAAGTGCTGCGGGTTCCCCATCTTGCTCATCAACGAGGCCAACTCCACGGCTATGGTCGGCAACCATACCTCGTCGGCCAAGGAGCACGGCGCGGACGCGATGGTCACGCCCTGCCCGCTCTGCCACCTGAACCTCGACGGCTACCAGCCCAAGGCCGCCGCCCAGCGCGGCGAGAAGATCGGCCTGCCCATCCTCCACCTGCCCCAACTACTCGGCCTAGCCTTCGGCGTCTCGCCCAAGGAACTGGGCATCCAGAAGCACATCGTCAGCGCCAAGCCGGTGCTGGAAAAGGCGAGCGTGCGGGCGTAACTTGCGCTTGACAACGGCGGGCATGGGGCGTGCTACTATGGCGTCACACCCAGGAGGTGAGTCGTGGCTACTCTTCCCTTTAACTTTGACGCCAACTCCGAATGGCCCATAGATGGAATGCCCGCCATGCCATTCCAGCAAGGCATAGCGTTGGTGAAATCTGCAGAAAGAGAGCTATTTTTCCAATACGGAGTAGTAGACCCAGCAGTAAGCAGACAGCATCTAGTCGCGGTAAAAGCAGCCGACAATAAGTGGCAGATTCTACAATCTCAATTGAAAACAGAGGCGGCTAACCGATTCTGGATAAGGGCCAAAGGCTGGAGAATGTTGGCCGCTGCCTGCGGCGCGGGCTCTGCCATTACGCTAATCATCGAACGCTTCTTGTTGGCATAGCTACTGTCACGCCCACCACTCGCGCAGCGCGACCATGCGCTCGCTCGCCAGGCGATCCGGGTCGCGCTCGTGGAAGAGGTTTTCCATTTTCAGACGGTAGATCAAGATGCCTTTTCGCTCGTTGATGTCCCAGAGTTGGCGCATAGAGCGGTTGCCGCCTTTGATGCGGTTGCAGTACGCGCAGAGCAACTGGAGGTTCGCCATCTCTTCGGGCCCGCTCTCGATTCGAGGCACTACGTGGTCGCCCTCCATCAGGTCGATGTCGGGTTTGTTGCCGCAGCCGAGGCAATGCCCTTCCTGGAGGCCCAGCAGCACGCGTTTCTGAGCTCTGTCTAGGTTCAACTTCGGCGGCGGCGTCTCTTGCGGCGCTGCTTCAACTATGAACTGCGCGTTGTTGTCCTGACCCGGCAATTCAGTCACGCAGTAGAACCGGCGGTTCTCTATCAGTGCGACTTCCCCTTCGGTGGTCATATCGGGGAACGACTTGCGGATGCGGTTGACCACCTGGCGGTACGCCTCGACGCCTCTGTCCATTCCTATCCAGCGCCGCTTCAGGTTCTCGGCGGCGATGGGCGTGGTGGCGCAGCCGCAGAACGGGTCGAGCACGATGTCGCCCGGATTGCTGGATAGGTTGATGAGACGCTCCAGCAGGCCAAGGGGCTTCTGCGTCTTATAGCCGACGTACTCTCCTTTTTTCGCAGTGTAGTTAGTGAAACCGATGGGGTTGAGAACGAGGTTCTGCTGGACAGTGCCCCGGTCTGCATCCGCATACCGCTTCAGTCCCGGCCAAACGCCTGCCTTAGGGTGGGTGATTAGGCCCGCTTCGTCAAGCGCGTCAAGTCTGGCGTGAACGCCCTTGATAAGTTTGTAATCGGAAATGAAGTGCGCCTCTATGTAGTCCGCGTAGGTGCCGTCGCGCAGTGGCGGCGCCCAATGCCTGCCCCTTGCCGCTACATCATAGCCCTTCCACGGCAAGATAGACTCACCGCCCTGAGCGCCTGCGCCGGTCATATTCTCACTTCGATATCTACCAATCTCATCTGCGTCAGGGTAGGCTTTCAATATCTCATCTTGGGTCTTTGGGCGCAAAGCTCCTTCATCGTTCCATGTCCAGTCATCACCGTTGGCGTAATAGAGGATGTGGTCGACGATGCGGCCAAGTTTTTTCGAGTCATTGTGTGCAATCGCACGCTTCCAGATGATGTTATTCAAATAGCGGTTTGCTCCGAATATCGCATCCATTACTTGCTTGAGGTAGTGAACGGATGTATCGTCGCAGTGCAGATAGATGGAGCCTGTCGGCTTGAGGATGCGCTGCATTTCGATAAGCCGAATGGCCATAAAGGTGACGTAGCCCTGCATGGATGGCGAGTGGCCCGCGCCTGCAGCTTCCACGATGCCAGGAATGGATGGGATGACGAGGCTTATGTCCCGCACCCAGCCGGGCTTCCAGTTCTCGTTCGGCGACCCATCCTCGTTGAACTCCTCCATATGGAATACGTCGCTGAAACCAGTCTGGTACGGCTCGTTGGCGCCGGGGACGGGCATCTTCAGGTCAAGCCGCAAGCCGCCCGCCTCCGCCTCAGATAGGCCGATGGGGTTGAGGTAGTCCGCGCCTGTGTTGAACGGAGGGTCAAGGTAGATGAGGTCTACGGAGTTCGAGGGCATCGCCCGCAGGGCAGGGAGGTTGTCGCTGATGACGATGGTGCGGTTCATCACCAGCGCGCCGTCGCGCTCGTAGAGCGGGCCGGCGAAGTCGATGTCCGGCGGCAGTTCGACCATGCGGTTCATAGTCAGGCTTGCTCCCCCGTCCGTGCGCCTGCGTTGCGGGGCAGGCTACGCAACGGCGTCGAGTAGTGGCAAGCGCCTCATGTCCCCCTATCGCGCCGGGGTTTCCGCGCGGGCGGCTTCGGCGCGCTCAATCAGGGCGGCGACGCTTGCGTTGAAGCGGTCGGCGTGCTCGAAGTGAGGCCAGTGGCCGCAGGCGTCGTAGAGGTCGAGCGCGGCGTTGGGGATGCGTTCGGCGGCGCGCTCGGCGAGGCGCGCGGGGAATATCGGGTCTTGGCGGCCCCATGCGATCAGCGTCGGCGCCTGAATCTCCCCCAACCCGGGGGTCAAGTCCGCCCCGCGCTTCATCCCGAAGGGGTTCGCGCCGCACCGGAGGATGCGGAGCATGGCGCGGGCGTTGCCGGGGCGGCTGCGCTCGGCCACCAGCGCGTCCAGGAAGCCGGGCGTCGCGGCACCAGGGTCGTGGAGCACGATGCCCATCAGGCGGCGGATGCTGGGTCGGCGCGGCACGGCCATAACCTCGCCCGCTACGGGCAGCGTCATCAGGCGCAGGAAGAGCGGGATGGGGCGGCCAAGCCCCGCCGAGTCCTCCAGCGTCAGCGAGCGGACGCGCTCGGGGTGGTGGATGGCGGTTGCGGCGGCGGCGTATCCGCCCAGCGAGTTGCCGACGAGGTGCGCCGACTCGATGCCCAGCGCGTCGAGGAAGCCGGTTACGAGGCGCACGCCCGACAGAAGGTCGCAATGGGGCAGGTCATCGGAGCGTCCGTGCCCCCACAGGTCGGGCGCGTAGACGCTGAACCGCTCGGCGAGCGGGTCGACGTTCCTGCACCACACCAGCCCCGCCTCGCCCAGGCCGTGCAGCAACACGACGGGCTCGCCGTATCCGGCGCGGGCGAAGTAGACGGTGGCGCCGTCCACGTCGACGCGGTGCGCGGTTGCGTTGGCGGCGTACATCGCGCGCCTATTGTACGCGCCGGCGCGCTCGCGCGGGTACACTGCGCGCGTGGCGCTCACCATCCGCCCCGCGCAGGCACACGATATCGACCGGCTACTGGCGCTCTACCGCCCCGCCGACGACCTCGCCGCCGAGCTGCTGCCCGGCTTCTTCAAGCCGACCGCCGACTACGAACGCCCCCGCGCGGAGATAGAGGCGCAGATAGCCGACGCCGACGCGCTGGTGCTGGCGGCGGAGGACGCGCGGGGCGTCGTCGGCTTGCTGATGGCGGCGCTACGGGATTCGCCGCCGTGGGCGGGGTTCGTGCGCCGCCGCTACGTGGAGGTGGTCGATCTGGCGGTGGACGCCGCCGCGCGCCGCGAAGGGGTAGGGATGCGCCTGATGGAGGAGGCGGAGGCGTGGGCGCGCGAGCACGGCGCCGATTCGGTGGATCTGACGGTGGTCGAGGGCAACGCGCCCGCCCTCGCGCTCTACGAGCGGATGGGCTACCGGATGCGCTCGCACCGGATGTGGAAGCGGCTAGGGGAGTGAATTCTCTACAGCACGACCGGCGCCCGGCCTCCGCGTTCGCGTTCTTGCGCCATGATGGCCGCGATTCGGCGCACGGCGACGTCCATGGCGTCCGTCTTGTTCTCGACGACGTGATGGAAGCGCTCGGCCTGCGCCAGTTCGGCGCGGGCGGTCTCGATGCGCCGCGCCATATCGTCGGGCGATTCGGTCTTACGTTCGCGTAAGCGGCGCTCCAATTCCTGCATCGAGGGCGGCGCAAGAAAGATGAGCATGGCGCCGGGCAGCAGTTCGCTGATGGTGCGCGCGCCTTGCACGTCCACCTTCAGCATCACGTCCTTGCCCTCGGCCAGGGCGCCGCGCAGGGGCGCTTTGGGCACGCCGTACCAACGCCCGTAGACCTGCGCGTGCTCCAGCAGTTCCTCCTGCTCGCGCAGTTGGTGAAAACGCTCCGGGGAGACGAAGTAGTAGTCGACGCCGTCGCGCTCGCCGGGGCGTATGGGTCGCGTGGTGGCGGTTACGGCGTAGTGGACGGCGGGGCCGAGGCTCGCGCGCATCGCGTGCAGCACCGCGTCCTTGCCCACGCCCGACGGCCCGGAGAGCACGACGAAGAGAGGACTGCTCATCGCTCAGAGGCGCTTGCAGGCGCTGAGGCGCGCTCGCCGTCGCCCGCAAGCGCGCGCAGGTCGCCCCAAAAGGCGGGGTAGGTTACGGAGGCGGCCTCCGCGCCCTCGATCTCCGTCTCTCCCGCCGCCAACAGGCCCGCGACGCCGAGCATCATGGCGATGCGGTGATCGCCGCGGCTGTCGCCCTGCGCGCCGCGCAACGCCTTGCCTCCCACGATTCGCATGCCGTCCGGCGTCTCGTGGGCGTCCGCGCCGAGCTGTCGCAGTTCCTCTACGGTGGCGCTGATGCGGTCAGTCTCCTTCACGCGCAACTCCTGCGCGTCGGCGATGGTCGTCTCCCCCTCGGCGAAGCAGGCGGCGAGCGCGAGCACGGGCAGTTCGTCCTGCACGCGCGGGATGAGGTCGCCCGCTATGTGCGTCGCGCGCAGGCGGCTCGACCTCGCCGTCAGGTCGGCGACCGGTTCGCCGGAGACGACGCGCTCGTTCTCGACGGCGATGTCCGCGCCCATCGCGTTGAGCACGTCGAGCACGCCGGTGCGCCCGGGGTTCACGCCGACGCCGAGCAGGCGCGCTTCCGCGTCGGGATGGCAGGCGGCGGCCACCAGCCAGAAGGCGGCGGACGATAGGTCGCCGGGCACGGCGACGTCCACGGCGCGCAGCCGCGAAGGGCGCAAGGTGAGCATCAGGCCGTCTTCGCGGACGTCGGCGCCCATCGCGCTGAGGGCGCGCTCGGTGTGGTCGCGCGACATAGCGGGCTGCTCGATGACCGTCTCCCCTTCGGCGGCGAGTCCCGCGATGAGGATGGCGCTCTTCACCTGCGCGCTGGCCACGGGCATGCGGTAGCGCACGCCCCGCAGCGCGCCTCCGTGTATGACGAGGGGCGCGAGGCGGTCGCCTCCGCGTCCGCGCACGTCGGCGCCCATCTCCCGCAACGGCGCGATGACGCGGTCCATAGGACGCGAGCGCAGGGAGGCGTCTCCGGTGAGCACGCTCAGGAAGGACTGAGAAGCGAGCAGGCCGGAGGCGAGGCGCATGACCGTGCCGCTGTTGCCCGCGTCGAGCACATCGTGCGGCTCGCGGATCGCGCCCCCCGCCACCACGAACCCATCCCCGCTCGCCTCGATGGGCACGCCCAGGCCGCGCAGCACAGAGAGCGCCGACGCGCAGTCGCCGCCCGGGCCGTAGTTGGCGACGCGCGCCTCTCCCTCCGCGATGGCGTTCAGCATCGCGGCGCGGACGGAGATGGAGCGGTCGCCCGGCGGCGTTACGGCGCCGCTGATCCTCCGTGGCCTGCGCACTGCCTCGCGCATCGTCTTACGCCCCTATCAGCGCGTCCGCGAGCGCTATCGCCGGGTCGAAGATGATCCCGAGGATGTTGGCGAAGCCCAGGAACTGCAAGCCGATGATGGCCAGCAGCACGATAGGCCCCACAGTCTCCAAGCGCTTGATGGCGGGCAGCCAGGCGTCGGGGGCGACGCCGCGCAGGATGGCCCCACCGTCCAGCGGCGCGATGGGCAGCAGGTTGAACACCGCGAGGATGAGGTTGAGCGTTACGGAGTAGAACGCGACGAGCGCAAGCCAGCCCCCAAGCGACAGACCGACGCCGGCCGTATCGAGGACGCCGAGCCGGAAGACGATGGCGAAGGCGAGCGCCAGCAGCACGTTGGAGGCGGGCCCGGCGAACGACACCAGCGCCATGCTGCGGTGTCCGTTGCGCAGCGCCGCCGTGTTGACCGGAACAGGCTTGCCCCAGCCGAACCCGGCCACCAGCAGCATAATCGTCCCGGTGGGGTCGAGGTGTGCCTTGGGATTCAGTGTGAGGCGTCCGAGGCGCTTGGCCGTCGCGTCGCCCAGGCTCAGCGCCGCCGCCGCGTGGGAAGCCTCGTGGACGGAGATGCTGATGAGCAGGGCCACCGCAACCGCGCCGAAGAGCAGGACGAAGCCGAACGGGTCGTTGAAGAGCAGGTCGCGGCCGGCAAGGAGCATCTCAGTGGGGTTCGGTTCCTCCGCGCGAGGGCGGGCTACTCATCGTCGTCGTAGTCGTCATCGTCCGGTTCCGGGCGACGGCGCGAACCACCGCCGGGCAGACCGATGGAGGGAAGCGAGGCGGTGCGTCGCTCCTTCGAGCGCTTCGAGGCGGACGGCAGGTCGAGCAGCGTTTGGCGCGCTTGGCGCAGGTCGTCGGCGCTCGCGCCGTCCGCGTCGAGCACGAGGGCGCTCACGCCAGCGCCCCGCAGTTGCTCCGCCTCGTGCGCGGTGGGCGTTTCGCTCACGTGCAGCAGCAGCCACTTGGACGTTACGCCGCTCACGCGGCCAAGGCGCAGCAGGCTGCGCACGGTCAGCGGCCCTTCCTCCGCCAGCGAGACGAGGAACGCGTCCACCGGCAGGTCGTCGATGGCGCGCAGCGCCTCTTCGTCCATATCGGGCGACGCCTGCATGACGCTGGTCTGCTCCTCGCCGCCGATTGCCGCGACGGGCGTCGCGTCGGACGCGAAGACCTGGAAGTCCGCGCCGTTGGGCAGATCGGCCTGCGCCACGTCCACCCAGAGCCCCCAGGGGACGCCGTTCAGCGCCTTCGCCGCGCTTTGCATGTTCTTCTTGGAGCCGGGGACAACCAGCGCGCCGTCCAACCCTGCGTCAACGACCGCCTTCGGCCCCTCGCCGTTAGCGCTCACCTTGGCGAGCAGCAGCATAGAGGGCGTCTTCTCGACGCGCGCGGCGGCGAAGCCCATCGGCTGGGCGCCGCCGCGCGCCGCCTGCTCCAACTTGTCCGTCAGTTTGCCCATAGCGCGTCCTCGGAGAGGCTGCTCGGCGCGGGGCGCTGCCCGCGTCCGAGGACGGCCATTGTAGCACCGCGCCGCCGCCGCCCCGCCGTTTTCCCCCTCCGAGTTCCCTCAGGGCGAACGAGGGCAGGCGCTGATAGGCTGCTGCTATGAACGGAGAGACGCTGGTGCGCCGGTTGGTTACGCAGGGTCTCGGCTCTCGCCGCCAGTGCGCGGCGTTGGTGGTCGAGGGGCGCGTGCGCGTCAACGGCACGGTCGCCGAGGCGATCACGCAGCGCGTGGAGGCGGGGGACGTGGTGGAGGTGGAGGGGCGCAAGTTGCGTGGCGCGCCGCCCGCGTTGGTCTACGTGGCGCTCCACAAGCCGCGCGGCTACCTGTCGGCGGTGAAGGACGCGCGCGGGCGTCCGACGGTGCTCAACCTTGTGCCTGCCCGCCTGCGCGCGCCGGGGCTGGCGCCCGCGGGCCGCCTCGACCTCGACACGAGCGGCCTGATGCTGCTGTCCAACGACGGCGACTTCGCGCTGGCTGTGACGCACCCCCGCTATGAAGTGGAGAAGGAGTACGAGGCAACGGCGGACGCGCCGTTGCCGGAGGCGGCGCTCCGCGCGCTGAGGGCAGGCGCGCCGCTGCCCGCCGGGTTCGCACGCCCCAAGTCGGTGCGCAGCGTCGGCGGCGTCCGTTACCGCGTCGTCCTCACCGAGGGGCAGAAGCGCGAGGTGCGGCTGCTGTTCGAGAGCATCGGGCGGCGCGTAACGGCGCTCAAGCGCGTGCGCGTAGGCGGCGTTCGGCTAGGCGCGCTCGCCTCCGGCCAGTCGCGGGAACTAGCGGCGGAGGAAGTCGCGGGTTTGCTTGCGCGGCTCAAGACGGCGCGGCGCGGCGCCGCCCGCGTACACTAGCGCCGGAAGGAGCAGTATGCGTAGCCGGTGGTTGGTTCTTTGCGCTGCGGCGTTCGCCGCCGCCCTTGTGCTGGCGGGTTGCGGAGGCAGCGAGCCTGTCCGGTCGAGCGTCGGCGCCAGCGCAAGCGCGGCTATGGCGGCTCCCGACGGCTCCCCTATGGGAAGCGTTACGTTCACAGAGGGGCCTCACGGCGTCCTGGTGTCCGCCGACCTTACCGGCCTCTCCGAGGGCTGGCACGGCTTCCACGTCCACGCAGTAGGCGCCTGCTCTCCCGACTTCTCCGCCGCAGGCGACCACCTCACCGAGGGGGAGGGGCACGGCTTCCTGTACGCGGAGGGGTTCCACGCCGGGGATATGCCGAACATCTATGCCCACGCCGACGGTTCCGCCCGCGCCGAGGCGTTCAACCTCGCCATCACACTGGGGTCGGAGCCGGGGCCGTACGCCGCTATCTTCGATGAGGACGGCGCGGCGGTGATCGTCCATGAGAAGCCCGATTCCCATGGCCAAGAGGCGGGCGCGGGCGGCCGCGTGGCGTGCGGGGTCATCAAGCGGAACTGACGCGGCGGCACCTTTCGAGGTTCCTCAGGGCTGGCGGCTGGCGCAACGCGGAAGTAGGGACGCCGGTTCGGCTCAGCGAACGCGGAGCCGCTGTCTCAGGAGCGCGAGAGACAAGAACGCAAAAGAGGCCGCAATGATTGGCATGAGGCAACCAGCGTCCTGTTGTTGTTTCGCGCGGCGCATGGCAGCGAAGCGCTTGGCACGGATGGCGCGCACTTCTCTCGGTGCCCTGGTGTATTGGGTCTCGTCGTTAAAGTCCTCCTGGGGAATAGGAGATCTGGGGATGCTGCCGTCAGAGGGCAAGAGCCTGCCGTAGCGGCGTCGGAATTCGGCATCGGTCTGATCCGACTTGCGCTTGTTGCAGGGGCGGCAGAGCAATTGCAGGTTGCCAATCTCGTCGCCGCCGCCCCGAATGACCGGATACATGTGGTCAGTCTGGAGATAGTCCATTCGGTGAGGACGGCCACAGTAGGCGCATCGGCCTTTCTGATTTTTGAATAGTTGAACTCTTACGTGCCTAGGGATGGGTGCCCTCTCCGGACCCTGACCGCTTGACCAATTGCCGCGTCGCATAGCCTCCTACTCCGGGACGGGGTAGCCGTCGCTGCGGCGGTCCGTGCCGCCGGAGCGGACGCCTGAGGCTTGGTCGATGGCGATGAGCTGGACGGCGCCCGCCGTTACGCCTGCGGGCATCTGCTCGACGTTGTGGCCTCGGGCGCGGAGGTCGGCCAGCGCGGCATCGTCGAACCCCTCCTCGACGCGCAGCGCGAAGGGTTCGTCCGCCGTGGCCGGGTCGCTGCCGGGGAAGTGGTGCCAGCGGGGGGCGTCGGCGGAGGCTTGGACGTTGAGGCCGTAGTCGAGCACGTTGACCAGCATCTGCGCGTTCCACGAGGGTTGGCGGTCGCCGCCGGGCGTGCCGCCGACTAGCGCGGGCTTGCCGCCCCGCAGCGCCATGTAGGTCTGGATCGTGTTCATCGTGCGTTTGTGCGGCGCGATGGCGTTCGGGTGCCCCTCGTCGAGGTAGAAGCCGCGTCCGGCGCGGTCGTTGAGCGTTACGCCGGTGTCTCCGGCCACGAAGCCGGAGCCGAAATATTGCGACAGGCTGTGGACGAAGGACACGGCGTTGCCCTCCGCGTCGACGGCACAGAAGTACGACGTGCTTGGCGACACGCCCGCGCCGACGGCCTCGAGTGCGCCCGCGTGGGCGGCGGTGGACGCGCGGCGCGGGTCGATGGCGGCGCGGCGCGCGGCGGCGAAGCGCTTGTCCAGCAGTTCGTCCAGCGGGTTGTTCATCACGGCGGGATCGCCCATATAGGCGAGGCGGTCGGCGAAGGCGAGTTTTACGGCTTCGGCCATCAGGTGAATCGCGTCGGGAGAGTTGTGGCCCATCGCGGCAAGGTCGTCGCCTTCGAGGATGTTCAGGATCTCGAGCGGCAGGAAGCCCTGCGAGGGAGGCGCGGTGGCCAGCACCTCGTAGCCGCGGTAGGTCGTGCGCGCTTTCGCCTCGCTCACCTCGGTGCGATGCGCCGCCAGGTCTTCGCGGGTGAAGAGGCCGCCCGCCTCCTGGACGGCGGCGGCGATCTCGGCGGCGAGCGCGCCCTCGTAGAACTCGCGCGCGCCGTGTTGGGCGATGCGCCGCAGCGTGGCGGCGAGGTTGGGCAGGACAAGCAGGTCGCCCGCGCGGTAGGAGGCGCCGTTCCGGGTCAGCGTCTTGGAGGTGGAGGGGTAGCGGTTGAGTTTGTCGAGGTAGGCGGGGAAGTAGGCGCCGATGCGTCCGGGCAGCGGGAAGCCGCGCTCGGCCAACTCGATGGCGGGCGCGATGGTCTCGGCCAGCGTGCGCGTGCCGAACCGGTCGAGGATGGTCTGCCAGGCGTCAACTTCGCCGGGGATGGTGGGAGTGAGGGGGCCCTCGGAGGGCATCTTCGAGTAGCCGCGGCCGGTGAAGAACTCGCGCGTCGCGCCGGTGGGGGCGCGCCCCGAGCCGGTGATGTCCCACACCTTGCCGCCGGAGGCCTCGTAGAGCAGGGCGAACACCTCGCCGCCGACGCCGCACATCGGCGGCAAGGTTACGGTCTCGACGGCGGCGGTGGCGACGGCGGCGTCGAAGGCGTTGCCGCCCTCGCGCAAGACTTGAGCGCCCGCCACGCCCGCAAGGGGGGACGCGGAGCAGACGAGGCCGCGCGTGGTGAGCACCGCGCTGCGGGTGAGGGAGGTGTAGGGAGGGCTCAGCGTCGTCATAGCCGCCTTCTCTCGGGCGCGCAGCCAGCGCGCCGGGTGGATGGCGCGATGATAGGAAGCGCGGGGCGCAGCGTCAAAGCGCGGCTCTTGCCTCCGTGCGCCCTTCGAGTGCCCTCAGGGCGAACGGAGAGGTGGGGGCTTACGCCTCGGGCGGGGCTTCGCGGTAGCCTACTAGTTTGGCGGTTACTAGGAGGCGGTGGTCGTAGCGGCCTCGGGGTTGGCAGGTGACTAGGGTTACGCGGGCGTCGCCTGCTTGGTAGAGCGAGAGGTCGTCCTGGTGCAGCAGGTCGGTCTCCGTCGCCTGGTAGAGATACTGCGCGCTGCCGCTCTGCGCGACGACGAACACGTCTTCTCCAGCGCGCAGCAGGTCGGCGATGCGGGGCAGGCGGCTGAAGACGTTGCCCTCGCCCTGGACGGGACTTTCGAGGTGGCCGAAGTACCAGCCGTTGCCGTGGGAGCCTGGGTTGGGGGTGCCGGGGATGTGACCGACGGTGTGGCGCGGCGTTTCGTAGGCGCGCGAATCGCCGAGGTCGCGTATGGCCAGTTCTTCGACGTGGGCGTCGACACCGATGGCGGGGATGATGATGCGGTCGGCGCGCCCCGCCTCGCCGTGCAGCGACGGCTGCCCTAGCGCGCTCACCGGCGCGAACCCGTCGAGGAGGGGCTCTTGGCCGAGGTCGAGCGTGCCGCGCGGGTCTGCCCACGCGCGGTAGGGCGTAACCGCGCCGGGGTAGAGGGTGTAGGCGGCGCGTCCCGCCGCGACGGGCGTCGGCGTCGGCAGCGTAACCTGCGGCCCCGTTACCGCGAGGTCGCCTAGGCCGCGCGCGAGGATGGCGGTGTAGGCGTAGAAGGCGCCCGCCGCCGCAATCAGCAGCACGCCCGCGCCCAGCAGCGCGAATCCGGCGGCGCGGCGGGACGGCGAACGCAGCCTCATAGCCGCCTCCCCGCGTTCGGGTTCGGGCGCGGAGGCGCTGCGGGTCTAGCGAGGGTTGCGGCGTTCAACGAGAGGCTCGCTCCCGCCGATAGTCGCCGCGCTAGCGCGGGCGCGGGGCGTAACCTGCCCCGTTGGCGATAGGCTCATTCAGGTAGACGTCCCCGTTGCGGATCTTGATGTTGAATCCGCAGTCGGGGTTGGTGCACACCCAAGCCTTGTAGTGGACAGCCGCGCCCTGCCCTCCGAAGTCGGAGAGCGGGACGAGGTCGCCAACGCCGCAGGCACGGCATTCCGGAAGATACGCGCTTTCCACCATCGACCTCCTCCCGGCGCCGGTTCAGGCGCCGCAGCCCTTGAGGGCCGCTCCCAGCCAGTACGGACACCCTAACTCTACACAAGGGGGCGCGGCGCGGCAAGGGGAAGGGGCTTTGAGTTGTTCTCGCCCCTTCTCCGTCATTCTCGCGGAGGCGAGAATCTCGACGTGACGGAGTCCCAATCTGCGCGGCGGCGCTCGGCGGCATAGGGGGAGCGGGGCGGAATGCGCGTGTCGGCGGGGCGGGTCTTGGGGATGCGGGGCGCCTAGCGCCGAGGTTCCTGCCTCCGCAGGAACGACGGAGGGGAGGGGGTGGGCTATACTGGGGTGTGGGTTGGGGCGGTTAGCTCAGCTGGTTAGAGCGTCGCGTTGACATCGCGGAGGTCACTGGTTCGAGTCCAGTACCGCCCACCAGTTCCCCCAACATGGCGCAGGTTCGTGTTGAGGGTTCGGGGATGGGCATGGCGCAGCATATCGACACGAACGATCCTCAGTACGCGCAGGCCGCCGCCGAGATTCTCCGCCGCCACGACAACGGCGAGCCCGAGGCGAACATCACCAGCGCCGTGCGCGACTTCCTCATCCGCACCCGCTTGGTGGAGGCTAGCGAGGTCGTGGAGGAGAACCCGCCCGCGCAGGGATCGCGGCGCGCGGTTGACCTCACCGCGCTCGACACGTTCGTCGAGTTCAAGCAGCGCATCGGGACGGCGGCGGGGTTCAGCCCCGACCCGGAGAACGTGCGGCAGATCGACGGCTACTTGGCTCAGTCGGCGGCGCAAGGGCGGGTGCGTATGGGCGTGCTGACCGACGGCAAGCGGTGGCTGCTGCGCTGGCCGGGCGCGGGGGCGCCCAGCGCGGCCAAGCCCTACGCCTTCACGCTGGAGGACGGCGGGCAGTGGATCGCGCTGTACGAGTGGCTCCGCGACGCCGCGCTGGTGTCACTCGAGAACGTTGCGCCCGACAGGGAGAGCATCGCGGCGCACTTCGGCCCCGGCAGCCCGGCGTATCAGCGGGACATCGACGCGCTCAAGGCGCTCTACCGCGAGCACGCGGGGATGGAGACCATCCGCGTCAAGCGGCGCTTGTGGTACGACCTGCTGCGCACGGCGCTCGGCGAGATCGCGTATACGCCGGAGGGGATGAGCGCCGATTCGCAAGCGCGGCTCGCGGCGGCGGGGGTGGGGACGGAGGAGATGGACGACCTGTTCGTCCGCCACACCTACCTCAGCGCCGTCATCGGGATGATCGTGCAGGCGTCGTTCGGCATCGACATCCGCGCCCTCGCCGCAACCGACCCCGCCGACCTGCTCCAGGGGCGCAAACTGCACCAGGACACGGGGCTGCAAGGCGTACTGGAATCGGACTTCTTCGCGTGGCCGAACGAGGTGGGCGGCAGCGCGTTGCTGCGAACGCTCGCCCGCCGCGTGGCGCGCTTCAACTGGACGGAGGCGCCCGCAGACACGGCCGTCGCGCTCTACGAAACGGTCATCCCGCCCGACGAACGCCGCCAGTTGGGCGAGTACTACACCCCAACGTGGCTCGTTCGGGCGATGATCCGCGAGGTGGTCGGCGACCCGCTCGAGCAGCGCGTCCTCGACCCCGCCTGCGGCTCCGGCGCGTTCGTCGCGGAGGCAGTGTCGCACTTCATCGCCGCCGCCAACGCAGCGGGTTGGGACGCCAAAGAGGTGCTGAACAGGCTGCGCGAGGCGGTAACCGGCATCGACGTGCACCCCGTCGCCGTGCACCTCGCCCGCGCCGCGTGGACGCTCGCAGCGCGCCCGGCCATCAACGCCGCCGTCCAAGCGGGGTTCGGCGCCTCGCTCTCCATCCCCGTCTACCTCGGCGACGCGCTCCAACTGCGCTTCCGCGCCGGGGATATGTTCGCCGAGAACGAGGTGACGATTCAGACGACGGACGAAGAGAACACCGAGTTGGTGTTCCCGGTCAGCCTGGTGGAGCGCGCCGAGCAGTTCGACGCGCTGATGAGCGACGTCTCCGCCTACGTCGAGCGGGGCGAGGACGCGTCCATCGCGCTGGACGACAATCGCATCGACGACCCTGGCGAGCGGGAGGTCATCTCGCGCGCCATCGCGGCGATGCAGCGCCTGCACGAGCGCGGGCGCGACCACATCTGGGCGTACTACACGCGCAATATGGTGCGCCCCCTCGTCCTTTCCCGCGCCAAGGTGGACGTGGTCATCGGCAATCCGCCGTGGATCAACTACAACCAGACCGCCGACCTGCTGCGGACGGGCTTGCAAGACCTGAGCCGCAACCAGTACGGCATCTGGGCGGGAGGGCGCTACGCCACGCACCAGGACGTGGCGGGGCTGTTCTACGCACGGAGCGTCGACCTCTACCTCAAGGACAGCGGCGTCATCGGCTTCGTGCTGCCGCACAGCGCCCTCCAAGCAGGCCAATACTCCAAGTGGCGCACGGGGCACTGGCGCGCCCGCAAGCGCGGCCAAAGCGTCCAGGTCGACTTCACCCTCAAGCCCGCGTGGGACCTCGAACGCCTCGAACCCAACACATTCTTCCCTGTCCCCGCCTCCGTCGTGTTCGCCCGGAAGATGACCGCCGCCGATTCCGGCAAACCCCTCGCGGGCACGGTGGAGCGCTGGCGCGGCAAGGCAGGCGCCGCCGACGTGCGCCGCGAATCCGCCACCATCACCGACACGAGCGTAGCGGGCGAATCGCCCTATATGCGCTACACGCGCCAGGGCGCAATCATCGTCCCACGCTGCCTCTTCTTCGTCGAGGAGACGGAGAACACCGCCATCGTCCAGGCCGCCCAAACCATCACCGTCAACCCACGCCGGGGCAGCCTGGACAAGCCGCCCTGGAAGAACCTCGACCTGACCGACATCAGCGGCTCGACCATCGAGCGGAGCCACCTGTTCGACGTGCACCTGGGCGAGACCATCGCGCCCTACGCCGCCCTCGAACCCCTGCGAGCATTGCTGCCGATCAAGCGCGGCGACGACGCCATCCCAGCCGATGTCAACGGCCCAGGTGGCGTCCGAGTCGGCGGCCTCGAACGCCGCATGCGCGACCGATGGCGCGCCATCAGCGGCCTGTGGGAGACCAACAAGGCACCGACCAATAGGCTGAATCTGCTCGGCCAATTGGACTATATGCATAAGTTATCGGCTCAGTTGACATGGCAATTGAAACCGGGTAATCGGCCTATTCGTGTGGTGTATGCGTCCGCTGGTCAGCCTACGGCTGCGTTAATTCAGGATGATAACGCCTTGATGGAATCCAAGCTGTTTTGGATTGCGTGCAAAACCATCGAGGAGGCCAACTATTTGCTCGCAATCATCAATAGTGAAATTCTGGCAAAGTCGGTAAACAAATACACTACACCTAACTGGGCAGGCAATACGCGCGACCTCCAAAAGCACCTATGGAAGCTGCCCATCCCCGAGTTCGACCCGTCGCAAGACCTCCACGCCACCATCGCCGAGGCAGGAGCGGCGGCGGCGGCAGGCGCGCAGCGGCAGTTGGTGCAAGTGCGGGCGCAGTACGGCGAGCGGTTCAGCGTAACGATCGCGCGCCGCGAACTCCGCAAGTGGCTGCGCGCGTCGAAGGAGGGGCAGGCGGTGGAGGGGGCGGTGGGGCGGTTGTTGGGGGGTTGACGACAAAAGGGGGTTGACAGACGGAGAGGGGTGGGGTTTACGCTGGGCGTAGTCGGGCGGGAAACGCCGCCCATAGGAGAGTAAGAATATGCCATTTCAGGCCACGCCACTCACGCCGCCGCAGATGTCGCCGCTCGAATACTTTGCCGGGCAGGCGTTGGCGGGGATTGTCGCCAATCCCACGCTCGTCAATGACAACAATCCCATGGATCCCACAGGGGTCGGGCTAACAGCCAAACTCGCGTGGGCGTTGGCGGAGGCTATGGTGAAGAACCAGCCGTCAAGCAACCCATAGCTGTGCAGAGAGGCATCATGAGGCACAAGAAATCTAACCAACTGGCCGGAGCATTTGCCGCGGTCTTCATCCTCGTGGCTGTGGTGGTTGAGAGTGGCTTGCTGCTGCCAGCTCTGGGGTCCGGAGTAGTGGTGTCGTTCATAGTATGGGCGCTCTTCCGGAAAATGGAACCCGCCTTGCGGACGGGTGGGGTCGCCGGCGGCCTGATAATACTGATAGGCATTTTCAACGTTGTGGTGCCCGGTTGGCATAACAACCTGGTCTAGCCCTGGCGTCTCACTCCGTCATTCCCGCGTAGGCGGGAATCTCGGCGTGCAACTTCCCGAATTCCACCCGGACTTAGCGGCGGCAACCGCATTCGTCTTCCCGACTCTGCTCCCTTGTCGCCCTCGCTCCCCGGTGCTAGCCTGTGGCGGTCGGGCGGCATGCGCCGAAGGAGTGCGGCATGGAACTGTATCAACTGGGCTGCGTCCTCCACGAACCCTCTGAAGACCAGGGCGGCCTCTACATGGCCGAGATACCGGAGCTCCCCGGATGCCGCGCCTGGGCGGAGACGGCCAAAGACACCCTGGCCGAACTGTCTACGGTGGCCGAGCAGTTCATCCTTTCCTACAGAGACCGCGGCAAGCCGCTGCCTCCGGGGGTAGCCCACTCGCGAAACGGCCAGGGCAACATCTCCGTGGCGGTATGAACAACGCCGACCTTATCGTGCGGGTGCTTGCGGAGGCGGGGGTGCGCCATGCGTTCGGGGTGCCTAGCGGGCCGGTGCTGCCGCTCATCGAGGCGATGCGGGAGAGCGGGCGCGTCGAGTTCGTGCTGACGGCGTCGGAGACCTCGGCGGGATTTATGGCGGAGGCGACGGGGCGGCTGACGGGCGTGCCGGGCGTGTGCGTCTCGACGCTCGGGCCGGGCGCGACGAATATGGCCACCGGGGTGGGCGGCGCGTGGCTCGACCGCTCGCCCGCGCTCGCCATCGTCTGCACCTACGGCGAGGCGCTGCTGGAGCGGCGGACGCAGATGCGCATCGACCACCTCGCGCTGTTCGCGCCTATCACCAAGGCGCAACGGCGCGTCGGCGCGGGCGACGCGGCGCAAGCGGTCGCCGAGGCGATAGCTATTGCGACGGCGGAGCCGCCCGGCCCGGTGCTGCTCGAACTGCCGGAGGACGTGTCGCTGGCGCCCGCGCCCGGCGGCGAACTCCCCGCCGCCGCGCCGCCCCCGGCGTTGCGCGGC
>CAZLKC010000022.1:0-286 GCA_964560025.1 uncultured Dehalococcoidia bacterium
TCGGCTCCGGGGCATGAACCGGATGGCGCGCGTCGTGCGCAGCGAGCGCGCGAACGTGCCGGTCGGCGCTGTGCTCGACCTCGGCGCCTTCGACCTTGAGCAGGTGCTCGAGCGCCGTCCCACTTTCCTCGAGCCGGAGTATCCCTTCGAGTGGACGGGGGTCTATTCACTCGATATCGGCCGCTACGAACTCAGCCTCGCCGATGGACCCGATCCGGCGTTGTCGCTCGTCGTCGTGCCCGGCCAGGACACGGATGACGCCGCCCTGCGGGAGGGCGCGGAGTGG
>CAZLKC010000022.1:303-30499 GCA_964560025.1 uncultured Dehalococcoidia bacterium
CCGCCCGGGGGAGGAGATTCCCGTCGGAACGCATGTGAGCCTCCGGCTCGATTCGTCAGGGCGCAAGTCGTTCTTCTTGGAGGTCTATACGCCGATGCAGGTCGGCCTCTACGCCCAGCACCTCGCGGAGGAGTTTGACCTCCAACTGAGGGGCGTGGATGGCGAGGTGGTTCCCGCCAAGGCCGAGCGAACGTGGGTCGCAGAGCACGAGCACGACGACGAGGTGGGATCGATTGCGATCGAGCGGGACGGCGACGTCGATCCCCAAAAACTCAACGCATGGATCGGCGAACTGCTCCGTGAGCGCGGGGTGGACATCTTCCGGATGAAGGGCTTCATCAGCTTTGCGGGCGAGCCGCGCCGCGTCGTCTTCCAGGGCGTGCACATGCTCGTTGACAGCCAGACGGACCGTGAATGGGGGGACGCGCCCCGCCGCAACCAGCTCGTCTTCATCGGCCGCAACCTCGATGAGCACAGCATGCGGAAGGGGTTCGAGGCGTGTCTGGTCTGAACGCCGACAGCCCGAACGGTGTCCTTATCCGCGGCTGGTCTGCCGCGGTCGGCGACTACGCTATCGCCGGGGGATGGAGCCTGCGCGGCGAGGCGCTGGTGGTCGGCGACGCCGAGGGCAGCATCTACGCGTTCGACGGCGAGTCAGGCGCGACTGCATGGGCGCGGCGCGGGGTTCACGATGGCGGCGTGCTCTCGGTGGCCATCCACCCAAGCGGAAGCGCGTTCGCTACCGCCGGACAGGACGGCCGAGCCCTCATCTGGAGCGCCGCCGACGGTCAGGTGACCCGAGTTATCGACGTTGGAAGCGGTTGGGTGGAAAACGTGGCGTGGTCGCCGGACGGCCAACGGTTGGCGGCCACTTGCTCCCGCCAGGTTCGCACGTACAGCGCAGACGGCGAGGAGGTTTGGCGGTCTGACGACCATCCCAGCACCGTCAGCGCCATCGCATGGTCGAACGCAAGGGAATTGGCGACGGCCTGTTACGGCCAAGCGGCCTTCTTCGACGCGCTCACCGGCAAACTCCGCCAGAAGCTGGAGTGGCAGGGGTCTCTGGTGTCGATGGCGCTGAGCCCAGGCGGGGGCATCGTGGCATGCGGCAGCCAGGACAACACGGTGCACTTCTGGCGTCGCTCCACGGGGGAGGACTCCATGATGTCCGGCTATCCCACCAAACCGTCGGCTCTGGCTTTCGATGGCACGGGCGTCCTTTTAGCCACCGGCGGCGGGGAGGCGGTGACGGTCTGGAGCTTCCGAAAAGGGGGGCCGGAAGGTACGCGGCCCGGCACGCTGGAGTTTCACGTTCTACCCGTAACGACGCTCGCCTTTGCGCCTGGCTCGATGCGCCTGGCGTCGGGTGGGCGTGACGGCGCAGTGGTTGTGTGGTCGCTTCGGAAGAATGGAAGAGGCAACCCGATAGGCGCCGAGGCTCTGGAAGGCGCAGTGGCCGAATTGTATTGGCGGCCCGACGGGGGCGCCCTCGCCGCCCTCGACGCCGGGGGCGGCGTGACGGTTTGGCGGATAGGGCAATCGTAAGGGCGGAGTTGCCCGCGCACGCACAAGTCAGCGCTACGGTGCGGGCAGCAGCTCATCCCATCGGCAGGTCGGATGTCGCTGGTGGAGCCGAGGGGACTCGAACCCCTGACTTCCTGCTTGCAAAGCAGGCGCTCTCCCGGCTGAGCTACGGCCCCACGCGCGAGGCGGCGCCGAGCACCGCCCTGCCCTGCCGGCGAGCTACTCCTGGAACACCTGGTCGCCGCGGTGAAGGCGAAAGGCCGTCCGGTAGGTCTGCCCCGCCGCCCGCACCGTCGGCGAGTGCGCAGACAGGAAGCGCGCCGCCGCTATCAGGATAACCCGTCCCTTCGCCGTCCCGCGGCGCAGCGCGTACTGCTGGAACGCCGCCTCCGCCAACTGGAACTGGTGGAAGCCGGAGTCCTCGCGCAGCAGCGCGTGGCCGAGGGCGCGCAACAACTCCGCGTCCGGCGCGCCGCCGTCGACATAGCGGCAAACCTGCCTGCCCGCCTCATCCACCTGCTGCTGACGGTCCATCGCCTGCAATAGGCTGTCTAGCGTCTCCGCCGCGCCTGCGCCCTTTCCGTTCGGCGCGGGGATGGCCGCCGAAGGGATGTTCAGGAAGCGCGCGTGATAGACCGACATCGCGGTGTCGAACACCGCCCGCAGCAGATCGTCCGAATCGAAGCGCCGCAGCGCCTGATGCACCGCGTTCGCCGTGGTTACGCAGTGGTGCACCGTGTTCCAGTCCGCGAACTCGTTTGACAAGTGGAAGCGCGCCATCCGCACGAACGCAGCGTAGACCACCGCCGCGCCCAACTGCTCCGGCGCCGCGCCTGCCGCAACCGCCGCCTTCAGCGCGTCGATGGCGGAAGCAGGGTCGTCCGACAGGATGCGCTCCACCACCTCATCCTCGCCGTCCCACGGCGCGGAGGCGCGCCTGCCCTGCTCGCGCAAGCGCGGCAGTTCTTGGCGCGCCTCGAAGACCAGCGCCGATACGTCCACCGGCTGCCGCCACTGCGACTGCTCCTCGCTGCGCGACGCCGAGACCATCTGGGGGACGAGGCTCGTGAGCGCAAGCGGCGCGTGCTCCCAACCCACGTGCTCCAGCAACTCGAACGCCTTCATCGCAAAGTCGATGGTATGGCCGCCATCCACGTACAGGTGCTCGGTGATGGCGGCGAACACCATGTCCGCCACCTCCTCGCGGCTCACGCCCACCTCGATGGCCGTGCGCAGCGTCCGCTCGGCAGCCTCCGCGTCGCGCACGTTCACGAAGCGGCGCAGCCACTCCTTGAGGCGGGCGGGGTCGTCCACGCCCGCGCCGAGCGGCTCGATGGGGAAGCGAGGGGCGCGCCCCGCCGTCTGATCGGCGACCTGGAACAGGCCGTGATACATCGCCAGCGGGCGGTCGTCCTCCCCTAGCCAGGGCTGCAGGTTGGCGCAGATGGTGAGGATGGTCAGCGAGGAGTCCCAGCCTTCGGCCGAGTTGCGCAGGCCGAACAGCGCGCCCTTGCGCAGCGCGTCGCGGTAGTCCGCCCCCGCGTCCATCATCCCGATGATGGAGCGCGCGATGACCAGGCGCACGTCGTGCTCCAGCGCCTCGTCCAGGCGGCGGCTCCAACGCTCGGCCTGGACTCCCTCCGGCGGCGCCGCCGCTACGTACACCTCGCCGTGCTCCGTCCGCGTCTCGAAGCGCGGGATGTCGCCCGCGAACAGGTCGAACGTGTCGCCGCTGGCCAGGTCGAACCGCGCGTGGTGCCAGTGGCAGATCAGCAGCCCATCCTGCACCGTCCCTTGCGCCAGCGGGAAGCCCATGTGCGGGCAACGGTTGTCCAGCGCGTAGAAGCGCCCCTCGTGCGCGAACACGGCAATCGCGTGCCCCGCGCCCGTAACGACGCGGCAGCCCGCCCGCGCCAACTCCTCCGCGCTCCCCGCGTGCAGCCAGTGCCTCGCGTCCATAGCGGAATCCTACCCCACCATGCGCATCTGCGCCCGTACCCACGGAGCGGCGGCAGGAGGTAGCAGAATGCAGTTATGCAATCGCCCAGACCGACTGCGCCAACCCGCTCGAAAGAGGAGCTTGCCCGCCTGGGCAGCGAGATATATGAGCACGACATCCGGCGCAAGGTCGAGGCGGACCATCACGGGGAAATCGTTTCCATCGACGTGGACAGCGGCGAGTGGGCCGGCGGCGGCGACATCCTTGACGCGGTGGACCGCCTCCGCTCGCTGCGCCCGGAGGCCATCGACGTGTGGTCGTTGCGGGTAGGGCATCGGGCTGTCCATCGCTTCGGCGGCAGGTCGCTGCGGAGCGCCCAGTGATAGAAGGCCGGGTAAATGACGCCTACAAACCAATCGTCCGGATTGCAGTACGAGGGCCCTCGGGGCAGAACCGAGAGATAGACGCAGTCATCGACACCGGCTTCAATGCCTTTCTGTCGCTGCCGCCATCACTGGTGACGGAACTGGAATTGCCCTTCGTGACCAGCACTTCGGCAACCCTGGCCGACGGCGCCTATAGTGAGATTCAACGTCTACGAGGTTACGGTGCTCTGGGACAGCCTGCCCAAGCGCACATATGTCCATATGTCCGACACCACCCCTCTCGTCGAGATGCGGTTGCTTCACAGCCACAGCCTGTACGTGGAAGTTAAGGACAGCGGCCGCGTCGTCATCCAAGCCTCGGGATAGCCTGCGCAAAGATGCTCGACAGAGCGGCTCCTTCCCTCTCCGATAGAATGCGCGCTGTGAGCGCCCTACCCGCCCCCCTCAACGTCCTCGTCGTCGCCAACCTGGGCGGCGAGGCGCTCGCCAAGATTCGTGCGGTCGATCCGGCCAGGCTCAACGTCGTGCCGGCCTACGCGGAGTTCTACGACGAGATACTGGAGGACAACGCCGCGATGATGGGGCGGCCTGGGCGGCGAGGCGCGCCGCCGCCTCAGCCGCTGATGACGCCCGCCGAGCGCGAGGCGACGCTGGCCGCCGCCCACGCCGTCTTCCTCAGTTTCCCTTTCCCGCACCGACTGCTGCCCCGCGCCAAGAACGCCCTCCTCTTCCATTGCCCCTTCGCTGGCGTCTCCAACCTGCGCGGCACGCCCTACTGGGGCGCGAGCGTCCCCTTCACTTCCTCGCGCGGCTACACGCAGGCGGAGCCTATCGCCGAACTGGCCGTCTCCGCCGCCACGATGCTCGCCAAAGGCCTACACGTCGCCGCGCGCAAGACGCTGGAGGGCGACTTCGACCGCCGCAACTACCCGTTGATGCGCGTTTTAGAGGGCAAGACGATAGGCATCGTCGGCTTCGGCGGCATCGGGCGCAACGTCGCACGCCTCGCCAAGGGGTTGGAGATGCGCGTCGTGGCGACCCGGCGCTCGGCGCAGTCGGTCGCCTACGACGTGGACAGCGTCGACGCGCTCTATCCGGCGAGCGAGTTGCACGCGATGCTGGCGGAGGCCGACTTCGTCGTCATCGCAGCGATGTGGACGGACGAGACGCACGGCCTGATCGACGCGGCGGCGTTCGGCGCAATGAAGGACGGAGCCGCCTTCATCAACGTCGCCAGAGGCGAGATCGTGAACGAGGCCGCCCTGGCCGACGCGCTGCGCTCCGGCAAACTGAGCGGCGCCTACCTGGACGTGTATATCGGCGACTTCACCGGCCCGCCCAACCCCACGCTCGCCTCCGCGCCTAACCTCGTGATGACGCCGCACACCTCCGGCAGCGCCGACGTGAACCGCCACGGCGCGGTGGACGTGCTCTGCCGCAACCTGCGCCGCCTGCTGGACGGCGAGCCGCTTGAGAACGTCATCGACTGGCGCCGTGGCTATTGACGGCGCCGCCCGCCCGCCCTCTCCCTTTATGGCGCGCGCGCTCAGCCTCGCCCGCGAGGCGCTCGGCGGCGTCAGCCCGAACCCCGCCGTCGGCGCCGTCCTCGTCAAGGAGGGGCGCGTAGTCGGCGAAGGGCATACGCATCCGCCGGGGCAGCGCCACGCGGAGACCGCCGCCCTTGAGCAGGCGGGGGCTCACGCGCGCGGCGCAGACCTCTACGTAACGCTGGAGCCTTGCGCCCACTACGGGCGCACCCCCCCTTGCGCCGATGCGCTCGTCGAGGCGGGAGTGGCCGCCGTCCACGCCGCCATCATCGACCCCGACCCGCGCACTGTGGGAAAGGGCGCGGAGCGCCTTCGCGCGGCGGGCATCGCCGTCAGCATGGGCGACGGGCAGGAGGAGGCGCGGGAAATCATCGAGGCGTTCGACAAGCGCGTGCGCACGGGGCGGCCTTTCGTCACCGCAAAGTTCGCTATGAGCCTCGACGGCAAGATCGCCGCGCGCACGGGCGATTCGCGCTGGATATCCAACGACGCCTCCCGCCGCGAAGCACACCGCCTCCGCGCCGAATCGGACGCCGTGATGATCGGCGTAGGCACGGCGCTCGCCGACGACCCTATGCTCACCGTGCGCGCCGTCCCGCCGAAGAACGGGCGGCAGCCCCTGCGCGTCGTCGTGGACAGCACGGCGCGTCTCCCCCCCGCCGCCGCGATGCTTCGTCAGCCGGGGCGGACCATCGTCGCGACTGCCGCCGCCCCTGCCGACAAGCGCGCCGCCCTCGAGGCTCAGGGCACAGAGGTGGTGAACGCGCCCGGCGCCGATGGCCGCGTCGACCTGCCCGCACTGCTCGGACTGCTCGGCCAACAAGAGGTCAATTCGGTGCTCGCCGAGGGCGGCGCGGCGCTGCTCGGCGCGCTGCTCGACGGCGGCCTCATCGACAAGGTATGCGCCTTCGTCGCGCCCGTGCTCATCGGCGGCTCCGACGCGCCGTCGGCTATGGCCGGGCGCGGCGCGGGCGCTATCGCCGACGCGCTGCGCTTGGAGCGCGTGCGCGCTACTAACCTCGACGGCGATATGATGGTCAGCGGCTACCCTGCGCCCGGCGCGTAGCCCCGCCTATGTTCACAGGCATCGTCGAATCGGTAGGCACGGTGCGGGAGGCGCCGCCCAACGCGCTCGTCATCGACGCGCCCGATCTGCCCGACCTCGCCCTGGGCGAGAGCGTCAACGTCAACGGCGCCTGCCTCACCGTCGCCCGCCTGGACGGGAGCGCCTTCGCCGTCGACCTCGCCGACGAGACGCTCGCCCGCACCAACCTAGGCGCGCTGGCGCCCGGCGGCGCGGTCAACCTGGAGCGCGCCCTCACGCCTGCTTCGCGCATGGGCGGCCACTTCGTGCAAGGGCACGTGGACGGCGTTGGCGAGGTGCTGCGCTTCGACGGGCCGGAGTCCAACCGCACGCTCGCCGTAGCCGCGCCGCCCGTCATCGCGCGCTACATTGTCGAAAAGGGGTTCGTGGCGCTCGACGGCGTGAGCCTGACCATCGCAAGACTCGCCCCAGAGGCGTTCGAGATAGCCGTCGTGCCCTACACCTACGACCACACCGTCTTGGGCCGCCGCAAGCCCGGCGACCTGGTGAACATCGAGGCGGATATCCTCGCCAAGTACGCCGAGAGATTCTTGGCTCCGCGCACGAAGGAGTAGAATAGGAGCGCGGGCGGCGTGGAGGCGCCCCCGGGCGAAAGAAGGAAGATGCCCCTCGCAAGCGTAGAGCAAGCCATAGCCGACGTGCGCGCCGGCAAGTTCGTCATCATCGTGGACGACGAGGACCGCGAGAACGAGGGCGACCTCGCCATCGCCGCCGACGCCGTCTCCCCCGAGGCCATCAATTTCATGACCAAGACCGCGCGCGGCCTCATCTGCGTGCCTATGACCGCGCAGCGCCTCGCCCAACTCGGCCTCGAGCCGATGGTCTCCAACAACACCGCCCGCTACGGGACCGCCTTCACCGTGTCGGTGGACGTGAACAATGGCGGCTCCGGCATCTCCGCCTTCGACCGCGCCGCCACCGCGCGCGCCCTCGTCGACCCCGCCTCCCGCCCCGAAGACCTCGCCCGCCCCGGGCACATCTTCCCCCTAACGGCGCAGGAGGGCGGCGTACTGGTGCGCGCCGGTCAGACGGAGGCCATCGTCGACCTCGCCCAGCTCGCCGGGCGCGCTCCGGCGGGCGTGATATGCGAGATCCTCGACGACGACGGCACGATGGCGCGCCGCCCTCAGCTTGAGGCGCTGGCCGAGCGCGAGGAGCTGCACATCGTCAGTGTGGCGGACATCATCGCCTACCGCCTTCAGCACGAGCGCCTCGTCGAGCGCGTCGCCGAGGCCGACCTGCCTACCCGCTACGGACAGGCGCGCGTCCTTGCCTACCGCTCCGCCGTCGACGCGGAGCAGCACGTCGCCCTCGTCTTCGGCGACCCCTCCCCCGACGAGCCTGTGCTCGTCCGCGTCCACAGCGAATGTCTGACCGGCGACGTGTTCGGCAGCATGCGGTGCGACTGCGGCGCGCAGCTGCATATGGCGCTCGACCGCATCCGCGCTGACGGCGCGGGCGTGTTCGTCTATATGCGGCAGGAGGGGCGCGGCATCGGCATCCACAACAAGATCAAGGCCTACGCGCTCCAAGACGACGGCGCCGACACCGTCGAGGCGAACGAGCGCCTCGGCTTCCCGCCCGACCTGCGCCACTACGGCATCGGCGCGCAGATTCTGCGCGACGTCGGCGTCACGAAGATGCGCCTGCTCACCAACAACCCCAAGAAGGTGGTCGGCCTCGACTCCTACGGCCTCGAAATCCTCGAGCGCGTCCCTATCGAGACGCGCCCCCACCAGCACAACCTTCACTACCTCGAGACCAAGCGCGACAAGCTGGGCCACCTCTTCGGCTCGCTCGACGCTCCCGCCTCCGGCGGCTAGCCCTCCGGCGGCTCCCACTATGCGCCGCATCCGTATCGCGCTCGCCCAGATCAACCCCACTGTCGGCGACCTCGACGGCAACACGCGCCTCATCCTGGACGCGATGGAGAGCGCCGCCCAGGCAGGCGCCGACGTCGTCGCCCTTCCCGAACTCGCCCTCACCGGCTACCCGCCTGAAGACCTCCTCTTCAAGCGCCAGTTCCTCGACGAGGCAGACCGCCGCCTCGCGCAGATCGCCGCCGCGTCGGGCGATACGCTCGCCGTCGTCGGAACGCCACTCCGTGCCGGCGGCGCCCTCTACAACGCCGCCGCCATCCTCCGCCGGGGCGAGATTGCAGCCGTCTACCACAAGATATTCCTCCCCAACTACGGCGTGTTCGACGAGCATCGCTACTTCGCGCGCGGGCGCGCCTGTCCCGTGCTTACGCTCAACGACGTGCGAATCGGCGTCTGCGTCTGCGAGGACATCTGGTTCCAGCCCAATCCCGCCACCGTCGCGCGGGCGGGCGGCGCCGAGGTCGTGCTCAACGTCAACGGCTCCCCTTATCATCGCGGCAAGGGGCGCGAGCGCCTCGCTATGCTTGCCGAGCGCGCCCATGCCAACCAGGTCGCCCTCGCCTACGTGAATATGGTCGGCGGCCAGGACGAACTCGTCTTCGACGGCCAAAGCCTCGTCCTCGACCGCAACGGCGAACTGCGCGCCCGCGGCCCCCAGTTCGAAGAGGCGCTGCTGCTCGTGGACGTCGACGCCGACGCGGTGGCGGACGGGCGCGCCGCAGCCCCTTCCGCCGACGCGCTGCGGGAGGTCGGCGAGCCCGCCTACTACGACCTCGGCGGCGAGCCGGACACCCGCCCGCCGGAGATTGTCCCCCAAGTCAGCCCCGAGTTGAGCGCTGAGGCGGAGGTCTACGCCGCGTTGGTGCTCGGCACGCGCGACTACGTGCGCAAGTCCGGCTTTCACGGCGCCGTCATCGGCTTGTCCGGGGGCATCGACTCCGCCCTCACCGCCGCCATCGCCGCCGACGCGCTCGGCCCTGACGCCGTAACCACCCTCTTTATGCCCTCCCGCTACACCTCCCGCCAATCCCAAGACGACGCCGAGCGCCTGGCGGACAATCTCGGCGTGCGCATGCTCACCGTGCCCATCGAGGGCGTGTTCGATGCCTACCTCTCCACCCTCGCCCCCGTCTTCGAAGGCCGCGAGCCCGACCTGACGGAGGAGAACGTCCAAGCGCGCATCCGGGGCAACCTGCTGATGGCGGCATCCAATAAGTTCGGCTGGATCGTCCTCACCACTGGAAACAAGAGCGAGATGGCCACCGGCTACTCCACCCTGTACGGCGACCTTGCGGGCGGATTCGCCGTCATCAAGGACGTGCCCAAGACGCTCGTGCGCGCCCTCGCCGTCCACCTGAACGCCGACGCCGCACGCGAGGTCATCCCCCAGTCCATCATCGACCGCCCGCCCACCGCCGAGCTCAGGCCCGACCAACTCGACGAGGACTCCCTGCCTCCGTACGAGACGCTCGACCCCATCCTAGAGGCCTACGTGGAGCGCGACGTGCCCGTGGAGGAGTTGCTGGCCGACGGAGCGCCCCGCGACGCGGTGATGCGCACCGTCCAGCTGGTCGACCGCAGCGAGTACAAGCGCCGCCAAGCCCCGCCCGGCGTCAAGATCACCGCCCGCGCCTTCGGCCGCGACCGCCGCCTCCCCCTAGTCAACCGCTTCGACCCGCGCTAGGGCGCTTACGCCACGCTAACTCTCCGCCGCTGCCCTGCCCGTCGCCTCCACAATCTCATTCCGTCGTTCCTGCGGGGCAGGAACCTCGACGCTCGGCGCCTCGACTCGCAAGACCCATCTCGGCGGCAGGGGGCAAGGGGTGGGCGGAGCGAAGATTTCGTTTTTCTGCGCCCAAGTGGTCCATTCCGGTCCCTTTACGGCGGGAGGCGTGGCCAGATTTGTCCAGGATTGGCGCGGAATAAGCAAGGAAGTGACCAGTTTTGTCCAGGGCGCGGGCTGGGGGCGCTTTTCAAATTTGGTCGGAGCGAACGGGGTGGCGCTGGAGAGGAGAGGGCAAGCGTCCATTTGGAGCCAGGGTAACATGCGCGGCGACGTTCGCACAACACAGAAATGTCGTAATGGCGACGCTGCGCTTTTTCAACCGCAGCCCTCGGCAAAGCCCAGGCTATCAGTAAGGATACTTCCGCTAACGTGTGGGCTAGGGGTCTCCTGAAAAACGGAGGCCGTTCCTAGCCTACGCCTTTGCAGCCCCATTAGCGCACAGGCGGCGCCCTCTCCCCTACGCCCCCTGCACGCCCTTGCCCTGGATGCGCGCCTGCGTCCGGGTCGGGAGGCCGTAGATGCTGATGAACCCCTCCGACGCGCGGTGGTCGAAGGCGTCGCCCTCGTCGTAGGTCGCCAGGTCGTGGCGGTACAGCGCCGCGTCGCTCCTGCGCCCTACGGCGGTCGCGCTCCCCTTGTGGAGGCGCAGGCGCACCGTCCCCGTAACGAACTGCTGCGTCGAGCGCACGTAGGCGTCCAGGTCGAGGCGGTGCGCGGAGAACCACAGGCCGTTGTAGACGAGGTCGGCGTACTCGATGGCCATGCGCTCCTTGAAGCGCGCCTGGTCTTTGGTCAGCACCAGGCCCTCAAGGGCGCGGTGCGCCGCCGAGAGCGCAATGGCCGCAGGTGCCTCGTACACCTCGCGCGACTTGATGCCCACCAGGCGGTTCTCGACGTGGTCGATGCGCCCCACGCCGTGCGCGCCGGCGGCCTCGTGCATCTGCTGCACCAACGCCAACGCGCCCATCCGCTCGCCGTCCAGCGACGTGGGCACGCCCTCCTCGAACCCGACTTCCACGTAGCGCGGCTCGTCGGGCGCGTTGGCGGCGGACGCCGTCCATTCGTAGACGGCCTCCGGTGGCTCCTTCCACGGGTCTTCGAGGTCGCCCGCTTCCACCGACCGTCCCCACAGGTTCTCGTCGACCGAGTAGGCGCTCGCGCTGGTCAGCTTCAGCGGGATGTCCCGCTCGCGCGCGTAGACGATCTCCTGGTCGCGCCCCATCCCCCACTCGCGCGCGGGGGCCAGCACCTTCAACTCCGGCGCCAGCGCGGCGGCGCTCACGTCGAACCGCACCTGGTCGTTGCCCTTGCCGGTGCAGCCGTGAGCGATGGCGAACGCGCCCTCCTCGCGGGCAATGCGCACCAGGTGTTTGGCGATGAGCGGGCGCCCTAACGCCGTCGCCAGCGGATAGACGCCCTCGTAGAGCGCGCCCGCCTGGAGCGCGGGCCACACGTACTCGCGGATGAACTCCTCCCGAGCGTCGTACACGTCCGCCCGGACTGCGCCGATGGCCAGCGCCCGCTGGCGCGCCTCGTCCAGCTCCGCGTTCGCGCCCAGGTCGATGGTCAGCGTCGCCACCTCCGCGTCGTACTGCTCCCGCAGCCAGTGGATAGCCACGGAGGTGTCCAATCCGCCGCTGTACGCCAGCACGATCTTTCGGCGCTCCGCCATAGCGCTAGCCCTGCGAGACCTTGGCGAGGCCGCGCTCGATCTTCTCCACCGCCTCGTCCGCGTCCGCCTCGGTGATGATGAGCGGCGGGATGAGGCGGATCGCGTCCGGGCGCACGGGGTTGAGCAGCAATCCCTCCTCGTTGCACGCGGCCACGAGGCGGGCCGACAACGTGTCGGAGAACTGCACCGCCATCAGCAGGCCCATCCCCCGCACGTCGATGATGACGCCGGGGTGGCGTTCGCGCAGCCCGTTCAGCCGCTCCGTCAAGTAGGCGCCCATCGCCTTGGCGTGCGCGGGCACGTCGTGCTCGATGGTGTAGCGGACGGTGGCGTTCGCGGCGGCGGTGGCCAGCGGGTTGCCGCCGAAGGTGGAGCCGTGGTCGCCGGGCTCCAGCACGTTCGCGCTCTCCTTGCACAGGAACGCGCCGATCGGCACGCCGTTCCCCAGCCCCTTGGCCAGCGTCATAACGTCCGGCTCCACGCCAAACGCCTCGTAGCCCCACAGCGTCCCCAACCGCCCCATCCCGCACTGCACGTCATCGAAGATGAGCAACAACCCTTGCGCGTCGCACCACTCCCGCAGCCCCTTCAGGTAGCCCTCGGTGGGGACGTTCACGCCGCCCTCCCCTTGCACCACCTCGACCATCACGGCGCAGGTGTTCTCGTTGGTGGCGGCGCGGACGGCGTCGAGGTCGTCGTAGGGAACGTTCACGAAGCCCGGCGCGAGCGGGCGCCAGCGCTCCTGGTAGTGCGGATTGCCGGTGGCGGCCACCATGCCGATGGTGCGCCCGTGGAACGAATTGAAGGCGGTGATGACCTCCGACGCGCCGTCGCGTCCCAGTTTGCCCGCCTTGCGCGCCAACTTCACCGCGCCCTCGTTCGCCTCCGCCCCCGAGTTGCAGAGGAACACGCGGTCCATCGCCGAACTCTCCACCAGCGCTTCCGCCAACTCCAGCTGCGGCAGCGTGTAGAACTGGTTCGACATCTGGAGCAGCGCCCCCGCCTGCCGTTGGATCGCCTCCGTAACCGCAGGGTGGTTGTGGCCCAGGTTGGCGACCGCCCACCCCGCCGTGAAGTCGAGGTACTCCTTGCCGTCTACGTCCCAGACGCGCGCGCCGTCGCCGCGCTCGATCACCACCGGCTGGCGATTCACGACGTGCATGTAGTAACGCGCTTCCTTTGCCTTCCAGTCAGTCGCCATGCCGTTTCCTTTATCGTAGTTGGGCGCCGCGTGCGCCGCGCCCGCAACCATACACGCAACGGGCGAACCCCGTTCGCTCCCTAGCGCAGGCGCGACCGCCCGCCGCCTACCGGCCCGTCCACGCGCAGCGTAACGATGTCCACGTCGTGGTACTTCTGGTGACGCACCGACGAGGCGTAGCCCCGCAGCAGGCGGAACGAGGTCTCCCGCACGTCTGTTACGTCCGGCGCCTCTCCCAAATAGGAAAGCCTGTCCTCTAGGTTCTCCTCTCCAGCCGACGCCGAGACGAATTCCAATTCAACGCCGCCCGCCGCCTTCTGCGCCGTTACGGCAAGCCGCCGCTCCCCTTCCGCGCCCTCTCCCCCGTCCAACAAGTTCGTGAGCGTCTCCTCTCCGACCAGCACGAGGCGGTTCTCCGCCGACGCCTTGTCCCAACCCGCCTTGGATGCGAACGAGCGCAGGAAGTCGGCCAGCTTGGGCAGCGCCTCCGCGTCCAGCCGCACGGCCAAGCGCCGCCTGTCGCGCCGCGTCAACTCCATAAACACCATCATCAGCGTGGCGGCGAGGGCGCCTGCGGTCATCCCGTTGCCCAGCAGCAGCGCCAAGAACCCGTCGCTCAACAGCGAGGGGAAGATGGACTGGTTCTGGAAACCTACGCCCAGCCAAAACGCGGCGCCGACCACCATCGCCTTGCGGTGGTCTACGCCGTCCAGCACGATGATCTTCATCCCCTGCTCGAACAGCAGCGCCAGCAGCACCAGCAGGTAGGCGGCGGCGACCGGGCCGGGGATGCCGATGAGCAGCGCGGCTATCTTCGGGAAGAACGCCACAGCCGCCACCACCACGCCGAGCACCACCCCTACCCGCCGCGCGTTCACCCCCGTAACCTCCGCGAGCGAGATACTCGTAGAGTAGGTCGTGTTCGGCATCGTGCCCGCGAGGCCAGAGAGCAGGTTGCCCATCCCATCCGCGTTCAGCGCGCCCTGCACCACGCGGAAGTCCGTCGCTTGCGGCCTCCGGCGCGACACCCGCTGAATCGCCACGCCGTCGCCGATTGTCTCCACCGCCCCCACCATCGTAACCACTACAAAGGCGGGCAGCAGCGCCCAGAACTCCACGCCCGGCGCCTCGATCCCCGGCCAGCCGCCGAGCGGCACGCCGATCCACGACGCATCGAGCACCGGCTGCGTGTCGTACAGCCCAAAGAACGCGGCGACGACGCACCCCGCCGCTATGCCGATGACCGGCGCCCACAGCCGCCACGCGGGCGGCGCCCGCAGCACCAGCACGCTTATGACCAGCAGCGCCGCGCCCGCCGCCGCCGGAGCGCCCGCCGCCGGCGAACCCTCCGGAACGTCCACCAGCATGTCGAACACCAACGGCATCACCGTGGCGGAGATCAGCATAATCACCGTGCCCGCCACGGTCGGCGTGAATATCCGCCGCAAGAGCGACAGCCGCGCCGCCAACGCGAACTGGAACAGCGACGAGACCACGATGAGCAGCGCCATCGTCGTCGGCCCGCCCTCCACCAGCGCCGCCACGCATACCGCGATGAACGCGCCCGACGTGCCCATAATCAGCACGTGGCCCGCCCCGATGCGCCCGAACCTTGCCGCCTGCAACACGGTCGTTACGCCGCACACCAGCAGCGCCGCGAAGACAGCCCACGTGATGTAGGAGTCGGGCTGCTCGGCAACCCGCGCCACGATGACGACCGTCAGCACTACCGGCGCCACGATAATCGCCGCCGCCTGAAAGCCCGCGCCAACCGTTACCGCGCGCGGCGGGTTCTCGTCCGGCTCATAGCGAACGCTCTCGTTCACTTCTGTGGACGCCAACGCTTCCTCCGCGAGTGAATCCCGACCGGTCCCGCGCCAATCAGGGCCTGTCGTCGATGTTAGCAGCGCCGCCCTGCTCCGCCAAGCGCAGCGCGCCCGCCCGCCCCCGTGCTAGCATCGCGTCATCGCATGCACCCAAAGGACGCGGAACCCATGCGCGTGATGGTCTTGATCAAGGCAACGGCGGACAGCGAGGCGGGCGTTATGCCATCCGCCGAACTGATAAACGCCATGGCCGCCTTCAACCAGCAACTCGTCGACGCGGGCGTCATGCGCGGCGGGGACGGCCTGCGCCCGTCCGCCCAGGGCAAGCGCGTGCGCTTCGACGGCGCCGGCCGCACCGTCGCCGACGGCCCGTTCACGCCCGTGGGCGACCTCGTGGCCGGGTTCTGGCTGTGGGAAGTCGCCGATATGGACGAGGCCGTCGAGTGGGTCAAGCGCTGCCCTAACCCCATGCCTGGGCCGAGCGAGGTCGAGATCCGCCCCCTCTACGAGGCCGCCGACTTCGCCGCCGTTATGGACGCCGACCCTGCCTAGCGCGTAAAGGCACGCACGCGAGGCCCCCCCACCGCCAGGAGACGACACATCAGCCGCTCCCAGTCCCATGGCTCCTGCAATCCCGTCGTCCTCGCCGTCCGCACCGTCAAGGAGACGATGGCCGACGACGTAACGCATATGGCGGCGGGCGTCGCCTACTACGCCATCCTCTCCCTCTTCCCTCTCACCATCGGCCTGATGGCGCTGCTCAGCCCCGTCCTCCACGACGAGAACGTCAAGGGGCAGATCCTCGACTTCTTCCAGACCTACCTGCCCGGCTCCACCGGCGCCTTGGACGCCAACATCCAGTCCGTCGGCGAATATCGCGGTCAACTGGGGATGATCAGCCTCGCCGGACTTTTTTGGACGGCGAGCGCCCTGTTCGGCGCCGTCAGCAAGGCGGTGAACCGCGCGTGGGACGTCCACCAAGACCGCCCCTTCTACGTCGCCAAGCTCCGCCATATCGCTATGGCCCTCAGCGTCGGCGTCCTCTTCCTGATGTCCGTTTTCGCCACCTCCGCGCTCCAATTCATCGACACTTTCGGCCCCGAGCGCCTGCGGTTCCTCGAACACGGCGTCGTGCAGGCGCTCGCCCGCATCCTGCCCTTCTTCTTCAGTTTCGGCATCTTCATCGTCATCTACAAGTTCGTCCCGAACACCCCCACCTACTGGGGCTACGTCTGGCCCGGCGCCCTCTTCGCCGCCTTCTGCTTCGAACTCGGCAAGACGCTCTTCCTCTTCTATCTCGACGAATTCGCCAACTTCGAGCGCATCTACGGCTCCCTAGGCCCCCTCGTCGCCCTCCTCGTCTGGGCCTACATCTCCTCCTTCATCCTCCTCATCGGCGCCGAGCTGGCCTCCGAGTACGGGCGCATGCGCCGCGGCGTAGCCCGCGGCACGCTAGCCCAGCCGCGGCGGCGCTAGGAGGGCGCGCTCTGCCCGTCCGCCGCCCGCCGGTGGTAGACTAAGCCTCTGCGCAGGTCACGCTATGCGACCCATTGCCGACATCGCCGCGAGCATCGGCCTCGACCCGAACGCGCTGATTCCCTATGGCCGCTACAAGGCCAAGGTTCCGCTCGAAGTCGTCGGCGAGGGCGCGGCGCGCGGCAAGCTCGTCGTGGTGACCGGCATAACCCCCACTCCGGCGGGCGAAGGCAAGACCACCACGACCGTGGGGCTTACGCAGGGACTGGGCCGCCTCGGCGTCAGCGCTGCCGCCACCTTGCGCGAACCCTCTCTCGGCCCCATCTTCGGCGTCAAAGGCGGCGGAACCGGCGGCGGCAAGTCCCGCGTCGAGCCCGAGGACGAGGTCAACGTCCACTTCACCGGCGACGCCCACGCCGTCGCGTCGGCGCACAACCTGCTGGCGGCGCTCACCGACAACGCCGTCCGCCTCGGGCGCATCCCCGGCCTAACCCCCGCGGGCGTAACGCTGCGGCGCGTCTCCGATATGGAGGAGCGCTCGCTGCGCCAAATCGCCTCCGGCCTGGGCGGCGCCAACAACGCCCCCGTCCGCGAGACCGGGTTCGACATCGTAACCGCCTCCGAGGTTATGGCCATCCTCGCCCTCAGCAGCGGCCTCGACGACCTGCGCGAACGCCTCGGCCGCATGGTGGTCGGCTACGCCGGCGACGGGCGCGCAGTGACCGCCGCTGACGTCGGCGCGGTCGGCTCGATGATGGCGCTGCTGCGCCACGCCATCCTCCCGAACCTCGTCCAAACCACCGAGGGCCAGCCCGTCATCGTCCACACCGGGCCGTTCGGCAACATCGCTCACGGGTGCAGCTCCGTCCTCGGCGACCGCCTCGCTCTCGCCCACGCCGACTACGTCCTCACCGAGGCCGGATTCGGCGCAGACCTCGGTTTCGAGAAGTTCATGCACATCAAGGCGCGCTCCTCCGGCATGCTCCCGCACGCCGCCGTCATCGTCGCCACCGTGCGCGCCCTCAAGAATCACGGCGGCGTCCCCGTGCGCGATCTCGACCCGCCAGCCCCTTCCGCCGTCGAGGCGGGCATGGCGAACCTGCGCCACCTCATCGGCGTCATCCGCTCCTTCGGCCTCCCCGCCGTCGTCGCTATCAACCGCTTCCCCACTGACGCCGCCGAGGAGCTGCGCATCGTCAAGCAGGGCTGCGAGGAGGCGGGCGCAGCGGCGGCGGTGGAGAGCATCGCATTCGCGGACGGGGGCGCGGGCGCGACGCAGTTGGCGGAGGCGCTCATCGACGCCGCCTCCGCCTCCGAGCCAGGCGCCGCCCCCGAGCCGAACTATGCCTACGCCCTCTCCGATTCGCTCGAGGACAAGGCGCTCGCGCTCGCCCGCCGCGTCTACAACGCCGACGACGTCGCGTGGAGCGCGCCCGCCCGCGCGCAACTCCGCCGTTTCCGCGAACTGGGCTGGAGCAACCTCCCCGTCTGCATGGCGAAGACGCACCTCTCCATCAGCGACCGCCCCGAGCGCAAGGGCTGTCCCTCCGGCTACACCTTCGAGATCAACGACGTGCGCGCGTCCGTCGGCGCGGGCTTCATCTACCCCATCGCAGGCAACATCGTCACGATGCCCGGCCTCCCCTCCAACCCTCGCTCCCTCGACGTAGACGCAAGCGGCGCCATCCTCGGCCTCTAGCCCGGCGCGGAGCGCGTTAGACTAGGGGCGCCGCGGCTCAGAGCAGCGGCGAGAGAGGTTTCGTTGGCAGCAAGCGCCGCACGCCGCACGCCCTTCGCACCTAGATTGACCGACGGCGTGCGCACGGCCATCGAGTGGCTGCTGCTTGCGCTGATTCCCATCGTGGCGCTGATCCAGCTGCCCGAGGGGTTCATGCTTGGCTACATTCAGGTCGCCAAGGTGTCGCTCTTTCGGACGATTGCCATCGCGCTCGCGGGGCTCTGGGCGCTGGAGTGGGCGTTGACCCCGGGGCAGGCGCCGCTCCGTACGCTGGGCGAGTACGCGCGGGGGGCATGGGCATGGCTGAAGGGCGGGCCCGCGCGAGTCATGATGGCTTCGGCGCTGGCGCTGACGGCGGTCGTGGGGTTGTCCGCCGCGCTGTCGCCGCTGCCGCGCTCGGGGTTCTGGGGCTACAACCCCGGCTGGGACACCTACGGCCTCTACAGCATCGCCTGCTACGCGGCGATCTTCTTGGTCGCCGCGACCCACCTGCGGACTCGGCAGCAGGTATGGCGGCTGATGGTCATCATCGCGGCGACCGGGACACTGTCGTCGGTGTATGGGATAGGGCAGCACTTCGGGTACGACCCGCTGAGCGAACCTGGCGGAGACAGCACGCGCGCGAGCCTGACGCTCGGCAATCCGGTGTTCGCGGGCTCGGTGCTGGCGATGACCATCCCCATCACCCTCGCGCTCGTCGTAGAGGGGCTGCAGCGCTCGCGGACGATTGCGCGCGTCGTGCTCTTGTGGCTGCCGTTGATGCTGCAAGCGACGGCGCTGCTCTTCACGTTGAGCCGGGGCCCCTGGGTGGCGGCGGCAGCGGGGACGGCGGTGTTCCTGGTGGCCGCGTGGCGGCTGCGCGGATGGAAGCCGGCGCTGGCGGCGGCGGGGTTGTTGGCGGCGGCCGTCGCGGCGGGATGGCTGCTGACGCTCCCTCCCGCGCCAGGCGTGAAGGCCGAAGGCGACACGACCATCGTCAACCGCGTGGGCACCATCGCCACGGAGGCGACGGTCGGAACGTTGAGCAGCCGTTTCATCATCTGGCAGACGACGGGGCAGGCGCTGGCGGAAGGGGTGTCGTTCGACACGGAGGCGTATCCGGAACTGCCGGAGGTGTCGCTGCTGCCGCTGCGCCCGATCATCGGCTACGGGCCGGACACGTTCGTGACCTTCTATCAGTTGGTGGGAGACACGCGCGCGACCAAGACGCTAATCGAGCACGGCCACAACTTCTTGGTGCATACGGCGCTGGAGTTGGGGGCAATCGGCGTGCTGGTCTACCTGGCGCTGGCGGGGAGCGCGGCGCTCGTGCTGTGGCGGCTGCTGCGCCTGGGCGCAGGGGGGAGGGTGGAGAGTTGGCTGGCGTGGATGGCGGTGGCGCTGGCGGGAGTGTTCGGCGCGCGGATGATGGAGCAGGTGACGGGAAAGGCGCAGATTACCGACTTTGTGATGACGTGGGTGCTGTTGGGCGTGCTCATCGCCGCCGGGCGATTGAGCAGCGAGAGAGCCGGAGAGACCGCAGGGCCTACGCGCGCCGCAAACGCGGAAGCGCCCGCCGACGACGCCGAGAAGGAAGGCGGGCGGGAGCGCAGCCACTACGACGTCCTAGGCGTCGCGCCCCAAGCAACGCGCGAGGAGATACGGCGCGCGCATAGGGCGCTCGGCGCCGGCGCAGGGAAGCGCGAGGCGGAGGCGTTCCAGGCGCTGATGAACCCGCGCCGTCGCCGGGCGTATGACCAGACGATCGGCCTGCGCACGCCAAGCGCCGCCGCGAATCGCCAGCAGCGGCGAGCAGAGCGCAGGCGTGTCGCGCGGGAGGGCGTCGCTGATCCGGCATCCGTGTGGCGCATCGGGGCGGCGTCGGTGCTGTGCGTGCTGCTGGTCATCGTGTGGTGGTCGGCGACGCTCAGTCCGCTGATGGCCGCGCGCGCCTCGGGCCAGGCGATCGAGGCGTTCGAGCAGGGACGGGTGCAACAGGGGATATCGGAGTTGGAGCGCGCGATCGACTGGCATCCGCGTCAAGCGTTGCTGCACCTCCAGTTGAGCGACGCGCTGCGGGGGTTGGCGGACGCGCAAGGCGAACCCGCGCAAGTGGCCGAGGGGTTGCGGCGCGCGCAAGACGCGATTGAGGGAGCGCGCGAGTGGAACCCGGCCGACCACCGCGTATGGTCGCGGCTGAGCGATATGGCCCGCGCCGTGGCCGAGTTGACGGGCGAGGGCACGGAGCAGGCGCTGCGCTACGCCAAGATTATGACGGTGCTGCTGCCCGGCTTCGCGCAGCCGTCGATCACCTTGAGCGCGGCCTACCTCCAAGCGGAGCAGTTCGACGCGGCGTTGGCGCAGAGCGACGCGGCGTTGACGCTGGCGGGCGGCGAGACGGCCTACGCCGCGCAGGCGTGGTACCTGCGCGGGCTGGCGCTGGCGGAACTCGACCGCCGCGACGAGGCGGCGGCGGCGCTGCGCCAATCGATTGAGTTGCAGCCGACGCAGCATGCGCAGGATGCCCTGACCGCCCTCGAGGCGCAGGACGCCGAGGCGGATGCGCCGTAGGCGCTTTGTATAATGGGCGGAAGTGGGAGTGGGGCGCGGCGGGCGCATCCCGGCCGGTTCCGGCAAGGAGGGCGAGGGTGGTTTCGCTATGAAGATTGCGGTGATCGGCGGGTGCGGCTACGTCGGGTTGATCACGGCGGTGGGCTTCGCGCGCTTGGGGCAGGAAGTGGCGGCGGTGGACGTGGACGAGCGCAAGGTGGCGCTCCTATCGGACGGGCGCAGCCCCATCTACGAGGAGGGGCTGGAGGAGGCGCTCGGCGCGTGCCTCGCGTCGGGGAGGCTGACCTTCACGACGGGGCTGGAGGACGCGGTGCGCGGCGCCCAGGTCGTCTTCGTCGCGGTCGGCAGCCCGCAGTTAGAGGACGGCGGCGCCGACCTGGGGCAGGTGCGCACCGTCGCCCACTTGCTGGCCGACGCGCTCGACCAGTACACGGTGCTGGTCATCAAGTCCACCGCGCCGCCAGGCACGGTCGACCTGATGCGCGAGATTCTCCACGCCAAGCGCGCCGAGGGCGTCCACGCGGACATCGTCGTGAACCCCGAGTTCCTGCGCGAGGGCAAGGGGCTAGAGGACTTCTTCTTCCCCACGCGCATCGTCATCGGGACAGACTCGGAGCACGCGCGCGAGGTGATGCGCGCCCTCTACGCCGACTTCATCGCCGACGCCCCGGCGGACGGCGTGGAGATGGCGCGCGGCGTGCCCTACTTCGAAACGAGCGCGGTCAACGCCCAGATGATCAAGTATGCCTCCAATGCCTTCCTCGCCACGCGCGTCTCCTTCGTCAACGAACTGGCGGGCATCTGCGAGCAGGTGGGCGCCGACGTGCTGGACGTGGTGCACGGGATGGGCTACGACAGCCGCATCGGGCGCGACTACTTCCAGCCCGGCATCGGATTCGGCGGGCCGTGCTTGGAGAAAGACCTGCGCGCGCTCATCCACTTCGCGGGACAGCGCGGCTACCAACCCTCCTTCATGCAGGCGGTGATGTCGCGCAACGACTTCCAGGTGCAGCAGACGGTCGCGCGCACGATGGACCTGCTCGGCGCTCCGGCGGCGGGGCGTCGCGTAGCCGTGCTCGGCCTCGCCTTCAAGCCCGGCGCGAACGACGTGCGCACGTCGTTGTCCCTCCGCATCATCCGCCAACTCCAAGACCTCGGCGCCGACGTTGTCGCGCACGACCCGTTGGCGATGGAGGAGGCGCGCGAACTGATGCCGCACGTCGCCTACGCCGCCGACCCCTACGCGGCGGCGGAGGGCGCCGACGTCGCGCTCCTGTTGACCGACTGGCCGGAGTACCGCCTCATCGACTTCGAACGCCTCGGCGCGGCGATGAACAGCCGCAAGATCGTGGACGGGCGCAACCTGTTCGACACGGCGATGCTGACGGCGCACGGGTTCGAGTGGCGCGGCGTCGGACGGACGGCGGCGGTCGCGGGAGCCTGACGATGGCGCGGGACGGCGCGCTGGGCTTGCTGCAACCCCTCGTCGGCAACGCGCTCGATTCCTCCGCCGAGGAGCGCTCGCTGCTGTGCGGCATCATCGGCGACCACCCCAGCGAGTACGCCAAGAGTCCGGCCATCTGGAACGCGGCGTTCGACGCGCTGGGCATCGACGCGGCCTACCTGCCGTTCGACGTTACGGCGGAGCAACTGCCCGCGCTCGCCGCCGCCCTGCGCGGCCTGCCCTCGTTCGCGGGCGGCAACGTAACCGTCCCGCACAAGGTTGCGGTGATGGGGCTGCTTGACGAGGTTGACGCGACGGCGGCGCAGATTGGCGCGGTGAACACGCTCCGCCGCACGCCGGACGGGCGCCTGCTCGGCTACAACACGGACGCGGACGGCGTGGTCGGCTCGCTGCTCACACCCGCGCCGTGGCGGCCCGACCCACCGTTGGCGAGCCTAACCGGGCTGAACGTGCTCATCGTCGGCGCGGGCGGCGCTGGCAGAGCGGCGGCGTTCGGCGTCGCGCAACATCTCGACGGGGGGCGCTTGCGCATCGCCAACCGAAACGAGGCGGCGGCGCAAGAGTTAGCGGAGGCGGTCTCGGCGGCCTACGGCAACGCCGAGGCGGTCAACGGCGCGGGCTTGGTTGAGGCCGTCGCCTCGGCGGACGTGGTCATCAACGCGTCGTCCGTCGGCCAATCGGGGGTGCGCCGCCTGCCGGGCGGGCGCCTCACCTGCTTGGAGGGATACAGCCCGCTGGCGCCCGCCAACCCGCCGGAATTCACGGCGTCGGAGTTCGCGGACGACGCAGCGTTCCACCGCGCGTGGCTCGCAGCGGCGAGGGACGACATCGCGGAGAATGAACGCGCCTCCGCTCGCACCCTCGCCGCCGCCAAGCCGCACGCGCTCTTCTTCGACCTCATCTACAGTCCGAGCGAGACGGCGATGCTGCGCCAAGCGCGCCTCGGCGGCCACGATACGGTCAACGGGATGGGGATGAACATCATCCAAGCGGTGGAGGGGTTCGTGAACCGCGTGATGGCCGAACCGCTGGCGGCGATGGGCCTGCGCGGCGAGGACGCGCGCCGCCGCGTCTTCAACGCGATGGCGGCGGTGTGGTAGCGTTCACCGTCGGCGTGGTCGGGCGGATAGCTCAGCGGTGAGAGCGCCTGTCTTACACACAGGAGGCCGCAGGTTCGATCCCTGCTCCGCCCACCAGCCTTGACAGTAGACAGACCGAGCCGTTCAGCGCAAAATATAACTCGGGTGGAACAATGCTTGAATGGTACGACCTTAATGCGCGACATGAGGCAACTGTCCTTTGGCTCGGTGCTATGCTGGTATTTGCCGCTGCAAGATCCGCAAATGTTAGGAGATCAGCTTACAGTCTCCCGAAAACGTTCCTCCAGCCAGCTGTTTCGCTTTCGATAGTTGGACTGCTAGCGAACGTAGCTATCCTTGTGACGATCACTGTCGTTGTGGGAAGAAAAGTCGGCCTATGGGAAACATTCCCTGTTGTGACAGTAATTGTTTGGGCTTTCACAACAGGATTCTCGCTCCTCTTACATTTGGGGGATTCGCTCAAGGGAGATAACATTTTTGGAAGAAGGGTCATACAGTTACTAGCGCCATCTACTGTCATAGCTGAGATTGTAAGTGTTTCAATTTTGGCGTTCTGGTTGGAATTTTTTCTTGTGCCTGTATTGATTGTTCTTGGGTTTGCCGTGTATTCAAAGCGTGGCACTGGTTTGGCTACGATCGCCAGTCTGCTCCTTTTGATATATGTAGGAGGATTGACATTCGGTGTAATTGCCGATTTGGTTGGCGATGTAGGTGCCTGGCGCTCTCCAGCACAAGCGGTCTTGATGCCCATAGTGCTGACCATTGGAACACTGCCCTATATTCAATTGTTGGTGCTAATGGAGCGGTTCAGATTCAGGCAAGGCGCGAAATGCAGGACAGTGAAGGCGAGCGAATATGGGGAGGACTGGCCCCTTACGGTAGAGTCGGCAAAGCTGTGTTGCAGGTTCCGAGCGGTGTGGGTGGAAGTGAATGGAAAGAGGTATCGTTTAAACGGAACTGCGAGCCAGATTTTGAAGAAGTATGGGTGTGTGTTTCTCGAACTGAAAGACATCTGGAGGGACCATCCTGACAAGTGCAATCTGGCCGAGAATTCAGGAACTGATGGGGAGAATATGGAGTGGAAAGTCAGTATCCACCGTTTGATTCAAGATGGGCTTGCCCTGGAAAGTCGATGATGGAGATGAAGGCCCTCCCTACAGAAACGCGGCGACAGCCACGACGAGCATAGCAACCAGCTAGACGGGAACGCGCACGCGCTTGGCCGGAAGTAGCGGAACCGTTTGGTGGTGGCATCGGTGATGGCAAATGGACAACCGCTAGCGTTCCTCGCCTGTTCTTCGCGCATCCATGACGGACGGCTCTCTCGCCAACTCCCGGCGCACCTGGGCCACCCACTCGGGGTCGAACCCCAGCGCCTGGCACACAGCGTCGTCTATCTGGCGCCGCACCGGGTCGTCGCTCATACGCGGGAAAGCCAACAGCGCCTCGCCGTTCAATTCATCGAACGCGCTGTCCATCAGCCCGCGCTCAGCCGCGCCCAGGGCGGCGAGATTGGGTATCGGCAGGGAGCGCAGGGTGTCGAGGGAGAAAGACGGGTAGGCCGGAACCCGGTTGTCGCGTTGCCCCAACAGAGAGAGCAGGCCGAGCGTGGAGTTAAGGTAGAGGCAGAGCGCCTTGGCCAGGCCCGGGTCATTGGGGCGGCAAGGCGTCCAGATAGAGCCGACGGCGCGCTCCGGCAGCATCACCGCCATTACACGCGCCAGGTTCAACCGGAGACGATGGGGCAGCAATAGGTTGCTCCGTTGCTCCCAATATTTGTCAGCCAGGTCGCGCTTAGACGGCTTGGGGACGATGTAGACGTCGGCATCGGTGCGCATCGATGTGACAGACTCCGACTTGTGGTGCCAGAGGGCGCGCCTGCCTAACGCGGTTGGCATAACCGAAGTGGTGTACGCATCGCGTATGCGCCTTCCCTCGGGGCCCACCTCCGCCAAGTCGCTCAACGGCACGCTCGGAACGGACGCAGGGCTTGCCTCGCTGAGCGTCCGGTAGGCTTCGACGAGGAACGGCGATAGGAAGTTGACGGCTGACCAGTCGCCGCGCTTGATGCGTTCGGCGTCCACGAACTGCAAGGTGAAGTCCCGCGGGTCCTCGCCCTCCGCCGCGCTCACTCGCTCTATCCTGGCGGCGGTGTCGAGCGACTCCAAGGGCGTCGCCGGATTGCGGGCCAGGTTGATCACGCGCGTCGGCGGCTTCGGGTCATTCGTGTTCCAACGCCGGCATACGAGAAGAATCTCCCCGATGCCGGTGCTCTCGGAGAAGAAGATGCGATTCGGGTCATGGGTTGTGACGATAGTGTCGACGTGGAAGCGCTTGGCGAGGTATTTGCGTATCGCAAGGTTGCCTGGGGCGGTAGGAACCACCGACGGCAAGACTAACGCCAACGTTCCGGACTCCGCCTTGAGCATGCTCTCGCCCAACACGGTGAAGGCGCCGCCGGATGAATGCAGCCGCGCCGCTTCTCTGAACGGCTGGCCTTCCAATATCTCCTTCTCCCGATTCTTGATTGCGCGCTCCTCGGCGGGGCTGAACTGGTCGTGGCGCAGGCTATCGCGGGTGAAGGGCGGATTCATAATCACCAAGTCCATCGGCGGCGGAGGCTCCGCCATGCCGTCTCCGTTCTCAACCTGTTGCGTGGCCGATGGCCACGCGGCCAGCCGCGCCTGGCTGTGGAGGAAGTCCAGAGAACCGAGGTAGGCATGGCCGTCGAACACTCCCAGCAACGCCCTATGGACGTTCATCCGGCCGAACGAGGTCTTGGGGGAGAGCATGCCTAGGGTGCTGGCCGCCATGTGCGTCGCACTTAGGTTGATGTCGTAGCCCCATAGCATGTCCTCCACCAGCACCAACCCCAGCGCCTCCTCGTCCTCCGGGTCGCCCCGTCCGGCGGCGCTCCTGAGGTCGCGGATGCGCTCGGCGGCGGCCATAAGCAGCGTCCCTGTGCCGCAGGCGGGGTCGCAGATGCGCAGCCGCGCCACGAAATCGGCGTCCGACCAGTCGCCGTCCGCGTCCCGCAAGGCCAGGGAGGCCAGCAGCGTGGCGGCGGCGGTCGAGGTGTAGAAGGAGCCGTCGTAGCGCGCGGTGTCGAGCACGCGGTGGAAGATGCGCCCCAGCAGGTCGTGGCGCAGCCCCGCGACAAGTTCGGAGATGCGCGCCACCGTCCCGGCCAGGCCGCTCACCGCCTGACCCATGTCCGGGTCCGCCGCCAACGCCGCCAGCGCGGTTCGCCCCGTCTCGAACACGGGGCGGTAGTCCACGGCGAGGATGCCCCGCCACGCCTCGCGAAAGGCGCTGATCGAGGATTCCTGTTCGGCGCAAACCAGCGCGTTGGGCGGCGGCCAAGCGCCGTCGTAGCCCTCCGGCGCCTCGGCGGGCAGGTGCTCTTGCACCCGGTGATGGAAGAGCATCGCCGTAGCCGCGACCAGCATCCCCCGCTTGGCGGCGACGAAGTAGCCGTTGTCGTGCCCGCCGTGCTCCGGACTGGTGCGGGGCAGGTCGAGCGCCTGGGCCAGCGCTTGGCGCACCGAAAACTTCATCCGCTGCACGACCTTGTCCAAGCCGTCGGACAGCAACTGCGCCGCCGCGTCCGCGCCGCTGAGGGAGCGCGGCGCCTGCCGCACCGCCTGCGCCAACTGCGCCGCGCCGCCGACCGACCACTCGCCCGGAGGCGCGCCCGGCTTCACCCGGAGCGTCCAGGTGAGCGTTGCGTCGGGCAGGTTCTCCTCGGTTACGCCGTCGGGATAGCAGACAGCGAAAACCGCCGTGGTCAGTTGCTGGCGCAAGCGCGCGTCGGCATCCTCGATGGCCTGCGCCTTGCGGTGGAACCCCGTCTCCGCCTCGAGGACGATGCGTAGGCCGTCCACGTCGGCGACCATATCTATCCGCCTGCGCCCCTCGCGCCGCTCAAAGTCCGTCGGGACGCCCAGGTCGGTGAGAATCCGGGCCAATGCCCTATTCTGGAAGTCCTCTTGCTTAGCCATCGCGCGCCGTGCTTATGCCGGAGCGCTCACTCTATCCGCCGCCGCCTTGCCGGACAAGGACGCGCTGCCCGCTTTCCCGCCCCCTTGCTCCGCCCACCAGTTCCCCCCGAAGGCGCAGTAGGGTTTGACGCGCCGTATCGGCGCAGCCGTAAGATTGGCCGATGTTCAAACCGCTTGCTCCGCGAGACCTCGCGCCCATCCCCGCCCTATGCGCCGCGGCCTTCCTTGCGCTGGCCGTCTTCGCCTGGACGGAGAGGACCATCCTCATCGACCCGGACGGGATGTCCGTCCCCTACTGGCCCTGGAAGTTGTGGCAGATAGCCCCCCTGCTGATGGGGTTCGCGGGCGTCTGGTGGATATGGTTGAGCACCCGGCAGGTTCGCTGGGTCCGCAGCCTCGCGTTGGCTCTACTTGCCCTGGTCGTGCTGGCGAACGGCTATAGCGACCAGTTCGGCGACCACTGGGGCAACGTGTGGCGGACGGTCAACCCATTGTTCATCGGCTCCTCCGGCGTGGCGGCGGCGGCATTTTGGCGCTCCCGCAGCCCTTGGGGCTACGCGGGCGCAGTGGTTTCGGCGGGACTGGGCGCCCTCGTCTTCGCCAACGCCTACTTCATCGACGACGGAGTGCTCTGGCAGGCGCTGAACCCGGTGCGGATGCTTACGGCGTTGGCGTGGGCCGCCTTCGCCGTTCAGGCAGACGCGCCGAACCCGGAGCAGCCAAGCACCGGGTAGACGGCTAGCGCCCCTGCCCGCTCGCCATGAGCCAACTCGAAGGGCGCCCGGGGCGCGCGATGAGCGCATGGTGGCAACGACAGGATTCGAACCTGTGACCTAGCGCTTATGAAGCGCCCGCTCTGCCGCTGAGCTACGTTGCCGCCCCGCGCGGGAGAGCCAGCCGCTCCATCCCGCACGCCACAGCCAGCTTACGCCAACGCCCGCGCGCAGCGCAACGCGGCGCGGGCGCGGCGTACGGGCGGCGCGAGCCGCTTTTTGCTACGATACCCCCAAGCGCGGCGCAGCCGCCGCGCAGAAAGGCAGGGGGTTCGCGGATGGCTCGACTCAAGGGCAGCCAGGCGCTCTTCCGCTCCTTGCAGGCGCAGGGGGTAGAGGTCGTATTCGGCCTCATCGGCGCGCACACGATGGAACTGTTCGACGCCCTCTACGACTTCCAGGACTCCATCCGCCTCATCACCACCCGCGACGAACGTGCCGCCGCGCTCATGGCCGACGGCTACGGGCGCGCCACCGGCAAGCCCGGCGTCTGCCTCACCAGCACCGGCCCCGGCGCCGCCAACGCAGTCAGCGGCATGGGCGAAGCCCACTTCTCCTTCTCTCCGATGCTGAACGTAACCAGCACCGCCGAGGAGCATCTCTACGGGCGCGGACTCGGCGCGAACCACGAGATCGCCGACCAGCAAGCCATGCTCGCGGCGGTGAGCCAGTGGAGCCATCACGTCAGCGCTCCCGACGCCATCCCCGACGCCGTCTACGAGGCCTTCCGCCGCTTCGCCACGCAGCGCCCGCAGCCCGTCGCCATCGAGGTGCCCGCCGACGTGCAAGCGCAGGAGGCGGAGGTGGAGATTCCCCTGTCGCGCGACTTCCCGCGTCCCCAGGCCGACGCGGACGCCATCGAGCGCGCCGTCGAACTGCTGCTGTCCGGGCGGCGCGTCGCCATCTGGGCGGGCACGGGCGTCGACCGCGCCGGCGCCTCCTCCGAACTGCTAGACCTCGCCGAGACGCTAGGCGTGCCCGTGCTCACCACACCGGGCGGCAAGGCCGCCATCCCGGCGGAGCACCCGTTGAACGTCGGCCCGCTCGGAGGCCCCGGCGGCGTAACCAGCCCCGACTACCCCATCAAGACATTCTTGGCGAGCCTCGACACGCTGCTCGTCGTCGGCTCCAGCCTCCGCTACACCTCCACGAAAGCGCAGGCGCTCGAACTGCCCCCTACCCTGATCCATGCCGACATCAGCGCCGAACCGATGGGCAAGAACTACGACCCCGCCGTCGCCGTCGTCGGCGACGCCAAGCCCGTGCTCGCCGCCCTCGCCCAGGGCGTGCGCGGCAAGCCCGCGCGCCTAGAGGCCGGGTTCGACGCGGAAGCGGGGCGCCTCAAGCAGGCCGTTCACACCTACCTCTGGGAGGCGCACCCGAACCCGATGCGCACGTTCGCCGCCATCCGCGAAGCCGTCGGGCCGGAGGCTATCTTCACCGGCGACGCCTCCATCGGCGCCGTCCGCGCCAACGTCTGCCTGCCCGTCCACCAACCGCGAACCTACCTGCCGCCGGTCTGGGGAGGGCTGGGCTTCGCCTTCCCCGCCGCCATCGGCGTGAAGGCGGGGGTTCCCAATCGCCCGGCGGTTTGCGTAACGGGCGACGGCGGATTCCAGTTCAACGCCCAGGAACTCGGCACCTGCGTGCAGTATGGCCTGAACCCCATCGTGCTCGTCTTCAGCGACAACGCGTGGGGCTCGACGCGCATGCGCCAGCGCGCGGGCTACGCCGAGCGCTACATCGGCACCGACCTGCACAACCCCGACTTCGTCAGGTTGGCCGAGGCGTTCGGCGCGAACGGCGCCCGCGCGACCACCCTCAACGAGCTGATCCCCGCGTTGGAGGCGGCGCTCGCCTCTCCTACCGCCACCCTCATCGACATCGCCACGCCCAATGGGTTCGACAACTTCGCGTAGAGGCAAGGCTATGAGCACCGCCGACAAGCAGCCGCAACCCGCCCCGCGCAGGGAAAAGGTGGGCATCGCGAGCGGCCCCACCTACGCCAGCGCCGCCACAGGCCTTCCCAACTACTGGTACCCCGCTATGGCGCGCTACTCCCTCGGCAAGCGCCCCAAGCCCTACACGCTGCTCGGCCAGAACCTGATGTTCGTCCGCCGCCAGGGCAGGGCCTACGCCATCGAGAATCGCTGCCCCCACCGCGGCATCCCACTGCACCAAGGCAAGTTCGAGTTCGAGGGAACCATCAGCTGCATCTACCACGGCT
>CAZLKC010000023.1:0-5344 GCA_964560025.1 uncultured Dehalococcoidia bacterium
GGCCGTGTCTCAGTCCCCCTCTGGCCGGTCGTGCTCTCACACCGGCTACCCGTCGTCGGCTTGGTGGGCCGTTACCCCTCCAACTACCTGATGGGACGCAAGCCCCTCCACCGGCGCCCGAAGGCTTTCAGTCCGCAGCCTGCGCCGCGGAATCACATGCGGTATTAGCCCGGATTTCTCCGGGTTGTCCCCCGCCGGTGGGTAGGTTGCTCACGCGTTACTCAGCCGTCCGCCACTAGCCGACCCAGGCGAACCCGGACCGACCCGTTCGACTTGCATGCGTTAGGCGCGCCGCCAGCGTTCGTCCTGAGCCAGGATCAAACTCTCAGACAATTTCAGGCTCTCCCGAAGGAGAGCCGTCATGTCCCGATTCAACAAGTTTCCGTCACCCTCAAAGGTGAACGGGGCGCCTTCCTTCCACTATTCGCTTGTTAAGGCGCCCGAAGGCCAAGGCCCCTCTCTGGGGGCTTGCCTACGATACACACCCCACGCGCCCTTGTCAAGCGCCCCTGCCCCCAATCCGCTACATCCCCGGCAACCGCTCCCCTGCCCCGCTCACGACGGCGGCGCGCGACTCCAGCCGCTCCACCTCGTCCCACACCTGCTCCGCGATCAGGCCCGCCCCTTGCGCCGCGTCCAGCACGCGCCAGCGCTCCGGCTCCTCCTCCGCGAGGCGCAGGTAGCCCGCGCGCACCCGCTCGTGGAAGGCAAGCGGCGCGCGCTCGAACCGCTCCTCGCCGCCGTCTTGCGCCCGCTGCCAGCCGTCGCGCTCGCGGTCGGCGGCGTCCCGTTCGTCGTACAGCTCCGCCTGCGCGCGGGCGCGCATCAGCAACTTGCCGGGGGCGCCGTCCAGCAGAAAAGTGATGTCCGGCCATACACCGCCTGCCGCCAACTGATTCGCCGCACGCACGGCGGCGAGGGGCAGACCACGCCCATAGCCCTGGTAGGCCGTGGTCGAGTCGGCGTAGCGGTCGCACACCACAATCTCGCCGTCACGGAGCGCGGGTTTGACGACGCGGCGCACCAACTCCGCCCGCGCCGCCGTGAAAAGGAACAGCTCCGCCTCGTGCGTCATCGCGCGGTCGTTCGACTTCAGCCAGCGGCGCAGGTAGTTGCCGAGGCCGGTGCTGCCCGGCTCGCGCAGATGGGACACGCGCCACCCCGCCTCGCGCAAGCGCTCCGCCAGCAGCGCCGCCTGCGTGCTCTTGCCCGAGCCCTCGCCCCCCTCGAACGAGATAAACAGCGCCACGGCCTAGCCCCTGCGGATGGTTACGCGGCGGCGCGGCTCGCGCCCCGTGCTGAACGAGCGCAGCCGCGCCTCCTCCGCGATGCGGTGCTGCATGCGGCGCACCACTGCGCTCTGCGGCTGCAGTTCCACCGCCTCCTCCTCTCCCTCGACGATGCGCCCCACGCCGGTCTGCGCCTCGTCCCGCGCCGCGTCGAGGACGCCCTCCGCCATAAAGGAGGCGTCGTCCCCGGCGAGGCGGTCGAGGAAGTGGCGCACCTGCTCGGGCGTGTTGCGCCGCAGCACGTAGACCGGCTTGGACAGCTCCTCCGCCGCTTGGAGCGCGCTCGCCCGCCGCCGGTAGTGCGCTTTGGTCGTCAACACCACGTCCGCCGCGTCGGGGCGCTCGACGACCGAAGCCTTCAGTCCCGACGCGCGCGCCGCCTCGGCGAGGCGTTCGCCGCTCACGCCGAAGGTGAACACCTTCACGTTCGACGCCCGCGGCGGCCTCTGCGGCCTCTCCGGCGCAAGCGGCGCGCCGTCTTGCGCTTGGCCGCGCCCCGGCGCCGACTCGCGCCGCCGCTCGACCCGCCCGTCTTCTCCCACCCAGCGCTCCTCGGCCGGAGCCGGGCCGCCGCGCAGGATGCGATCGACGGCGCTTGCGACGTCGGCATGCACCGCCACGCAGTCCCAACCCTGTATCTCCACCAGCACGTCGAAGGTCGGGGGCGCGCGGCGCTCGAGCACCGTCTTCTGCGTCCGGCGGCGGCGCGCCTCCTCGTCGCTGAGCGTTACGGTGTGGACGCCGCCCACGAGGTCGGAGAGCGTCGGGTTCGCAAGCAGATTCTCCAATGTGTTGCCGTGGGCGGTGGCGATGAGCTGCACGCCCCGCTCGGCGATGGTGCGCGCGGCATGCGCCTCCGCCTCGGTCCCCATCTCGTCGATGATGACCACCTCCGGCATATGGTTCTCCACTGCCTCGATCATCACGGCATGCTGCTTGGCCGGGGTAGGGACTTGGAGGCGACGCGCCTGGCCGATGGCCGGATGGGGCACGTCGCCGTCGCCGCCTATCTCGTTCGACGTGTCGACGATGACGACGCGCTTGCCCGCATCGTCGGCAAGCACCCGCGCCGCCTCGCGCAGCATCGTCGTCTTGCCCACGCCCGGCCTGCCCACAAGCAGGATACTGCGTCCCGACATAATCAGGTCGGCGATGACCTGGGCGGTTCCTCCTATTGCTCTGCCCACGCGGCAGGTGAGGCCGACGACCTTGCCCGAGCGGTTCCGCAGCGCCGAGATGCGGTGGAGCGTGCGCTCCAGCCCCGCGCGGTTGTCCCCGCCGAACGAGCCGATGCGCGCCATCACGTGCTCCAGGTCGGCCTGCTCCACCTCCACGCCGCTCAGGTAGAGCGACCGCGCCGCGAAGCGCGCCTCCGGCAGCCGCCCCAGATCGAGCACCACCTCCAGTAGGTCGTTGCAGTCGGGCGCCTGCTCGATGGGCTCGCGGACGCGCTCCGGCAGCCGCTCCAGCAGCATCTCCAACTCGGGGTCGATCACGCTCGCAACCGCCTGCGCTTCGTTCGCTTGCATCGCCCTACGCCCGAGCCAACGCCATCGCCGGTTCGTCCACCCTCTTGGCCACCGCGCGCACCAGCACGCTGTAGGCCGCGCCCAACTCCCACCCCGCGCGTTTGAGCGCCAAGGCCAACGCCGGTTGGTGCTCCTCCACCGTCCACGCCGCCCATTCGTGCCCCCACGCCAACCGCGCCGCGTCGCCGACGAGCGCAGGCGCAGTCGCCGAATCGTCCGGGTGGAGCAGCGCGTCGACGACCAGATCCTCGCCCCGGTGCGCGAACCGCACCCAGCCGCGAACGTGGCCGTCCACCTCCCATAGGTAGGTGCGCTCCTCTCCCCACGCCCGCTCCTGCGAATCGCGCCACTGATCGAGCGTCAACCCCGCCGCCGACCGCACGCTCGCCGGGACGGCGGCGTTGTACAGGCGGAACAGCGCCTGCTCGTCGCTCGGCAGCGCCGGGCGCAGCAGCAAGCTCGCGCCGCCTGCACCCGCCCGCAGCGGACGCTCCGGCAGATACGCCTCCTCGACGTGCGTGCGGACGAACTCCGCACGCTGCGCCGCCTGATCGGCCTCCCCGTCCAACGGCGTCCGCAGGAACAGCCGCTCCCCTCCCCTTTCGGCGGCGCTCAACGCGCACGCGCCGAACAGCGCGCGCGGCAGGCGCTCTCCGCCGTCCCTGGCGTACAGACGCGACACCTCCCACGAACGCGGGCCGCTCCTCGGGCGCGCCTCGGCCAGCGCGTCGAGCGCGGCTCCGTCCACGCCCACCACCGCGCGCGCCTCCGAACGTGGCGCGACGAAGCGTCGCGCCATCCGCGCAGGCGTCAGCCGCTCCCCGGCGCGCCCAACCTGCCCGCGCACGACGGCCATGTTCTCCCCGGCCAAGCGCCCAGGCAGCAACTGGCGCGGCGCGTCCAACGGATGGAGCGAGCGCACCCTCATGCCGCGCTGACCCGCGCCATGTCCAGGAAGTAGGCGTGCGTCCGCGCGTCCGTCGTCAACTCCGGGTGAAACGCGGTCGCAAGGAGATTGGCCTGGCGCGCCGCCACCACGGCGCCATCGCCGAGAGTAGCCAGCGCCTCGACCTGCGGGCCGACCTCGGTGACCCGCGGTGCGCGGATGAACACGGCGTGGAGCGGGCCGCCGTCGATGCCGGCGAAGTCGAGGTCTGTCTCGAAGGAGTCAACCTGCCGTCCGAAGGCGTTGCGGTGGACCAGCATATCCATCAGGCCCAGCGGTTCGGGATACGCCTCCACGAGCCGGTCGGCCAGCAGAATCATGCCGGCGCACGTCCCCCACAGCGGCCGGCCGGAGCGGGCGAACTCGGTGATGGGGCCACGCAACTCGAAGACATCCATGAGGGTGGCCATGGTGGTGCTCTCGCCGCCCGGGATGATGAGGGCGTCGGCCTCGGCCAACTGCTCCGGCTTGCGCACCTCTCGCGGCGCCGCCCCCAGCGACCGCAGAATGGCCGCATGCTCAGCAAAGTCGCCCTGGAGGGCGAGGATGCCCACGACCGGAGTTCGCTTCACTCTCCTACCAGCCTCGCGTCGCCAACAGCTCCTGCGCGTCGATCGAGCGGGCGCTGATGCCCACCATAGCCTCGCCCAATCCCTTCGAAGCCTCGGCGATCGCCGCTGGGTCATCGTAATTCGTAACCGCCTTCACCATGGCCCGAGCGCGGCTCGACGGGTCCCCCGACTTGAATATCCCCGAGCCGACGAACACGCCGTCCGCGCCGAGCTGCATCATCAGCGCCGCGTCGGCGGGCGTGGCGACCCCGCCCGCCGCGAAGTTCACGACGGGCATGCGCCGCTCCTCGCGCACCCGCCGCACGAGCTCGAGCGAGGCTCTGATGTCTCGCGCATACGCGGCCAACTGGTCTTCCTGCATAGCGGCGACCTCGCGTATCTGCGTCTGGACAGTCCGCATGTGGCGCACCGCCTCGACGACGTCGCCGGTGCCGGCCTCGCCTTTGGTGCGGATCATCGCCGCGCCCTCGCCCACGCGCCGCAGCGCCTCGCCAAGGTCGCGGCACCCGCAGACGAAGGGCGCCCGGAAGTCGTGCTTCCACACGTGGTGCGACTCGTCGGCGGGCGTCAGCACCTCCGACTCGTCGATGAAGTCGACGCCGATGGCCTCGAGCACCTGGGCCTCGACGAAATGTCCGATGCGCGCCTTCGCCATGACGGGGATGCTCACCGCGGCCATAATCTCCTCGATAAGGCCGGGGTCGGACATGCGGGCCACGCCGCCCTGCGCGCGGATATCAGCGGGCACGCGCTCGAGCGCCATAACGGCGCACGCGCCGGCGTCCTCCGCGATGCGCGCGTGCTCCGGCGTCACCACGTCCATGATGACCCCGCCCTTCAGCATCTGCGCCAAGCCCGACTTGACCTGGAACGTGCCGGTCTCTCTCCCGTCAGTGTTCATGCTACTTCTCCCTGCCCAATAGTATACGGCGCGCGCAGCCGCTTGCTCAATCAGGGGGGGGGGGGGGGCGGCCCGCGCCGGCGCCGCGGGGGGGGGGGCGCGGGGGG
>CAZLKC010000023.1:5354-30077 GCA_964560025.1 uncultured Dehalococcoidia bacterium
CGCAACGTGCGGGCAAATCTCCCGCCTTTTTTAATGTTATTTCCCCCTCCCAAATATTATACGGCGCGGCCCTCGCATGCAAAATTCCCCCCCCCCCCCCCCCCCCTGCGCTGCTCCGGCAGGCGGCGCTGCCGCCCAAGCCGACTGCGTAAACGAGCGAGCCGCCCACGCGCATCGCCGTTGGCGGTACAATCCTCCTGCCGAGCAGCCACCGACGGCTGCCAAGGGGGAGCACGCCATGCTGTACGACCTGCGCACCTACACCCTGCGTCCCGGCGGGGTTCCGGAGTTTGAGAAGCGGTTCGCCGAGGGACTGCACGTCCGCGAGCAGTACTCGCGCCTCGGCGGCTTCTGGCATACCGAGGTCGGCGCGCTCAACCAGGTCATCCACGTCTGGCCCTACGACGACATGGCGCACCTCGAGCGCGTCCGCGGCCAAGTCGCGGCGGACGGCTCCGGCCTCTGGCCGCCCAAGGGCGGCGACCTCATCCTGACAATGGAGTCGGAGTTGCTGACCTCGACGCCCTGGATGCGCGAGTGGACGGCGCCGCAGGAACTCGGCGGCTACTACGAACTGCGCGTCTACACCTATATGCCCGGAACCATCGCCGAGGTCGTCCGCCGCTGGGAGAAGGCCGTGCCCGCGCGCGAGAAGTACTCCCCGCTCGCAGGGCTGTGGACGAACGCCTCGGGCGTGAACAAGCTCTACCACCTCTGGCCATACCAAAGCCTCGACGAGCGTGCGCGTCTGCGCGCCGAGTCCGCCCGCAACGAGGAGTTCTGGCCGCCGTCGCCCCCCACCGGCGAGTGGATGCTGAGCCAAGAGAACAAGATCCTCATCCCCGCGCCCTTCTCCCCGATGCGCTAGCCGATGCGCCTCTCCCGCCTCCTCTCCAAGACGCTGCGCGAAGACCCCAGCGAGGCCGAAACCGCCAGCCACCGCCTGATGCTGCGCGCGGGGATGCTGCACCAGGTCGCCGCCGGGGTGTACGCCTACCTGCCGCTGGCGCTGCGCTCCCTCGCCAAGATCGAGCGCATTATCCGCGAGGAGATGGACGCCGCAGGCGGCCAGGAGGTGCGCATGCCCGCCCTCCACCCGCTCGACCTCTGGCAGGCGACCGGGCGCGACCAAACCGCCGCGCCCATTCTCTTCCAACTGCGCGACCGGCGCGGGCGCGACCTGTTGCTCGCGCCAACGCACGAGGAGGTGGTGACTTCCATCGTCAAGGCCAACGCCGCCTCCTACCGCGACCTGCCGTTGCTGGTCTACCAGATACAGACCAAGTTCCGCGACGAGCCTCGCCCCCGCGCGGGACTGCTGCGCGGGCGCGAGTTCGATATGAAGGACGCCTACTCCTTCGACGCCGACTGGGACGGCCTCGACCGCTCCTACCGGCGCATGGTCGAGGCCTACTCGAACGTCTTCCGACGCTGCGGCTTGCCCACGATGGCCGTCGAGGCTGACAGCGGCGCCATCGGCGGCAAGGATTCGCACGAATTCATCATGCCCGCCGACAGCGGCGAAGACCTGGTGCTGCACTGCCCCGAATCCGGCTACGCCGCCAACGTCGAGCGCGCCAAGTCCGTCCCCCCGCCTGCGCCCGAGCCCGACCCGCTGCCCCTCGCGCTCGCCGACACGCCCGGCATAGCCACCATCCCCGACCTCGCGCGCTTCCTCGGCGTGCCGGAGGCGCAGACGCTCAAGGCCGTCTTCTACCAGGCCGACGGCGAGACCATCCTCGTAACCATCCGGGGCGACCTCGAGGTCAACGAGGTCAAACTCAAGAACCACCTCCGCGCCAACGACCTGCGCCTCGCCGGGCCGGAGGAGGTGCGCGCCGCCGGGCTGACCCCGGGCTCCACCTCGCCCATCGGCGTCGATAGCGTGCGCACTATCGCCGACGAGTCGATACGCCAAGGCGCCAACTTCGCCGCAGGCGCGAACCAGGCCGGCAAGCACTACGTCAACGTCAACTACCCGCGCGACTTCAGCGTGGGCGAGATCACCGACATCGCCCGCGCCCAGGCGGGGCACGCCTCCCCCGACGGCGCGGGCGCGCTCGAGGAGGTGCGCGGCGTCGAGGTCGGCCACGTCTTCAAACTCGGCGAGTTCTACGCCGACGCCCTCGGCGCGAACTTCATCGACGCCGACGGCGCGCCGCGCTCCATCGTGATGGGCTGCTACGGCATCGGCGTAACACGCCTGCTCGCCGCCGCCATCGAGCAGAACCACGACGATCGCGGCATCGTCTTCCCCGCTCCCATCGCCCCCTACCACGTCCACCTCGTCTCCCTCAATCCCGACCAAGAGCAAGTCCGCGACGCAGCAGACCGCCTCTACGACGACCTCCGCGCCGACGGCCTAGAGGTGCTCTACGACGACCGCGACGAATCGCCCGGCGTCAAGTTCAACGACGCCGACCTGCTCGGCCTCCCCGTCCGCATCGTCGTCAGCCCCCGCAACCTCCGCGACGGCGTAGTGGAGCTCCGCGCCAGAAGCGGCGGCGACCCCCACCGCGCCCCCGCCAACGAGGCCGCGACGGCGGCGCGGGGAATGCTGGAGGAGGAGTAGCGGCGCCATGGCGCTAGACGAGCGCCCAAGTCTTCGCGCTGGTGTTATAGGAAACGCTGCCTCCGCGCTTGAGGTACTGCTGAGCATGGCGCAGCGTCCGCTTCCATGTTCTGCCGTAACGCTCGCCTCTGACCAGGAAGAATTCGTTGTCATCGCAGAGGTCGGGCATGAGTTGACGCACCTCATTCTCGATTGACTTGGTGGTTCGGGGGCCGCGCGCTAGCACAAACTGGATTGCCTCGGCGAACACCGCGTGCGCGCTGCGATTGCCGACTTGGGCGGAGACGAACTCCGGGCGCGCGTCCCTCATAACCTGGTCGAACCGGCATCTCGCCGCCGGGGCAGCGCTTGAGGCGACGTTCGCTCGGCTTTGGCGCAGCTCGGTCTCCAAGGGAAGCAAGTCGGCGATGGTGCTTGCGTCCACCGGGCTGCCGAGGCGCGCGAAGGAGAGCATGTCCTCGCGCACCGCCCGCGCCAAGCGGGCCTGGCGAAGCAGCACCCCATACTCAAGGTTGCTCTCCAATCCCGACCGCGTGAGGTTGCCCGATGTCACAATCGCAGCCCTCTCGTCCGCGACGAATACCTTCGCGTGGAGATTGGGCAGCGCTATCAATTGCGAGGAAGGCGACGCCTCAGCGAGAAGCTGCAAGGCGGTCAGGTCGAGAGCCGACGCGCTGACGGCCTCCGCGTCGAGATTCGCAAGCGCCACCACCTCAACGCCTGGGCGCAGCAGGCCGCAGAGCTACGAGGCTTCGTCATGCTTGATATAGGGCGCCGCAATGAGGATGGAGTGGCGAGCCATCGAAACGAGACTCGCTAGGTCGCTTCGCCAAGGCCGGTTGAGGAGTTGAACCATGTCTAGCGCAGACAGCGACTAATGCGTCGCGCGTCGGGCGAACGGCGCGAGCGCCTCACACCCCCGTCGCGTCGCCAACCCCATCGCCTTCCTCCCCGGCGTAGGTGAGGAGGGTTTCCCCACAGCGCGGACACTCGACCTCTCCCTCCTCTATGCCCAGGGGGCCGGAGGCGTGCGCGACAGCGTCGCCGCAAGCGGCGTGCGCCACGCGGGTGGACGCGAAGCCGTCCTCGTCTATCTCAACCTGCGCGCTGGCCGCGCCCACCGATTCGAATCGTCGTATCACCGCTCGCCTCCGCTCTCTGCCCGCGTGTCTATCACGCCGCGGGCGGCGGGGCAATCCCCGGCTGGCGGCGCGGCCTGCTAGCATGGCGGCGCGTACGGGCGCGCGTACGGCTTTGGGGCGGGTTGCTTTACCTCGCCGGGGAGATTGTGATATGGTTCACCAACCGCAGGAACGCCCGTGAAGGGCAGGCCCTGGTGGGTCTCCGGCCTCCAGTTCGCCGGAATCGGCTGGTACATGGCGACCGCCATCGTGCTGGGAACGCTGGGGGGCTGGTGGCTCGACCGGCAGGCGGGGACGGCGCCGCTGCTCCTCCTGCTGGGCTTGGCCCTGGGCCTCACGGCCGGCTTCTACGGCGTCTACCGCATGACGACATCATTCACCTCCGGCCAACGCCGCCCGCGCAGCGAACGGGAGCCTCGCCCGTGAGCCGCACCGTCCTGCTGCCGATTGCGGGCGGCGCCGCCGCGCTGCTGATCGTCGGCCTCGTCATCGGCGCGGTGGGCGCGGCGGTGCTCGGACGCGACGCCTTCCTCCCCGTGCCCCAGGTGCACCTCGCGCCCCAGCCCATCGCCTGCCTCGGCGGCGAGATGGTCGGTGCGGCGTGCGACGGCGGCTTCGCCGTAACCAACACGCTGCTGTCGGCGTGGGCGGCGACGCTCGTCATCCTGCTGCTGTTCGTGGGAGGCACGCGGACGATGCGCCTCGTCCCCGGACGCTTGCAGAGCCTCATCGAGATGCTCATCGAGGCGCTCTACGGCTTCATCACCAGCGTCGCGGGCGAGCGCAACGGACGGCGCTTCTTCCCCCTGCTGATGACCATCTTCCTCTTCGTCGCCTTCAACGCGTGGATGGCGCTGCTGCCCATCTACCCGTCCGTCGGCTTCACGGCGCCGGGCGCCGACCACGTAACGACGCACCTATTCCGCTCGGCGGGCACCGACGTGAACATGCCCCTGGCGCTCGCGCTGGTCTCCTTCGCCTTTGTGGAGATATGGGGGCTGCGCGTGCACGGCATCGGCTACCTGCGCGAGTTCGTGCGCCTGGGCGGCCTCTTCGGCGGCCTGCGCAGCCTGAACCCCGGCCGGATCTTCTTCGGATTGGTGGACGCGGCCATCGGCATACTGGAGTTGCTGAGCCACATGATCCGCCTGCTGAGCTTCACCTTCCGCCTCTTCGGCAATATGTTGGCGGGGGAGATCGTCCTCTTTATGGTCACCTTCCTCGTCATCTTCCTGGCCCCCATCGCCTTCTACTTCTTGGAGATACTGGTAGGCGGTGTGCAGGCCTTGATATTCACCGGACTCTCCCTCGTGTTCGCCGTGATGGCCGTCGCGCCGCACGCCGCGCACGATGAGGAGCACCACGCGGACGCCGCGCACGAAGCGGCCCGCTGAGAGAGAGGAGCACAGAACTATGGAAGCGCTTGCCGTTCTCGCCCAGGCCGCCGAAGGCACGGCCATCGGCTCCGAAGCCGCCAAGTGGCTCGGCGTCGGCATGGCCGGGCTGGGTCTCGCCGGGGCCAGCCTGGGCTTGGGGATCCTGGGCAACGGGGCAATGAACGCCCTGGGCCGCAACCCCGACGCCCGCGACGCCATCGTGCCGAACATGGTGCTCGCCTTGGCCTTCACCGAGGCCATCGGCATCTACGGCCTGGTGACCGCCATCCTCCTCATCTTCGTGGCCTAGCGCCGATAGAAAGGGGGCTGCGCCGTGCTAGCAGCACCGTTGCTCGCGGAGGAGGGGGCGTCCGGCATCGGAGCGCTCGGAGTCGACCTGACGAGCCTCATCGTCTACCTGGTCAACTTCGGCGTACTCCTGCTCATCCTCTACTTCTTCGCCTACAAGCGCGTCTTGAGGATGCTGGACGAGCGCTCCGGACGCATCAAGGGAAGCCTCGAAGAGGCCGAGCGCATCCGACGCGAATCGGAGGAGCGCGAAGCCGAGATGCAGCGCACCTACGAGCAGAACCGCCAGGAGAGCCAGCGCGTTCTCGCCGAGGCGCGCGAGATGGCCCAACGCCAGCGCGACGAGATGCGCCGCCAGGCCGAGGCCGACGTCGAGCGCCTCAAAGCCGGCGCCGCGGCGGACATCCGCCGCGAGCGCGACGCGGCGGTCGAGGAGGTGCGCCAGCAGTTCGCCAACCTCGCCGTAACCGCCGCCGAGCGCATCATCAACCGCACCATCGACCGCAAGGCGCACCAAGATCTCATCGACGAGGTGCTCGCCCAAGAGGGCGCGTTCCAAAGCGACGGGGAGGCGCGCTAGATGGCCCGCGGCCCCACCGCGCGGCGCTACGCCCAAGCGCTCTTCGAACTCGCCCAGCAGCACGGCGAGGCGGAGCAGTGGCTGGAGCAACTGCGCCTCGCCGCCGAGCGCCTCAACGAGCCGCAGGCCGCCCTCTACTTCAGCGTCCCGCGCGTGCCGATGAAAGACAAACTCGCCCTCGTGCGCCAGGCGCTGAGCGGCGCGCACCCCCTGGTCGTGAACGCCGTGTCGCTGATCACGCAGCGCGGAGCGGCCGGGGCGCTGCCGCAGATTGCGAGCGCCTACGGCGAGTTGCTGGACGAGAGCCTCGGCAGGGCGCGCGCGGGCGTAACGAGCGCCGAGAGCCTCTCCAACGCCCAGCGCGGCAAGCTCAGCGGTCTATTGGAAACGATGTTGAACAAGAAGATCGTCCTCGACGCCGCCGTCGACCCCGCCGTCATCGGCGGCGTGGTCGTCCGCGTCGGCGACCAGGTGATCGACGGCAGCGTCAGGACGCGCCTGCACGGCCTGCGGCGCAGCCTGGCCCGAGGGCCGTCGGCAGCCTGATGAACGCGCCAAGGAAGGAGTCCGAATGACCACTCGCGGACAAGACATCGCCTCGGTCTTGAAGCGCCAGATCGAGGAGTTCGGCGGCGAAGCCGCCCTGATGGAGGTCGGCGCCGTCGTCGGCGTGGGCGACGGCATCGCCCGCATCCACGGCCTCAGCACCGTCGGCTACGGCGAACTCCTCGAATTCGCCAACGGCGTCGCCGGCCTCGCGCTCAACCTCGAAGAGGACATGGTCGGCGCCGCCATCATGGGCTCCGACGTCGACATCCGCGAGGGCGACCAGGTGCGCGCCACGGGCCGCGTTGCCCAGGTTCCCGTCGGCGACGCGCTGCTTGGCCGCGTCGTCAACGCCCTCGGCATCCCCATCGACGGCAAAGGCCCCATCCAATCGTCCAACGCGCGTCCCCTCGAGATCGTCGCGCCCAACGTAACCACCCGCCAATCGGTCAGCACGCCCGTGCAGACCGGCATCAAGGCGATTGACGCGATGATCCCCATCGGGCGCGGCCAGCGCGAGCTCATCATCGGCGACCGCTACACCGGCAAGAGCGCCATCGCCATCGACGCCATCATCAATCAGCGCGGCGGCGACCTCCTCTGCATCTACGTCGCCATCGGCCAGAAGCAGAGCAAGGTCGCCCAGGTGCTCGGCGCGTTGGAGGAGTACGGCGCGCTCGACCACACCATCATCGTCGCCGCCAACGCCTCCGACCCCGCCCCGCTCCAATACCTCGCCCCCTACGCGGGCTGCGCGATGGGCGAGGAGTTCATGGCGCAGGGCAAGGACGCGCTCATCATCTACGACGACCTCAGCAAGCACGCGTGGGCCTACCGCGAGATGTCGCTCCTGCTCCGCCGCCCCCCAGGCCGCGAGGCCTACCCGGGCGACGTCTTCTACCTGCACAGCCGCCTACTCGAACGCGCCGCACGCCTCGACGAGGCGCACGGCGGCGGCTCGCTGACGGCGCTGCCCATCATCGAGACGCAGGCGGGCGACGTCTCCGCCTACGTCCCTACGAACGTCATCTCCATCACCGACGGCCAGATATTCCTCGAGTCCGACCTCTTCAACGGGGGCATCCGTCCCGCCGTGAACGCGGGCATCTCCGTCTCGCGCGTCGGCGGCGCCGCCCAAACGCGCGCTATGCGCAAGGTGGCGGGACGCCTCCGCCTCGACCTCGCGCAGTACCGCGCCCTCGCCACCTTCGCTCAGTTCGGCGCGTCCGACCTCGACGCAAGCACGCGCCAGCAACTCGAGCGCGGCCAGCGCCTCACCGAGCTGCTCAAGCAGCCCCAATACCAACCCCGCTCGCTCGCCGAGCAGGTGGCCGCCATCTACGCCGCCGTCAACGGCCACCTTGACGACGTGTCTCCCGACCGCGTCGGCGACTTCGAGGAGCAGTTCATCGGTTACCTGCGCGCCAGCAAGCCCGCCATCCTCGAATCCATCGCCGACGCCCGCGACATCACCGAGGAGAACGAAGCCGAGCTGAAGGAGGCCATCGCCGCCTTCAAGCAGACCTTCGCGTAGGGTATGGCACAGCTATGACGAACGACGAGTACCTCTGCATGTTCCTCAACATGGGCTTTCGGAACATCATGCAGGGAAGACTACTGAGACACCCGAAGGGCATGCCGTCGCCCTACCTCTACTTCAACAACATCAAGGGGCGCGTGTCCTTCGCAGCGCGCGCAAACGAAGAACAGTATTACCCGCCTCGCCTCTGGGACAGACTTCCGCCCCAGCAAGAGGCAGACAAGCACCCCCGCTTGACCACCGTCGTTCCGAAGTCCGGCAAGGAGTGGGAGGCGTTCTGTGAGCTCCTCGCAGGCTAAGGCCTAACTATGGCGAACGTCAGACTCCTACGGCGGCGCATCCGCAGCGTGCAGAACACGGCGAAGGTCACCCGCGCCATGCAGATGATCGCCGCCTCCAAGATGCGGCGCGCCCAGGAGCGCGTCGAGGCCGCCCGCCCCTACGCGCGCAAGATGCGCCAGGTGCTCGCCGACCTCGCCGCCCGCTCCACCGCCGACGCCGCCCACCCCCTCTTCGAGCGACGCCCCCTCCAACGCGCCGTCATGGTGCTTGTCACGCCCGACCGCGGCCTCGCGGGCGGCCTGCCCGGCAACCTCAACCGCGCCGCCGCCGTCCACCTCCGCGAGGCCGGCGCGCCCGTCTCCATCATCACCGCCGGACGCAAGGGGCGCGACTTCTTCGTCCGCGCGGGCGCCGACGTCATCGCCGACTACTCCGGCCTGCCCGACAGGCCCAGCGTCGCCGACTGCCTGCCCATCGTCGCCCAGGTCGACCGCCTCTACCAGGCGGGCGAGGCCGACGCGGTGCACCTGGTCTACACCGGCTTCGTGAACACGCTCATCCAGCGCCCCGTCGTCGCCCAACTCCTGCCCATCGACGCGGCGGCGTTCGGCGAGGAGGAGCCGCCCGTGTCCTCCGAGTACCTCTACGAACCCACCTCCGACGCGGTGCTCGGCTCGCTGCTGCCCCGCTTCCTTGAGATGCAGGTCTACCACGCGCTGCTCGAGGCGCAGGCCAGCGAACAGTCCGCCCGCATGGTCGCTATGCGCAACGCGACCGAGGCCGCCGAAGATATGATCGACTCGCTCACACTGGAGATGAACAAGGTCCGCCAGGAGAGCATCACCAACGAACTCCTAGACCTAGTAGGCGGCGTCGCCGCCCTCGAGGCCTAGCCCCAGGAGGCGCCACCTATGTCCGAAGGAACCCAAGGCAAAATCGTCCAGGTCATCGGCACTGTCATCGACGCCGAGTTTCCGCCGCAAGACCTGCCCGCCATCTTCAACGCCCTCGAACTCGACGCCCCCGGCGGACGCCTCGTCCTCGAAGTCGAGCAGCAGGTCGGCAACAACTGGGTGCGCTGCCTCGCCCTCGGCGCGACCGAGGGCGTTACGCGCGGCATGACCGTCCGCGACACCGGACGCCCCATCGCCGTCCCCGTCGGCGAGCCGAGCCTGGGCCGTATCTTCAACGTCGTAGGAGAGCCGCTCGACGACCTCGGCCCCGTCGACGCCAAGGAGTTGTGGCCCATCCACCGCGAGGCGCCCTCCTTCGAGGAGCAGAGCGTAACCGTCGAGATTCTCGAGACGGGCGTCAAGGCGATCGACCTCATCTGCCCCTTCACCAAGGGCGGCAAGGTCGGCGCGTTCGGCGGCGCGGGCGTGGGCAAGACCGTCATCATCCAGGAACTCATCCGCAACATCGCCAACGTCCACCAGGGCTACTCGGTCTTCGCGGGCGTAGGAGAGCGCTCCCGCGAGGGCAACGACCTGTGGAACGAGATGAAGGAGTCGGGCGTGCTCGCCAGCACCGCGCTGGTCTTCGGGCAGATGAACGAGCCGCCGGGCGTCCGCCTCCGCGTCGGCATGACTGGCCTGACGATGGCCGAGTACTTCCGCGACACGATGAACCAGGACGTGCTCCTCTTCATCGACAACATCTACCGCTACACCCTCGCCGGTATGGAGGTCTCCGCCCTCCTGGGGCGCATGCCCTCCGCCGTCGGCTACCAGCCGACCCTCAGCACCGAGATGGGCGACCTCGAGGAGCGCATCACCTCCACCACCAAAGGCTCCATCACTTCCTTCCAGGCCATCTATGTCCCCGCCGACGACTACACCGACCCCGGCGTGGCGACCACCTTCGGCCACCTCGACGCCGTCATCGCGTTGGAGCGCTCCATCGCCGAGCAGGGCCTCTACCCCGCCGTCGACCCCCTCACCTCCTCCTCCCGCGCCCTCGACCCCAACGTCGTCGGCGCCGACCACTACCAAGCCGCACGCGGCGTCCAGGCCGTCCTCCAGCGCTACAGCGACCTCCAAGACATCATCGCCATCCTCGGCGTCGAAGAACTCTCCGAAGAGGACAAGGTCACCGTCGCCCGCGCCCGCAAGATTCAGCGCTTCCTGTCGCAGCCCTTCTTCGTCGCCGAGCAGTTCACCGGGCGCGAGGGGCGCTACGTCCCCACTGCCGAGACCGTGCGCGGCTTCAACGAGATCCTCAACGGCCAGCACGACGACGTCGCCGAGCAGGACTTCTACATGGCCGGAACCATCGACGAGGTCGTAGAGCGCGCCGGCGAGCGCGCGGGAGCAAGCGCCTAGCTATGGCCCCGATGCGCCTCGAAATCCTCACCGCCGAGCGCTCCCTCTTCGAGGGCGACGTGGACGCCCTCACCGCCCCTGGCGCCGAGGGCGAGTTGGGCGTTCTGCCGCACCACGCCGCCCTGATGACCGCGCTCCAGCCCGGCGAACTCCGCTACCGCTCCGGGAACGAGGAGACCCAACTCGCCGTAACCGGCGGCTTTATGGAGGTGACGGCCAACCGCGTCGTCGTCCTAGCGGACGCCGCCGAGCGCGTCGAGGAGATCGACGTCGCCCGCGCCGAAGAGGCCATGCGCCGCGCCCAGCAGAGCATTGCCGAGCGCACCGAGGACGTTGACCTCGACCAGGCGCTCCAATCGCTCCGCCGCGCCCGCGTCCGCCTCGACGTAGCGCGCCGCCGCCGCCGAGGCCCCGGCGCCCCCGAGCGCGAGGGGCAAGGGTAGCGGGGCGCGCCCCCTACCCCCACAGCTGCCACGCCCCTCCGGCCGCCAGCCCCACGCCCACCAGCACGACGAACCATCCGAAGTTGACGCGCCCCGCGAGCGCGAGGAGCGCGCGGATCGACGCGAACCCCACGATTGCCGCCACTATCGCCCCGACCGCGCCTTCTCCGCTCATCAGCAGGCCCGAGTCGAGACCCGCGAACAGCGCCGCCCCTGCGCTCGCCGGGATGCTCATCAGGAACGACAAGCGCAGCGCCGCTTGCCGCTCCACCCGGCGGGTCAGCAGCGCGGCGACCGTTAGCCCCGACCTACTCAAGCCCGGCAGCGCCGCCGCGCCCTGCGCCAGCCCAGCCAACACCGCGTCCGCCAGCGTAACCTCCCCTTCTCCGCGCACTCCCTCCGGCGGACGCCGCAGTTGGAGCAACCCGCTCGCCGCCATCAGCGCGCCGACTGCCAGCGAGACCGCCACGCCGCCGCCCGCCTCGGACAGCCCGTCGCCCAACGCCAGCAGCAACGGCAGCGCCACGGCGGCGCTCACCAGCGTGGCGACGGCCACGAACCGGAACTGTCGGGAGCGCGGCGGCCCGCCCTGCAGCGCCTCCGCCGCGAGGCGCACGACGTCGGCACGGAACGCAACCGCCGCCGCGATTCCCGTGCCCAAGTGCAGCCACAGCGCAAGCGCGAGCGCCTCGTCCGGCTCGCGCCCCAGCAGGTAGGCGCCCGCGAGCGTAACCGCCCCTTGCGAACTCACCGGCAGCCACTCGAACACTCCCTGCAGCAGGCCAAGCAACGCAGCCGTCAACATAGGCGCGATGGTAGCCGCCCGCGCCCCAACCGCGCAGCGAGTGCGCCGCGCTGTCTAGAGTAGAATCCGCCCAATCCATAGGAGGCGCACGCACGCTATGGCTATCTGGGACGACCTGCTGTCCGACGAAGACCGCTCCCGCTACGAGTACTACCTAGCGCAGAACCCTCGCGTCCTCGGCAAGCGTCCGGTGCTCGTCGTCATCGACGTCACCAAGGGGTTCGTGCAGCCCGGGCCGACCCTTGAGCGCATGCGCGAGGTCATCAACAACTGCGGCGACGACGGATGGGCCGCCGTCGCGCCCATGCAATCGCTCATCGCCCAGGCGCGCGAACTGGGCGTGCCGGTGCTCTTCACGCGCGGCATGCCCAGCGGCCTGCGCGGCGGCGGGTGGGCCAACCGCTCCCGCGGCGCGGGCGACGCCGAGATGATGGATTCCGGCGAGTTGGCCGCCCGCGCCGAGCGCTACGAACTCATCGACGAACTCCAACCCCTCCCCGGCGAGCCGGTGCTCGCCAAGCGCTCCGCAAGCGCCTTCTTCCAAACGCCGCTGCTGGAGTACCTCAACGAACTGGACGCCGACACCCTCGTCTGCGTCGGCGGGACGACCAGCGGCTGCCTGCGCGCTACCGTCGTCGACGCCGCCTCCTCCAGCTACTACGTCGCCGTCGTGCAAGAGGGCTGCTTCGACCGGTTCGAGGTCAGCCACAAGACCAGCCTTATGGATATGAACGCCAAGTACGCCAAAGTGATCAGCCTGGCCGAAGCGTCGCGCTACCTGCGCGAGGACGCACAGCCCATCCGCGCTCCGCTCCGCGAGACCGCCGCCGCGGGCTGAGGCGTCGCCCCGGCTTAAACGCCGTGCGGCCCCGGCGCGCAGTGCGCGCCGGGGCCGCATTGGGTTGACGGCGTGGGCGCCTAGCCCGCCGCGACCGGCTCGCCGCCCAACTGCCCCTTCAGCGCCACCGCCGACGCCGGGACGACCGAGCCGTCCAGATCGACGTGGCTCGCCTTCACGGGCAGGCGGTCGGAGACGCCCGCCCATTCGGCCGTCTCCTTGCTCACCTTGCCGTACTTGAAGAACTCGAAGATGGCCTGGTTGAACATCTCCGGCTGGTCGGACTGGCCTTGGTGCCCGCACTCGTCGGGGTAGAAGAACTGGATGTTCTCGAACCCCACGTCCTCCTGCATGAAGCCGTTCTCCACCGGGCTCAGCACATCCTGCTTGCCGTACAGGTAGATGCCCGGGATGGTCATGCGGTTGAAGCGGTTGATGGTGCTCATCTTCTGGCGCAGCTGCGGGTCGGTCTGCAGCAGCTCGCGCGCCGCCACCTGCGCGTCATAGGACTCCCGCTGGCGCAGCGCCGCGTCGTTCCGCATCTTGATGAGCTCCGGCCAGATCACGCCCTCCTTGTAGATGATCCCCTCCATCAGCACTCGCATGCTCTCCTCCGTGCCGTCCCAGTCGGGACGCACGTAGGCGGGATTCGGCGTGAACTTGCCCTCGCTAGGCCCCACGCGGCGCGCCGGGTCGACCAGGTCGCCCACGCCCCCCGCGATGAGCGCGAAGCTGAGCACGCGCTCCGGGTGGTGCTGCGTGAACTGCACGCTGTTGGTGCAGCCCATCGAGTTCCCCGAGATGTGCGCCTTGTCGATGCACAGCGCGTCCATGAAGTCCTTGATGAATTCCACGTGGCTCAAGGTGCCGAACTTCGGCCAGTACTCCTCCCGCGTGTCCGCGTGACCGAACCCCGGCATGTCGGGGCAGTACACCCGGAACCCGTTCGCGCCCAGGAAGGGCGCCATAAAGCGGAACCCCGCCGTGCCCGACGAGCCGTTGATGCCGCCGTGCAGCAGCACCACCGCCGGGCCGGTGTCTCCTGACGTTACGTAGTGCGCCTTCGCTCCGTTAGCCAGCCGCACCCAGCGGCTGGCTATGCCCGGAATGTGGACGATGCCCTCCTCGGTCAGGCCGCGGCTGCCCGATTCGGGTCCGATCTCCGTAACCATAAGTGCGCCTCCGCATTGAGATGCGCTCGATTCTACACCGCGCCGCTGTCGCGTGCTGACGTGCGCTACAATAGGCGCATGGCGCATCAGCTGGACGCTCCGCCCGCTCCCCGCCTCCTCTACTTAGGCCGCCGCATGGCGGGAACCGCCGGCTGATGGCGCTCGTCGGCTACGTCTCCGACGAGCGCTACCTTGCCCTCGCGGGCGTCCATGTCGAGTTCATCGGCGCAGACGGCGCGTCTGCCGCCGCCCTCTCCCGCGCCTCCGGCGCCGTCTACGCCGACCTGCCCCCCGGCGACTACGCCGTCGTGCTCGCCAAGGACGGCTTCGGCGCCAAGCGCGGCGCCGTCCGCCTGCCCGCCGCACAGCCCCACCACTTCCGCCTGCTCCCCGACCGCCTGTGGGGCTACGCGTGGCCCAAGGCCGTCCGCGCCGGAGAGCGCGCCGAGTTCCGCGTCCACTCGCCCGAGCAGTACAAGGTGGAGTTATGGCGCTACGGACGCGACAAGTCGCTCATCGCCCCCATCGGCTGGTACGACGAGCACGGCCCCCGCGCCACCGTCCAGATAAGCCCCGACGGCGACTACACCAGGGGCGGCGTGCGCTGGAACAGCGTCGGCTACGCCAACCCCGACCACGTGCAGCGCGTAACCGCCCCCGCCTGCTCCGGCCTCTACTACCTTCACGCCAAGGGCGAATCGGGCGCCTTTTTCTCCTTTCCGTGGGTCGTCGCGCCCGAAAAACCCTCCGCGCCCATCGCCGTGCTCGCCCAAGACCTGACATGGAACGCCTACAACAACTTCGGCGGGCGCTCCAACTACGTCCACCCAGAGGGCTTGCCTCCCGCGCCAACCGCCAACGCGCGCATGGAACTGTCCCGCTACCTCGACCCCGCCCACTCCGTCTACAGCGCTCGCGACTACCCGCCCCTCTCGATGGACCGCCCCGAACTCATTAACCACGTCCCCGAGGCCGACCGCATCGCCTCGCCCATCGAGGGGCGCTCCCCCAACCACCTCGCCCCCGCCGAGTGGCGGCTGCTCGGTTGGATGGAGCGCGAGGGCTTCGCCTACGACCTCTACGCCGAGAGCCAATTCGCCCGCGGCCTCGTCGACCTCGACGCCTACCGCCTCGTGGTGACCGGCCCCCACCCCGAGTACTGGACGCGCGGGATGTACGCCCAACTCAAGGCGTGGGTGCACGACCGCGGCGGACGCCTGATCTATATGGGCGGCAACGGCGTCAACTGCGAGGTGGAGCTGACGGACGGCGGCGCGGCGGTGGTCCACCACAACGGCGTCGCCGCCGAGGTTCGCGCGAACTACGAGAGCCGCTTCCACGCCCGCGTCGCGCCCGAGGCCCAACTCCTCGGCGTCGTCTACGACCGGCGCGGCATTATGACCGCCGCCCCCTACGAAGTGCGCAACGCGACGCACTGGGTGTTCGAAGGAACCGGCTTGGAACAAGGCGCCCTGTTCGGCCAACGCAGCCAGCATATGCGCATCCCCGGCGGCGCCTCCGGCCACGAGACGGACAAGATTTCGCCCGCCAACTCGCCCCCCAATATCGAACTGCTCGCCAAGGGGCTGAACCCCGACGACGGCGGCGCCGAGATGGCCGTCTACGAAACCCCAAGCGGAGGCGCCGTCTTCGCTGCCGCCTCCATCTGCTACGTCTCCTCCCTCTGGGTGGACGACGCCGTCTCTCGCCTCACCGCCAACGTCTTCCGCCGCTTCCTGCGGTAGCGCGGCCCCTACCCCTCCGCCGCCATCGCCCCCAGCGGCTCCGGCTCCTTCTGCGGGCGGCGCGCCCATATCAAGAGGAGGGCGGAGACGATGAGCGCGCCCACGCTGATGGCGAACCCCAGCACGTAGCTCTGCCCCGTCGCCCCGTACAGGATGCCGATGGCCGGCGGGCCAAGACCAAACCCGATCATCGTGGCGGGGAAGACGATGCCGCGGATGCTCCCCAGCGACGCGCGCCCGTAGTACTCCGCCCACAACACCGTCTGCAAGGTGACCGCGCTCCCCCCGCCAATGCCGAAGATCATCGCCACTAATACCGCCACCGGCGCGTTCACCCACGCCACCATCACCGCGATCGTCGCCGCCTGGAGCAGCGCAGCCCCCGCCGCGATGAAGCGCGACGGGATTCTTCCCACCAGGTAGCCCGTCCCCACCGCGCCGAACCCGAACGCCAGCGAGTCGAGCGCGAAGGCGGAGGCGATGACCGTGCCGCTCAACCCGCCGTCCTCCCACATCCCCGCGCGATGCACGAGGAACCCCGAGACGGCGAAGTTAGCGAGCAGGTAGGCCGCCACCAGCTTACGGAACGCCGAGGTGCGGATCGCCTCCGCCCGCGTCCACTGCACCTCGCCCGACCACGTGAGCGGGCCACGCGTGGGGCCTTGCCGCTCGCCGTCGGGCTCCAGCCCCATATCCTCTGGTTGGCGGCGCAGCAGCAGAAGCGAGATGGGGATGATGGTGACGGCGATGATGACTGCTGATATGGCGAGGGCGTCGCGCCAGCCCAGATTCTCGATGAGGTATTGGTGCAGGAAGGAATAGAGGATGCCGCCCGCGGCGACGCCGACGCCGATGTAGCCAATCGCCCGTCCTCGGTTCCGCACGAACCACTTCGCCACCGGCACCGCTGTCAGCACGTGGCCCGGCATGCTGAAGTCGAACGCCCCCAGCACGAAGAACAGCGCCAACACCAGCGCGTAGGAGGGCGCGCGGCTGATGGCGAACAGGATGACCGCCGCTATCGCCGCCGCTATCGCCAGCAGCACGCGCGCGCCGTGCCTGTCCACCAGCGGCCCAAGCACCACGTTCATGCCGCTGTTGCCGATGAGCCGCGCCGTGGGCAGCCAGCCTATCAACCCTCGCGACACTCCGAGATCCGCCGCCATCGGAACGACCAACAAGCCGAAGGTGAAGTTGGCCAGCCCGTTGCTGATAGTGATGATCAGGGTGACGGCCGCGACGACCCACCACCCGTAGAAGACTCCGCGCAAGGGAAGTCCAGGCATGCTAGGCACGGGTCAACCGCCGGACGCTCTTGAAGGGCACGGCTAGTTGCAGCGCCCCCGCGCCGTCGCCTCGAACACCGCCTCCACCCGCCCGCCGCGTACGCCCACGTAGGCGTCCCACCGGTTCATCGTTACGTCCTGCTGGTGCGTGAGCAGGAAGTAGCGGTCGCCCACTCGCAACGGCATCGGCCCGTCCGACTCGAGCACCGTCGCCTCGGCGGTGATGGCGCGCACCCGCACCCCGTCCAACCCTTCCACGTCGGGCGGGCCGTTGGGCGCGCCGATCGCCTCCACCGGCACGTCGCCGATGGCCGTGCGCTCCGACGGACGGCTGACGACCGTCCCCATCACGCGCGCCGCGAGCCGGAACTCGCTCATAAAGGCGTAGGGAACCTCCATAACGGCGTAGGTGCCGCCCTCGATCTCCGTAACTCCCTCCACCGACTGCGCCACGTCATACGTCCACGATTCGCCCGTGGAGACGATCTCGACGGGCAGCCCCTCCGCCTCGATGGCGCGCTTCACCTCGATCACCGCCCCCATAAACCGCGCGCCCTGCGAGAAGCGCTCCTCCCGCGACGGCGCGAGCGTCTCCGGCGTCTGGTGGCTCTGCACGCCGCGAAACGTCAGCCCCGGCGCCGAGGCGATGCGCTTGGCCAGCGCAACGCCCTGCTCCACCGCGCGGATGCCTCCGCGCCGCATCATCGTGTCCACTTCCACCAGCACGCCGATGCTCGCGCCCATCGCGGCGGCGCCCTCCGACAGGCGGCGCACCTGCTCCTCCTCGTCAACCGTAACCATCACCTCTGCGCGCTTGGCCAGCGAGGCGAGGCGGCGGACCTTGTCGGGCGCGGCCACCTGGTTGGCGATGAGCACGTTCGGGAACCCCGCCTCTACGAACGCCTCCGCCTCCGACACCTTGGCCGCGCACACGCCCCGCACGGCGCCGCCCGCGTTCACCTGCATCCACGCGATCTGCGGCGACTTGTGGTTCTTCACGTGCGGCCGCAACTGCACGCCTCCCCCGCGATAGCGCCGCGCCACCACCTCGATGTTGTGCTCCAACGCGTCCAGGTCGAGCAGCAGCACGGGCGTGTCCAGCTCCTCTATCCTGTCGCCGGGAACGGGCGCGCGCGTCATGCGAATGCCCCTCTCGCTCCGACGCGCCACACCGCCTCGACCACGCCCCCGCGCACCGCATAGGCCACGTCGTGGAGCGAGAACGCTGTCGAGATGTCCGGCGGCTGCAGCCATACCTGGTCGCCCGCCGCCAACTCCAACTCTTCCCCGTCCGCGCTGTCGACGAGGCCATGCTCCGCGCTGTTGGCCGCGGCGATCAGGCCGCCGTGGCCGATGACGACCGGCTGCCCCGCGTCGCGACCGATCGCCTTCTGCCCGCAGTCCGTTACGGCGCGGCCGGACTCAGGCCGCCCGTTCACGGTGGCCAGCACGAGCGCGGCGGGCTCAAGATGGGGGCAGTGGGGCGCGTGCGCCGCGTCCAGCAGCGCGTAAGCACCCGACCGCACCTCCGTTATCCCCTCAGCGGAGCCGGGCACGTCGTAGTCGTGCGTGCTGTTGCCGTAGGAGGCCACGCGCACGGTCAGGCCCTCCGCCTCGACCGCCCGCCGCGCCTCCACCAGCGCGCCGACCGCCTGCGCGTCCCGCGCGCGCAGCGCCGCCGTGTCCCCCTCGCTCAGTGGCCCGCCCGCCGTGAAGACGCCCGCGAACCGCAACCCCGGCGCGGCGTCCACGGCGCGGGCGAGCGCGGGCGCGTCGCCGAGCCGCAGCCCCGCGCGGTCGGGATGCGTCTGCACGTCCGCCAGCACGTCGATGACCACGCCCGCCCCGCTCGCCGCCGCCGAGAGCGCCCGCACGACGCTAAGGTCATCCGCGACCAGCGTCAGCGCTATCGACCTGGCCAGAGCGCACGCGCGCGCAACCTTGGACGCGCCGACGACCTGCGTCGTTACGAGTACGTCGCCGACGCCCGCCTCCGCGAATGCCTCCGCCTCGCCCAGCGAGACCACCGCCACTCCCCCCGCCGCGCCCTCGACCGTCAACTGGCGGTGCGCGATAGCAGGCGTCTTGTGCGCGTGCGCCGCCGGACGCAGCTTGGCCGCACGGTTGCGGAAGAAGGAGTGGACGCGCTCGACGTTCCGCTCCATCGCGTCCAGGTCGACGACCAGCGCAGGCGTGTCCAACTCCTCGACCGGCGAACCCGGCGGTTTCAGGATAGGCCGCTCCAACGCCTACGCCCGCGCCGCGCTCACGCCGAGCCTCCCCGCGGCACGACCTGCCCAGGCAGCGCGCCCGTCGGGACGCCCTTCTCGACCACCGTAACCCCGTTCACCAGCACGCGCTCCACCCCTACCGGCTCCAGCAACGGCTCGTCCCACGTGGAGCGGTCGCCAACGCTCGCCGGGTCGAACAGCACCAGGTCGGCGTGATAGCCGGGCGCCACGCGCCCGCGCCGCGCGAGGCCGAACCGCTCGGCAGGTTTGCCCGTCATCTTGTGGACGGCCTGCTCCAGCGTGAGGTGTCCGCGCTCGCGCACGGCCAGCCGCAGGACGCGAGCGTGACAGCCGAACGCGCGCGGATGCGGGTGCGGCCCGTGATAGATGCCGTCGCTCGCCACCATCATCTTCGGATGTGCCGCCGTCTTGCGCACCATCTCGTCGTGAACCTCCGGCCCGCCCGGGCGGTGGTTCACCGTCAGCGTGTACGGCGCCTCGTCCTCCAGCGAACGCATCGCAAACTCCCCCAGCGACTCCCCCGCCTCCGCCGCCGCCTCTTCAACCGTCATGCCGACGTAGGAGCCGGTGCGGTTCGCGGAGATCACCTGCCTCGCCCCCGCCGCGTAGTTCTCCGCCAGCACGCAGTCAAGATGCTCGCGCATGCGCCGCCGTTGCGCCGGGTCTTGGGCGCGTTCCCGCAGCGCGCGGTCGCCCCCCTGCTGCGCCCACGTGGGCAGGCTGTACTGCGGGAAGTGCGTCGAGCCGGCCGGGTACAAATACGACTCGAACGTGAGGTCGCATTCCTGCTCCGCCAACTCCAGCAGCGGCTCGCTCACCTCATTCACGTACTCGTGCGCCACGTGCATCTTGGCGGCCGTGCGCTTGCCTATCTCGATCGTCTCCCGCCATGCCCCCTCGCGCCCCAGGATGTTGTTGCGGATGTGCGCGTTGTACGTCCCGCCGTACTCGCCCGCCACCTTGGCCAGCTCCGCCAGCTCATACGTCGGCGCGTAGGCCGACGGCTGGTAGTCGAGGCCCAGGCTGAGGCCGACCGCCCCCGCGTCCATCCACGCGCGCAGCGCCTCCTTCTGTGCGTCCAACTCCACGCGCGTCGCCGGACGCGGCGCCCACCCCATCGCGCCGAGGCGTATCGCGCAGTGCGGCGCTTGCGGCACGACGTTCGCGGGCGAGCGCCCCGCGAAGAGCGACAGATATGCCTCGGGCGTAGGCCAATCCACGCGCAGGTCAGTCTCGCCGTAGCAGAACAGCGTCGTCTCCCACAAGTCTTCCGCCAACTCCCTGGGCAGCCCCGCCCAACCGAACCCGTCCGGCGCGGTGAAGTGCGTCGTCACCCCTTGGAGCAAGCTCCCATAGCGGTGGCCGTAGCCCAGCAGCGCCATCTCCGAGTGCACGTGCGCGTCGATGAACCCCGGGCACAGCGCCTTCCCCGCCGCGTCCAACGTCTCCCGCGCCTGCGCCCCGTCGAGCAACCCCACCGCCTCCACGCGCCCCCCCAGCACCCCCACGTCCGCCGCGCGCGCCGCCGCCCCCGTCCCATCGACGACGACGGCGTTGCGGATGATCAGGTCGAACGCAGCCATAGCAGCAGCGATTATAGCCCCCCATTTCCGTCGTTCTCGCGGAGGCGAGAACCTCGACGCGCCACGCCCCGTCATGCGAGACGGCGCACGTCGATACGGGGGCGGGGAGGAATACGCATGTGCGCCAGGGTTGGCTTTGCGGTTGCGGGGCGCCTAGCGTCGAGATTCCTGCCTCCGCAGGAACGACGGAAGGGGACGAGAACAGCGGTAGGGCGCGCGCCCTACCCGCCCCACGCCGCGAACCCCAAGCCCACCGTCGCGTGGTGGGCGGGCACGTAGTCGATCACCTCCGCCTTCGCGCCCGACGCCTCTGCCGCCGCCGCCGCGACGATCCATTGGCGGTACTCGGCGGTCGAGCCCCGCAGCGTGTCCGAGTCCAGGTCGAACAGCGGCGCGAGTCGCTCCCCTCTCCCTCGCCGCATCTGCTCCAAACACCACCTGTCCATCGTCACGTCGATATGCCCTGCGCGGTAACCGAACGGGTCGCCTGAAAGCCCGCCCGCCGCCAGCAGCGCGACGCGCCTATCGTCGCCGCCGAGCGCGTCCGCGATCGCGCGCCCCAGCTGATAACAACGCCCGCCGCTCGGCATGGGCGCGCGCCGCGTGTTGACGAACAACGGCACAACGGGCGTCTCCGGCGGCAGCACCCGCAGCGCAGGCGCGATGACCGTGCGCGCCCCTTCGGCGGCGCGGGCGGCGGGCGCTTGCGGATTCTGGAACTGGCTGTACGTCATATCCAACTCGCGGTCCACCAATTCGACCAGCAGATGCTGCGCCAGCTCCTGCTCGCACGGAATCGCCGCCTGCTCTTGCGCCGGGTCTTCGCCGATGGGCGCATACAGCGGCGAGCCGGTGATCTCGCGCCCCGTGTAGAGCGTCAACTGCGGCGCCTGCACCTCGCCGAAGAGGGCGCCCCCGTCGTCCGTAACCACGACCACCGCGTCGGGCGCGTAGGCCGCCGCCCGCTCGCGCAGCGCGTCGAACGCGCGCTCCACCCGCCCCTGATGCTCCGCCACCGCCTCCGGCGTCTCGGCGGCGAAGGCGTTCGGCTGCGGCGTCCGCCCGGCGAGCGCTGCGTGAACGTCGGGCCAGCGGTCGGCGGGACGGTAGGCAGCGGGATTGTGAGGACAGGCAAGGACGAGACCCAGCATCAGAGCGCCTCCGCGCAGAGGAACTGCGGCGATGATAGCAGGGCGGAAGAGCGGCGAGCCAGGTGGGCGACGGTGTCAAGCGGATTCGCCAACGAATGGCGCCGAACTTGCTTGACAGCCCGTAAGGGGGCTTGTACCATTGTGAACTTAGGAAGGTATGCCCTCCACCCACTTGCGCCACCTGCCCAGCCGCACACCGTAACAACCCGCATACTTCGGCCTAGCGCGTGCTAGGCCTTGTTCGCGTTGGCCACTTTCGCACTAGGGAGCAATCATCTATGGCAACCCTCGCAGGCGCCCCCTTCGCCCGTCCGCACGAGGAGCGACGTTCCTTCGGACGCCTCCCCCACGTGTTGGAGCCGTCCAGCCTCATCCAGCTCCAGATCAACTCCTTCGAGTGGCTGAAGCGGGAGGGCATCCGCGAACTGCTGGAAGAGGTCAACCCCATCCAGGACGTGACGGGCACGCGCTTCGAACTCCACTTCGGTGAGCACGAGTTCCGCGCGCCCAAGGCCACCGAGCAGGAGTGCCGAGAGCAGGAGGCCACCTTCGACGCCGCCCTCTACGTCACGGTGAAACTCGTCATCCGCGAGACCGGCGAGATCAAAGAGCAGACGCTCTACTTCGGCGAACTGCCCCAGATGACGCCCACCGGCACCTTCGTCATCAACGGCGCCGAGCGCGTCGTCGTCAGCCAACTCGTCCGCTCCCCCGGCGCCTACTTCACCCGCGTCGTCGACCCCGGCACCGGCCGCGGCGTCGCCCTCTCCAAGATCATCCCCTACCGCGGCGCGTGGCTCGAGTTCGAGACCAGCCCCAAGGACATCATCTCCGTCAAGGTCGACCGCAAGCGCAAAGCGCCCGTAACCACCTTCCTCCGCGCGCTCGGCTACGAGACGGACGACCAGATAAGGGCGCTGTTCGAAGAGGTGGACACGAACCCCGAACACCCCTACATCCGCACCACCTTGGAAAAGGACCCCGTCAAGACGAGCCAGCAGGCGCTCATCGAGATCTACCGCCGCCTGCGGCCCGGCGAACCGCCCAACGTCGAGACCGCGCGCACCCTGCTGGACAACCTTTTCTTCAACCCGCGCCGTTACGACCTGGGCCGCGTAGGCCGCTACAAGATGAACCGCCGCCTCGCCAGCGAGGCGCCCCCCGGCGCCCGCACCCTCACCCGCGACGACCTCATCGCCATGATCCGCACCATCATCCGCATCAACAACGGCGAGGAGCGCGCCGACGACATCGACCATCTCGGCAACCGCCGCGTCCGCGCCGTCGGCGAGCTGATTCAGAATCAACTGCGCGTAGGCCTGCTGCGTATGGAGCGCGTCGTCAAGGAGCGTATGAGCATCCTCGACCAGGAGCAGGCAACGCCCAGCGCCCTGGTCAACATCCGCCCCGTCGTCGCCTCCGTCCGCGAATTCTTCGGCGGCTCCCAGCTAAGCCAGTTTATGGACCAGACGAACCCGCTGGCCGAACTGACCCACAAGCGCCGCCTCTCCGCCCTCGGCCCCGGCGGCCTGTCGCGTGAGCGCGCGGGCTTCGACGTGCGCGACGTCCACTACTCGCACTACGGGCGCATCTGCCCCATCGAGACGCCCGAGGGGCCGAACATCGGCCTGCTCGGCTCCCTCGCCACCTACGCCCGCATCAACGAGTACGGCTTCATCGAGACGCCCTACCGCCGCATCCATCACGCCATCTCCTCCGCCGACCCCGACCTCGTCGGCCGCACGGTGCTGGAAGAGGTGCTCGACGAGGACGGCAAGCGCATCACTGCCGCCGGGCACGCCGTCTCCGCACCCGCCGCCAAGCGCATCGCCGCCCTGCCGGAGCGCGAACTGCGCGTCCGCGCCTACGTGAAGGCCGGCGCCGGCGACGACATCACCTACCTCCCCGCCGACGAGGAGGACAAGTACATCGTCGCCCAGGCCAACTCCATCCTCGACCGCAAGAACCAGTTCGTCGAGGAGCGCGTCGAGTGCCGCGTCTCCCAGACCTACTCCATGGAGTCGCCCGACCGCCTCCACTTCATCGACGTCTCCCCCATGCAGACCGTCAGCGTCTCCACCGCCCTCATCCCCTTCCTCGAGCACGACGACGCCAACCGCGCCCTGATGGGCTCCAACATGCAGCGCCAGGCCGTGCCCCTCCTGCGCCCCGAGGCGCCCCTCGTCGGCACCGGCATGGAGCGCCGCGTCGCCCGCGACAGCGGACAGATGGTGCTCTCCGGCGTGGACGGCGCCGTCACCTCCGTAACCGGCGACAACGTAACCGTCCTCGACGACGACGGACGCGAGCACCGCCATCCCTTGCGCAAGTTCGTCCGCTCCAACCAGGGCACCTGCCTCACCCAGCGCCCCATCGTCGCCCACGGCGACCGCGTCGCGGCGGGCGACCCCCTCGCCGACAGCTCCTCCACCGACCACGGCGACCTCGCCCTCGGGCAGAACGTCCTCGTCGCCTTCATGGCGATGGACGGCTACAACTTCGAGGACGCCATCATCGTGTCCGAAAGCCTGGTGCGCGACTCCAAGTTCACCTCCATCCACATCGAGAAGTACGAGGTGGAGTCGCGTGACACCAAACTCGGCCCCGGCGAGATAACCCGCGACATCCCCAACGTCGGCGAGGACGCCTTGCGCGACCTCGACGAGGAGGGCGTCATCCGCATCGGCGCCGAGGTCGGCCCCGGCGACATCCTCGTCGGCAAGATCACGCCCAAGGGCGAGACCGAACTCACCGCCGAGGAGAAACTGCTCCGCGCCATC
>CAZLKC010000024.1:0-27359 GCA_964560025.1 uncultured Dehalococcoidia bacterium
CGACCTCCCCGCCGCCGCGCCGCCCCCGGCGTGGCGCGGCGCGCCCGTCGACCTGGCCGAGCGCCTGTGCGCGCTGCTTGCGCAGGCGCGGCGCCCCATCGTGCTGACGGGCCTGACGTTCACGCGCGCCAAGCGCCCGCTGCGCCTGCTCGACTTCCTCCGCAACCAGCGCATGCCCTACGTCTCCACGCTGCACGCCAAAGGGTTCCTGCCGGAGTCCTACCCCGGCGCGCTGGGGGTCATCGGGCGGGCGCGGCGCACCGACCTCAAGCGCCTGCTCGACACAACTGACCTGGTGATATGCGTGGGCTACGACCCGATCGAGATCGACATAGAGGATTGGGCGCCGCACGCGCCGATGGTGCGCCTGAGCACGGAGGCCGCCGAGGAGCCGGAGCGGGGCATGCTCGCCCTCGAGGCGGTGGGCGACCTCGACGCACTGATCGACGCCATAGCCGACGTCCCGCCCGCGCCCAACGAGTGGACACCCGGTGAGTGGGCGGAGCATCTGCGCGTGCTGGACGCGAACCTGCGCCCGCCGTCGCTCGGCATGGCGGGGCATCACGCGCTCGATACGGTGCGCGAGGCGCTGCCCGCCGACGGCGTGCTCGTCTATGACGTGGGCGCGCACACGCACCAGATCGCCACGCAGTGGCGCACCGACCGTCCGCACGCCGCCGTCTGCACCAATGGCTGGTCGTCGATGGGCTACGGCATGCCCGCCGCCTACGCCGCCAAACTCGCGCATCCGGAGCGCCCCGTGGTCGGCGTGGTTGGCGACGGCTGCTTCCAGATGACCGTGGGCGAGTTGGCCGCCGCGCGCCGCCTGCGCCTGCCCGTGCCGATTGTCGTCCTCAACGACGGCTGGCTCGGCCTGATGAAGATCAAGCAGGAGCGGCGCGAGTTCGGCGACTACGGCTCCTTCCTCGGCGAGCAGGCGGACGCGCCGGAGCACTACTTCGGCGTGCCCGTCCGCGCCGTGCGCACGCAAGCCGACCTGCGCGAGGCGCTGCGATGGGGCTTCGCGCTCGACGGCCCCAGCGTCATCGAGGCGTTCATCGACGTGGAGCCGTACAACGCGACGGTGTTCGACGAGGAATGACGGCGCCGCGATTCACGCTCGTTAGGGCGCAGCGCCTGTTTGACGGCACGGGCGCGCCGCCCGCCGAACGCCACGCCGTGCTCATCGCCGACGGGCAAATCGCCGCCATCGGCGCCGACCAGGAGGTGCGCGCGCCCGACCACGCCGACGCCGACGTGCTCGACTACGGCGACGCCACCATCCTCCCCGGCCTGGTGGACGGGCATACCCATATGATGGCGCCGGGCGACGGCACGCTCGGCGATATCGTGGCGCTCGACCCGGACGACCTGCTGCTGATGCGCGCCCTCGCCAACGCGCGCACCTTCCTCGAGGCGGGCGTAACCACCGCCCGCGAGAACGGCGCGAAGAACCGCGTCGGCTTCTCGCTGCGCGACGGCATCCGTCGGGGACTCGCGCAGGGGCCTGATATGGTCGTCTGCGGGCGCCCTGTAACGATCACCGGCGGCCATATGTGGTACTGCGGCTCGGAGGCGGACGGCGAGGAGGGCGGGCGCGCCGAGGTGCGCCGCCTCGTCAAAGAGGGCGCCGACTTCATCAAGATTATGGCCACCGGCGGCAGCACCCGCTCCTCCGACGCGCTGCGCCCCTCCTACGGCCTGCGCGAGCTCCACGCCATCGTTGACGAGGCGCACCGCGCCAACCGTCTCACGGCGACGCACTGCGCCTCCGTCGGCGGCGTCGAGAACTCCATCGCGGCGGGCGTGGATATGGTCATCCACTGCGCGTTCGTCGACGAAACCGGCCTGTACCGCTACCGCGACGACCTCGCGCAGCAACTCGCCCGCGCCCGCGCGTGGGTCAACCCGACGCTCCACATCATCCAGGCGACCATCGACCGCCTCGAGCGCACCGGACGCGAACGCGGTTGGCTCACGCCCGCCGAGCAAGCCGAGATCGACCACGAGAAGGCTCGCTTCGAGCAGCGCGCCGACACCGTAAGCCGCCTCGCCAAACTGGGCGTGCGGATGATCGCCGGGTCGGATTCGCCGTGGGGTTCCTATCCGCCCGGCGAGTTCGTGAAGGAGATCGTCGCGCTGCACCGCGCGGGCCTTTCGACGACGGAGGCGCTCGTAACCGCGACCAGCGCCGCCGCCGACTCCATCGCCGCAGGCGACCGCGCCGGCCGCCTAGCCCCCGGCCGCCCCGCCGACATCCTCATCGTAGGCGGCGACCCGCTCCAAGACCTCAACGCGCTCTGGGACATCCGCGCCGTCTTCAAGAACGGCGCCCTCGTCAGCCACCGCTAGCCCCCGCTAGGGCGGGCGCCGCGCGGCGCTTGGGCGCGGGGACGAGGAACATCACGGCCATCGACACGGCCACCAGCCCCGCGAACAGCGAGAACACCACCACGTAGTCGCCGAACCAGCGCAGCGCCGCCGCCGCGAAGTAGACCCCGACCCCCTGCGCGATTGACATAAAAGGCACGGCGACGCCCAGCACCGTTCCCGCCGACTCCCGCCCGAAGTAGTTGGCGAAGATGACGCGCTGCACCATCCCGAACCCGCCGAACCCGACGCCCATCGTTATCCCGATGAACACCACCATCCACTCGTCCCACGCTGCGAGAGTGAACGCGGTGAAGGCGATCACCACGGACGCCGCCGTCGCGAACGCCGCCCGCGACGAGAATCGATCGAGGAACACGCCCCACGCCGGGCTGGACGGCAGCATGGTGACTCCGGCGACCGTGAACGCCGCCGCCGCCCACGTGAGGCTGATTCCGCGCGATTGCAGGTGCGGCACCAGATGGACGGCGAACCCCAGGATCGCAACCGCGATGGTGCTCATACTCAGCAGAATCACCCAGAATGTGGGCGTGCGGAGCGCGTCCCGCGCGCTCCACTGCGCCTCCGACGCCGCTGACCGCGCCCACTGCCCCCCACTCTCCGCGCCGCCGTCGTCCTCCTGCTCACCGTCCACACGCTGGCCTACGTCCGACGGGACGCTGCGCAACAGCAGGAAACTCGCGGGCAACGCCATGATGAGTATCGACCCGCCCAGCGCACGCCAACCCATCCGCCAGCCCATCGACTCGCTCACCAGCGCGGCCATCAGCGGCATGATGGCGAAGCCCAAGCCAAGGAACATGCTTACGACGGCCATCGCGCGTCCGCGCCGCCGCACGAACCAGCGCGCCACTACCGCGTTCACGGCGACGCGGGCGATTCCCGCGTTCATCGCGTAGGCCGTCGCCACCAGCGCGTAGAAGACCGCCACCGAGTGCACGAAACTCATCCCGAAGATGCACGCCGCCGTAATCGCCACCCCCGCGCTCACCGTCGCGCGCGGCCCGTACCTGTCCGTCAGCCGCCCGGACACCGGCCCGACGAGCAGCAGCAGCACCGTCCCCGCCAACACCGCGCCGGACATCGTCTCGCGCGACCACCCCAGCTCCTCCTCCATATTCGTGAAGAAGACGCTGAGCATCGCCGGGCTCTCCGCCGTCCCCGCGAAGCTCACCATCCCTGCGACGACGGCGATGATCCAGCCGTAGTAGAAGGGCACGCGCCCTGCGACCGCCCCTGACGCCGACAGCATCAGCTTTCGCCCAGGGAGCGCGGCGCGGCGCTATGCTCCACGCGCTCCATCCCTACCCGAACAGCTCCGAGCGCTCCTTCTCTCCGGCCGCGCCCTCCCCACCCGCGCCCGCCGCCATCTCGGCGTAGAACGAGGCGCCGTAGTCGCGCGTGCGCACCACCACCGGCATCGACAGCGCGTGGCCGAACAGCAGCGCCTGCTGCTGGGCCTCGAGGCGGGAGAGCACGCCCTTGAGATCGCGGGCGCCAGGCGCGCCCGTCAGCACTGCGTCCACGTCGCGCTCGTCGTCCAGTTGGCAGGTGATGCGCGTCCCTATCTGGCTCAGCACCTCGTCGTCGATGCCCGAGGGGCGCTGATCGACCACCAGCAGCGTAACGTGGTACTTGCGCATCTCGCGCGCTATTACGCCGAAGATGGTCTGCCGCGCCAGGTCGCGGCTCAGAAACCGGTGCGCCTCCTCGATGGTAATGACGAGCGGCGCGGGGCCTTGTGCGTTCGCCGCCAGCGCCTCCTCCGTCCGCCGCCGGTACTCCGCGTGGATGCGCCGCGTCAGCAGGTTCGCCACCAGCAGATACGCCGTCAGATTGTCCCCGTACCGCCCGAACTCCAACACCACGTGCTTCCCCACCGTTAGGTAGTTCAGCACTTCGGCGACGGCGCCGCGCCCAGACGCGCGGTCGGTCATAAAGTCGAGGCGCTCCAGCTGGCGCAGGCGACGGCGCAGCGCGTCTAGTGTGGACTGGCTCTCGTTCAAGGTGGCCGCCAAGTCCACCGCCGCGCCCGCGTCCAACCCGAGGAGCGCCTTTATCCAATCCTTCCCAAAGTGGCGCTGCAAGGCGTAGCACGCCTGCACGCCTAGGTCGGTGATGTTCAGCGTCGGCGCGAGGACGGCAATGTCCTCAGGCTCCACCTCGTCGAACCCGATGCGCGCGTCGTAGTCGGCGCTGAATCCGCGCTTGCCCGCGCTCGCCACGTCGAGCGAGAAGACCGCCACCCGGCCGGGGAAGAGTTGCTTCAGGCCCTTTGGCGCGGCGCCGCGCTCGCTATGCCCCTGCCAGCCGTACTCGCCGTGCATGTCGAACACGAGGTTCACGGCGGCGCCCCGCTGGAGGACGCCCGCCAGCAGGATGCGCGTCAAGAACGACTTGCCCGTCCCGCTCTTGCCGAACACCCCGTTCGAGCGCTTCACTAGTTCGTCCACGTTCAGGCAGACGCGCGTGTCCTCCATATCCAGTGGGCTGCCGATGTAGACGTGGCGTGCGTCCTCCGCGCCGAACACCGACTGCACGTCCCCGGGGGAGGCGCGGCGCACCGGCGCAAAATGCGCGGGCAGCGAGCGCGCCGGCTGCGGCGCCTCCTCGCCGATGGACATCGTGAGCATCGGCGTTACCCGCGCCACGGCGTAGGTCATCGAACCGGACAGCGCCTCCGCCAACAGCGGCCCGCCGTCCCCCACCACGCCCGCCAGGCGCTGGTCAGTCGCCTCCAACGTCAGGTCGGTTACGATGCCGAAGTAGCGCCGCCGCTTCCCCTGCACGGTTACGAACACGCCCACCTTCGTCTCCTCCACCGCCTCCGGCGCGCTCAGCCGCACCTCCAGCCCGCGGCTCAGCGAGCCGCCGACCACCGCGCCCAGAATCCCCGCGTCGTCGAAGGGCAGGTCGTCGAACGCGAGGGCGCCGAGGCCGTCCGCACCGCCGTTCATTCCGACAGCCTCTTGGCCAACTCGCGGATGAGGCCGACCTGCCTCCCGAGCCGCCCGGCCAGCAGCGCCAGCGTCGCCTCGAACTGGCGCTCGTCCTGCGGCGGGAGCGCGTTGGCCGCCTGGTCGAGCGCGCTCGCCGTGTCGTTCAGATAGTGCGCCACCAGGCGGTGATGCTCGTTCAGCAGCGTCCGCGCGGGCTGGGGCGCCTCCGTCAACTGGTGCAGCTCGTCCACCCGCGCCTTCAGCGCCCTCGCGTGGCGCGCCCGTTCGCGGAACCCTTCCTCTATCTGCTTCACCTGCCCGAACGTGCTGTCGGGCCCGGGTATCGGCAGGCCGCGCATAAATTCGATCGGCTCGTCGATGCGCATCTGCTGCACCGCGGCGACGAACCCCGCCCACGGCATCTTTCCCCCGGCGGCGCGGGCGCTGCGGCCCACCCGCAGGAACGCCTCCGCCGACACCCGCCCCTCCACGCTGCCCGACGCCCCGGGCAGATCGGCGTAGGCGCACGGCGCCACGTGCTCGAACCGCTCCCCCGGCGCCAGCGCGCCCACTTGCACGCGCCCCTTCTCTCCACCCACGTCCGTCAGCAACTCCACGTTCTCGAACACCACCAACGGCCCATCGTCGGAGCGCTGCGCCGCGTTCGCCACTACGAACCGCACCTCCATCTCCGAACCCGCGCCCTGGCCGGGCTTCGGTTCCACGCGCAACTCGAGCAGCGCGCGGAGGTCGCGCCATAGGTCGTCCACGGGGTGGTCAGTCACGCGGAGGCTCCGTCCGGCGCCTCGGCCATGATGCGCTCCAGGCGCGGGTGGAGGATGGCCTTCAACTTAGGGAGATGCTCAACCAGCCAAGCCTTGTGCGCTTCCAGGTCTTTTGGCTCGTCCTCTATCGTGCCCTCCGTCCATATGCCGATGCTGGCCCAGCGGTGCGTGCCGTAGCTGGAGAAATCCCAGTTGGCCTCCAGTCCCGCTTCGATCTCCGCACGCTCCGCATCGAGCGCGTTGAATATCCGCCACTTCTCCTCCACGCTGCTCGTGCTTATCCAAAGGAATGCCCAAAGACCATTGTGGAAGAGCTCGCCCGCGTATGACAGGCTGTGGAATTCGGTGGGGAAGTATCGCGGAATCCGAGTGGAGCGCTTGGAGACCTCGCTGGCAAAGCCATTCGCCAGCAGTTGCTCGCTCACCGAAGTGAAGAAGCGGAGCATCGCTTCTTGCTCGGAGGTCCATGCGCTCGAGGCGAGGCTCTTCGTCTCTCTCGCCCAGTCGTTCGGAGACGCCACCGCACGGAACTCCGGAGCGGGGAGCGAATCTCCTATCTTAATAGCGCGCACCTCCACGCCCCAGAAGCCAATCTCCTCACGTGTCCAGCGGTTGAGCCAGTCGATGGCTGCACGGTGCTCCTCCCTGAAGGAGGGCGTAACCCAGATGACGGCGCGCGCATCGTGTCCCGCCGCGTAGGTCAGGATCTGGCCAAGGTGGGTATGGTCGGTCAATTCCAGCTGGTTCTCGATGGCGACCAATTGGTCGGTGTTACGGTCGCGGGCGAGGATGTCCAGAGAGAAGTCGCCGACTGCGGCCTCTGTCTGGACGGCCTCCAATTTCATCCCCAGCGCGTCGCCCAGCAAATCCAGGCTGTCAGCGAGCCACGGCGTGAAGTCGCCCGCCTCGTGCGCCCACACCTCTCGCACGTTCACCGCCTCTATCTTGCCGAGTTCTCTCACTGTTCACTCCTGGCGTCGGTCATGGTAGCGCAGGCGCTCAGCCCAGCGCCTCGGTGGGGATGCGGCGGACGATGGCTGCGACGCGCGCGGCGTCGCCTGGCGAATGCGCCGCCGCCGCCTTGCCTGCGCGCACGAGGAACGCGCGACGGTCGTCGAAGCACGCCGCCGCCTGCCGCAGCGCCGCCGCCAGTACGTCGTCCGACGCGGGGTCGCTCCGCGCCGCGAGGAGGCCGACGAAGTCGAGCGAGGCGGCGAATCGGCGCACCTCGTCCGGCGCGCAGAGGTAGGCGAAGGCGTGGATGCGGGGAGGCAGAGGCGGCAAGTAGTGGCGCAGCGCGCCCGCGTCGTCGAAACCGACTGTCGCCAACTCCGCGTCCGTGCGCAGTAGCCGCTCGATCTGCGGATGCTCGCGGTAGACATCCTCCTCGCTGGCTGCCTCGGCGCCGCGCGCGATGACGCGGCGCGTAGGGTCGAGGGCGGTGGTCGCCACGCCTGCGACGACGGCGTAGACGGCGCCGAGCGCGTTGCCCAGACGCACCAGCGTCCCCATCGGCGGCGCGCCGTACAGCCGATGCGCTTGCACGACGACCTTGTCGATAGCCGCCTCCACCACTTCGCCGAAGCGCGCGCCGCCGACATCGGCAGATGCGGGGTTCGGCGCTATGTCGCCCAGCGTGCCCACGCGCGCATTGTCCGAGAGGGCGCGCCGCGCGGCAAGGGCGGGCGCCCCTCGCCTCGCGCGTTAGGTTATGGGGACAAGTTTGAAACCTGTCCCACGGGGGAGGGCGCCTTCTTTCTCCGTCATTCCCGCTTTCGCGGGAATCTCGACGCATCCAATCCCTGATATGCGAAGAGGCGCCCGGCGCATCCGGGGCGGGGTGGTCGGCGTTCGCCCCCCTATGCCCCCGTGTCGTCGGGGCTGGTCTTGGGAATACGCGGCGCCTAGCGTCGAAGTTCCCGCCTTCGCGGGAGCGACGGAGATGGCCTACGCGCGGCGCAGGACTACGCCCAGCGTGCCGGGGCCGGTGTGCGCGCCTACCGCAGGGCCGACGGAGCTGACGATAGGCGGAACGCCAGGCGTCAGGTCCGCTAGGTCGGCGGCGAGCGCATGCGCCTCGTCCAGGACGGCGCCGTGAAGCACGCCGACCTCTTCCAGAGGCGCCGCCGCGCGCGCGATCTCGATGAGGCGCTCCACCGCCTTGCGGCGCGAACGCACCCGGCCGTACTGGTGGAGCTCGCCGTCGTGGATGTAGAGCAGCGGCTTGATGTTCAGTACGCCGCCCACGAATCCCTGCGCCTTGCCGATGCGCCCGCCCTTCACCAGGTATTCGAGCGTGTCCACGAAGAAGAAGACGCCGAGGCGGGCGCTCACCTCGCGCACGGTCTGGGCGACCTCCGCTTGGGACGCGCCCTCCGCCGCTTTTCGCGCAGCCGCCAGCACCGCCAGTCCCGTCCACAACGACGCGCCGCCCGAGTCGATCACTTCAACGCCAGCGCCCGCCGCCTCCTTGCCTTGCAAAGCGGAGTTTAGGGTGCCGGAGAGCTTGGCGGAGATGTGGACGGAGACGATCTCGTGCCCCTCGCCGTGGATGCGTTCGTACACCTCGGCAAACTGGGCGGGGGTGGCCTGCGAGGTCTTGGGGAGTTGGGCCGCCGTGGGCAACCGTTGGAAGAAGGCGTCGGGCGTGATATCCACCCCGTCGAGCAACTCCTGCCCGTCGAAGATGATGATGGCCGGCACAACCGTGACGTCCATCTCCGCCACCAACTCGGGCGGTAGGTCTGCGGTGCTGTCGGTTACGATTTTGACTGCCATGACTACTCCACGGAAACGAGATAGTGATAGTGCGGCTGGCCGCCCTCGACCAACTCCGCCTCGATCCCAGGCCAGCGTTGGAGGACAGCCTCCACGTCGCGCGCCGCGTCCTCCAGCGACCGGTCGGCGCCTCGGTACAGCGTAACCAACGCGCCGTCCTCAACCTCCGCGCGCTCCAACAGCCCCGCCAACGCGCCGCTCACCGAGTCGAACGCGGCGACGAAGCGGTCGTCCAGCAGCGCAATCGCCTGCCCTTCCGCGACGGGCGCGCCTTCGATGGAGGTGGAGCGGACGGCGATAGTAACTTCGCCCGACCGCACGGCGCTCAACGCCTCGCGCATCATGGCTCCGTTGGCGTCCGCGTCTTGCGTGTGATCGACGGCGATCATCGCCGCCACGCCCTGCGGGATGCTGCGGGAGGGCACGACCACGCACGGCGTCTCGGCCAACTCCGCCGCCTGGTTCGCCGCCATGACGATGTTGGGGTTGTTGGGCAGGATGGCGACGTGCCGCGCGTTTGCTCGCTCGACGGCGGCGGCCAGCTCGGCGGCGCTTGGGTTCATCGTCTGGCCGCCGCTCACCACCGCCGCCGCGCCGTAGTCGCGAAAGATGCGCTCGAACGCGGCGCTCGGGGCGACGGCCACCACCGCGAATTCCGCCGGTTCGGCGCCGTCGCCGCGCCCGTGGCGGATGGCGAACTCCTCGTGCTGCGCATCCATATTCTGGATGTTGATCTGGGCGAGCGCGCCGTGCCGCACGCCTAGCGAAAGGAGCGGGCCGGGGTCTTCGGCGTGGCAATGCACGCGCACGACGCGGTCATCGCCTACGATGACGGTCGAGCCCGCCGCCGCCATCACCTGCTCTTGAATAGCGCCTGGGTCGAGCCCCTCGCCCTCGATGATGAACTGCGTGCAGTAGCCGTACATCTCATCTTCGGCGTGCTCGAGGAAGGTCTCGCTCACGACAGGACCTCCCTCCCCCGCGCCGGGCGCCTCGATGGCCAGCGCGGGGGGCTCGCCCTCCAACGCGCCCAGCGCTCCGGCCAGGAAGGCGACTACACCCTGCCCGCCCGCGTCCACCACACCCGCCTCCGCCAGCACGGACAGCTGCTCCGGCGTCTTGGCAAGCGCAGTCTCGGCGGCCTCGTAGGCCGCGCGCAGCGCCTGCGCGGGGGTGGCGGGCGCTTGGGCGGCGCCCTCGGCGGCGGCGCGCATCACCGTCAGCATCGTGCCTTCGACGGGCTTGCCCACCGCCTGATAGCCCGCGTCCGCGGCGGACGCGAGCGTGCGCGCCAGCGCCTCGCCGTCGCACTCGTCGCAGCCTTCCAGCCCGGCCGCCGCCCCCTTGAGGAACTGCGACATAATGACGCCGCTGTTGCCTCGCGCGCCATACAGCGCGGCGCGGGAGATGGCCTTGCTGACCGCCTCCACGCTCGCTGCGCCGTCCTCTGCCCCCGACACGGCGGCGCGGAGCGTGAGCATCATATTGACGCCCGTGTCGCCATCGGGCACAGGGAAGACGTTGAGCGCGTTGATGGCGTCGGCATAGCGCTCGACATAGCCCGCGCCCGCCTCGAAGAGGGCGCGGTAGGCTGCGCCGTCGAGCGCCTGCGCTGCGTGGGATGACGTCATAGCGGGTTGCCGCGCCTAGCGGATGCGTGATAGGGTAAGCGGACGCGCCCTGCGGCAGGGTGCATCTTATGGGGCGAGCCGGGCGGCGTAAAGCGGCCCCCGCCTCACGCTCCGAGGCTCCTCTATGGCGATGTGCGAACTCTGCGGCGTCCACCGCCGCGCCGGGAAGAACGTCAGCCACTCCAACCGGCACACCAACCGCTGGTTCTTCCCGAACATCCAGCGCGCCACGCTCACCATCCGCGGCAAGCGCAAGCGCATGCACGTCTGCACCCGCTGCCTCCGCACCTACCAGAACCGCCTCAAGATCGCCTAGCCTCCGCGCCGCTCACTCGGCGCTTGCGCCGTCGACAACGGCGCGGAGGGCGGCGATGCGCTCAGCTATGCTCTTGCCTTCGGCGTAGACGGCTGCGCCAGCCACCAGCACGTCGGCTCCGTGCTGCACGAGCGACGCGGCGTTGTCCACGCGCAGTCCCCCGTCCACCTCCAATTCGGCGGCGCAGCCCCTGTAGTCGATGAGGCCGCGCAGTTGCCGCACCTTTGGCAGCACTGACGGGATGAGTGATTGGCCTGCATAGCCCGGGTTGACCGTCATACAGATAACGCGGTCGAGGTCGGGCAATGCTTTGGCTAGCATCGAGGCGGGCGTCGCGGGGTTAAGGGCCACGCCCGCTCGCGCGCCCAGCTCCTTGATGAGGTGCACGGTGCGTTGGAGGTGCGCCGCCGCCTCCCAATGCACGGTGATGATGTCCGCCCCAGCGCGCACAAAGTCGCCGACGAGGCGCTCCGGCTCGACGGCCATCACGTGCACGTCGAGCGGGAGGGAGGTGTGCGGACGTATGGCGGCGACGACGGGCGGGCCGATGGTGAGGTTCGGGACGAACCGCCCGTCCATTACGTCAACGTGGATGTAGTCGGCGCCCGCCGCCTCCGTCTCCCGCACCACCTCGCCCAGGCGCGAGAAGTCGGCGGCGAGAATCGACGGGGCGATCTTGACGCGGCGACTAGCCACCTGCCGCCTCCAAACGCCGCCTCGCGTCGGCCAGCACAGCCGCGACGCGCGTCGGCGCCGTGCCGCCGGGCACGTCGCGGGCAGCGGCGCTGCGCTCGGCGGTCAACTCGAACACCCCCGCGTCGAAGGCGGGGTGGTGCGCCCGGTATTCTTCTAGGGGCAGTTGCGCGAGGGTGAGATTGCGCGCTGTCGCGGACTCAGTGAGCGCGCTGACGGCGGCGTGCGCCTCGCGGAACGGCGCGCCCTTGCCCACCAGGTAGTCGGCCAGGTCGGTGGCCAGCATGGCCGGGTCGGACGCCGCCTGCGCCATACGCGCCTCGTCGACGCGCAGTGAGTCCATCATGCCATGGAAGACTTCCAACGCGCCGAGCAGCGTGTCCATCGTGTCGAACAGCGGCTCCTTGTCCTCCTGGAGGTCGCGGTTGTAGGTCATCGGCAGCCCCTTGAGGACGGTGAGGAGCGCCATTAGGTTGCCGTAGACGCGTCCCGTCTTGCCGCGCGCCAACTCCGCAAAGTCGGGGTTGCGCTTCTGCGGCATCATGCTCGATCCGGTCACCCATTCCGCGCCCAGGGCGGCGAAGCCGAACTCCTGCGACGTCCACAGCACCACGTCTTCGGCGAGGCGCGAGAGATGCGTCATGCACATAGCCGCCGCCGCCGTCAGTTCGACCAGGTAGTCGCGGTCGCTCACTGCGTCCATCGAGTTGGCGCTCACGCCCTCGAAGCCCAATTCGGCGGCGACGGCGGCGCGGTCGATAGAGTACGGAACGCCCGCCAACGCGCCGCTGCCCAACGGCGATACGTTCACGCGGCGGCGGCAATCGGCGAGGCGAGCGGCGTCGCGCTCCAACGCCTCGAAGTAGGCCAGCAGGTGATGGGCGAAGAGCACGGGCTGCGCGCGCTGCAGGTGCGTATAGCCGGGCATCAGCGCGGTTGCGTGTGCCTCGGCCTTGTCCAGCAGGGCGCGCTGAAGGCCGCGTACCGCGCGCGCCGCCTCGTCGATGGCCGCGCGGGCATAGAGGCGCGTCGCCGTCGCCACCTGGTCGTTGCGCGAGCGGGCGGTGTGTAGGCGCGCGGCGGGAGCGCCGATGGTCTCAGCGAGCCGCCGCTCGATGTTCATGTGCACGTCCTCGAACTCGTCGCGCCAGGGGAAGTCGCCCCGCTCCACCTCCACGCGCAGCGCCGCCAGCCCCTCCACGATGGCCTCGGCGTCCGCCGCGGGAATGACGCTTTGCGCACCGAGCATCCGCGCGTGGGCGATGGAGGCGGCGACATCGTAGGGCGCGAGGCGGCGGTCGTAGTCCACCGATACGGTGAAGCGCGACGCGGCCTTGAAGTGATGCGTGGCGTAGTCGGTCATCGGATGGAGCCGCCGCTCCGTTGCGGACGGCGCTCCGATTCTACCAGCGCGGGCGATAGCCTCGCGGCGCGGCTACCCGGCCAGCGCCGCCTCACGCTCGATGGGCGCGTCGTAGGGGCGTTCGTCGTGCCCGGCGGCGGCGAGCACCTTGCCGAACGCCGAGCGCAAGGCGCCGATGTCCGCGTCGTCCAGCAGTCCCAAGAAGTGCTCATGCACGCGTCTGCGGTGATCCGGCGCGACGCGCTGAAACGCCGTCTCGCCCTCTGGCGTGAGCGCCGCGTAGGCGCCGCGTCGGTCGGTCGCGCACGGCTCGCGGCGGATGAGGCCCGCCTCCGCCATCCGGTCGACCAAGCGGGTGAGGCCGCTGCGGCTGAGCATGATGCGCTCGGCCAAGGCCTGGAGGCGCAGGCGGCGTTCCGGCTCCTGGTGCAGCGCGGCCAGAATGTCGTACCAGGTCAGGGGAAAGCCCGACTCGTCCATCATTCGCCGCTCGAGGTCGCCAAGCACGACCTTGTGCGCGAACAGGAAGTCCCGCCAAGCCTTGCGTCGTTCCCGCTCGTCCGCAACCATAGCGCCGGTACGATAGCCGCTCCCCGCCGGAGACTGCAATCGGGCGCCCCGACGGGGTATGACAAACGCCTATTGCAGGGGGACGGGGGCGCGTCCAGAATCGCTCCGCGCCATCCATCCCTGCCTTCTGGTAGAATCAACACATCGTTGGATGGTGAAGACGCGAGGCAAAGCGTGTCTGAGAAGGATCAAGCGTTGGAACTGGCCCTAGGCCAGATTGAGCGCCAATTCGGTCGCGGTTCCATCATGCGGCTGGGCGAGGCCCAGCAGCAGATGCACGTGGAGGCCATTCCCACCGGCTCCATCTCGCTCGACCTCGCCTTGGGCATCGGGGGCATTCCCCGAGGCAGGGTGACGGAGATCTTTGGAGCGGAGTCGGCGGGGAAATCCACCCTGTGCCACCACATCATCGCCGAATGCCAACGGAACGGCGGAACGGCGGCCTACATCGACGCCGAGCATGCCTTGGACGCCGCGTACGCGGCCCGCTGCGGGGTGCAGACCGAGACTCTCCTCATCTCTCAGCCCGACTCGGCTGAGCAGGCGCTGGAGATCGTCGAGTACCTGGTGCGCAGCGGCGCGATGGACGTGGTGGTCATCGACAGCGTGGCGGCCCTCGTGCCGCGCGCCGAGCTGGAAGGCGACATGGGCGACACGCACGTGGGCCTCCAAGCCCGCATCATGTCGCAGGCTCTCCGCAAGCTCACCGCCGCCGTCAACCACTCCCACACCGCCGTGGTGTTCGTCAACCAGTTGCGGGAGAAGGTGGGCGTGTTCTTCGGCAACCCCGAAGTGACGCCGGGCGGGCGGGCGCTGAAGTTCTACAGCTCAGTGCGGCTCGACCTGCGACGGGTCGAGTCCATCAAGAACGGGAGCGATGTGGTCGGCTCCCGCGTCAAGGCGCGTGTGGTGAAGAACAAGGTGGCTCCGCCCTTCAAACAAGTGGAGTTCGACATCATGTTCAACCGAGGCATCAGCAAGGCGGGCGACCTGATCGACTTGGGCGTGGAGCAAGGCTTCCTGCGCAAGTCGGGCGCCAACTACTCCTACGGCGACCTCAGGCTGGGGCAAGGGCGCGAGCGCTCCAAGGAGTTCCTCCGCGCCAATCCCGCCCTGATGGACGAGTTGGAGCAAGAGATTCGGCTCGCCCACAAGGCCGCCCTCTCCGACACAGCGCCCGTGCAAGAGCACGAGCCGGAGCCGGAACCCGCGGCGGTCGTCTAGCGCCGCCGGACACGCGCCTAAGCCTCGCCCTTCGCCGCCTCCGACGGGAGACGGCGCTCCGTGCCGCTTTCCGCCGGACAACGCGCGGCTCACCCGAGCCGCACTGAAAATCGGGCCTGCCCGCCCGGTCTTCCATAAGGGAAGACGCGAGCGCGCGGCAGGCGAAGGAGTAAGGCATGGACGCATTGACCTTGGTCATAGCGGCAGTCGGAGGAATCGTCATCGGCGTGGGCGGCGGCCTGTTCGTGCAGAGCCGCTTGGCCAACCGCGGCATGCAAGCGGCGCGGAACGAGGCGGAGCGCATCACGAAGGAGGCGGACGGCGAAGCCAAGCGGTTGGTCAACGACGCGCGCAACGAAGCGCGAGAGGCGCGGCGCGAGAGCGACGCGGCCCTGCGCGACCGCCGCCGCGAGGCGCAGCGCTTCGAGAGCCGCCTCGCCAGCCGCGAGCAGGCGCTCGACAACCGCCAAGAGTCTATGGAGCGGCGCGAACAGAGCATCGGCGACCGCGAGCAAGAGATGGAGGAGCGGCTCTCCCAAGCGGACGAGTTGGTCGCCAAGCGTTTGCGGCAGGTCGAGGAGGCGGCGGGGCTGACCGTCACCGACGCGCGCGCCCAGATTATGGAGCAGGCGGAGGGCGAGATGAAGCACGACCTCGCCCGCCGCTACTACGAGTTGGAGCAGCGGATGCTGTCGGACGCAGACGAGAAGGCGCGCAAGGCAATCGCCCTCTCCATTCAGCGCCTCGCATCCGAAGTGGTCTCCGAGACCACCACCGCGCAGGTCGCGCTCCCCAACGACGAGATGAAGGGGCGCCTCATCGGGCGCGAGGGGCGCAACATCCGCGCCATCGAGGCGGCCACCGGCGTCGACCTCATCATCGACGACACCCCCGAGGCGGTGACCATCTCCTGCTTCGACCCGATCCGGCGCGAGGCGGCGCGCCTCGCGCTGACCAACCTCATCGCCGACGGCAGGATCCACCCTGCCCGTGTCGAGGAGGCGGTGGACAAGGCGAGGAACGAGGTCGAGTCCACCATCAAGCGGGCAGGCGAGCAGGCCGTCCTCGACGCGGGCGTACGCGGCCTCCACCCCGAACTGGTGCACCTCGTCGGGCGCCTCAAGTTCCGCTACTCCTACGGCGAGAACGTCCTGCTGCACTCCGTCGAAGTCGCCCGCATCGCGGGGATGATCGCCGGAGAGGTGGGCGCCGACCCGCAGATTGCCAAGGCGGGCGGGCTGCTGCACGACATCGGCAAGGCGCTCACCCACGAGGTGGAGGGGTCGCACATCGAGATCGGCGACGAGGTTGCGCGGCGCTACAACCTCTCCGACGCGGTCAAGACCGCCATCGCCGAGCACCACGAGGACGACCGCGGCTCCGCCGAGGCATTCATCGTGGCGGCGGCGGACGCCATCAGCGCGGCCCGCCCCGGCGCGCGGCGCGACACGGTGGAGTTCTACCTCAAGCGCCTCGAGGCGCTCGAGGACGTGGCGAACTCGTTCGACGGCGTCCAGAAGTCCTACGCCATCCAGGCGGGGCGCGAGGTGCGCATCCTCGTCGAGCCGGAGTCGGTGGACGACGTGGGCGCGGCGAGCCTCGCCCGCGACGTCGTCAAGAAGATCCAGGAGAATCTCGTCTACCCCGGCGAGATCAAGGTCACTGTCGTTCGCGAGACGCGCGCGACCGAAGTGGCCCACTGATGCGCGCCCTCCTTATCGGCGACATCATGGGCAAGCCGGGCCGCCGCGCCCTCGAGGCCGTCCTCCCTCAACTGCGCGAGGAGGAGGCACTCGACCTGGTGATCGCCAATGGGGAGAACGCGGCGGGCGGCTACGGCCTCACCGCCGAGACGACCGACGCTATGCTCGCCGTCGGCGTCGACGTCATCACCTCCGGCAACCACGTCTGGGACCAGCGCGAGGTCATTTCGCTGATGGAGGGCGAGCTGCCCATCCTGCGGCCCGCCAACTATCCCGCGTCCGCGCCGGGGCGCGGGATGCTCCGCATGGGCGATGCCGCCGTCATCAACCTCCAAGGGCGCGTCTTTATGCCGGAGGGCACCGACTCGCCCTGGACGGTGGTGGATGACCTCCTTGCGCAGTTGGAGGACGACCCGCCCCGCTACGTGTTCGTGGATTTCCACACGGAGGCCACCTCGGAGCAGACGGCGATGGGCTGGTACTTGGACGGGCGCGTCTCGGCGGTGGTCGGGACGCACACGCACGTTCCGACTGCGGACGCGCGCATCCTGCCCAAAGGCGCCGCCTACGTAACCGACCTGGGGATGACCGGCGCGCTGCACTCCATCATCGGCAGCAACCCCGACGATGTGCTGGCGCGCTTCCTGACCGCTATGCCGCGCCGCCTGAACGTCGCCAGCGGCTCGGGGCCCGTCCAATTCAACTCCGTCCTGGTGGAGTTGGACGACCTCACCGGGCTCGCCAAACAGATTCGCCGCGTGGACACGGTGACGCCGTGAGCGTCCGCGGCCGCCGCGCCGACCTCCACCTCCACACCACCGCATCCGACGGCAGGCTCTCGCCTACCGAACTGGTGCGCCTGCTGGCGGAGCGCGGCGTGCCCATCGCCGCCGTAACCGACCACGACTCGACCGAGGGGCTGGACGAGGCCGAGCGAGAAGCCGCCCGCCACCCGGGCCTGCGCCTCATCACCGGCATCGAGATCAGCGCGGACAGCCCCCTGGACGTGGGAGGAGACGTGCACCTGCTCGGCTACTTCTTCGACCGCGCCGACGCCGCCTTGCAGGCGCGTCTACGCACGTTCCGCGAGGAGCGTGAGCAGCGCGGCGAGCGGATGGTCGAGCGCCTCGCCAAGATTGGCAAGCCGGTCGAATGGGAACGGGTGCTCGCCATCGCCGACGGCGCGAGCGTCGGGCGGCCCCACATCGCCCAGGCGATGGTGGAGCGCGGCTACGTCGCCAGCGTGCGCGACGCGTTCGACGGTTACCTGAACGACGAGGGCGCGGCCTATGTCGGCCGTCCGCACATCGGCCTGGAGGAGGCGGTGGAGATGGTCAAGCGCGCGGGGGGCGCGGCGGTGCTCGCGCACCCCGTCTACGCCAAGGAGTACGAGCGCCTGCTGCCGCAGTTGGCGGAGCTAGGCGTCGTGGGCTTCGAGGCGCACTACGCCAATTTCGACCCGGATACGCGCCAGCGCCTTCTCTCGCTCGCTGACCGCCTGGGCCTGCTGCCGTGCGGCGGCAGCGACTACCATGCCTTCGGCGCGGAGGGCGAGCAATTGCCGGGCTCGGCGGGGCCGCCGTTGAGCGTCGTAGCGGAGTTGGAGCGCCTAGCGGCGGCGGGGCGGCGGGGCTAATCTAGCGCCGCTATGGACGATCCCGTCAAGATCGCCTTTGTTCTGCTCTACGCTTACCTGCTCGGCTCCGTGAACGCCGCTTATGTCGTTGGCCGCGTCGTCAAGGGCGTAGACCTGCGCACGGTGGGGTCGAAGAACGCCGGGGCGTCCAACGTCTGGCAGCAGGTGGGACGGTTCTGGCTCTTCCCCGTAGGCGCATTCGATATGTTCGCCAAGGGAATGACGCCCATCTACCTGGCGCGCTACGCCCTGGGCCTGGAGTTGGAATGGCAAGCGGCGGCGGGCCTCCTCGCCATCGCAGGCCACAACTGGTCGCTCTTCCTGGGCTTCCAGGGCGGGCGGGGCATCGCGCCGACCGTGGGAGTGCTCATCGCCATGGCGCGCTTGGAATTGGCTATGTTCATCATCATCGCCACGATGGGCTGGCGGCTCACCGGCAACTCTCCTGTCTGGGTGCTTATCGGCCTCGCCTCCCTGCCTGTCTGGGCGGCACTCTGGGAGCGGCCCGTCGCGACGGTCGCGCTCACCATCGGCATCCTCGCCATCACCGTCGCCAAGCGCCTTGCGTCCAACAGCCCCAACGCGAGCGGGACGCTGATGCCCCGTCTCCTGTACAACCGCCTGCTCTACGACCGCGACATCGCCGACCACGACCAGTGGGTCAACCAGGGCGGCGAGGCGGCGCGCGGATGAGCAGCGAGCAGCAGGAGCAAGGCGCCCCGCAGGTCTGCCATTGGCATCCGGAGCGCGAAACGGGCCTCTCGTGCGGGCGCTGCGGCAAATCCATCTGCACCGACTGCATGGGGCGGCATCCCGTCGGCGTGCGCTGCAAGGAGTGCGCCTCGCCGACGCCTCTGCCCACCTACCGCGTTTCGCCCGACTACGTGGCGCGCGGCCTCGGCGCGGCGGCGGCGGCCGGATTCGGCGGCGCCATCCTGTTGTCCATCCTCGCCCGCTTCTTCGGCAACGGCTTCCTCTTCCTGTTTCTGATGGTCGCATTCGGCTACGTCGTGGGCGAGGTGGTGTCGAGCGCGGTGAATCGGCGGCGCGGGCGTCCCTACCAATACATCGCCGCGGGCGGGGCGCTGCTGGCGACCGCCCCCGTGCTGCTGCCGTTGCTGCTCTACGGCAGCTTCGGACTGTTCGGATTGCTGGGCGTGGGAATCGCGGTATGGGTAGCCCAAGCGCGCCTAGCGCCGTAGAATGGGGAGCGCGCGGGCGTGACGCAGTGGTAGCGTACTTGCTTCCCAAGCAAGCTGTCGTGGGTTCGAATCCCATCGCCCGCTCCAATCCCCTGTTCGCCGCGCCCGCCCTATCACCCGTCATTCCCTCGCTCCCATCCGTCATTCCCGCAAAAGCGAAATTCTCGACCCGACCCGTCGGCAGTAAGCTATGACCTTCCGCAGCGGATTCGTCGCCATCGTGGGACGCGCCAACACGGGCAAGTCCACCCTTCTCAACGCCCTCGTCGGCGAGAAGGTCTCCATCGTCAGCGAGAAGCCGCACACCACGCGCCACAAGCTCCTCGGCGTGCTCAACGGCGGCGGATTCCAAGCCGCGCTGCTCGACACTCCCGGCTACCTGCGGCGCGGGCGCGACCGCCTCGACGCGGCGATGAAGCGCCACGTCGCGTCCGCCCTCGCCGAGGCCGACCTGGCGGCGCTGGTGGTCGAGCCGCGCATGCCCGGCGACGTGGAGTTGGCGTTCATCGAACAGTTCAAGACGGCCAAGGCGCGCGCCCTGCTGGTGCTCAACAAGATCGACGCGGCGGCCAAGAGCCGCCTCCTCCCCGTTATGGAGCACTACGCCGAAGCCTACCCCTTCGAGCGCCTTGTCCCCGTAAGCGCCCTCACGGGCGATGGCGCAGACCTGCTTACGGCGGAGTTGGCCGCCCTGCTGCCGGAGCAGGAGCCGATCTTCCCGCCCGACCTGCTGACGGACAGGCCCGCGTCCTTCCTGATGGCAGAGATCGTCCGCGAGCACGTGTTTGCCCAGTACCGCGAGGAGGTGCCTTACGACGTAGCCGTCGAGGTGGAGGAGTTCGAGCGGCGCGAGGGCGCGGCGCCCGACCTGGTGCGCGCCGTCGTCTACGTAGGCTCCGCCTCGCAGAAGCGCCTGCTCATCGGCAGCGCGGGCGCCGCCATCAAGCAGGTGGGCGTAGCCGCCCGCCCAGCCCTAGAAGCCCTAGCAGGCCGCTCCGTCTACCTGGAGTTGTGGGTAAAGGTGAATCCGCACTGGCGCAGAAAGGCCGGCTTCGTGGAGAGGCAGGCGGGGTAGGAGGGGGGTTAGTCTCCCCGCACGACGGGATAATAGGGCTGGCCCCAGTCAGCATCGGGGTGTTCCATCATTAGTTGAATGAAGGCAGGGACAAGTAAGGCGAGAATGGCCGTGCCGTCCTCTACTTGACGCCGGTTGCGCGAGCCGCTCCACGTAGCGCCGCCGTGCATCAACTGGATTCGCAGCGTGTAGAGGCGACTGAAAAGGATACGCAGGATTCGCAGCGTGTCGCGATTAGCCAATGCCCTGTGGACAGCGCGCTTGCTGGCCTCAAATCTCTCCTCCCACTTGCCATCGCCTTTACCAGTGAGGTCATTCCAGAATGGTTGGAATACGAATTGGTTCTCAAGCAAGATGCGGATAGCGCCGGAGAATCTTTCCCAGATGGCGTTGTAGATGACGTGGTCAGAGTCGAAGTCCAGCAGGGTACGGAAATAGCCGATGAAGAAGGTCTGTTCGCCCAAGCCCGGGTCTCTCGGTCTGTCTTGGGCGTAGGCGGCGTTGAAGGCGATCCAGTAGAAGATGAAAGCCGCGTCCGGGTCGTCCGCCTCCATCTCTTTCTCGGCGCGCCCGAGCCAACTCAACGCGCGCCGCATGCGATGGTTGAAGGCATCGGGGAGGTTTTCCCAGGCGCCCTCCCATTGCGCAGTGAGCTCAGCGGCGGTGGGGGTGGAGTACGGCATAGGGCGATGATAGGCGATGTGCGGCGGCGGCGCCTGCCGCGTGTAGACTGAGGCCACCCTAACCCTCGGAGGCGTGCGTGGCTTCGGACTTTGAGCGTGGCGGCTTGTTGACGCGGGCGTTGCGGGCGCTGCTGCCGGGCAGCGGTTGGGCGGCGGGGCGCGGCCACGGCGCGGACGAACAGCACCGCCCCGAGGGCGGCGTGCTGCGCGAGGTGGTGTTCGGCGCGAACGACGGGTTCGTCTCCAACGCCGCGCTGGTGGCCGCGGTGGCGGGCGGCGCGCAGGACAGCTCCGTCGTGCTGCTGGGCGGCGTCGCCGGACTGGTGGCGGGCGCCGTCTCGATGGGCCTCGGCGCCTATGTGTCGGCCAAGAGCGAGCGCGAGTTCCGCCAAGCCGAGGAGCGGCGCGAGCGCTGGGAAGTGCGCCACATGCGCGAGGACGAGCTGGCGGAGACGCGGCGCATCTTCGAGGCCAAGGGCATCAGCGGGCCGCTGCTGGACGAGGTGGTGGAGGCCGTCGCCCGCAACGAGGAGCGCTGGGTGCAGGTGATGATGACAGACGAACTAGGCTTCCCCGACCAGCCACCGCGTCCGAGGATGTCGGCGCTGGTGATGGCCGCCTCATTCGGCGCAGCCGCCTTTCTGCCCGTCGCGCCGTACCTGTTCCTCGACGGCGCAGCGGCGTTGGCGGCGGGGCTGGGCGCGACGGCGGCGGGGCTGGCGGCGGTGAGCGCGTGGCGCGCCTCGCTCACCTCCGCGCCTATGCTGCGCACCTCGGCGGAGATGATCGGCCTCGCCTCCGTAGCGGTGGCGGTGTCCTACGGCGTCGGGCGGCTGGTGGGGGTGAGCATCGCGTAGGTAGGGACGGGGAAGGAGGCTGCGGAGTGGCTCCCCGTTCCCTTGGGCGGTCGGCGCTAAGTCACTTGCTCCCTGCCCTGAAACGCCCGCGCCAGCGTTAGGTCGTCGGCGTACTCGAGGTCGCCGCCTACGGGCAGGCCGCGCGCCAAGCGGCTCACCCGCCCCGTCAGCGGCGCGGTCAGCTGCTGCACGTACATCGCCGTGGCCTCCCCTTCGACGTTCGGGTTCGTGCCCAGGATTACCTCCTCTACCGCGCCGTCGGCCAAGCGCGTGAGCAGCTCGCGGATGCGCAGGTCGTCGGGCCCGATGTTGCTCATCGGGTCGATGACGCCGTGGAGCACGTGGTAGAGGCCGTTGTAGACGCCGGTGCGCTCCATCGCCAGCACGTCCAGCGGCTCCTGCACCACGCAGACGCGCGTGCGGTCGCGCCGCTCGTCCGCGCACACGGAGCACGGGTCGTGCTCAGTGATGTTCTGGCACTGCGAGCAGAAGGTGGTGCGCTCCTTGACCGACAGCACCGCCTCGGCCAGCGCCTCCGCCTCCGCCGCGGGCATGCGGATGAGGTAGTAGGCGAGGCGCTGCGCCGACTTGGGGCCGATGCCTGGCAGTTTGTGGAACTGCTCGATGAGGCGCGCGACGGGCGCCGCCAGCGAAGGATGCTCCTGGGTCATCCTACGGCAACCCCGGCAAGCCGAGTCCCCCGGCCAACGCGCCCAGCCGCTGGTTCGCCAACGCCTGCGCTTTCGCCAACGCCTCGTTCGATGCCGCCAGCACCAGGTCTTGCAGCATCTCCACGTCCTCCGGGTCCACTGCCGATGGGTCGATGGCGACCGATTGGATGCTCAGTCCTCCCGTCGCCACGACCTTGACGGCGCCGCCCCCGGCCGACCCCTCCACCGTGGCCTTGGCAATCTCCTCTTGCGCTTTCGCCAACTGCTCTTGGAGGCCCTGCGCCTGACGCATCAGGTTCTTCGCCGAGCCTCCCTTACGCATCCGCATGGTCAGTCTCCTCCGTTGGAATCGGCGGCGCAACAGAGCAACGATACACCAACCCGGCGGCGCTACACCGCCGCTAGCATCTCCTCCCGCACCGCAAGCCCCAGGCCTGGCGCGGCGGCATCCCGCACGGTCAGCACGCCCCTGTCGCCGAACATCAGGCTCTGCGCGATCAGGTCCTTGCGCAGGAGCCGCGTACCGAATGCACCCTCCGACGCCGCGAGTACGGGCCGCGCGGCCTGCATCACCGTCAGAGCGGCGCGCGTGAGGATGCTCGTCTCGCCCACCTGCGCCCCGACAATCACGGCCACCCCTCTGCTCGCGGCGCGCTGAACAACTTCCAGCGACCTGCCGACGCCGCCCATCTTGGAGACACGCACGTTCACCAGCCAGCGCTCCGGGTTGCCGAGGCCCTCCATCTGCGAAGCCCGCGCTAGGCTCTCGTCCAACACGATCCGCACGCCACACTCCTGGCCCACCCGATCGAAACCGGCGAGGTCTCCTGGGGCGAGCGGCTCCTCGACAGCGAACACATCGGCGCCGAGCTCGTTGAGATATTGGATGCAATCGTCGGCAGACGCCCAGTAGTTGTTGGCGTCGAGCCGCACGCGCAGTCGGGGGCCGCGCTTGCTCCGGAACAGGCGCATCTTCCGGTGGTCGCGCATGAGGTCGCCGGAAATCTTCACCTTGAACTCCGTGAACCCCTTGGCGCGGTATCGATGGAACTGCCACCAGTACACGAGATAGGGCGAGTCGCCGAGCACGGCCGAGTAGGTGAAACTCCCGTCGAGGCGTCCCACGCCGAGCACATCCTCGATCGGCGCGTTCTCCGCCTTGCCAAGCAGATCCAGAACCGCCAGTTCGATGGCGCAGAACGCGGCCGGATGCTCGTCTATCTCGCTGCGGTGAGCGTCCGCCCACACTCGCAGGCTCGGCCCATCGCTGACCTCTGCGGCTATCTCCTGAGCATGGCGGCTGATGAACGCTGCGCCGCTCCCGACCGTCTCGCCCGTCACGTAGACGCGCGGACATCCCTCGCCGTAGCCGACGCCGCCGTCTGCGGAGCGCGCCGCGACGATGAGGTTCTCCGCACGAGATCGGCTCGCCGAGGCGTGCCGGAAGACGGCCTTGAAGGGCACGGGAAAGGTGTAGACGTCCAGGCGTTCGATGCGCAACGGCTCACGTCGCCCTGGCGATGGCCTCGAAGTCGAACTCGCAGTCTCTCGCATACTGCAAATGCAGATGTTTGAACTGGGCATCCCGCTGCCCCGACGCCACACAGGCTTCGCGGTAGCGCGCGCCTGCGCCTGGCGGCAGCGGGCGCACGCGCAGCGGCGCAAGCCGTCCGCTCTTGCGCTTGCTCCCATACTCGATGTTCGATTCGCTCAGCAGCCGATCAATCTCGCCTGCGGCGTGTTCGCTGGGGAACCCCGGCGGGCCTATCTCCGCGTACAGCGTATAGGCTGGCGCCGCCTCGTCGGCGAGCACAATGAAGAATTCCGGCGGCGCGCTGAAAGCGGCGAACACCGAGGGGACAGCGTCCAGTATCTGCGATTCCGTCACCTTTTCCCCCGTAATGTTCGTGACGCCCTTCCCTTTCTGCACGAACTCCAGAGTGGGCGTGTTCGCCACGCGGCCCTTCACGCGCACGATGTCGTTGATGTCGTAGCGATAGAGTCCCTCGGCAGTCGTGACGAACACGTAGTACTCCAGTTCGTTCTCCAGTTCGTCCAGGCAGAGGAACTCGCCTGCGCCCGCCTCCCACGAACTCCGCTCCACGAACTCGAAGAACGTAGTGGTCAGCGTGGGCAGGCAGGCATTCCGGCGCGCGTCCACGTTCAACGTGCCTCGAAACTCGCTTGAGGAGTACCCCCACTCGATGATTTGCACGCCGTCCGGCATCAGCGGCAACAGCTTGCCGAGCGCGATGCCGCAACTGCCCCCCGTCCACGTCACCACACCGCGCAGGTTCGGCCAGATGTCGGCGTAGGTGAGCCGTCCCGCCGCGCTCAGCTGGCGCTCCAACTCCTGCGCACGATTAGGGCGGGGCGTCAACGGCAGATCCGATGGCGCGTCCGGCAATCGTCCCGATGCGACGGCCGCGAGTACTGCGTCGGCGTTGTCGTGCACCACCGAGAGGAGGCGTAGGAAGGTGGACGAGTTCGCGGTCGCCGCGCCCGTCACGCGGGGCTCGGCGAGAGCGTACGCCGCTATCGCCAGGTAGCGGGCATCGTAGTCTTCGATGTCGGCCACCGATGCGGGTAGCACGAAGCGCGACTGCACGAACCGCGATTGGCTGCGGTACAGCAGTCCGGAGGCGGAGCCGAACTCCGTCCCTCCGGCCATCCTTCCTTCCACCGCCGCGCCACCGATGGCGAATACTTTCCCCTCCAGGACGCCCGTATCCCGCGTCCAGACGTAGGCGGAGAGGCGCTGCTCGAGTTTCATCTGCGCTAACCCAGACGCCGTCACCGGGATGTTCTTCGGCTCGCCCAACGTCCCGCTCGTGCGGTGATAGTAGACAGGCGGCTCCTGGGTCAAGCAGCGCTCCCCGGTCAACTCCTGCCGCTCGATGGCGGAGCGCAGGTCCTCGTACGTGGCCACAGGGACCGCAGCCCGGTAATCGGTCGCAGTCGCGAGGTGGGAGAAGCCGTGCTTCATGCCGAACTCCGTCTCCGCGTTCGCTTCTAGTATACGGCGAAGCACCGCCTCTTGGGCTTCGCGGGGCGAGTGCGCCGCGCGCATCATCCCGCGCCAGCGCCGCCCCTGCGTGGCGCTCAGCGCCCGCTTGAGCACTTGGTAGCCCAGACCGCTCATTGCCCTAGGCCTTTCACGAATGGCGCCCTCATCTGCGCGAGGAACTCAAGCGGGTATGCGCGGTTGTGCAGCCCAAGCGACTCAACCTCGCGGTTCGTCGGCAAGAACCGCGTGCGGAACAGCACGTCCCAGATGATCAGATTGTTGCCGAAGTTGTTGTTGGACTCCTTGGCTAACTCCGAGTGATGCCAACGGTGCAGCTCCGGCCCGCTCACCAGGTAGTTGAGCGGCCCCAAGCGCACCAGGCAATTAGAGTGTTGGAAGAAGCCGTTGACGGCATAGAAGACGAAGTACGCCGCCAGCACTTCCGGCACCACTCCTACCAGCACGAACGGCAGCGTGTCCAAGGTGTACTGAATCGCCTTCTCGACCGGATGAAACCGCCCCACGTTCAGCCAGTACAGCCGGTGCGGCGAGTGGTGCACGGCATGCAGACGCCACATCGCCTCGAAGCGGTGGAACGCCCTGTGCAGCCAGTAACGCAGAAAGTCTGCTCCCGCCAGCACCAGGCAGACCTGCGCTGCGACAGGGAAGTGGTGCGGCCAGAGTCCCTCGGCAGTAAACCCTCGGTCGTTTAGCAGCTCCGCCATTGGAACCACGATTGCTATCGACAACAGCAGCGGCAACACCGCCTGCACCGACACCAAGAACACAGTGTCGGCTCGAACATCGCTCCCTGTCGGACGCCACTCCCACCGGTACGGCAACCGCGCTTCGTGCAGCATCACCAGCTCCGCGCACGTAATCACTGCAACCCACGACGCTGCTGTCACCGGCCAGCCAAGCCCCACGAGCACACCATAGACCACGAAACCGATTGCGAGCACACCAGGATACGACCCCGCCACGGCGATGCGCTCGAGCACTGCGGCCCGGCTCGCTACGCTCACATCGGCCCTCCCTTGACTCTGCCCGCCCTCTAGACGCAGCACCTTGATACTAGCACTGAGGCGCGCGAGTGCAAGCATCCACGGGAGACAGCGTCGGACGATCCCTCGCCTCGATACACTCCATCCCGGCTGAGTTGCCAGCGCACGCCAGCGGCGCCGTGGCGCTGCCTTCACCCCGCAACCCATCAGGGCGCCCGTATGAACACAGCACGCTGAACTGCTCATTCGCGGTCGCCTTGGCGATCTCCTCTTGCGCTTTCGCCAACTGCTCTTGAAGGGCCCTGCGCCTGACGCATCAGGTTCTTCGCCGAGCCGCCCTTACGCATCCGCATTGTCAGTCTCCTCCGTTGGAATCGGCGGCGCGGGTTCCGGTTCCGGCTCCGGCGTCACCTGCCCGCCGAGGCTCATAGCCGCGCGCACCAGGTGCCCGCCCTGCCGGGACGCGCTCTCGCCCGAACCCTCCTCCGTCTCCACGCGCAACCCGAAGGGCGCGCCCAACGCCTCGCTCAGGATGCGCTCCACCTCCAAGCGGCACGCCGGCGACTCCAACTCCTCCTGGAGCCGCTCGCTGTTGGAGCGGTGAGGGAACCGCACCACCAGCGCGTCCCCTTCGATGCGGTGGTCGCGGGCGCTCCGCAGCAACGCGCCTACGTCGTACTTCGCCCGCGGCGCGCGGCTCATTGACCGCAGGATAGTCGACCACTGCGCGGCCAGCCGCCCCTCGGGCGTGGACGGCGGCGTGCCGCTCCCGTTGGCGGGCGCGGGTGGCGTGGGCGCGGCGCGGGGCGCGGGTTGGGCAGGACGTGCGGC
>CAZLKC010000025.1:0-24741 GCA_964560025.1 uncultured Dehalococcoidia bacterium
GCCCGACTTCGCGGCGGCGGCGGACGCGCCCGACGTGCGGGGCTTGCGCATCGCGTTCACGGAGGACGTGGACGGCGCGGCGGTCGATCGGCAGGTGCGCGCCGCCGTCCGTCGCGCGGCGGGGGAGTTCGAGGCGATGGGCGCGCGCGTCGAGCAGGCCGCCCCGGACGTCGGCACGGTCAAGGGGATGGAGTTGCTGATGACGCTGCTGCTGGCGGACGCGGCGGTGGAGTTGCTGCCCGCGCTCGGCATCGGCATAGGCGCGCAGATGTCGCCGACGCTGGTCGAGTGGGCGGAGGAGGCGTCGTCTTGGCCGCTCACGCGCTACGTCTCGGCGTTGCGCGACCTTGAGTGGCGGCGCAGCGCGACCGACGACCTGTTCGAGCAGTATGACCTGTGGCTGCTGCCGACGATGGCGACGACCGCGTTCGAGGTGGGCACGCTGCCGGAGCGCGTCGACGGGCGCGAGATAGACCCGCGTTGGGAGTTCTCGCCCTTCTGCATGCACGCCAACCTCGCGGGGAATCCGGCGGCGAGCGTCCCGTGCGGCTTCTCGGACGACGGCCTGCCCATCGGCCTCCAGTTGGTGGGCCGCCGAGGCGACGAGCCGACGGTGCTGCGCGCGTCGGCGGCGTACGAGGAGGCGCATCCGTGGGCGGACGTGAGGCCGTCGGGGTTTTAGGGGGGCTCACCCGCGCAGTAGTTGGAGCACTTCCTCGCTGGCGCCTTGCTCTTTTGCCAATTGGTAGGATGTCCGACCTTTATTGTCCATCGCCATGAGGTCAGCACCATTGTCCACTAGCAGTTTGATTACCGTGGATTCTGCCTTGAGGAATCCTGCGACGTGCAGCGATGTCCAACCGCCGTCATCCCTTGCCTTGATATCAGCGCCACGGCTAAGGAGCAACTCACTCACTGCCGCTTCTCTGCTAAAAGCCGCGAAGTGCAGCGGTGTACAACCGTCGTTAGCTCTTGCTGCGATATCTAATCCTTTGTCCAATAACATTGCTACTATCGCCGATCCTTTGTTGTTCATGGCGGCATAGTGCAACATTGTCAAACCGCGATTGTCTCTCGCCTCGATATCGGCTCCTTTATCCAATAGCAGAGTAAGTATATTTGGAATTGTGCTGTGTAACGCTGCATAATGCAGTATTGTTTGACCGCTGTCATCCCTCGCTTTGATATCGGCGCCTTTGTCCAATAACAAGGTAATTATTTCCTGATTTGGCTCATAGAATGCTGCAGCATGCAGCGCCGTTCGACCGTAGTTATCTCTTGCCATAATATCAGCGCCACGGCCAAGGAGCAACTCACTCGCTGTCGCTTCTTTGTTAGAGGCTGTTGCGAAGTGCAGCGGTGTCCAACCGTAATTGTCCCTCGCTTCGATATCGGCGCCTTTATCTAACAACAGAGTAATTACCGTTGGAATTGTGCTGTACCCTGCTGCGCGATGCAGCGGCGTCTGACCTATCCGACTCCTCGCTTTGATATCGGCGCCTCGGTCGAGCAGCAGCGAGACCACTATTGGGCCTGCGTTGTTCGCTGCGGCGAAATGCAGTGGTGTGTCGCCGTCACTGTCCTTCGCTTTGATATCGGCGCCTCGGTCAAGCAGCAACGAGACCACCAGGGGGTCTGCGTTGTTCGCTGCGGCGAGATGCAGGGGTGTGTCGCCGCCGGCCTTCGCTTTGATATCGGCGCCACGGTCAAGCAACAATGAGACCACCATCGGGTTTGCGTTGTTCGCTGCGGCGAAATGCAGGGGTGTTAGGTAGACATCATTCTTCGCTTCGATATAGGCACCACGGTCAAGCAGCAGTGAGACCACCGCCGGGTTTGCGTTGTTCACTGCGGCGAGATGCAGGGGTGTGTGGTCGTTAATGTCCTTCGCTTCGATATCGGCGCCGCGGTCAAGCAGCAACGAGATTACCGCCGGTTCTGTGTTAGTCCATGCGGCGGCATGCAGCGGTGTCTGGCCGTCATCATCCGTTGCTGCGACATCAGCACCACGGTCGAGCAGCAGTGAGACCACCTGCACGTTTCTGTTGTGCTCCCCCGCGAGATGCAGCGGTGTCTGGCCATCATCATCCGTTGTTGCGACATCGGCGCCACGGTCAAGCAGGAGTAAAACCACCACTGGGTCTGCATTGTTCGCTGCGGCGAGATGCAACGGTGTTAGGCCCTCATCATCCATTGCTGCGATGTCGGCACCTCTATTCAGCAGCGCCCCAATCACTTCTGGCGTAGGGTTGTCCTTGATGGCATCGCTGAGCAACTGCTGAATAGTCTGTGGAGAGAATGCCGTACCCGTTTCGAGTGCAGTCCACTTAAGCGGCTGGAGTTTGACTGCGCAGTCGGCGGCGGGTTCGTTGCGGATGGAGACTTCGAGGAGGAGGCGTTCGGGCAGGGGCGCTTCTTTGAAGACCTCGTAGAGTTCCCAGCGGTCGCCGTTGGTGAGTCCGGCGTACTTGACGCCCGCCATATTGGAGTAGGTGAGCATCTGGACGCGGTGGTTCTCCAGCGGCTCGTTCAGGCGCTTGGCCTCGATGAAGGCGATGACGGGCGAGCCGTCTTGCGACATCGCCTTGCGCAGGGCGTAGTCCGCCTTTCCGGCGCCGGGCCCGATGCGGTATTCGGGGATGACCATGGCGGGGTCGTGCGTGTCCCAGCCGAGGGCGCGGAGGAGAGGGTCGACGAGCGCCATGCGGGTGCGGGTCTCGTCGGTCTCGATGGTGGCGCCGTCGCGGGCGATGCGCTGCTTGAGCGTCTCGATGACGGCGGCGAGGGCGTCGAGGCCGGTGGCGGCGGAGGGGTCGGGCATAGCAGGGTACAGGGTTGCGGCGTAGGGGGGCGGTTGTCAATGGGGGCGAGGCAGGGGCGCCCTTCGAGTGCCCTCAGAGCGAACGGGGAGAGGGCGATCGGCAGGTCGCTCCTACAAGGTCTGGTCTGCGTGCGACGGGCGCCTTTTCGCGTATCGGAGTTTGGTCGCGTCGAGGTTCTCGCCTCCACGAGAACGACGGAGAAGAAGGGGCGCCTTTCGAGTCCACTCAGGGCGAGCGGGATGGGCGGGGGCGGCTAGCGTTCGCTGGTGGGTTCGGGGTGAGGGTCGGCGGCCATGCGGATTAAGGGTTGGAGCATGGAGGTGAACTCGAGGGGGAAGATGAACTTGGTGGAGGGGCTGGAGCCGATGTCCTTCATCGTTTCGAGGTATTGGAGGCTCATGGTGCGGGAGTCGAGGGAGTTGGCGGTCTCGTTGATGCGGCGGAGGGCGTCGGCGTAGCCCTCGGCGCGGAGGATGGTGGCCTGGCGCTCGCCCTCGGCCTCGAGGATCTGGGACTGTTTGGAGCCTTCGGCCTTGAGGATGGCGGCTTGGCGCTCGCCCTCGGCGCGGTTGACGGCGGCGTCGCGCTCGCCCTCGGCCTCGGTGACGGCGGCGCGGCGGGTGCGCTCGGCGGAGAGCTGGCGGTTCATCGCGTCCTGCACCTCGCGCGGGGGCTCGACCTCCTTGATCTCGACGCGGGTTACCTTGACGCCCCAGTTGACGGTGACCTCGTCGAGTTTGGCTTGGAGTTTGGCGTTGATCTCCTCGCGCTTGGAGAGGACGTCGTCGAGGTCCATCTCACCGATGACGGCGCGGAGGCTGGTCATCGAGAGGGCTTGTGCGGCGGCGGTGAAGTTGCTGACGCGGAGGACGGTGTCCTCGGCGCGCTCTTCGAGGACGCGCATGTAGACGAAGAAGTCGATGTCGATGGGGGCGTTGTCGCGGGTGATGTTGGTCTGGCGGGGGATGGGCATCGGGACTTCGCGGAGGTCGGCTGAGAGGGAGCCGTTGTTGACGAAGGGCCAGAGCCAGCGCATGCCGGGGCCGCGCAGGCCGGTGTAGTTGCCGAAGGTGAAGACCACCAGCCGCTCGTACTGCTTGACTACGTTGAGTCCCCAATTGGCCATCGTGCGCCTCCTGCGTTGCGCCATTCGGTGGGCGCGGGCTAGCCGCCGCCCTTGGCGCGTACTATGAGGGTTGCGTCTTCAACGGACAAGACTTCGACGGCGGCGCCCTCTCCGAGGCGCACGCCGTCGGCGGCCATGGCGCGCCACGTTTCGCCGTTGACGAAGACGCGGCCGATGGGGTTGATCTCGGCGCGGACGACGCCTGCCGCGCCTTCGAGGACGGGAGCGACGTAGACGGGCTTGCGGCGGCGCGCCATGACGAGGTTGTAGGCGACGATGCCGCCCATCGCCGCCGCGCCGCCCCCGGCGACGATGAAGAGGGGCAGGCTGATGCTGCGTCCGCTCCATGAGGGCGTTTGCGCGCCGAAGTGGAGGTAGAGCAGGACGGCTCCGGCTATGAAAGTGAGCACCGCCGCCGTGCCCAAGACGCCGGAGCCGTCCACGTTCAGCTCGGCGGCCACCAGCAGCACGCCGACGAGGAGCAGGCCGACGGCGAGCCAGTGGACGGGCAGGTTGACGAGGCCGACGAAGCCGAGGGCGATGAGCGCCACGCCGACGAGTCCGGCGACGATGAGGGAGAAGCCGGTGAAGACCTCGATGAAGATGAGAACCCAACCGGCGGCGATGAGGAGGAAGACGATGGTCGGGTCGGCGAGGAAGACCTGGACGCGGTAGAGGAAGCCCTGGCCGAGTTCGACGGTGCTTGCGCCGCTTGTGCGCAGCGTGGCGGCGCCGCTCGGGAGTTCGACGGCGCGGCCATCGACGCGGGCTAGCAGGTCGGCCAAGTCCGCCGCCTGCAAGTCCACCAGGCCCGCGTCCACGGCCTCGCTGGCGCTGTACGACCTGGCGGTGCGCACGGCCTCTTCGAGCGGGGCGGGGTCGCGTCCGCGCGTCTCGGCGATGCTGCGGGCGAGCGCGGAGAGGTCTTCGTCCACCTTGCCGCGCAGGGTGTCAGGGAGGTCTTCGCCGCTTTCGGAGACGGGGCTAGCGGCGCCGATGTTGGCGCCTGGGGCGATGGCGGCGACGTGTGCGGCGGCGGTGATGAACGTCCCTGCCGACGCGGCTTGCGCGCCGCCGGGGGCGACGTAGGCGATGACGGGCAAGGGCGAGTTCAGGAAGGACTGGACGATGTCGCGCATCGCGTCGACGCGCCCGCCGGGGGTGTCGATGCGGAAGACGATGGCGTTCGCGCCGCGCTCCGCCGCCTCGTCGATGGCGCCGGCGGCGTAGCCGGCCATAGCCGCGCCGATGGCGCCGTCGATGTCGGCGACGAGCACCTCGCCGCTCGCGCCGCCTTCTCCCTGCGCGAGGGCGGATGCGCCGGGAGCGGCGGCCAGCAGGAGGGCGAGCGCCACGCCGACGCGCAGGACGCGCGTGAGGCGCCTCACCGGCGGGCCTCTGCGGGGCGCATACGCGCTAGCCCTCGATGACCTCTTCGGGCAGGACGGCGCTGACGATGAAGTTGGGGGCGTCGACGACCTGGCTGATCTTGAGGTCGACGGCGACGCTGCAGATGACGTAGGCCTGGTGGCGGGAGAAGCCGCGTTCGCCGAGCAGGTCGATCATCTGGAGCAGCGCGTTCTTGCACGCCCAGTTGAGGTCTTCGCCCGCGTTGGAGCCGTCGGGGCGGATGGGCATGCCCATGGTGGCGATGAAGCGCTGGGGCATGCCGTAGCGCGGGTCGGTGAAGTGGGTGGTGCGCGCCATGCGCGGCCAGACGATGAGCTTGCGCACGGCCTCGCCCTTGTGGAGCGTGAAGCGGACGAGGGTGTCGGAGTCCATTTCGACGGCTTGGAGACAGACCTCGCCATCGCCCTGGGCGAAGTGGGCGTCGCCGATGGAGACGAGGGCGCCGGGGACGTTGACGGGCAGGAAGAGGCGCGCGCCCTTGGTGAGTTGCTTCACGTCCATATTGCCGCCGTTCTCGCGGGGCGGCATCGTGCGCAGTCCCTCGCTGGCGATGGGCTCCACGTTCGGGATGGCGCTCACTGGGTCGGGGAGGGCGGCGACGCCGCCTTGCGCCGCCAACGCTGCCTCGCGCTTCGTCCACGCGGCCACCTGCTCGCGCGAGGGCGCGACGGCGACGACGCCGGGGAAGGGCGCGCCCGGCACGCGCACGCCGGGGACTTGCTCGGAGGTCGCCCAGCCGTCCTTGAGCGTCCAGATGGCGAGGAACGGCTCGTCGTAGTAGTCGCGGAGGTAGCCGCGTCCCTTGCGGATGCCGGTGAACGCCCAGTCGCCGGGGACGACGTCGAGTATCTCGATCTCCAGTAGGTCGCCCGGCTCGGCGCCCTTGACGTAGGCGGGGCCGGTGAGGGGGTGCGGGCGGCGCGGGTCGTTCTGGAGGAAGTTCTCCAGCGTGCTGTGCTTGTTGAGTTGGTTGTCGCAGGCGGCGCGCGTTTGGAACAGCGTCTCCTCGCCTGGGTCAACCTCGATGACGGGCGGGATGTCGGGGTGGAAGCGGTTGTGCCCCTTGGAGGGCTCCTCGTGGAGCGCCTTGGAGCGGTCGATGCGTATCTCCTTCACGGCGGCGGCCTCCGGCGACGGGATCGGGAGCAGGGTAGCAGAAGCGCACGGCGCGAGGGCATGGCGGGGCGTTCTTTCGTCCTTCCGGTTGCCCTACGCGCGCTGCGCCTGCCGTACGGCTTCGATGAAGGCGAAGTCCTCCGGCGACGGCACCCCCGGTTGGCCTGCGAAGCTGCCCGCTTGCAGGTTGTCGCCGATGGCGCGCCACAGGCCGGGTTTGGCCGCGAAGGCCTGCGCGGTGCGCTCGGTCAGCGCGTCCCACCTTTGCAGCAGCGCCAGCGCGGCAGCGCCAGCCGGGTCGAGGTCTGCGGCGGCCTGAACGTCGGCCACCAGAGCGGTCCAGCCCTCGTGTACTTCGTCCACGTCCGACGCGGGTGTCTGCTCCCGCAGTTCCGCGAAGTCCGCGAGCTGCTCGCGTGTGTAGTAGCGTTCCATGTCCTCTCGACTCCTTTCCGTTCCTTCGTGGACCGCGCGTGCCGCGGCCAGCACCAGGTCCCAATCCCATTCGCCCGCGGCCTCCCGTCCCTCCAGTAGGACGGCTAGCGCCCCGTCGAGGCGTTGGAGTTCGGCGACGCGGTCGCGCACGACGCGGCGCTGTGCGCGCAGTGAGGCTGAGACGTCGAAGTCCGGCCGCGCCAGCAGGTCGCCGATCTCGCCGAGCCCGAACCCCAGGTAGCGGAGCGTCAGCACCTGCTGGAGGCGCAGCACGTCGTGCTCGGTGTAGCGTCGGTAGCCGGCCTCCGTCCGTTCCGCCGGTTGCACCAGGCCGACGTGGTCGTAGTGGTGCAGCGTGCGGACGGACACGCCGGTCAGTGCGGCCACCTGTCCGATGCCGTAGGTATCAGGCATGGGGCCAGCCTAAAGGCTGACGTAACGTTAGAGTCAAGTCCTGGTAGGCTTTGGCCCGATACCCATTGGAGGCCCATCCCATGCCGGACCAGCTGCGCGTCGGACTGATAGGAGCGAACGCCATCGCGGGGTGGGCGGCGCGGTCGCACCTGCCGGGGCTGGCGGGGGCACCGGACGTCGAGCTGGCGGCGGTCTGCACGACGCGGATGGAGACGGCGAACGAGGCGCGGGAGCGCTACGGGGCGCGGCTGGCGTTCGACGACTGGCGCGCGCTGATCGCGTCGGACGAGGTGGACGCGGTGTGCGTGTCGCTGCGGGTGCCGAATCACCTGGAGCCGACGCTGGCGGCAATCGCGGCGGGCAAGCACGTCTATACGGAGTGGCCGCTTGGCCGCGACACGGCGGAGGCGGAGCGGATGGCCGACGCGGCGAGGGAGGCGGGCGTGCAGGCGATGGTTGGCTTGCAGAGCCGCCGCTCCGCCGAGCTGACCTACCTGCGCGGCGCCATCGCGGCGGGGGACGTGGGCGAGGTGGTGAGCGTGGGGTTGACGCAGTACCTGGCGGGCGGGACGGAGCGTCCGTCGTCGCGGACGTGGATGGCGGATCCGGCGATGGGCGCGAATACGCTGACGATCCAGTTCGGGCACGCTATCGACGGGGTGATGTGGGCGGCGGGCGCTATCGCCTCGGTGCGGGCGCAGTTGTCCACGGAGTCGCCGGAGTGGTTCGAGACGGACACGGGGCGGACGGTCAACGTGACGTCGCCGGACAGCGTGGCGCTGACGGGCAGGCTGCGGAGCGGGGCGCTGCTGACGGCGCACGTTCACTCCGTGCCGTGGCATGGGACGGGGCACCGCATCGTGGTCTATGGACGCGAGGGGACGCTGGTGCTGGAGCAGCCGCGCGGCGCGACGGGGCCGCACACGGGCGCGGCGACGGTGCATCGCGCGGGGCGGAACGACGACGCGCTGGCGCCAGTGGCAATCGAGCAGGAGACGTGGGTTGCGGAGGCGGGGTTGAGCGGCGCGGCGGTGAACGTGGCGAAGGCGTGGCAGGCGTTCGCGGCGGGCGTGGCGTCGAGAGAGCGCGTGGCGCCGACGTTCGACGACGCGGTCGTCCACCATCGGCTGCTGGACGCGGTGCGGCGCTCGGCGGAGACGGGCGCGCGGGAGGCAGTGGGGTAGGGGGCGCTCGCCCTTCGAGTGCCCTCAGGGCGAACGGGGAAGGGGAGGACAGGTTTCAAACATGTCCCTACGGCGTGGGGTGTGGCGATGCGGTGGGGTGTGGGGCGCGGGTCTGGTATGATGCGAGGCGCCGGGCGAGGCCCGGCGTTGTGTTGCCGATGAAGCTCCACGAACACCAGGCCAAGGCGTTGCTTGCGCCTTACGGCGTGCCTACGCCTCAGGGCGAAGTGGCGGGCTCCGCGCGGGAGGCGGCCGAGGCGGCTGAGCGCCTCGGCGGCAGGGCGGTCGTCAAGGCGCAGGTGCACGCGGGCGGACGCGGCAAGGCGGGCGGAGTGAAGGTGGCGGCGTCGGCGCGGGAGGCGGGAGAGGTCGCGGAGGGGCTGATCGGCGCGAGCCTGGTTACGGCGCAGACGGGGCCGCAAGGCGCGCCCGTTCACAGCGTGCTCGTCGAGCAGACGGTGGACGTGGCGCGCGAGTTGTACGTGAGCATCACGACGGACGGGGGACGCAAGCGCCCCGTGGTCATCGCGTCGGCGGCGGGCGGCGTGGAGATCGAGGAGGTCGCGGAGTCGAACCCGTCGGCCATCATCACGGAGGCTATCGACCCGGCCATCGGCTTTCAGCCGTACCAGGGTCGCCGCGTCGCCGCGGCGCTGGGGTTGACCGGAGGGCAGTCGCGCGCGTTCGCGTCGATGCTCGCCGCGTGCCACCGCGCCTACGTCGAGAAGGATCTCACGATGGTGGAGATCAACCCGCTGGTGGTTACGGAGCAGGGGGCGCTGCTGGCGCTGGACGCGAAGGTGTCGCTGGACGACGACGCGCTGTTCCGCCACGAGGCGGAGGCGAGGCTGCGGGACGCGAGCCAGGAGGACGAGTTGGAGGTGGAGGCGTCGGCGCGGGGCATCGCCTACGTGAAGTTGGACGGCGACGTGGGCTGCATGGTGAACGGCGCGGGGCTTGCGATGGCGACCATGGACACGGTGAAAGCGGCGGGCGCCGACCCGGCCAACTTCCTCGACGTGGGCGGCGGCGCGAACGAGGAGAAGGTGTCGCAGGCGATCCAGTTGATGCTGGCCGACTCGAGGGTGCAGCGCGTGCTAGTGAACGTGTTCGGCGGCATCCTGCGGTGCGACGTGGTGGCGCGTGGCGTGGCGGACGCTTACGCCAAGGCCGACCGCCAACCGCCGCTGGTGGTGCGCCTGCTGGGGACGAACGTCGACGATGGCAAGCGCATCTTGGCGGAGTCGGGCATCGACCTGACGCTGGTGGATACGCTGCAAGAGGCGGCGGAGGCTATCAAGGCGGCGGGCTAGGCGTATGAGCATCTTGGTCAACAGCGAATCGCGCGTCGTCATCCAGGGCATCACCGGGCGCGAGGGGTCGTTCCACGCGCAGCGGTGCATCGACTACGGGACGAACGTGGTGGCGGGGGTCACGCCCGGCAAGGGCGGCGAGACGTTCGGGGGGAGCGTGCCGGTGTTCGACTCGGTGCGCGAGGCGGTGGAGGAGACGGGTGCCGACCTGTCGCTGATCTTCGTGCCGGCGCCGTTCGCGGCGGATGCGATGCTGGAGTGCGCGGACGCGGGGATCGGGCTGATGGTGTGCATCGCGGAGGGCGTGCCGGTGCGCGACACGACGATGGTGGTGCGCCACATCGAGGGGAGCGGGACGCGGCTGCTGGGGCCGAACTGTCCCGGCCTCATCAGCCCCGGCGAGCGCGCCAAGGTGGGCATCATGCCCGGCAACATCCATCTGCCCGGGAAGGTGGGGGTGGTCTCGCGCTCGGGGACGCTGACCTACGAGGCGGTCGGCCAGCTGACAGGGCTGGGCATCGGCCAGTCGACGTGCGTTGGCATCGGGGGCGACCCGGTGTCGGGGACGGGGTTCGTGGACGTGCTGGAGCGGTTCAACGCCGACCCGGAGACGGAGGCGGTGGTGCTGATCGGCGAGATCGGCGGGACGAAGGAGCAGGAGGCTGCCGCCTATATCGCGGCGCACGTGGACAAGCCGGTGGCGGCGCTTATCGTGGGCCAGACGGCGCCGCCGGGGCGCAGGATGGGGCACGCGGGGGCGGTCATCACCGGGAAGGCGGCGCTGGCGTCGGAGAAGGTGCGGGCGCTGGCGGAGGCGGGCTGCGCGATCATCCCGTCGCCTGCCGAGATAGGCGCGACGGTGCGGGAGATGGTGGGGGACTAGCGCCGCGCCCGGCCTACTCCCGCCTGATGGGCTGGACGGCGCCGAAGAAGTTGCCCTCGGGGTCGAGGAAGGCGCCTATGCGGATGCCTACGGCGAGCATGTCGAAGCCGGGGTTGACGATGGTTCCGCCTGCGGCGGCGGCCTTTTGGAGCGTGGCGTCGAGGTTCTCGACCTGGGCGTAGATACGGACGCCGGGCGGGTCGGCGGCGTCTTGCGTCTGGTAGAGGCCGCCGTCGATGCCGAGGTCGCCCTCCTTCGTGGAGGCGACGGCGTAGTTCATCGGGTTGTCGGCGCTGATGGGCCAGCCGAAGACGTCGGCGTAGAAGGCGCGGACGCGGTCGGCGTCCTTGGCGGCGATCTCGAAGTGGACGATGGGGTTGGCCATGCGGGGTTCTCCTTGGGGGCGTGGGGCGGCGCCTGGGGAGTGTAGCAGGCGCGCAAGGCGTTGAGAGGAGCGCAGCGCGCGACTGCTATGGTGAGGAGAGGAACTGCGCGGGGAGGCGACGGGCGGGGTGCGCGTCTACTTGGCCAACGTGGGGGCGAACGCGAGCCACCGGTTCGCTAGCCCGATCTTCGAGGATGGGGCGTTCGAGTTCCTGCCCATCCCCGAGGGCGGCCAGGGCCTGGACGATTCACCGCAGATGGTGCGCTACCGCGATCTGCGCTCGCACTACGACGCGGCGCGAGGCCTGACGCGCTACCTCCCGGAGCGCTATTGGGGCTACGCTTGCCACTACGACCCAGAGTTCGAGACGCTCACCTACGGGGATATGTGCGGCGCGAACGCCCGCGCCGCCGGTCTCCGCGCCATCCGGCAGGGCGACGCGCTGCTGTTCGTGGTCAGGATGGAGCGGTGGCAGGGCGGCGCGCGTACGGGGGAGTTCGGGTTCTACCTCATCGGCGGCCTGCAGGTGGAGTGGGTGCTGTCCGACGTAACCCAGCCGCTCACGGGGCGGGACGCGGAGCGCGCCACCGCCAACGCGCACGTGCGCCGGGCGCGCGCCGACGGCAAGTGGAACGGATTCTGGGTGTTCGGCGGGTCGCCGAGCCTCTCGCGGAGGTTCGAGCGCGCCGTCCCGGTGAATCGGGAGGTCTGCGAGCAGGGGTTCCGGGACGCGAACGGCAATCCGTGGCGGTGGCCGGGGCATAGGTCGGAGCTGGCGGTCATCGGCTCCTACACGCGAACCTGCCGCCGCGTGCTGGATACGAGCATTCCCGAGCAGGCGCGGCGCGCGGAGAGGCTGCGGGCGTGGGTGGCGCGGCACAGCGGGGCCGAGGATGCGGGGGTGCTGGCAGAGGAGGCATTGGGCGAATGACGCTCTACTCGTACATCGTGCTTTACGACCACGGCTTCGCTCCGAACCCGTTCCATGGGTTCTGCACGCTGGCGTGCTGCAAGCGCCCCATGCGTAAATCAGTTAGCGAATGCGACTACGTGGTTGGCCTGAGTTCGAAAACCTTGGGCCTACCGTACCGCGTCGTCTACGCGATGCGGGTTTCCGAGACCATGACGTTCGAAGAATACTGGGACGATGTTCGCTTCCGCGCCAAGCGCCCTGACAGGAGGGTGGGCGGAGAAGAGGCGGTGGGCGACAACATCTATCACCGGGACCCGGCTACAGGGGACTGGGTCAAGAAATGCTCTGAACACACTAGGCCGGAGAATCCTGAAGAGGATAAGTGGTTCACCGAGGACGACACAGGAACCAATAAAGTGCTCATCGGCACGGATTTTGTCTACTGGGGTCGAGAAGGCCCGCCTCTTCCCGACCATCTAGAACATCTCATCGTGGGGCGGAACTACAAGTGTAAGTTTTCACAAGAGGAAGTCGACGCATTCGTCAAGTGGTTCAATGCTCAAGAGCGAGGTTGCCTAGGAATGCCAACCCGGCCATTGCCCGGTCCTCTCCAATCGCGGCGCAAGCCCCGGCGCTGCTGAGCGCCGCCTCCCTGCGCCCCGTCGCGGCGCGTGGGGCGTGCTAGACTGCTTGCCCCGCTATGCCTGATCCGCTGAACGGCCGCGTCGAATTCTGGAACATCGGCTACCCGTTGGGGGCCGTGGTGTACCTGCTGGGCGTCGTGGCGTTGGGGTTCATCGTCTGGGGGCTGTACCGGCGGTCGCGATACTGGCGGCTGGGGGCGGCGCCGGGGGAGTTCGGGGGATGGGGCGTGCGGCTGCGCGCGTTCGCGCAGTGGGCGGCGGCGGACGCGCTGGCGCATCGGCGGTTCGTGCGGCGCGAGCGGTTGCCTGGGGTGATGCACGCGCTGATCTTCTGGGGGATTGCGCTGCTGTTCGTGGCGACGACGTTGAGCGCGGTGGAGTTCAACGCGGAGGAGTACCTGGGCGTGCGGCTGCCGACGGTGCGGTGGTCGCTGCAGTTGGAGTTGGTGTGGGACTTGGCGGGCTTGGCGCTGATAGCGGGGCTGGGCCTGGCGGCGTACCGGCGCTGGGTGCAGCGTCCGCCGCGCCTGAACACGCTGCTGGACAACGGGGTGCTGCTGGCGCTGCTGTTCGCGATGGCGGCGAGCGGGTTCGTGCTGCAGGCGCTGCGGATGGCGGCGACGGAGTTGGAGCCGACAAGCGCGTTGTACGCGCCGGAGGCGGCGCCGTGGTCGTTCGTGTCTTACGCGATGGCGCTGGGGGTGCGCGGCGCGGGCGTGTCGGTGTGGACGATGGAGGCGGCGCACTTCGCGTTGTGGTGGGCGCACGCGGCGCTGATGACGGCGACGTTCGGCTACGCGGCGTGGCGGTTCGGGCTGCTGATGCACGTCTTCGTCGCGCCCGCCGCCATCTTCCTGCGCTCGGCGGTGGTGCGTCCCAAGGGGGCGCTGCGTCCGATGGGCGACCTGATGGAGGCGGAGTCGTTCGGGGCGGGGGAGTTGCGACAGTTGACGGCGAAGCAGTTGGTCGAATTGGACGCGTGCACGAACTGCGGTCGCTGCCAAGACCAGTGCCCCGCGTGGGCGAGCGGGAAGCCGCTGTCGCCGCGGAAGTTGGTGCAGGACGCGAAGGCGCATATGGAGGCGGTTGCGCCGTTGCTGCTGGCGGGGGGCGAGGCGGGGGCGAGCCTGGTGCATGACGCGGTTACGGACGAGGTGCTGTGGTCGTGCACGACCTGCCGCGCGTGCGTCGACGCGTGCCCTGCGGGGGTGGAGCACATCGACACCATCATCGATATGCGGCGGTTCCTGACGATGGAGGAGGCGTCCGTTCCCGATACGGCGATGCAGGCGCTCGCCTCGATGGAGCAGCGCGGGCACCCGTGGCGGGGGACGCAGGCGACGCGCACCGATTGGATGGAGGGCAGCGGCGCGGTGACGATGGCGGAGGACGCGGAGCACGAGGTGCTGCTGTGGGTCGGATGCACGGCGGCGCTGGACGAGCGGAGCCAGAAGGTGGCGCGCGCGATGGCGTCGGTGCTGAGGACGGCGGGCGTGCGCTACCGCGTGTTGGGCGAGGAGGAGGCGTGCACGGGCGACCCGGCGCGGCGGATGGGGAATGAGTACCTGTTCGAGACGCTCGCGCGCCAGAACATCGAAACGTTCGAGCGCTACGGCGTGCGGGAGGTGCTGACGCTGTGCCCGCACTGCTTCAACACGCTGAAGAACGAGTATCCGCAGTTCGGCGGGGAGTACCGCGTGCGCCACTACGCGGAGTTCGTGGCGGAGTTGGTGCGGGAGGGGCGCCTGCGCCCGGTCGTTCCGGTCGAGGCATCGGTGGCGTACCACGATTCGTGTTACCTGGGGCGTCACAACGGCATCTACGATTCGCCGCGTGAGATCGCCAAGGCAATACCGGGGCTGCGCCTAGTGGAGATGGGCGAGGGGCGCTGCCGCGAGCGCGGCTTCTGCTGCGGGGCGGGCGGCGGACGCGTGTGGATGGAGGAGGAAGGCCGCCGCGTCAACCACATCCGCACGGAGCACTTCCTTGACACGCAGGCCGACGTGGTGGGCGTCTCTTGTCCGTTCTGCTTGCAGATGATGGAGGAGGGGATCGGCGCGAAGGGCGTGTCCGAGACCAAGTCGGCGAAGGACTTGCTGGAGCTGCTGGACGACAGCCTGGGGGTCGGCGTTGAATCGCGCCCGCCGACGGCATAGGATTCCCCCACGATGAGTTCGGCGCCCGACGAACGCAAGCCCCACGACCGGGGCGGATGGCCCACCGACGAGCAGGTGGACACGCACGACCACGCGCACATGGATTGGGAGTGGCGGACGGACGCGCTGGTGCGCGCGCTGTCGGCCAAGGGAATCATCTCCACCGATCAGATGCGGCGCGCCATCGAGAGTCTGCCGTTGGAGCGCTACGAGGCGTCGTCGTACTACGAGCGATGGAGCGCGGCGCTGGAGGCGCTGCTGGTCGAGAAGGAGTTGCTGGCGACGACGGAGGTGGACGCGCGGTCGGGAGGCGCGGCGTGACGGAGGCGCAAGGCCGATTCGCCGCCGGCGACCGCGTGCGGGTGCGGCAGGGGTATCCGCCGACGCACTTCCGCACGCCGCTCTACGCGCAGGGGAAGACGGGCGTGGTGGAGCACCTGTACGGGGCGTACCGCAATCCGGAGGGTCTGGCCTACGGACGGGACGGTCTGCCCAAGGCGCCGCTGTACCGGGTGCGGTTCGCTCAGCGGCACCTGTGGCCGGAGTACGCGGGGGCGGCGCACGATACGCTGTGCATCGACCTGTACGACCACTGGCTGGAGCCGGACGGAGGAGCGCTATGAGCGAGCACGACCACGCCCACCCGCATGAGCACACGCAACGCGACTTTCAGCCCGACCAGGAGCCGGCGCCCTCGGCCCTGCGCGCCGCCGCCATCGAGGCGCTGCTGGTGGAGAAGGGCGTCGTAACGCGCGAGGAGGTTACGCGGGTGGTCGAGGCGACGCGCGCGCAAACGCCCCGCGCGGGCGCGGCGGTGGTCGCCAAGGCGTGGAGCGACCCGGCGTACAAAGGGCGGCTGAAGGCGCGCCCGTTCGAGGCGATCGCGGAGTTGGGATACGAGATTCCCATCGAGGCGCCGCAGTTGTACGTCGTCGAGAACTCGCCCGAGCAACGGAACGTCATCGTTTGCACGCTGTGCTCGTGCTACCCGCGCGCGCTGCTGGGGCCGCCGCCGGACTGGTACAAGAGCCTCGCCTACCGCTCCCGCGTCGTCGTCGAGCCGCGCGCCGTCCTCCAAGAGTTCGGCACGAGCGTGCCCGACGACGTGGAGGTGAAGGTGTGGGACAGCACCGCCGACCTGCGCTTCCTGGTGATTCCGGAGCGCCCGGCGGGGACGGAGGGGCTCAGCGAGAACGCGTTGGCGGAGTTGGTTACGCGCGACAGCATGATCGGGGTGAGCGACGCGCTCGCGCCGGAGGCGGCGGAGGCGCACGCGGGGTAGGGGCGGTGTTCGCCTTTCGAGTTCCCTCAAGGCGAACGGGGAGGGGAACCCTCAGGGCGAACGGAGGGGGATTCCTGAGGGGGAATGGGGAGGGCGCCCGCTTGACCGGGTTCGGCGGCGCGCCTAGCATTCGGGGCGATGGACGACTACCTGCGTCAGTACGGACTGCTGCTCATCTTGGGCGCGGTGGCGGTGGCGGTTCCGGTCTCCGTGCTGGGACTTTCGTTCGCCGCCTCCAAGGTTCGGGTTCGCCCGCGCCGTCCGAACCCCATCAAGTACGACGCCTACGAGTGCGGGATGGAGACGATCGGGGAGCCGCGCTGGGAGCGGTTCAACGTGCGCTACTACCGCTACGCGCTGCTGTTCGTGCTGTTCGACGTCGAGGTGGTGTTCCTTTTCCCGTGGGCGACGCGGCTCAACGCGCTGGGGTGGGCGGCGCTCGGCGCGGTCGGCGTGTTCGCGTTCGTGATGATGGCGGGGTGGGTATACGAGTGGGCGCGCGGAGGCATGGATTGGGACGAGTCGGGCGCGCGCCCGCAACTGCGCGAGGCCCCGGCGGAGGAGCGGGAGGTGGTGGCGGCGTAGGGGGCTATTCGCGCCTCTTCCCCCTCCACGCGCGCCAGTCCGCGCCGGGGGCTAGCAGGTGCGCCGCTGCGATCGCTACGACCGGGACTACCTGCATGTGGAAGCGGCCGTCTCCGTGCCACATCAGGTGGAACGCCGTCCAATAGGCGAGCGTCAGGAGGAGCAAGAGGGCGGGGGAGCGCAGCCAGTAGGCGCGCAAGGGCCGTGTCAGCACCGCGGCTGCGGCGGCCAGCGCGAGGAGCATCCAGTAGAGCTGGGCCGTCCATTGGAGGAGCGGGATGGCGCCGCGCCAGCGCTCGTGCAGGACGCCGGGGGCGATGAGGTAGCGGTCGCTCGCCCAGAGGAAGTAGACCTTGTTCGGGAGGATGCCAAGCCACTCGGCCGGGTGATTGACGATGCGTTCCAGTCCCAGGCGGTAGCCCTCGCGATGCCAGTCGAGTTCCGTGAAGTGCGCGAATCGCTCTTCGGTGATGGGGCGATATCTGCCCGTCGCGCCTGGGCCGTTGCCGAGGTAGAAGGTGATGCCGCCGTTAGTGGCGGTGAGGATGGGTTCGTCGAAGACGGCGTAGTTGCGGACCGTCCACGGCAGAAGCAGGGCGATGGCGACCAGCAGCGATACGGCGGCCAGCGCCGCCGCCCTTCGCGGCCCGACCCCTTGCGCCAACAGCAGCAGCGCCGCCGCGACGGGAAAGAACATCAGGATTGGGCGGACATAGAGGCCGGCGCCGAGGATTGCGCCGAACAGGGCGGCGCTTCGCCAATCGGGCCGCCGGACGAATGCACACGCAGCGACCAGTGCGGCTAGGACGAAGACGAGGTGCAACGTCTCGTTCCTGATCATGGGGGTGTAGGCGATGACGTGGCTTGGCAGCAGGGCGATGGCGCCCGCCGCGGCCAACGCCGCGCGGCTGGGCAGCATCTCGCGGGCGAGGCGGTAGGTGAGGGCGACGCTGAGCGCGCCTAGGAGCGCGTTAGCGACGCCCGCCGCCGTCCACGAGTGGCCGAATACGACGTAGAGCGCCGCGAGGAAGGCGGGGTAGCCCACCGGCCAGAATGTGGTTGGCGCGCCGTCTTCGGTTACGTAGCCGAGGCCTTGGGCCAAGCGCCAGCCGAGGCTGTCGTAGGCCGCCGCGTCCGACACGGGCGCCGTCTGCGCGGCGAGCGTCCACGCGATGCGGAGGGCGAGGGCGACGACGATGATGAGGACGAATCGACCTCGGTCGGCGTCGTCCAGCCATAGGGCTGCCGCCGTCCGCCGCAGCGCCGCGCGTGTCAGGGCGGCGGCGCGCTCGCGGGCGTTATGCACAGCGGCGCGGGGGCGGCGGGAGGCTGCGTCCGTCGCCGGAGGGGCGGCGCCAGAGGGATGGCAGCGCTGACGGCCCACCGGCGATCGCCTCGGCGTAGATGGCGTTGGTGCGGGCGGCGACTACGCGCCAGTCGTAGATTTCCTCGGCGAGGCGGCGGGATTGGGCGCGCATATGCGCGAGGCTGTCCGCGTCGCTCAGAAGGGCGTCTAGGCGGGCGGCGAGGGCGTCGGCGTCGCCGGCGGGGAAGACCTCGGCGTTGGGGGAGCCTTCCATCCCTGCGGCGTAGTAGGGGTTGGTGTGGACGATGGCGAGGCCGCAGGCCATCGCCTCCAGCATGGCGATGCCGGGCGTGCCCGGCCACACGGCGACGTCCGCCGCCGACATAGTGGCAGGGAGGTCGGCGTTGGAGACGCGGCCCGTTACGCTGACCATGCCGTTCAGGGCGGGATCGAGACCCGCGAGCATGGCGCGCTCGACGGCGGGGGAGGCAGGGCCGATGAGCAGCAGGCGCGCGCCGTGTTTCTCCGCGACGGCGCTCCACGCGGCGACGAGCGTGTCCACCCGCTTGTCGAACCCGATGCGTCCGACGAAGGCGACGACGGGCGCGTCGGACGGGACGCCCAGTTGCTCGCGCACGCGCTCCCTATCCTCGGTGCGGTGCTGGAACGCCTCCGTGTCCACGCCGAGAGTGGAGTGGGTCATACGCTCGTAGGGGATGCCGAGTTCATTGCGCAGCACCGCCTCCGCGTCGGGCATAAGGGGGACGTAGCGGGCGATGACGCCGCCGAAGCGCGGCAGCAGCAGGCGGCGGAACAGCGCGCGGTAGTAGAGCGTCTTGACGATTCCGCGCGGCAGGATGTTGAAGTAGCAGAGGTGCGAGTCGATGACGACGGGCACGCCCCGGCTGCGCGCCCACGAGAGCGCCTGCAAGGTGAGCAGTCCGGTCGCGGAATGGACGTGGAGCACGTCGGGCGCGGCGCGGGAGAGGGCGTCGCCGAGGCCTCGCAGCAGGAGTTGACGGCGTCCCCACGCTTGGGCGCGGGGGCGCAGGCGCACGACGTTGACGCCGCGCTCGACGCCCCAGCCGCGCGGGAAGGGTTGCGCGCCCTGCTCCCACTCGGGCACTAGGCCGGTGGAGGTGACCAAGGTCACTTCGGCGCCGAGGGCGGCCTGAGCAAAGGAGAGGTGGTTCTCCTCGTAGCTGAGGCCCGGTTGGTAGTAGTGAACGACGTGGGCGGCTTTGATGATGGTTCCCTGGGCCTGCGCCTGTTGGGGGAACCATACCCGCCGCGCGGCTATCGGCGCGCGCTAGTCGTCGTCGACTATGACGGGCTCGTCGTCGTCCTCTTCCTCCGCGGCGTCTTCGGCTAGGAGGTCGGAGAGGGCTACGCCGCCGCCGAAGTCGGGCATGGGGCGCTCGGCGCCGGGGCGGGCGCCGCCGTTGGCGCCGTGGCCGTCGCGGGGGTACTCGGCGAGGAGGTTGGCGATGTCGGCGTCGACGGCGTTGGCGGCGGGGTCGATGGGCGCGGGGGCTGCGGGTTCGGGTATGCCGAGCAGTGCGCGGCCCTCCTCGGATGTGTCGAGGCGTGCGGGGATGAGGCGCCCGATGATGACGTTCTCCTTGAGGCCGCGCAGGTAGTCGACCTCGCCGAGGATGGCGGCCTCGGTGAGGACGCGGACGGTCTCTTGGAAGGATGCCTTGGCGAGGAAGGAGTCGGTGTTGAGGGATGCGCGGGTGACGCCGAGGATCTCGGGCTTGCTGGTGGCGGGTTCGCCGCCCTCGGCCATCGTCTTCTCGTTGATCTCCTGGAACTCGTAGCGGTCGATGAGCTGGTTGGGGAGGAGGTCGGTGTCGCCGATGGTCTCCACGCGCACCCAGCGGAGTATCTGGCGGATGATGACCTCGATGTGCTTGTCGTTGATGGTTACGCCCTGGTTGCGGTAGACGGTCTGCACCTGCTCCAGGAGGTAGCGCTGCGTCGCTTCCGTGCCCTCGATGCGGAGGATGTCGTGGGGGTCTTTGACGCCGTTGGTGAGTTTCTGGCCTGCGTGGACGTGGTCGCCGGTGCGGACGAGGCGCTGGTCGGTCGCGTCCACGGCGTGGTCGCGTATCTCCACGTCGACGGTCTCGATCTCGATGCGTCCGTCGGCCAGCTTGACGCTGCCGGAGACGCGGGCGAGGAGGTCGGGCAGGTCGGGGAGCGAGACGGGGGCGGATTGGGCGTCCGCGTCCGCCGCCTTAGGGGCGGACGCCGGGACGGCGGCGGCGATGGGCGCGCCGGCCTCGACGCGGTCGCCGTCGGCGACGGCGGGGGCGTAGCCCTCGGGAATGGCGTAGGCGTCGGTGAAGGGGAAGGAGTTGACGACGCGGACGACGGGCGTTCCGGCGACGGGCGGCTTGTACATCGGGTCTTCCCAGTCGACCGCGACCGCGTCCGCCGTCTCCGCCTGCTTGCTGATGCGGTCGGCGTCGAGCATGACGCCGCCGTCGAAGACGAGGACGTCGCCGTCGATCTCGGCGAGGCGCGCCTTGCCGCGCGGAGCGCGCGCCTCGAAGAGCTCTTCGACGCGAGGGAGGCCGGAGGTGATGTCCTTGCCGGCGACGCCGCCGGTGTGGAAGGTGCGCATAGTGAGCTGGGTGCCCGGCTCGCCGATGGACTGGGCGGCGATGATGCCGACGGCCTCGCCGAGGCGGGCGGGGCGGCCGGTGGCGGGGCTGCGTCCGTAGCAGACCTTGCAGACGCCGCGGGCGGCCTGGCAGGTGAGGGGGCTGCGGGCATAGACCTCGGTTACGCCTGCTTCCATTATTTGGACGGCCTGCGGCTCTTCGATGGTCTCGTTGGCGTCGGCGATGATCTCGCCGGTGTGAGGATGGACGACGGGGGCGGCGGCGGCCCTGCCGGTGATGCGCTCGGCGAGGCTGCCGAGCATCACGTCCTCCTCGGTCGGGTCGGCGTAGACGAGGACGCCGCGATCGGTGTTGCAGTCCTCTTCGAGGACGATGACCTCTTGGGAGACGTCGATGAGGCGGCGGGTGAGGTAGCCGGAGTCGGCGGTGCGGAGGGCGGTGTCGGCGAGGCCCTTGCGCGCGCCGTGGGTGGAGATGAAGTACTCGAGGACGGAGAGGCCCTCGCGGAAGGACGACTTGATGGGCAGGTCGATGATGTCGCCGCGGGGGTTGCTCATGAGGCCGCGCATAGCGGCCATCTGCTTGATCTGCGCCTCGTTGCCGCGCGCGCCGGAGTGGGCCATGGCGTAGATGCCGCCGAATTCGGGGAGGTACTGCTGGAGCACGCCGTCCATCTGGCTGCTCACGCCTTGCCAGATGGCGACGGTGCGGTTGTACTTCTCGCGCTCGGTGATGAGGCCCTGCTCGTACTGGTCTTCGAGGGCATCGACCTGGCGCTCGGCCTCGGCCACCAGCTGCTTCTTCTCAGGGGGCACTCGGATGTCGGTGATGCCGATGGTGGTGCCGGAGACGGTGGCGTAGCGGAAGCCCATGTGCTTGATCTCGTCGAGGATGCGGGAGGTCTCGTCGTTGCCGACGATGCGGTAGACCTCGGTGACCACGTCCTTGAGCGCCTTCTTGTCGATGAGGACGTCGTAGCGGCGCACTTCCTTGGGCAAGACGCTGTTGAAGATGACGCGGCCCGGCGTGGTGGTTACCCATTCGCCGTCCTCGTCGCGGGCGTGCACCTCCGATTGGAGGTCGAGCAGGCCTGCGTCGTGCGCCATCAGCACGTCGTTCAGGTCGCGGTAACGCGCGCCTTCGCCCTTGGCGCCTTCGTGGACGGAGGTGAGGTAGTAGCAGCCGAGGACGATCTCGTAGGTGGGCGCGACCATCGGCTCGCCGGAGCTGGGGGAGAGCATGTTGTAGATGCTGAGCATGGCGTTGCGCGCCTCTTGGACGGCCTGGAGGGAGAGGGGGACGTGGACGGCCATCTGGTCGCCGTCGAAGTCGGCGTTGAAGGCGGCGCAGACGAGGGGGTGGATCTGGATGGCGCTGCCCTCCACCAGCACGGGCATGAAGGCCTGGATACCGAGGCGGTGGAGGGTGGGGGCGCGGTTGAGCAGCACGGGGCGGCCCTTGATGACGTCCTCGAGGATGTCCCAGACCTCGGGCCAGGAGCGGTCGACCATGCGCTTGGCGCTCTTTATGTTGTGGGCGAGGCCCTGGAGGACGAGGCGGTTCATCACGAAGGGCTTGAAGAGTTCGAGCGCCATCTTCTTGGGGAGGCCGCACTCGTGGAGTTGGAGGCCGGGGCCGACGACGATGACGGAGCGCCCGCCGTAGTCGACGCGCTTGCCGAGGAGGTTCTGGCGGAAGCGGCCTTGCTTGCCGCGCAGCAGGTCGGAGAGGCTCTTGAGTTTGTGGTTGTGGCTGCCGACGACGGCGCGGCCGCGGCGGCCGTTGTCGATGAGGTCGTCCACGGCCTCTTGGAGCATGCGCTTCTCGTTGCGGACGATGATGTCGGGAGCGCCGAGGTCGAGCAGGCGGCGGAGGCGGTTGTTGCGGTTGATGACGCGGCGGTAGAGGTCGTTCAGGTCGCTGGTGGCGAAGCGCCCGCCGTCGAGCTGCACCATGGGGCGCAGGTCGGGGGGGAGGACGGGGAGGGCGGTGAGCACCATCCACTCGGCCTTGTTGCCGCTCTTGCGGAAGGCTTCGATGACGCGGATGCGCTTGACGGCCTTCTTGCGGCGCTGGCCGGAAGTGGTTCGGACCTCGCGCTCCAGTTCGACGGCCTCTTCGTTCAGGTCGATCTGGCGGAGGATCTGAAGGATGGATTCGGCGCCCATGCCCGCCTTGAATATCTCGCTGAACTGGTCTTGCAGTTCGCGGTGCTCGGCGTCGGTGAGCAGTTGGAGGGGACGGAGGCTGTCGAGGGCGTCCACCTTGTCTTTGAGCGTTTTCTCGCGCCCTTCCTTGGCGGCGGCGAGGGCGACTTGGACGCCGCCGATCTGCTCCTCCAACTCCGCACGGCGCTTGTCGTCCTCGGCGGACTCGGCTTCGGCGTGGAGGGCTTCGAGGCGCTCCTCCGTGTCCTGCTCGAGCTTTTCGAGGTCGACCTTGTGTTGCTCCTCGAGCACCTGGCGGGTGTAGTCGCGCATGGCTTCGTCGACAGAGATGACGATGTACTTGGCGAAGTAGAGGACGCGCTCGAGGTCGCGGGGGGAGAGGTCGAGGAGGAGGCCGAGGCGGCTGGGGATGCCCTTGGCGAACCAGATGTGGGCGACGGGCGCGGCGAGGGTGATGTGTCCCATACGCTCGCGGCGCACCTTGGCGCGCGCCACCTCGACGCCGCAGCGGTCGCAGATGACACCGCGGAAGCGGATCTTCTTGTACTTGCCGCAGAAGCACTCCCAGTCCTTGGTGGGGCCGAAGATGCGCTCGCAGAACAGGCCGTCCTTCTCGGGGCGCAGGGTGCGGTAGTTGATGGTCTCCGGCTTCACCACCTCGCCGTAGGACCACTGCTTGATCTGCTCCGGCGACGCCAGGGAAATGCGGATGGCGTTGAAGTCGGCGACGGTCGTCATAGGTAGGGTCTCCTTGCGTGTGCTAGGCGGGCGGCCGGCGCGCTACTCCTGGTCCTGGTCGTCGTCCGTTTCGGGCGTGGCGGGTCTGCCGAAGGACTGCTTGAGCTCGGTGCGCACGTCAGGGACGGCAGGCGCTTGCTCGTCCTCCTCCATCGACTCGAGCGCCGCCTCCCACGCGGGGGCGACGATGGGAGCGGCGACAGGCTCCTTGGGCATCCCGTCGTCCTCCTCCTCTTCGGCGTAGGTGAGGCGCGGGGGGAGGGTGAGGCCGCGGTCTTCCTCGTAGCGGAGTTCGACGGCGAGGCCGAGGCTCTGGAGTTCCTTCACCAGCACGTGGAAGGACTCGGGGATGCCGGGCTGGACGATGTCCTCGCCCTTGACGATGGCCTCGTAGGTCTTGACGCGCCCGACGACGTCGTCGGACTTGACGGTGAGCATCTCTTGGAGGTTGTAGGCGGCGCTGTAGGCTTCGAGCGCCCAGACCTCCATCTCGCCGAAGCGCTGGCCGCCGAACTGCGCCTTGCCGCCGAGCGGCTGCTGGGTGATGAGCGAGTAGGGGCCGGTGGAGCGCGCGTGGATCTTGTCCTCCACTAGGTGGATGAGTTTGAGCATGTAGATGTAGCCGACGGTTACGGGGTTGTCGAAGGGTTCACCGCTGCGCCCGTCGTAGAGCGTGGACTTGCCGATGATGGGGGGCGCGTCGCTGGTGTGCTTGGACGCCTCCAGCGCAAGGGAGTAGAGCTCTTGGCCGGACGCCTCGGCGGCGGTGAGGTTGGGCTCCTCGCCTCGCCGCTTGGCGGAGTCTTCCAGCCACACCTTAAGGCAGGCGTCGATGGCGGTCTGGGGGTGGGTTTCGTCGAGCGCCTTGGCCGCGTCGAAACCGCGCTCCTCCAACCACGCGCGGGCTGCGCTCCAGTCGGGCTCGGGGCCGTTGCCGTTGGGGCCGGCGCCCGCCCTGTCGACGAGCCACGCCCGCGCGAGGGCGCTTTGGATGGCGGTGTCGTCGGCGCCGTCGAAGACGGGGGTTACGGCGCGGTAGTTCAGTTTATGCGCGGCGAGGCCGAGGTGGGTCTCCAGCACTTGGCCCAGGTTCATGCGAGAGGGGACGCCTATGGGGTTGAGGATGATGTCGACGGGCGTGCCGTCGGGCAGGTAGGGCATGTCCTCGACGGGCATGATGCGGGAGACGACGCCCTTGTTGCCGTGGCGGCCGGCCATCTTGTCGCCCTCG
>CAZLKC010000026.1:0-15715 GCA_964560025.1 uncultured Dehalococcoidia bacterium
TGCGGAAGATGAAGTTGCCGGGCGTGATCTCGTTGCGGAACGACTTGCCGATCTGCGCGATGCCGAACGGCGGCTTCATCCGCGTCGCCGTCAGCACGTTGTCGAAGTTGATGAAGATGCCCTGCGCTGTCTCCGGACGCAGCCACGCCTGGCTCGCCTCGTCCTCCACCGGGCCAACGAACGTCTTGAACATCAGGTTGAACATCCTGGGCGCGGAGAGCACCGCGCCGTCGTCCGGGCAGCGCTCGGGGTCGTCAAGGTGGTCGGCGCGGAAGCGCTTGCGGCACTGGGGGCACTCGACCAGCGGGTCGACGAATCCCGCCGCGTGGCCGCTCGCCTCCCACACCTTCGGATGCTGGAGGATGGCGCTGTCGAGGCCGACCACGTCGTCGCGTTCCCGCACCATCGAGCGCCACCACGCGTCCTTGACGTTGCGCTTCAACTCCACGCCCAACGGTCCGTAGTCCCACGTGGAGCCGAGGCCGCCGTAGATCTCGCTGCCGGGGAAGACGAAGCCCCGCCGCTTGGCCAGCGACACGATCTTGGCCATATCGACGCGTTCGAGACGGGGAGGGGAATCGGCCACAGCGGCCTCCTTCGGCGGGTTCGCTGCCTGGCGGCGCAGCGTGCCGGGAGTATAGACTAGCCGCGCACACCACCGAACGGAGGCTGACGAATGCCCCAGGGCTACGCGAACCCCGGCCTGCTGGCCGAGACCGGCTGGCTGGCCGAGCATCTCGGCGACCCCAACCTGCGCCTCGTCGATATGGGCGTCCGCACGGGCGAGCCGCCGCGCGCCGAGCACATCCCCGGCGCCGTCAGCCCGCCGCACCACTACGTCAAAGGCGCGGACGACCCCCGCTTCGTCGCCCCGCCCGACGAGGCGAAAGCAATCTTCGAGGCGCTAGGCGTAGGCGACGGCGCGCTCGTCGTCGCCTACGACAGCGCCCGCTCGGTCAACGCCGCGCGCCTCTGGTGGGTGCTGCGCTACTACGGCCACCACAACGTCCGCGTTCTCAACGGCGGCTTCGACAAGTGGGCCGCCGAGGGCCGCCCCGTTACGACCGACGCGCCCGCCGCAGTCCCCTCCGCGACCTTTACGCCCGCCGTCAACGGCGCCGTCCTCTCCACCGCCGACACCCTGATGGCCGCCGTCGGCGACCCCACCGCCGCCATCTGGGACACCCGCGCCGAGGCGGAGTTCACCGGCGAGAACGACCGGGGCAACGCCCGCGCAGGCCATGTCCCCGGCGCCGCATTCCTCGAGTGGTCCGACCTGATGGCGCCCGACGGGACGTTCGCCCCCGCCGACCGGATGCGCGCGATGCTGGAGCGCGTCGGCATCACGCCCGACAAGACCGTCCACGCCTACTGACAGGGCGGCATCCGTGCGTCGCACGGCGCGTTCGTCCTAGCCCTCCTCGGCTACGAGCAAGTCTGCATGTACGACGGCTCCATGGCCGAATGGGCCAACCGCGAGGACACACCCCTGGCGCTGCCGTAACCCCGCACGCAAGAAGCCCCCGCACGACGGCGGGGGCCTCTCGATTCGTTGCGGTTCGCGCCTGGCGGCGCGCGGGCTTACGCGCTGGGGTCGGGCACCTTGCGCAGGTAGGGCTTGACCGTCTCCCAGCCGCCGGGGAAGAGCTCCTTCGCCGCCTCGTTGTTCACGGCGGGGACGATGATCACGTCATCGCCCTTCTGCCAACTGGCGGGCGTCGCCACCTTGGAGTTGGCGGTCAACTGGACGGAGTCGATGACGCGAAGCAACTCCTCGAAGTTGCGGCCCGAGCTCATCGGGTAGGTGAGCGTCATCTTCACCTTCTTGTCGGGGCCGATGAGGAAGACGGAGCGGACGGTCGCGTTGTCCGCCGCCGTGCGCCCCTCGGCGGAGTCGCCAGCCTCGGCGGGGAGCATGTCGTACATCTTGGCGATCTCGAGGCGGTCGTCGGCGATGAGCGGGTAGGTGAGCGCCGTGCCCGCCAACTCCTCGATGTCGCTCGCCCAGCGCTGGTGGTCGTCCACGCTGTCAACGCTGAGGCCGATGACCTTGCAGTTGCGCTTGGCGAACTCGTCGCTGAGTTTCGCCACGTAGGCCAACTCCGTCGCGCAGACGGGCGTGAAGTCCTTAGGGTGCGAGAAGAGCATGGCGTAGCCGTCGCCGATCCACTCGTGGAAATTGATCTCCCCCTGCGACGTGTCCGCCGTAAAGTCGGGCGCGGTGTCGTTGATGCGCACTGCCATAGTGTCTCCTTCTGCTTGCGTGCTTTTTCATAGCCTACCAGAACAAGCGCCGCCCGGCAGCAACCGCTTGTCCGTCCCTCACGCCCCCTGCGCCACCCTTCCGTTCACCCTGTCCATCTTCCCGTTCGCCCTGAGGGTACTCGAAGGGCGCACTCCTTATCCGTCGTTCCTGCGGAGGCAGGAACCTCGACCCGAGGCGCCCCGCATCCCCAAACCCCACCCCGCCGACAGCGGGTGAGGGCGGGGCGCAGGCTGAACGCCGCCCTCACCCGCTCTGAGCCACGGCGGCGGCCAGCGCGCGATGCTCCCTGCGCCACGCCACGCACGCGGCTATCCCATCCTCTAAACGCGTGCTCGGCGCCCAGTCCAGCAGGCGGCGCGCCTTCGACACGTCCGCCCACGTCGCCGGAGCGTCGGCGGCCGGCGCCTCGCGGCGCTCCACGACGGCGGCCTTGCCCGTCGCGCGTTCGATGACGGCGATGAGGTCGAGCATGGAGATTGGCCGCGCGCCGCCCACGTTGACCACCTCGCAGCCCAGCGGGCGCAGCGCCGACAGCGTCGCCCGCGCAACGTCGTCAACGTAGGTGAAGTCGCGCTCCTGCGTCCCGTCGCCGAACAGGACAACCGGCTGCCCCTCTTCGATCCAGTGGATGAAGCGGAACACCGACATATCGGGGCGCCCCGCCGGACCGTAGACGGTGAAGTAGCGCAGGATGGACACGTCCAACCCGTAGAGGCGGTGATATGCCGCGCAGTAGGCCTCCGCCGCCAACTTGGACGCGGCGTAGGGCGAACGCGGGTCGGGCGGCGTCCCCTCCGTGAAGGGGCGCGCCGCGCCGCCGTACACGCTCGAGGTGGACGCCTGCACCAACTTGGGCGCGCCCCCTTCGCGGCAGAATTCGAGGACGTTGACAAGGCCTAACACGTTCGCCTCGACGCTGCTCCAAGGATCGTGCTGGCTGTCTCGCACGCCCGCCCGCGCCGCGAGGTTGACCGCCGCATCGAACGGCCCGTGCGCTGCCAACGCCGCGCCAACGCTCTTGTCCGCAAGGTCGGCGCGCACGAATTCGAAACGCGGCGATGGCGTGAGGCGGTCGAGGCGCCAACGCTTCAGCGCCGGGGCGTAGGCGTCGTTCAGGTTGTCCACGCCTACCACCTCGTGGCCGTCGCGCAAGGCCATCGCGGCGACGGCGCCGCCGATGAAGCCCGCGCACCCGGTCAGCAAGAGGCGCATAGCCGCCGAGTATAGCCGCCCGCCGAGCGCTCCCAACGCGCGCAGCGCCCGCGCCGGGGGTAGACTAAGGAAGCAGAGCAGGGCGGACGCCGTGCGTCGGCCCGCGCCCGCCCATCGCTACGGAGGAACCCCCTTGCCGCACGCCTGGCCTCGCCTGACGCTCGCCATCCTCGCCGCCCTAGCCGCGTTGACGCTCGCCGCTTGCGGCGGCTCCGACCCGCCCCCCGTCGTGGCGGGCGAGGGCGACACGGTGTCCGTCCACTACGTCGGCACGCTGGACGACGGCTCGCAGTTCGACTCGTCGCGGACACGCGGGCAGCCGCTGATGTTCACGCTCGGCGCGGGGCAGGTCATCGCGGGATTCGACGAGGCGGTGACAGGCATGGCGGTGGGCGAGACGGCGACGGTGCGCATACCGCCGGAGCAGGCCTACGGCGAGCGCGACGAGGCGCTCGTTCTCGAGATACCCCGCGCCAGCGCGCCCTCCGGCATAGTTGCGGGCGACGTGCTCCAACTGCTGAACGGCCAACCCGCGACCGTGGTCGAAGTGCGCGGCGAGATTATCGTCATCGACGTCAACCACCGCCTCGCCGGCCAAGCGCTAACCTTCGAAATCGAACTAGTAGAGGTGGAGGCGGGGTAGGGATATCCGTTCGCCCTGAGGGAACTCGAAGGGCGAACGCGCCGCCCTACGGCCTGGTCAGCAACTCGAACGAATGTCCGTCCGGGTCGGCGAAGTAGACGCCCCGGCCACCCTTGCGCCGGTTGATCTGCCCGTCGTCCTGCGAGAAGGGCTGGCTGCCGTAGGTCGTCCCCGACGCCTTGATGCGCGCGAAGATCGCGTCGAACTCCTCCTCCGACACATGGAAGGCGTAGTGGTGGCGCTCGAATCCTTCGGCGTTGTCGAAGTCCAGCGTCAGGTTGTCGTCAATCCGCACCGGCGCGAAGTGGCCGTGCAGTCCCTCGTACTCCAACCCCATCACCTCGGCGAAGAAGGTCGCCGACGCCACCTTGTCCGTCGCCGGAACGATGGTGTGGTTCAAGTGGATAGCCATAGCGGAGGCCTCCTCTGCTACGCGATTGCCGCCCAGGCTAGGCGCGCCGCGCCCAAGCGTCAACCCCGCCCCTCTCCGTTCGCCCTGAGGGAACTCGAAGGGCGTCCCATTTATCCGTCGTTCCTGCGGAGGCAGGAACCTCGGCGCTAGGCGCCCCGCATGCCCCAAGCCTGCCTCGACGACACGGGGCAGGGCAGGGCGCCTCCCCCCGCCCGTGCTAGGCTTACCCCTATGTGCGGCATATTCGCGTACGTGGGCGAGCAGGAGGCCGCGCCGCTGCTCCTAGAGGGACTGCGGCGCGTCGAATATCGCGGCTACGACAGCGCGGGCGTCGCCGTCGCCGACGGAAGCAGCGCCCTCCAGGTGCGCAAGGCGGCGGGCAAGCTCGACGCCCTCGCGCGCCTTGTCGCGGCGGACACGCCCGCCGGCTCGTGCGGCGTCGGCCACACCCGCTGGGCCACCCACGGCAGACCGACGGAAGACAACGCACATCCGCACGCCGACCCCTCTGGGCGCATAGCCGCCGTCCACAACGGCATCGTCGAGAACCACCTCTCGTTGAAACGGCGCCTGACCGGCGCAGGCCGCGTCTTCGCCTCCGCCACCGACTCGGAGGTCATCCCGCACATGGTGGAGGCGCGCGTGTCGGCGGGCGCCGACCTGGCGGACGCGGTGCGCTCGGCGGCGGCGGAACTCGAGGGCGCGAACGCCGTCGTCTGCCTCGACGCGCAAGACCCGCGCCGCCTGGTGGCCGTGCGCCTCGGCAACGCGGGCGGCTTGGCCGTCGGCTACGGCCACGGCGAGATGTTCGTCGCCAGCGACCTGCCCGCCCTCGCCGGGCTTGCGGCGCACGCCCTCCTGCTCGCCCCCGGCCAAGTGGCCGACGTAACGCCCGAGGGCGCGCGCATCACCGACCTATCGGGCAACCCCGCGCCCGCCGAGCCGCAGCCGCTGTCTGCCGACGCCGTCGGCGCGGCAAAGGGCGGCTACCGCCACTTTATGCTGAAGGAGATCCACGAGCAGCCGGAGGCGGCGATGAACGCCCTGCGCGGACGCATCGCCTTCGACTCCCCTGCGCTCACCGTGGACGAAGCGGACTTCACCGACGCGGAGGCCGCCGCCTTCAAGCGCGTCGTGCTGGTGGGCATGGGCACGAGCCTGTTCGCGGCGCAACTGGGCGCGCTCTACCTCGAAGAGTTGGCGCGCATCCCCGCCTCCGCCGAGGACGCCTCCGAGTTCCGCTACCGCCGCCCCGTGCTCGACCGCGAGACGCTGGTCGTCGCCGTGGCGCAGTCGGGCGAGACGGCGGACACGCTGGAAGCGATGCACGCCGCGCGCACGGCGGGAGCGCGCCTGCTAGCGGTGGTGAACGCTGAGGGCAGCCAAGCGACGCGCCTGGCCGACAACACGCTGTTGCTGCGCGCCGGGCCGGAGATCGCCGTCGCCTCCACCAAGACGTTCACCAACGCGCTCGTATGCCTGCTGCTGACGGCGCTCGAACTGGGGCAGCGGCGCGGCGTCCTCGACGAGGAGGCGGTCGCCGCCCACGTCGGCGCGCTGGCGCACCTGCCCGCGCTGCTGGGCGAGGCCATCGCGCTCAACGACGGCGCCTTTCCCCGCCTGGCCAAGCGCTACGGCGCGATGCGACGCTTCCTCTACGTCGGGCGCGGGCGCCTCCTGCCCATCGCCCTCGAGGGCGCGATGAAGCTCAAGGAGGTGAGTTACATCCACGCCGAGGGCATGTCGGCGGCGATGATGAAGCACGGGCCGATAGCGCTGGTGGACAGGGACACGCCCGTCGTGGCGCTCGCCCCCGCGCACGGCAGGCGCGACAAGATGCTCGGCAACGTCAACGAGGTCGCCGCGCGCGAGGGCCCCATCTTAGCCGTCGCCACGGCGGGCGACGACGAGGTCGCGGCGCTGGCGTCCGACGTGCTGTGGACGCCGCCCGCCGCGCCGCTGCTAGAGCCGATCGCGGCGGCGATACCGCTGCAAGTGCTCGCTTACCACGTCGCCCTCCACATCGGCGCCGACGTTGACCAGCCCCGCAACCTCGCCAAGAGCGTAACCGTCGAATAACTCCCCGCTCGCCCTGAGTGCACTCGAAGGGCGCGCCCGCGCATCCAGCCGCGTTGTGTTCCATTGGTAGGGACAGGTTTCAAACCTGTCCTCCTGTCCTCGCAGGCGCCCGCCCCGCTACCCCGCGCCGCCCATCGACAACACCAACTTGAACTCCGCCTCCGTAACCGGCTGCACGGACAGCCGCCCCTGGCGCACCAGCGCCATCTCGCTGAGCTCCGGCGTGCGCTTCACCTCGTCCAGCGGCACCGGGCGGGGCAGGGGATACAGCGGCGCAATGTCCACCATGTACCAGATGGGCTTCTCCGGCGTGCTCTTGGGGTCGGGGTGCTCGGAGGCCGCGTCCCACGCCGTGTGGTCGGGGTAGCCCGCGCGCGCCACCTTGGCCACGCCGACGACGGCGGGCGGGTTGACGGCGGAGTGGTAGAACAGCACCAGGTCGTCCGGCTGCATCGCGTCGCGCATGAAGTTGCGCGCCGTGTAGTTGCGCACGCCGTCCCACTCCGCCACTTGGTCGCGCACCAAGTCGTCCCACGAATAGGCGCTCGGCTCCGACTTCACCAGCCAGTAGTTGGGCATACCGCAACCTCCCCGCGTATCCCCCAACCATACGCCAACCCGCCCCCTGGCACGCGAGGCGTGGGCGGGCGAGGCTGTCTTTCTTGTAGGGGCGACCTGCCGGTCGCCCTCCTCCCCCGTTCCCCCTGAGGGAACTCGAAGGGCGGGCGCTCTCGCACACCGTGCGCCGCCGCCCGCCCAGGGGGTACACTATCCCTATGCGCCGCTACGCTCGCCGAACCTTGCGCTGCTACCTGCCGCTGCTGTGCGCGCTGCTTGCGCTCTATCCCGCGTTCGGCCCCATCACCGACGCCGGATACGCCGAGCGGCTGCCCTGGCACAGCCACGTGCAGCAGATAGGCGCGCACCTCCACGCCTACGACTTGGCCGGACACACGGACGCCGACGCAGCGAACGTAGGCGCGACGCCAGGCGACGGACACGGCGCGGCGGGAATCGGCGGCTTGGCGTGGGCGTTGACCGCCGCGGTCGTTATCGCGGCGCTTGGAATGTTCGCCCTCGTTCGGACGCGCCCCACGCGAATCCCCGGCGGCGCGCCCCCCTTACGCGAGCCGCGCCCTCCCTGCGGTTTGGCCGCCGCCTGAGCACCGCCGGGCCACGCCCGGCCAATCCTATCCCAACGCAAAAGAGGCACTAGTGCGCTCACTTTCGTGCGGCAGCCGCCGAGCGCTGCCCGCCGCCATCGCCGCCGCAATCCTCGGCGCGGCCATCTTCGCCGCGCCCGTCGGCGCCCACGTCGACCACCCCGACGCCGTCGACCTGTTCAGCGGCGAGAGCGGCCCCTACGCGCTCCGCGTCGTCGCCACGCCCTACGTCGGCGCGCTCGAAGTCACCGCCGTCGTCGCGTCCGCCGACGCGTCCGGCGCGAACGACCTCAGCGCCGTCCGCGTAAACCTGTCGGCCCACGCGGCGGACGGCTCGGAGTCGGTCGGCCCTGCGCGAGCGACGGCCAACGACCTGAGCCGCCCCGGCGACTATTGGGCCGTGCTCACGCCCCGGCAAGCGGGCGCGTGGGTGGTGGTCGTCGAGGCGGACTCGGCGCTCGGCGCGACGCGGCTCGAACTGCCGCTAACGCTGCGCGAGTCCGGCGGCGGCTTCCCGTGGGCGGCGGCCATCGCCATTATGGTGGTGGTCGGGCCGATGGCGCTCAGCCTCGTCCTCGCGCGCCGCCGCAGGAGAGCGCGCGCCCTCTCAAAGGAGAAACGATGACCCCAACGCGAACGGCGCTCGCCGCCGTGCTGCTGCTTGCGGCCTGCGCATTGGCCGCGTGCGGCGGCGGCGAACCGCAAGACCTGACCTTCCAGCTGACCATCCGGAACGGCGCGCTCCAAGGCGCGACGGAGTTGGAGGCGCGCCAAGGCGACCAGGTAACCTTCGAGGCGACTACCGACGAGGCGGGCGCCGTCCACCTCCACGGCTACGACCTCGAGGCGGCCGTCTCGCCCGGCGCGCCCGCGTCGCTGACGTTCGAGGCGCACGCCACCGGCGCCTACGCCATCGCATTCCACCCGGCGGCGCCCGGCCACGGCGCAGACGCGCCGCCATGCACGGCAACGCTCGACGGCGTAAACCCCCAACTCCACGTCAGCGGCGGCGCCGCGCCAGACGAATTCGTTGTCGCCCTCGACGCGCCCAACTTCCCGTTGACCGACGGCAACCACTGGCACCTATTCGTGGACGGCCAACTCTACTCGATGTACTACCAGCCGGAGGCACGCCTCACGCTAGGGCAGGGCGCTCGCCGCCTCACCGCCGCCCTCAGCGGCCCCGACCACTGCGAGTACGGCGTCCAAGCCACCACGATGGTCGATGTCCCCGCAGCGAGCGCGAGCGGCGGCATGACGATGGACGGCAACGACGGCGGCCACGACGACAGCATGGCGATGGACGGCAGCGACCACGGCGACGACGGCATGGCGATGGACGACGGCCACGGCGGCCACTCCCACGCCCCGGGCGGCGCGGAGACCGTCCTCGGCACACTCGTCGTAAGGCCGAGGTAGGCGATGCGGCGCGCGGCGCTCTACGCGGCGGCGCTCTCGCTGCTCATCGCGATGAGCAGCGAGGCGACCGCGCGCGCCCACGGCTTCGGCGAGCGCTACGACCTGCCTTTGCCGTTAGGGCTGTACGTCGGAGGCGCGGGCGCCGCCGTCGCCCTCTCCTTCGCCGCGCTCGCCGCCTTCAGCCGGGGCGGAGGCGGCGCGGCGGACTACCCCCGCTTCAACCTGCTGCGAACGCCTCTGCGCGTGCTCGCCTCTCCCTGGGCGCTGAGCGTCGTCAAGGCGTTCGGCGTGGGCATGCTCGCCCTCTACGTCTGGGCCGGACTCTTCGGGACGGAGACGTCGACCGAGAACCTAGCGCCCGCGCTCACCTGGGTCGGCTTCTGGGTCGGCCTCGCCTACTTCAGCGCGTTCGTCGGCAACCTATGGACGCTCCTGAACCCGTGGCGCTCCCTGTTCGGTTGGGCGGACGCGCTCTCCCGCCGCGCGCTGGGGCGTCCGCTGAGCCTGGCGCGTCCCTACCCGGCGGGGCTGGGCGCGTGGCCCGCCGTCGCCCTCTTCGCCGTATTCGCCTGGGTGGAGATCGTGGACCCGCAGTCGGCCATACCGAGCCGCCTCGCCGTCCTCGCGCTCGCCTACACCGCAATCACCTTCGGCGGGATGTTCTGGTTCGGGCGCGACGCGTGGCTGCGCCACGGCGAGGTGTTCAGCATCGTCTTCGGTTTTATGGCGCGCTTCTCGCCGACCGAGACGCGGATTGGCGATGCCGTGGACGACTATCCCGCCTACGTGGCCGCGCCGCCGCAAGAGCGCGAGTGGAGCCTGCGCTGGTGGGGGTCGGGGCTGCTGTCCGTCGAGCGCCCCAGCGCGTCGGTGGCGGCGCTGCTGATATTCGTGCTGGCGAGCGTCTCGTTCGACGGCCTGACGGAGACCCCGGCGTGGGTGCGGTTCGCAACCCAGGGGCAAGGCTTCTTCGGCCTGTTCGCCTCCAACTCCTTCATCGCGGCGGAAACGTTCGGCCTGCTGCTGACGCCGCTCGTCTTCGCGTGGGCGTACTACGGCGTAGCGCGGGCGATGGCGCGATTGGGCGGCGGCGGAGCCTCCCCGGGCGACCTCGCCCTCGCCTTCGCCTACTCCCTCGTCCCCATCGCCTTGGCCTACCACGTCGCCCACTTCCTCTCCTTCCTGCTCATCCAAGGCCAACTGCTCATCCCGCTCGCCTCCGACCCGCTAGGGCAGGGGTGGAACCTGCTCGGCACGGCGGACTACCGGGTGGACATCGGCGTCATCAACGCGCAGGCGGCGTGGGCGATCAGCGTCGCCGCCATCGTGATTGGCCACGCCGCGGCCGTGTTCGCGGCGCACGTCTACGCGCTGCGCGCATTTCCGACGCGCCGCCAAGCCCTCCGCAGCCAATACCCGATGCTCGCGCTGATGGTCGGCTACACGATGGTCAGCCTCTGGATCGTCGCCCAGCCCATAACGGAGGGATAAGCGAACTCGCTCCCCGCCATTGCATCCGCTTGTAGGGGAGACCTGCCGCTCGCGCCCTATTGCCCGTCGTTCCTGCGAAGGCAGGAGCCTCGACGCTAGGCGCCCGCGTCCCCAAGACCAACTCCGACGACACGCGGGCGCGGGGGACGGTTCTTCTCCGTTCGTCCTGAGGGAACTCGAAGAGCGATGAGCGCCGCGCCCACCCGCCGCCTTCAACCTCTCTTCACGATTGCTCGGTATAACTATGACCATCGCACACGCCGCCTCTTTGTAGGGGCGACCTGCCGGTCGTCCTCATGCGCCTGCCACTGCGCTATACTCGGCGGTAATCCCCTTCAAGAGAGTTTCCCGCCCTATGGCCGAACCCATCATCGAAGCGCGCGAGGTAGTGAAGGTATACGAAACGGGGGAGGTTACGGTGCGGGCGCTCCAGGGCGTGAACCTCACTATCGAGCCGGGGGAGATGGTCGCCGTGATGGGGCCGTCCGGCTGCGGCAAGACCACGCTTCTCAACACCTTCTCCGGCATCGACTCCATCACCTCGGGCGGCGTGCGCGTGGCGGGGCGCGCCCTCAACGAGATGTCCGACCGCGAGCGCACGCGCTACCGCTCGCAGAATATGGGGTTCGTCTTCCAATCCTTCAACCTGCTCCCCGTCCTCTCCGGCGTTGAGAACGTGGAGCTGCCGCTCCTGCTGAGCGGCGTGCAGCAGCAGGAGGCGCGCTCCCGCGCACTCAAACTGATGGAACTGGTCGGCATCCCCGACCAAGCCCACAAGCGCCCCGCCGAGATGTCCGGCGGCCAGCAGCAGCGCACCACCATCGCGCGAGCGCTCTCTCCCAACCCCGCCATCGTCTGGGCGGACGAGCCCACCGGCTCCCTCGACAGCGAGACCTCCCGCGAGATTATGGACGTGCTCTGCAAACTGAACGACGAGCAGGGGCAGACCTTCGTGCTGGTCACCCACGACCTCGCCGTGGGCGAACGCGCCACCCGCATGGTGCGCATGCGCGACGGCGTGATCGAGAGCGACACCGCGCAGGAACGCGTGACGCGCCACGGCCTCACGAACCCCGACGCCTAGCCTGCTTCTATGGAAACCCTTTTCGGCCTCAGCACCGACGCCCTCACCAGGTTCCTCGCCGTCCTCTTCCTCGTCGGCGCCGCCGTAACCGCCTTCCTCGCCTTGCGCAACCGCGTGATGTTCAAGATGGCGGTGCGCAACATCCCCCGCCGCCGCGCCCAGACCATCCTGATCGTGCTGGGGCTGATGCTGGCCACGCTCCTCTTCTCCGCCTCCTTCGCCACCGGCGACACCCTCGCCCATTCCATTCGCGTCCAGGCGCTCGACCGGATCGGCCTGGTGGACGTGACGGTCGCGCTGGACGAACGCGAAGAGTCGGGCAGGGCGGCCTACTTCGACGTTAGCGTCGCCGAGCGCGTGCGCGAGGCGTTGGCGGACGCTCCCGTGGACGGCGTGATGGTCGCCGCGCAAGAACGAGTGGTCGCGGTGGCCGCCGACACGGGGCGCAGCGACACCGGCGTGGACGCGTTCGGCTTCGACCCCGCGCAGATGGAGGGCTTCGACCCCCTCGCCGCCTCGGACGGCGCGACGCTCGACGTCGGCGCGCTCCGCCCCGGCCAGGTCTACATCAGCGCCGAACTGGCCGACGACCTCGACGCGGGCACGGGCGGCCTCATCGACCTCTACTTCAGCGAGACGCCGACGCGCGTCGAGGCCGTCGGCGTCTACGAAAGCGGAGCGAACCCCGGCTCCGCCGACTCCGTCGTATTCGCCCTGAGCGACCTGCAACGGATTCTGGGCCGCGAGGGGCAGGCGCGCTGGGTGTACGTCAGCAACGACGGCGGCCTGGTGGACGGCGCCGAGCACACCGACGCGGTGCTCGAGGCGCTGAAGGACGTAGAAGAGGAGCTGGGCCTGAGCGTTACGCCGCTGAAGCGCGACGCGCTGGAGCAAGCCGACGAGGTCGGCGCCTCCGTGGCCAGCATTTTCCTCGTCTTCGGCAACTTCTCCATCATCGCGGGCATCCTGCTCATCTTCCTCATCTTCGTGATGCTCGCGGCGGAGCGGAAGCGCGAACTGGGCATCGCGCGCGCCATCGGCGCACAGCAGAGCCATGTCGTGCGCCTCTTCACCTTCGAAGGCGCCTTCTACGCGCTGATGGCGTCCGCCGTCGGCAGCGTGCTCGGCGTCGTCGTGGGACTGGGCATCGTGCGCGTCATCGCAAGCGCCCTCACCACCTTCGACCTGACCATCACCTTCAGCGTCCGCTGGCAGAGCATGCTGCTCGCCTTCTGCCTCGGCATGGCGGCGACCTTCCTCGTCGTCATCGTCTCCGCCGTGCGCGTCAGCGCGCTGAACATCGTACGGGCGGTGCGCGACATCCCCGAGCCGCCCAGCCAACCCCCCAGCCTGCGCGAACTCGCCCGCGCGCCGCTGCGCCGCTTCACGCGCGGCCTCGGCGACCTAGTGCTGCGCCGCAGAATCGGCGGACTGGCCGCGATGACAATGGGAACGCTGATGGCGGCGTTCCGGCTGGCGTGGGGGCTGATGTTGGCGGGGTGGGGCGCCGTCGCGCTGGGCATCCTCCTCACTATGGCGGGCTTCGGCTCCAAGCAACTGGGCACGTTTATGCTCGGCACGTCGCTGGTGCTCATCGGCGCGCCGCTGGCGCTCCGCCACTCCTTCCGCCTGCCCGACCGGCCCGCCTACACGATTGCAGGGCTGGCGCTGGTCGGTTGGTGGCTCGTGCCCTTCGAGTGGCTGGAGCCCTTGCTAGGGGGCGAGTTCAATGTAACCTTCGACCTGTTCATCACCTCCGGCGTGATGATGGTGCTGGGCGCGGTCTGGACGGTGATGTACAACTCCGACCTGCTGACGCGGGCGCTGCTCGCGGTGTTCGGCAGGAATCGCACCCTCGCCCCGGTTATGCGCACCTCCATCGCCTACCCGATGGCCTCCCGCTTCCGGACCGGGATGACGCTCGCGATGTTCTCCATCGTCGTCTTCACCCTCGTGGTGACCGGCTTCATCACCTCCGCCTTCGCCTACGCCTTCGAGGACACGCGGCGCTTCTCCGGCGGCTTCGACCTCAGCGCCGACGTCAACTTCAACAACCCCATCCCCGACCTGCGCGCCGCGCTGGCGCAGACCGACGGCGTCGACGCGGCCAACATCGCCGCTATCGGCTCCATCACCGGCCTGCCGACCAAGGTGCGGCAGGTGGGCGTAATCGAGGAGCCCAAAGAGCCGGAGGACTGGTTCCTATCGGGCGTGGACGCCGAATACGCCCAATCGGTCACCTACGGCTTCCAACTCAAGGCGGACGGGTACGAAACGGACGAGATGGTGTGGGAGGCGCTGGCGAGCGGGGAGGACGTGATCGCGGTAAGCCCCTTCCTCGTGCCGACCCGCGACGCCTTCGGCGACGGCGGCCCGCAGGGCGGCTTCCGGTTCGAGGGCTTCTACCCCGACGACGAGACGCTGCCGGAGGTCTACGTCGAGGCGTTCGACTTCGCCGCGAACGAGAGCCGCCTGCTGCGCGTCATCGCCATCTTGGAGGACGACGCGCTGCTCGCCCGCACGATGATCACCTCCCGCGGCGTGCTTCAGGAGTTGGCGCCTGTGCCGCTGCCCGTCCTCAGCTACTTCTTCGTGCTGCGCGACCCTGCCCAGGCGCCCGACATGGCCGACGCTATGGAGGGCGCGTTCGTGGAAAACGGCCTGCAAGCCACGGCGCTGGCCGAAGCCATCCGAGAACAGACGGAGTTGAATCTCACCTTTAACCGGTTGCTCCAAGGGTTTATGGGGCTGGGCCTGGTCGTCGGCATCGCAGCGCTGGGCGTGATCGCCGCGCGGTCGGTCGTCGAGCGCCGCCAGCAGATCGGGATGCTCCGCGCCATCGGCTTCCAGCGCAATATGGTGCAGACCTCCTTCCTGCTGGAGTCCTCCTTCATCGCGCTGCTGGGCATCGCCGTCGGCATTGCGCTTGCCGCCGGTCTGGCCGTCGGCATCATCAGCTCCATCGCAAGCGACTTCGGCGGCGTGCGCTACGTCGTGCCCTGGTTTACCATCGGCATCGTCGTGGTCGTCGCTTACGGCGCCTCCCTCCTCACCACCTACGCCCCCGCGCGCCAAGCCGCCAACATCTACCCCGCCGAGGCGCTCCGCATCGCCGAATAGCGGGCGCCATTCGCTCCTCTCCTCAACCCGACGACCCCGCCGCCGCCTCGCCCTGCGCCCAAGCGCACGGAGGCTCCGAACTGCTCTTGGCGGCGGGCGCGTTCGCGCTGTCCGTCGCCCTCACCATCGCGCTCGTCGCCTTCCGCGAACCGCTCCAACGCTTGGACGAGTGGTCCTACGCGGGGGCGTTCGTGGTGATGCTGCTCAACAGCGCCACCATCATCTTCCCCGCCTTTGGGCAGGGGTTCGTCGTCGCCGTGGCGGAGTCGCTCAACCCGTACCTGCTGGCCGTCGTCGGAGGGGCGGGCGCAACGCTGGGCGAACTGTCGGGCTATGCCGTCGGCGCGATGGGGAACCGCCTCGTGCGGGGCAGGGCGCTCTACGAGCGCGTCGAGCGCCTGCCTCGGGGCTGGCGCGGCCCCGCCCTGTTCGTCTTCGCGGCTACGCCCATCCCGTTCGACGTGGCCGGATTATGGGCGGGGGCGACGCGCTATCCGGCGTGGCGTTTCCTCGCCTGGGTCTTCCCCGGCAAGGTGCTGAACACGCTGATGTTCGCCTTCATCGGCATCGCAACCGTCGGGTGGGTGGATAGCTGGTTCAGCTGGCTGCTGTAGCGCCGCGTTGCTGATTCGGCGGGGCGCTAGACGCCCGGGACGGCGCCGAACTCGATCGCGACCAGCGCCGCGCCTACGATCCCCGTAACCACGCCGATGCGCAGCAACTCCGAGCGCAACCTCGGCCCGGCGGCGGCTACCGCCTGCGCGGCGCGGCGGCGTTGCGCGGCGCCGGGCGCGGAGGCTCTTGCCGATGGGCGCGGCGCAGCGGG
>CAZLKC010000027.1:0-13519 GCA_964560025.1 uncultured Dehalococcoidia bacterium
CCTCGCGGCCAAGACGCCCCAGGCTCTGCGCGACCTCGCCGCACGCTACGCCGCGTGGCTCGACGATCAGCCCCGCCGCTTCCCGCCCGCCGCGCCTGCGAGCGGGGACACGCTCGCCGACGCGGCGTGGACGGCAAGCGTCGGACGCGCCCACTTCACCCATCGCGCCGCCCTGCCCTTCCGCAGCGCCGCCTCCCTCCGCGCCGCGCTCCAAGACCTCGCCGACGCGCTCGACGCGCCGGAGCCGCGCGCGCCGTCCAAGGTCGCCTTCGTCTACACCGGCCAGGGCAGCCAGTGGCCCGGCATGGGCCAGGCCCTCTACGAGGCGGAGCCGGTCTTCCGCGCGGTGCTCAACCGCTGCGACGCGGCGCTCCGCCAAGCGCGCGGCGCCTCCCTGCTCGACGCGATGTTCGGCAAGCCGGACGCGGCGGGCGGCCTCGACGACCCCGCGTGGACGCAGCCCGCGATGTACGCGCTCGAATGCGCGCTCACCGCGCTGTGGGACAGCGTGGGCGTGCGCCCCGACGTAGTGATGGGCCACAGCCTCGGCGAGATCGCCGCCGCCCATGCCGCCGGAGCGTTCGGCCTCGAGGACGGCCTGCGCTTCGCCGCCGCACGCGGCGAGTTGATGGCCTCCCTCTCCGTCCCCGGCGCGATGGCCGCCCTGTTCGTCTCCCCCGCCGAGGCGGACGCGGCGGTGAAGGAGTGGAACGCGGCTTCCGGCGGCGCCGAACTGAGCGTCGCCGCCTACAACGGCGCCCACCAGGTCGTCAGCGGCGAAGCGCAGGAGGTCGAGCGCCTCGCCCAACGCTTCGAATCGCAAGGCGTGCGCGTCAGCCGCATCAGGAGCGGCGCGGGCTACCACAGCGCCCTTGTCGAACCCGCTCTCGACGGCCTCGCCACCGCCGCGGACGCCATCCCCGCCGCGCCCCCGGCGCTGCCGCTGGTCAGCAACGTAACGGGACGCGCCATGGAGCCGGGCGCGACGCACGACGCCGCCTACTGGCGTAAGCACGCGCGCCAACCCGTCGCCTTCAGCCGCTCCGTCGAGACGCTGGCCGAGATGGGCGTCGACGCGGTGATCGAGATCGGCCCGCACGCGGTGATCGGCCCGATGACCGAGCTCGCATGGCCCGGCGCCCAACCCCCTGCCGTCGTCGCCAGCCTCCGCCGTCCGCCAAAGGAGCAGGACGCGCCCCCCGCCGACGCGACCGGCGGCTTCCTTGAGGGTGTCGCCGCCGCCTTCGCCGCAGGCCTGCCTATCACCTTCTCCGGCCTGTTCGCAGGCGAAGAGCGCCGCCGCGTCTCGCTGCCCGAATACCCCTTCCAGCGCCAGCCGCACTGGATCGAGGCGCCCAAGCAGCGCCGCAGCGCCGCCGGGCATCCGCTCCTCGGCGTCCGCCACGATTCGCCGCGCGGCGAGACGCTGTTCGAGACGGAGCTCGCCCCCGCCGACCCGGCGTGGCTGAGCGACCACCGCGTGTTCGGGCGCGTCATCGCGCCGGGCGCGCTCTACGGCGCCATGGCCGCGTCCGCGCCCTTCGGCGGCGCCGGCGCGCCCGTCGTCGTGGAGGACGCCCAACTGGTCGCCGTACTGGCGCTCCCCGAGCAGGAAGGGCCGCAGCGCCGCAGCGTCCAGATCGTCTTCGATCCCCAGGACGGAGCATCCGCGCGCGGGTTCGAGATATTCAGCCGCGGCGCGGGCGAGGAGGCTTGGACGCTCCACGCCTCCGGGCGCGTCTCGCCGAACGCCGCACGCAGCCGCGAACGCGTCGACGTCGACGCGCTCAAAGCCCGCATGACGCCGCAGGACGTTCCGGCGTTCTACCGCGCGCGGGCGGAGACGAACGTCGAGTTGGGCCCCGCCTTCCGCACGCTCCAGGACCTCCGGCGCGGCGAGAACGAGGCGGTCGGCGAGATTCTCATGCCCGGCGCGCCGGACGCCGCGAACGTCGCCGTGCATCCCGTCCTCCTCGACGGCTGCTTCCAAGTGATGGCGGCGGCGCGCGTCCCCGTCGGCGCCGAGGCGGGAGCCGCCTACCTGCCTTTCGGCTGGGAGCGCCTCCGCCTCGACGAGCGCTTGCCCGAGCGCGTCATCTGCCACGCCTGGCTCAGAGAGAGCGCCCCGGACGCCCCCGCCGCCGAGCAACGCGAGGTGTTCACCGGAGATATGCGTTTCTATTCCCCGGAGGGCGTCCTGCTCGGCGAACTCATCGGCTACACGGTCAAGCGGGCGACGCGCGCAGGAGTGCTGTCCGGAACCGAAGGCGTGAGCGACATGCTCTACGAGATGGCGTGGCGCGAGCGCCCCCTTGCGGGCCGCCTGCGCTCCGCCAACGCGCTCCCTGCCCCCTCCGCCGTCGCCGCCGACGCACGCCCCTTCGCCGACTACCTGGCCGGGGAAGGAGTCGGAACCGCCGAACGCGCCGCCCTGCTAACCGACCTGGAGCGCCTCGCCCGCGCCTATGCGCTGCGCGCCCTCGATCGGCTGGGATGGGAGCGCGAGGCGGGCGCGCTCATCGACCCGAACGCGCTGCGCGAGCGCCTGCAAGTCCTCCCGCTGCACGCCAAACTGTTCGAGCGGATGCTCCGCCTGTTGGCGGACGCCGAAGTGCTGGCCCACGCGCCGGGCGGCGGATACGCTGTGCTGGCAGGGCGGGGAGCCGCGCTCCCGCACGAAGCCTTGGCCGATCCGGAGACGTTCGCCGAGCGGATGGCCGAGGCATACCCGCACGGCGTCAACGAGTTAGGTCTGCTCGTGAGGAGCGGCGGCGCCTTGGCCGAGGTGCTGCGCGGCGAGATTGACCCGCTCTCCATCCTGTTCCCGAGCGACGGGCCGGGCCTGATGGAGCTCTACTTCACCGCTCCTGGCCACCGCTCCGGGAACCGTCTGCTGGGCGACGCGACGGCGGCGGTCGTGGCCGGTTGGCCGAAGGAGCGGCGGCTGCGGATCGTCGAGGTAGGCGCGGGCACCGGTTCGGGAACCGCCGTAGTGCTGCCCGAACTCCCCGCCGGTAACTTCGACTACACCTACACCGACATCTCGGCCGGGTTCTTCGCCCAGGCCGAGAGCCGATTCGGCGACAGCGGCGCGGCCATCGACTACCGCCCGCTCGACATCGAGCGGGACCCCGCGTCCCAGGGCTTCGACCTCCACTCCTATGACCTCGTCATCGCGGTCAACGTGCTGCACGCCACCCGCGACTTGGGGGAGACGCTCGCCCATTGCCGCGAACTGCTCGCCCCATCGGGGCAGCTCATCGCTTTGGAAGTCTACAAGGGCCGCGGCTGGCAGGACATGGTGCTCGGCCAATTGGACGGCTGGTGGCGGTTCTCCGACGCCTACCGCCCGGCGCACGCGTTGGCCTCTTCCGAGGTATGGCTCCAAGCCCTCGCCGATTCCGGATTCGAAGACGCCGCCGCGCTCGGCGCGGACGACCCCGAGGGCGTCGGCGTGCTCGGCTCGGGCGTGCTCCTCGCGCGCGGCCCTGCGGAGATAACCCACCCCGAGGGCGCGTGGCTCGTCGCCGCAAATGACGAGCCAACCGAGCGCAGCCTCGCCGACGGCCTCGCGGCGCGCAACCAGACGGTCATCCTCGCGGGCGGCGGCCAGGGAGACGCCGCCGCGATAGACGGCCCCGGCGTGTTCCGCGCGCCGGTAGAGATTCACAGCAGGGAGGCGTGGCGCGCCGTGCTGGAGCGCCTGCCCAAGGAGCCGCCGCTGCAAGGCGTGGCGCACTGCTTCGCGCTCGAAGGACACGGCCCGCGCGCGACGACGGAGCAGATGGCCGAAGACGTGACCAACGCGGCGGCCAGCGCCCTGGCGCTCACGCAGGCGTTGCAGGACTCCGGCCTCGAGCCGGTGCGCGGCCTCTGGTTCTTAACCCGGGGCGCGCAAGCGCTGGAGCGCGACTATATGCGGGAGAGTGTCGGCGAGTTGTCCGGCGCAGCCCTGTGGGGCTTCGGCAAGGCCATCGCGCGCGAGGCGGCCTATCTGCGCCCCCGCATGGTCGACCTGGACCCTGATGGTGACGCTCCGGACGACCTGGTGGACGAGCTGATGTTCGCGGACGCGGAGACGCATATCGCCTACCGCTCCGGCAAGCGGCTAGCCGCGCGCCTCGTGCGATACGGCGCGGACACGCCCCGGCTCGCCTTGCCGGAGCACGAGGGTTGGCGCATCCTCCCCGATGCCGAGGGAAGTTTGGAGAGGGTGCGCGTCGGACCGCCACCCTCGCGTCCGCTTGAGAACGGCGAGGTGCGGGTGGCGGTGGAGGCGGCCGGCCTGAACTTCAGCGACGTTCTCGTCGCGGTGGGCGCGGTGGCGTTGGCTCCCGATCTGGGCGACGAATTCTGCGGGCGCATCACCGAAGCCGCCCCCGATGTCTCCGGATTCGCCATCGGCGACCGCGTGCTGGGCTCGGGCATCGGAACCTTCCGCTCCGACCTGATCGTCCCCGCCGATATGGTCGCGCACGCCCCTGCCGACCTCGCGGCGGCGGCCTTGGCCACTATCCCGACCTCCTTTGCTTCCGCCGAACTGAGCTTCCGCATGTCTGGTCTGCAAGCGGGCGACCGCGTGCTCGTTCACACCGCCTCCGGAGGCGTGGGCCTCGCCGCCATTCAGTTGGCGCATGCCGCCGGGGCCGAGGTGTTCGCCACCGCAAGCGCGCCCAAGCAGGCCTACCTCCGCTCGCTCGGCGTCGCCCGCGTCTACGACAGCCGCACGACCGACTTCGCCCAGCGCATCCTCGAAGACACCCAAGGAGCGGGCGTAACCGTCGTGCTGAACAGCCTCACCGGCCCAGGCTTCATCGAGGCCAGCCTCTCTTGCCTCGCCTCCAACGGACGCTTCGTGGAGATGAGCCGCCGCGACATCCTGACGGCGGAGGAGATGGCGGCGACGCGCCCCGACGTCGCCTACGCAATCCTTGAAGTGGACAAGATGAAGCGCCAGGACCCGGCCGCCCTCGGCGCGTCCGTGCGCCGCGTTATGGCGCGGTTGGCCGACGGCGAGTTGCGCCCCCTGCCCTATATGCGCAGGCCGCTGACCGAGATCGGCTCCGCCCTCGAATTTATGCGTTCGGCCCGCCACGTCGGCAAGAACGTCCTCGTAGCGCCTCCCCTTGCCCACGGCGGCCTCCGCGCCGACCGGACGTACCTGGTTACGGGCGGCATGGGAGGCATCGGCCTCCTCGTGGCCGAGTGGCTGGCGGAGCACGGCGCGGGCGCGATCGTGCTCAATGGCCGCCGCCCTCCCGGCGCCGGCGCAGAGGCGGCGATCGCCGCTATGCGCGAGCGCGGCGCAGCGGTGCGCGTGGAACTGGCCGATATGGCGGACGCGGCGGCGGTCGACGGGATGCTCGAACGCATCGACGCGACGCTGCCGCCGTTGGGCGGCGTCATCCACAGCGTCGGCGTGCTGGCGGACGCGGCGTTGACCAATCAGACGTGGGAGCGGTTCGAGCAGGTGCTGTGGCCGAAGATCCTGGGCGCGTGGCGCCTGCACCAAGCCACCCTCGACCGCGACCTCGATATGTTCGTCCTCTTCTCCAGCGGAGCGGGTGTGCTGGGCAACCCCGGCCAGGCGAACCACTCGGCGGCCAACGCCTTCCTAGACCAGCTGGCCGCCTACCGCCGCGCGCTCGGATTGCCGGGGCAGTCCATCGCGTGGGGCGCGTGGTCGGAGGTGGGCGAGGCGGCGGAGGCGCGCGAGCGCATCGAGCGAGCGCTGGAGGCGCGTGGATCGAACTGGATCACGCCCGAGCAGGGCATGCGAGCGTTCGACGCGCTGCTGCGCCAAGACGCCGTCTTCGCTATGGCCTCCGCCGTGGACTGGCAAGCGCTCCGCGAGGGCGGCGTCGAGCCTCCGCCTTTGCTGGATGATCTGCTATCCACGCCCGAGGACGGCGCGGCGGGGGCGAGCGCCTCGCCGGAAGAGGCGCTCGCCGGTCTCTGGGACGCGCCGGCGGCAGAGCGCGAGCAGATGCTCTCGGCGTTCCTCCGTCAGGAACTGCAAGCGGTGATGCGGTTGCCCACGCCGCCCGGCGCGGCGGTCGAGTTCTCCGAACTGGGGATGGACTCGCTGATGGCAGTGGAACTGCGCAACCGGCTGAACCGCGCCTTCGCCGGACAGTACGTCGCGCCCAACACCATCGTGTTCGACTACCCCAGCGTGGCGGGGCTTGCCCGCCACTTGGCCGGAGAGATCGGAGCACCCGCCGAGGCGCCCGCGCCCGAACCGGCCGCGCCGGAACCTGCCCCGGCCCAAGCCGCCGCGAACGACGGCGTCGCCATCGTCGGCATGGCGTGCCGATTCCCCGGCGCGGAGAACCTAGCGGCGTTCTGGCGGCAGTTGACGGCGGGCGAGAGCGCAGTCACGAACGCGCGCGCCGAATCGGACGCGCTCTACGGCGCCGTAGGCGACCCCAACGCAAACGGAAACGGCGCCTCCGTTCGCGGCGGATTCATCGAGGACATCGACAAGTTCGACTCGCGCTTCTTCCGCATCGCGCCCATCGAGGCGAGGCTGATGGACCCGCAGCAGCGGATGATGCTGGAGACGAGCTGGGAGGCACTGGAAGACGCGGGCATCGACCCCGAGGCGCTGCGCGGCAGCCGCACGGGGGTGTTCGCGGGCGTGGGCGGCAACGAGTACCGCGACCTCGTCGCGGCCAACGGCAGAGCGAACAGCTACCTGGGCACCACCGCCAGCGTTACGGTGGGCCGCGTCGCCTTCGCGCTCGGCCTGGAAGGCCCCGCGATGCCGGTAGACCTGGCCTGCGCGTCGGCGTTGGCGGCGGTGCATCAGGCGGTGGCGAGCCTGCAGCGCGGCGAGGTCGACCTGGCGCTCGCGGGCGGCGTGAACGTCGTGCTATCTCCTTCCATCATCGCCTATATGGCCGACCTGGGCATACTGTCGGCAAAAGGGGAGTGCCGCCCGTTCGACGCCGAAGCCGACGGGTTCGTTCGGGCGGAGGGTTGCGGTGTAGTGGCGCTGAAGCGCCTGAGCGACGCCGAGGCGGACGGCGACCGCATATGGGGCGTCATCCGTGGGTCGGCAGTGAACCAGAACGGCGCGAGCATGGGGCTGACCGTTCCCAGAGGCCCCGCCCAGGAGCGCGTCATCGATGATGCGCTAGCCCGCGCAGGCGTCGCTCCGGCGGAGGTGGACTACCTCGAGGCGCACGCCGTGGGCTCGAATATGGCCGACCCCATCGAGGTGCGCGCCGCGGCGGCGGTGTACGGACGGGGGCGCGACGCCGAGCGCCCGCTGCTGATGGGCTCGGTGAAGGCGAACCTCGGACACCTCGAATCGGCGGCGGGCGTCGCCAGCCTCATCAAGGCGGTGCTGGCGATGGAGCACGGCGTCATCCCCAAACAGCCGAGCCTCGACAACCCCAACCCCAGCCTCGAGTGGGGCGAACTCCCCGTGCGCGTCGCCTCGGAGGCGGCGGAGTGGCCGTCCGTCCCCGGGCGTCCGCCGCGCGCGGGCGTGAGCGCCTTCGGCCTTTCGGGAGCGAACGCGCACGTCATCGTGGAAGGCTACGGCCAAGCGGAGCCGACCGACGGCGAGAACGGGCAGCCCGCCGGAGCGCCGCTTCCCGTCGCGCTCCCGCTGCCGGAGTTCACGGAGAACGGCGCCGACCCCGACGCCGCGCCAATCAGCCGCGAGACGCGCCTGCTGCCCCTATCGGGCAAGACGCCTGCCGCATTGCGCGACCTCGCCGCGCGCTACGCTGCCTGGCTGGACGACCAACCCCTGCTCTTTCCGCCCGGCGCGCCCGCCTCGGCATCGCCGCTGGCCGACCTCGCGTGGACGGCGAGCGTCGGGCGCTCCCACTTCCCCTACCGCGCCGCCCTCTCCTTCCGCGACGGCGCGGAGCTCCGCGCGGAGCTCCGGACGCTCGCAGAGGCGGAGGCGCCACCCGACGCGCCCGAGCCGCGCGCGCCGTCCACCGTCGCGTTCGTCTACACCGGCGAGGTCAGCGGGTGGGCAGAGGCGGGCGGGGTGCTGTACGAGCGCGAACCAGTCTTCCGCGCGGTGCTCGACCGCTGCGACGCCGCCATGCGCGAAGCACGGGGCGCGTCGCTGCTGGACGTGATGTTCGGCAGGCCGGGCGCGGCGGGGGAGTTCGGCGACCCTACGTGGTCGGCGCCCGCCGCCTACGCCTTGGAGTGCGGGCTAACCGCGCTGTGGGCGTGCGTGGGCGTGCGGCCAAGCGCGGCAGTGGCCTTGCGGGGCGCGGGAGAACTCGCGGCGGCGCAAGCGGCGGGAGCGTTCAGCCTCGAAGAGGGCCTGCGCTTGGCGGCGGAGGGCGCGGAGGCGCGGTTAGCGGGCGCGTCCATCCCGGTCGTGAACGCCGCTGGGCAGCTAACGGCGTGCGCCCGCACGCTGGCGGAGTTGGGCGTGGACGCGCTGATTGAGACCAGCCCAGGCGACGCGGCGGCGCAGGCGCTGCTTGCGGCGTGGCCGCAATCGGACGGCGGCGCCCCCGTCGCGCTGGCAGGGCTGCGGGCGACAGACGGCGGCGGATTCGCCGAAGCGGTCGGGAGCGCCTACGAGGCGGGGACGCCGGTGTCGTTGGCAGGACTGTTCGCGGGAGAGCGGCGGCGGCGGGTCGGATTGCCGACCTATCCGTTCCAGCGGCGGCGCCACTGGATAGAGCCGCTCCCCGATTGACAGGCGCGGCCCCGCGATACTAGCATCGCGATGTACGGAATCCCTGTTCGAAGAGCACTAGGAGAAGACATATGGCCACGACCGAAGAGCGCGTCCGCCAACTCGCCGCCAACCTCGAAGTGGACGGCAAGCCGATCGGCCGCCCACTCGACCTCGACCTGAACGTCGCCGACGCGGGGGTGAGCTCCAATGACTTAGTGGCGTTCTGGAAGATGGTGAACGAGGAGTTCGGCGTGGAGATCCCCGCCGAGGACTTCGCCGGTCTCGCCACGCCCCGGAGCCTGATCGACTACCTCGACGCCAACGCCGCCTAGGCGGCGCCCGCGAGGAGCCACGTGCCCGTCGCCGCCCGATGCTGGTGGCGTCCCCACCGGTTGATCGGCGCGGCGGAAGTGACACACGTAGACCTGACGCCTCACGCTGTGCGTGAGGCGTCAGCGTTCGAGCGGTTGGACGCGGAGGAGCGCGCGCGGTGGGCGCGCTTCCACTACGACAGCCCGCGTCGCCACTTCGCCCTATGCCGCGCCGCCCTGCGTGCCATCCTCTGCGAGCGCCTAGCCTGCCCCAACGAACGGCTGCGGTTCGAGGCGTCCGAGCACGGCAAGCCCTTCGCGCTGGTGGACGGAGAGGCGCAGCGCGTCCCCTTCAACGTCAGCCACAGCGGCGCGCACGGACTAGTCGCGCTGGCGGCGGAAGGGCGGCTGGGGGTGGATGTGGAGGAGCGCGTCCCGCGCCGCGATATGGAGCTGCTCATCCGCTCGGTGTTCACGCCGGACGAGCAAGCAGGCCTTGCAGGGTTGGGCGAGCGGGATAAGATGTACGCCTTCTACGACCTTTGGACGATCAAGGAGGCGCTGCTCAAAGCGTTCGGCACGGGCCACCGCCTGGATATGCGCCGCTTCGAGGCGCCGCAGGCGATGCGCCAGGGGGCGGCGGGCGGAGTCTTCCGCTTCCCGAACCTGCCGGACGCCGAGTGGCGCGTGGAGCGCATCGGCAACGAGGAGTTCGCCGCCGCAGTCGCCCACGAAGCGGTCTAGGGCGCCCATCCCACGATGAGGCGGCCAGGGAGGACGCGGCAGTTGACGAACGCACCGGAAACGCGCTGGGAGCCGCCCGAGCCGCTCGCCTTTGGCGAGGCGCGCATGGGGGACGGGACGGCGATCCTGCTGCGGCGCCACGGCAACCCCGGCGGCCAACGCCTCGTGCTCGGCCACGGCAACAGCATGGCCATCGACGCCTACTACCCCTTCTGGTCGCTGCTGGAGCGCGACTTCGACCTGGTCGCGTACGACGCGCGCAATCACGGGCGGAACACGCTGACCTCGCTTCGGAAGCACAACCTGCCCACGCTCATCGACGACCATGGCCGCATTATGGAGGCGGTGGACGAGGCGTTCGGGAAGAAGCCGAAGGTGGGAGTGCTCCACTCTATGTCGGCGCTGGCGGCGGTGCTAACGCATGACAAGTGCGCAGGCCTCGCCGGGCTGATCCTGTTCGACCCGCCCTTCTGCAAGCCTGGGCGCAGTTACGAGGAGTTCGAGGCGGCGACGCTGCGGTTGGAGGCGGCGGCTCGCCGCCGCTCGGCGCGCTTCCGCACGCGGGAGGAGTACGCCGAGCTGCTGCAGTTCGCTCCCACCTTCCTGCACGCCGTGCCGGGCGTCCTCCCGCTGATAGCGGAGACGACGCTCCGCGAGAACGCGGAGGGCGGCTACGAACTGGCGTGCCCGCCGGAGTACGAGGCGCAGATGTTGAAGTACGCGGGCGTCTTCGGCGTGTCGATCGACCTGGGAGCGCTGCGTTGCCCGACGAAGGTGATCGGGGCAGACCCGACCGTGCCCTATTCCTACCTGCCGACGCTCGACCTGAGCGACATCACCAGCGTGGACTACGACTTTCTGCCCGACGCAACGCACTTCTTGCAGTTAGAGCAGCCGCAGGCGTGCGTGGAATTGATGCTCCCGTTCGTCGAGTCCGTGTCAGGCGGTTGAAGCGCCCGCGTCCTCGGCGCGCAGCGCCTCGCGGGCGACGTCCTTCGCCTCCTCCAGGCCGCCCACCAACCGCGCGCCCTTCAAGTGGCCCAGGAATCCCACGGTGTTGAGGGTTTGCAGCGCCTCGCCCTTCAGCCCCGCGATGACCAGCAGGCGCGAGCGCTGCCCGAGGGCTATCTGCACCAGTTCGCTCAGGATGACGGCTGCCGAGTCGTCCACGTATTCGGTTCGCGACATATCGAAGAGCACGACGCGGACGCCCCTGATGTCGGGGCGGATGAGCCTGCTGACCTCGCGGGCGGAGGCGACCGTTACGCGGTCGGGGAAGACGACGAGGCCGGTGCGGGCCGCGAACGGGTCGGCGCCGGGCGCCGAGTCGGCGTCGTCCAGCAGCATCCGGTCGAGCAGCGGGACGGATAGGAGGCCTTTGACCTCGAGGCTTTCCGTGTGGCGGGCGGCGGCCAGTGCGGCGGCGACCAGCCCGACCACGATGGCGGTGATCATATCGGTGAACAGGACGAGGGCGCAGGTGAGGAGCATCACCGCCGCGTAGCGGCGGGAGATGGCGTGGATGCGCCCCAAGAAGCGCCAGTCGATGATGTTCCAGCCGTTGACGATGAGGATGCCCGCAAGGACGGCAAAAGGGATGCGTTCGGCGATGGGCGCGAGGAAGAGGAGCACGGCGAGCACCATCACGGCGACGGTTACGCCCGCGACGGGCGTCCGTCCTCCGCTATAGGCGTTGATGAAGCTGCCTTGGGTTACGGAGCCGGGCATGCCCCCGACCATGCCCGCCGCGATGTTGCCGATGCCCTGCGCGGTCATCTCGCGATTCGGCTTGTTCTGCGTCCCGGTGATCGCGTCGAGGCGCAGCGCCATTATCAGCGTGATGATGGTGGACAGCAGCGCCATGACGAACGCGGGCTGCAGCACGCGCAGGAAGAAACCGAACGACACTGCCGACAGGTCGGGCGCGGGGAATCCGCGCGGGATGTCGCCGATGGTGGGCGCGTCCTGGAACCATAAGACGCCCGCGAGCGTGCCCACCGCCAGCACGACGAAGGGCGCGGGCGACACCCGCCGCAGGCGTCCGCGCCACAGCACGCCCAGCGCCAAGGACAGCGCAGTCAGCGCGAGCGCCTCCGCGTTCACGTCCGTCACCGCGTCCGGCCACGCGCGCGCCGTGTCCACCACGCCGCCCCTCTGCGACGCGGCGCCCAGCGCGGGCGCGACCTGCTTAGCGATGATGAGCATGCCGAAGGCGGTCAGCAGGCCGGAGATGAGGGAGGAGGGGACATAGGCGGCGTAGCGCCCCACCCCTAGCAGGCCGAAGGCTATCTGGATGAGGCCGGCGAGGATGCCGATGGTTACGGCCTCGGCGGAGCTCTCGGCGTACTCGGCCACGACGATGGCCATAGGAATGGCGAGCAGGACGTTGGGGCCGTAGACCATCGCCCGCGTCCCCCCGAACGCCCCCGCGAACACGCCGACGGCCACCGCGCCGTAGAGGCCCGCGGCGGGCCCCAGCCCCGACAGTTCGCCGTAGCCCATAGCGACGGGCAGGACGACGCCGCTCGTCGTCAGGCCGCCGAGCACGTCGCCGCGCAGGTCGGCGAGGCCGTAGTTGACGCGGCTGCGCAGGGCGACGAGCGAACGGGCGATCATTGCGCGGCGGCGCGGCCTACGCCTCGACGCCCTCTTCCAGGTCGAGCGGCTCCAGGGGGACTAGCGCCCCGTTCGCGTACCTCGCTCCGAACTCCTTCGCCATCGCCGCGCCTCCTCTGCGCCGAGGCTATTGTCGCACATCAAGCGAGGGGGGAAGGGGGAGCATGGGGCGCGTCAGGAGGCGCGCGCCCTCGGCCATGCCATCTTCACCCAGGCGGACGACTGGGAGGGCATCAAGGAGATGATGCGGGACTCGGTGCTGTGCCATTTCGACGACGGGGAGGCGCCGCACGCCATCCGCGTGCACCTCGTCCAGAGCGAGGTCGTCCCCGTTTGAGGATGCCCCGCGACCTATCGGGCGCGGAGCTGGCCGCGATGCTGGGTCGGCGCTATAAATATCGCGTCGTGCGGCAAAGAGGCAGCCATTTACGGCTTGCCGCGCCTACCAAGACCATTCCCATCACGTCACTGTCCCAGCCAAACCTCCCTCAAAGTGGGAATATCGGGGAGCATACTCCGTGAAGTAGCGAGTATGTAGAAGTCGAACGAGAGCGTCTGAGGCGGAATTGTTCGAGGTATAGCCCTACCCCGCCCCGCCGTGCGCTCTGCGTCCGTTAGGCCGTAGAGCGCGTAGCCTAGGTTGTCTACCCTCGCCTCCATCGCCGAGGTGTCCACGCACAGTGGGCAAGGGATGCGAGGCGCACCCTGGTGGGCCACCCTGGACTCGAACCAGGGACCTCAGTCTTATCAGGACTGCGCTCTAACCGCCTGAGCTAGTGGCCCACGGAAGCGGCGGCATGCCGGCGGCTCGCGCCGCGCCCAAAGCAACGGGCGCCTTAGCGAAGCGAATAGTGGAAGGAAAGCGCATTTCCGCCAGGCCGCCTCCGAGGAGACGGAAGAGAGGCCGCGCCGGTGGGCCGAGAGAGCAAGGGCTCGACCATCGGCGTCGACGCGGTCTCACCGTAGCGGTTCGACCTGGGAATCCGCGTTAGCGGAATCTCCCTAGAAAGGAGGTGATCCAGCCGCACCTTCCGGTACAGCTACCTTGTTACGACTTCGTCCCAGTCACTAGCCCCGCCCTCGGCGCAGGCCTCCTTACGGTTGGCTGTGCGACTTCAAGCGTTGCCAGCTTCCATGACGTGACGGGCGGTGTGTACAAGGCCCGGGAACGTATTCACCGCAG
>CAZLKC010000028.1:0-12733 GCA_964560025.1 uncultured Dehalococcoidia bacterium
GGCATCCGCGTTGGGCATGGCGGGGAGCGGACTGAGCACCGGCGGCGAGGACGGCGCGTCCTCACCTGAAGAACGGCGGGCGCACGCGCGGCCCGTCCAGGTATGCGCCGCGCCGAAGACACTGGCGCGTCGGCGCTTGGCCAGCCTCTCTCTCATAGGTTGCGGGTACGGCGTGAGGGCAGTCCATCGGCGGCTATGCGACGGCGGGCGGCTGGGCGGCCCGCCGCTCCCAACGCGCCCGCGCTCAGTTGCCAAGCAGGCGGGCGAGGTGGTTTGACGAGCTGCGCCTCTCACTATTCGCGGCGGCGCGCAGCTCGGCGACGACGGCCTGAGGGACATAGACGGCGACGCGGGCTAGGCGTTCGCGTTCCATACGGCACAGCCGAGCACAGCAGCAAGGCTCAGGGCGCCGCAGAAGAGCGGGGCGGCGGGTGGGAATCTCTAACGCGCGCGATATAAGATATGGCGCATTTCGGTTCGCCGATTACAAGAAAGATTTTTGGGAATGCCTCGCCCGCGCGGGCGGGCGTCCTGGCTAGGGCCTAGAAGGTGCCGTACCTGGGCGTCGGCGACCGGCGCCTGATGCGAATCTCCGGGATTCCTCCTTGAATCCAGGGGGCGGCTCCCAGACACTGACCCGCTCCTCTTCTGCGCCAATCCTCCAAACCCCGCGCCACCGTAAGCACGTTCTTGTTGCGGTTGGGGCGCGGCGGCCTCAACGGACGCGGGGCGCTCGGTTGACGCGGACGCCGGGAGCGTTTGCTGTGGCTGCGGTTGGGCGCGGCGGCCCTCAGCGGACGCGGACACCGCCTTCCACATCGCCAGCCGATCGGCTGCGCTTATGGGCCGCAGCGGCGGCGGCAGCTCGCCCGCATACTTGCGTTCGATCGCGGCGAGCGCCACGCTCTTCCACTCCGCAACCTGCTCCCGTTCGCGGAGGAGCGCCCCGCGACTGAGGAGCCGCCGGGTCTCCCGCTCTGCCCAGCGCTCGACGTCGGCGATCTCCCCGAGACGCGCCCGCTCCAATCGCTTGGCTTGCTCCCTGTGCGCGGCGGCCTTGCGCCGGAGCGTCTCCGCCTTCTCCCTTGCCTTTGCGACGCCGGGGCGCTCGGCCGTCCTCGTCGCCGCGTGCTGGTAGCGGACGGATTCGGTGAGACGGCGCGCCTCGTCCTCGAGGCGGCGGGCTAGAAGCGCGTGCGGCGCCTCCGGCCCACCCAGCAAGTCGAGCAGGTCGGCGCGGGCGTAGTAGTTGCACTGGCCGCCGTAGGGCGAGCGTAGGTTGGGGCCGGGGGTGGGGAAGATGCGCCCCTCCTTCTGAAGCTGGCGAAGCCGGCGCGCGGAGATGCCCAGGAACCGGGCGGCCTCCTCCGTCGTCGCGATGTCCGTTGTCTCAGTCATTGACCACTCCTTCCTACCACCGCGCCGGCTTCGAGACGCTCGTCGTCGAAGCGTTCCATGACGACGGGCCACAAGCGGCGGGCGGGGTGAAATCTGCTGCGTAGACGGGGTGAAGCCCTATCTCCACCAGGCCTAGCCTCTCACGGCGGGAATCGGGGTGAAGTCGAGGCGGAACCCAGGAGGAAGCGGGTGGAACTCCCGTTTCACGCGCCGCCGGGAGGCGCAGGCCGTCAGGCACGGCGGGTTTCGATCTGCTGGGCAATTGCGCTCCTGCGCCTCCATGATGTGCCCCAGCGCCCGCGCCATGCAGCGCCTGGGCATCCGGCGCCTGTTCGCTCGATCGCCCCAGGCCAAGAGGCGCGTCGAACGGGTGGCCGGGCCATTCGAGGGTAGGCTGGTGATCGATCCTCGATGGGAGGGTCGCCACGCCTCAAGTGCTGCTTCAGTTCGGGCGGGGCACGAAAGTGAACCATCCTCTACCTGCACGCCTTTGCAGCCGCAGGCGAACGTCGTCCCTAAGAGAGGCGCATGGCGATCGAGGGCCAATCGCCGCCGATCCGGGTGGGAGATCGCAGTAGCGGTCATCACCCCTCCTCGGCGTTGCTGTCACGAGGCGCCTCGGGCTCTGCGGCCTCGCGCCTCAGGTGGGCCCGAATTGCGACTTGCGCCAGGATGCGCAGTCCCGTGAGATACGCCTCGCGCTGCCGGGTACCGTAGCACGCCATCAGCTCGTCCAAGGGCGCATCCTCTGGAGTAGCGCCGGATGGGCCTAGTGTGCTGCGTCGGTTCTGTGCCTTGCCGTTGGCCATTGCACTGGGGGTGCCGCGACGCTGCTGTGGAGACAGTGTTGACCGGTACGGACGGCAAGAGTGAGTAATTAAATCCCGAACTTGGAAAGTGGTTCAGTCGGATTGATTCCATAGGGCATGCGAGCGCTGCAACCTTCGACCAGGTGAAGCGAAATCCTGCTCGGAGGTCGCCTGTGGCGACAACTGCTGCTTGACGCGCCCTGCCCGCACGCGTACTACTATGCCGATCCAGCAGATGCTGGCCGGATCGGCGTTGGCGGTCTCTACGTCTATCGCGTTGAAGGCGGCGCCGCGCATCCGCGCCATTCTACGGAGAAAGGGACGGCGCGATGGATTCCCAAAGCAAACCCACCTACACCGAACGCTTCTGGGCCAAGGCGAGTCCGTACCGAACGCGCGGGCCGGAGCGCATCCATCTGCTGGAGCACCACCTGGCGGACGTGGGCGCCTGCTTCGAGGCGCTGATCGCGCAACCCACTATCCGGCGGCGGCTGGCGCAGTCCGGCGGCCTGACGGAGTTGGACGACGCGACCATCGCGCGCCTCTCGCTGCTCGCCGCTATGCACGACGTCGGCAAGGTCAACGTGGGTTTCCAGACCCAGGTGTGGCGGAACGACGACCATCCCGCCGCAGCGAGGCCGCCGCATCGGGCGGGGCACGTCGCCGACCTAGCGCCCGTGCTGGCCAACAGAGACAAGGACACGGCCGAGTGGTTCTTCAACGCCCTGGGCTGGTGGGACGAGGCGCTCGACACATGGGACGACGCGGGCGGCGAAACGGTGTGCGCGCTGTTCGTCGCCGCCCTATCGCACCATGGGCGGCCCCTCCAATTGGAGGGCGACCGATCGGCGAACCCGCGAATCTGGCGCGCCTACGGCGGTCTGGATCCCCGCGATCAGGTGCGGCACATCGGCGGGTTGGTCAGGGAGTGGTTCCCCGCCGCATTCGCGCCCGGCGCCTCTCCCCTGCCCTCCGCCCCCGCCTTCCAGCATATGTTCCTCGGCCTGTGCACCCTCGCCGACTGGATGGGTTCCAACGAATGCTGGTTCCACTACTGCGATGCGCCGAGGGACGACTACATCGACCACGCCCGCAAGCAGGCGCGGGACGCGGTGAAAGAGGTCGGCCTCGATTTAGCCGCGCAGCGGGCGCGGTTCGCGGGCGGCCCTGAGTTCGAGACGCTCTTCCCTGGCTATGCGCCCAACGCCGTCCAGCGCGCCGCCGCTGAGAGTGCGCCGTTGGGCGAGCGCGTCGTCATCATCGAATCGGAGACCGGCTCGGGCAAGACGGAGGCGGCGCTGTGGCGCTTCGCCCGTATGTACGAGCAAGCGCGGGTGGACGGCCTCTACTTCGCGTTGCCGACGCGCGCCGCCGCCAAGCAGTTGCACGAGCGCGTCGAGGCGTTCACGGAGCGGATGTTCGCGGCGGAGCGCCCCTCGGTGGTGCTGGCCGTCCCGGGCTACGACGCCGGGGCAGGCGCCGAGGCAGCGGCGCTCCCGCAGCACAACGCCGAATATCACGAACACGACAAGCCCGACCGCGTCGATCAGCCTTGGGCGTCCGAGCGCCCCAAGCGCTTCCTCGCCGCCCAAATCGCCGTCGGCACGATCGATCAAGCGATGATGGGCGCGCTCCAGGTGCGCCACGCCCATATGCGGGCGGCCTGCCTTGCCCGCAACCTGCTGGTGGTGGACGAGGTTCACGCCTCCGACGCCTACATGACCCGCATCATCAAGGCGCTGCTCGATGCGCACTGCGAGGCGGGCGGCTACGCCTTGCTGATGTCCGCCACCCTCGGCTCGGTCGCCCGACGCCAGTGGCTCTCCACGCGCCAGCGGCGCTCAGACGATGCCCCGCCATTGGAGGTGGCCATTGATGCGTCCTACCCCGCCGTTAGCGCCTTTTCGCGCGGGGGAGACGCGCCCGCGGGCGTCGGGGAGAACGCGCAGGAGAAGGCGGTGTGCGTCGAAGCGCTTCCGCTCATGGGCGGCTTCCCCGCGACCGCGAAGTTGGCGCTGGAAGCGGCGCGCAACGGCGCCAAGGTGCTCGTCGTCCGCAACACCGTCTCCTCCGCCCTCGATACCCAGCGAGCGCTGGAGGCGGAGGCCGCCGAGGCAGATGGCGCACTGCTCTTCGCGCTCGGTGGCGTGCGCGCGCCCCACCACGGGCGCTTCGCGCAGGGCGACCGCCGCCTGCTCGATAGCGAGTTGGAGGCGCGCCTCGGCAAAGACCGCAGCCCGTCCGACGGCCTCGTAGTCGTCGGCACCCAGACGCTCGAGCAGTCGCTGGACATCGACGCCGACCTGCTCATCACCGACCTGTGCCCGATGGACGTGTTGCTGCAACGCATCGGCCGCCTCCACCGCCACGAGCGCGATGCGCGGCCCGCGGGCTACGCCGAGCCGCGCTGCATCGTCCTCACGCCCGACAGCGCTGACCTGTCGCCGCTGCTGGACAAGAAGAGCAGGCCCCTCTCCAACGGCCTCGGCCCGCGCGGCAAGGTTTACGAGGACGTGCGCGTCCTCGAGGCCACTCGCCGCCTGATCGCCGAGCACTCCGAGTGGCACATCCCTGCGATGAACCGCATGCTAGTCGAGCGCGCCACTCATCCCCACGCGCTGAAGAAGATCGTGGAGGAGAAGGGCGAGGCGTGGCTAGTCCATGCCAACAATGTCGAGGGCGGGGAATTCGCCGACGGGCTAACTGCCGCCAACGCCATCGTCAAGCGCAACCTCTCCTTCTTCAGCGACAACCGCGACGTGCTGTTCCCCTCCGACGAGGAGCGCATCCGCACCCGCCTCGGCGACGAGGGCATCGATGTGGATCTCGACTCGCCTCAGCCCAGCCCTTTCGTCGGCGCGCCCCCCGTCCATCGACTCTCCATTCCCGTGCGCTGGATGAGCGGCGAGCGCGTGGAGGGTGCCGTCCCGGCGGAATACTCCCAGGACGGCGGCTTCGCCTTCGCCGTCGGCGAGCACCGCTTCCACTACGACCGCCTGGGGCTGAGGCGAGCCGAGTAGCGGCGGCAAGGCAGTACGGAGGTGTGGTAGGCGTAATTGACAAGCTAGGTTGTGATGTAACATGATTCTAGGTGCCGTCAAGTGCACAACCTGACATTTGTCTATTGAAGGAGTTGCTATGACACAGATAACTGCGCGCGTGCCCGATGTGCTGGCAGTGTCTCTGGACACCGCAGCCGCGCACCTCAAGCGCAGCCGCGCCGACGTGATCCGTCAGGCGCTGGAGAAGTACGTCGAGGACTTCGACGACCTATCTGTCGCGGTCGAGCGGCTGCGCGACCCCTCCGACCCTGTCCTCGACTGGGACGAAGTCAGGCGTGAGTTGGTCGGTTAGAATAAAGAACAGCGCGGCCAAAGAGGTGGCCGCCATCCCGCAGCCTGCGCGGGGCCGAATCATCGAGGCCATCGACAGCCTCCGCGAGCAGCCGCTGGCGGGGGCGCCGCTCAAAGGTGCTCTGCGCGGCCTGCGACGCATGCGCGTTGGCGAGTACCGAATCGTGTACGAGGCGCAGGACGACGCGATGATCGTCCTCGTAGTGCGAGCCGCTCACCGCCGCGACATCTACCGCCGCGCGTAGCGTCTAACTGTCCGCCTCTACCGCCTGGGGCTGAGGCGGGCCGGGTAGCGGCTACCCGGCCCGCCTTCATCGCATGGCCCCGCGTGTGCGGGGGAACCGACCTCCTATCGACTCAAGAGGGTCTATCCCCTGAAGAGGGGGGTGACAGCCTCTGGTCAGCCTGCTAGGGTATTATAAATCTTGCGTTGAAAGGAGCATATATCGAATGAGAGAGACACCGCAAGCAACCTTGCAGATCGTTGTGGGCAACCGCACGGCCGTGAAGATGCACCTCGGCAGCGAGGCAGCGTCGCTGTTGCTGCGCACCGGGTGCACGCAGGTCATCGTTGAGCACTTGCCAACTCATGCTTCCTACTTGCTCGACCCTCCCGCCCGAATCCCCAAGTATGACATTAGCCCATTGCCAGCGGACACGTCCCTCAGATAGGAAGGAGCTATGCACAACCTGCTGACCGACCCCATCATCCGCTTCGACCGCTTCGGCGGCGGGCGTGAGGTGGCCTCCTTGCCTGAGGCCTACGCCGCGCTTATGGCCGACGAGGTCGAGGCGTTCCCCGCGCTGCGCCCCCACCAGCGCCACGCGTGGCATGCCTTCCTCGTCCAGTTGGGCGCCATCGCCATGGAGCGGGCGGGCCTCGCCGAGCCGCCGGGGAGCGCCGGAGAGTGGGAGACCATCATCCGCACCCTTACGCCCGGCTGCCCGGACGACGAGGCGTGGCGGCTGGTGGTGGAAGACATCACCAAGCCCGCCTTCATGCAGCCGGCGGCGGGATCCAAGGAGCGAGCGGCGGACTTCAAGCCGGTGGCGACGCCCGACGAACTGGACATGCTGGTCACCTCCAGGAACCACGACCTCAAGTCGGCGGTGGCCGACGTGGCGCAGTTCGATGACTGGGTGTTCGCACTGATCACGCTACAGACGATGGAGGGATTCGGCGGGGCGGGCAACTACGGTGTCTCGCGCATGAACGGCGGCCTAGGCAATCGCCCCGCCTTCTCTCTCGCTCCGAACACCGGCGGAATCGGCGCACACGTCCGGCGCGACCTCGAAGCGCTGCTGGAAGGCCGCCGGAGGATGTTCGAAGACTACCAATTCGTTAATGACGGCCACGCCCTGCTGTGGATAACGCCCTGGGACGGGGCGGAGAAGGAGGCGCTGCGGTTGTGGAATCTCCACCCGCTCTACATCGAGGTTTGCCGCCGCGTTCGCCTGCACCGAGGCGCGAACGGCCAGCCGGACGCGCTCCGCGCCACTTCCAAGGCCGCCCGCGTCGCCGCCAAGGAACTCAAGGGCAGGACGGGTGACCCCTGGACGCCCACCGATTCGAACAGGGATGGAGTGCCACTGACACTTTCCGATGGCGGGTTCACCTACAAGCGCCTCTCCGAGTACCTTACCAGCGGCAAGTGGCGCCTGCCCGCGCTGATGCGCCCCACCGCCGCCGAGCACCGGTCGGACGACCCGGTGCGCCTGGTGGCCCGTGCGATGGTGCGCGGCCAGGGCAAGACGGAGGGCTACTACGAGCGCTCCTTCATCGTGCGCCACAGGTTCAAGATGGCGATGCTAGGCCGGGGTCAGTCCCAAGACATGGAGAACCTGGGGAAGATAGCGCAGGAGCGCATTGGCCAAGTTAGCATCGTCCAACGCATCCTTAGCCACGCCATCCAGGCGTTCCTGGCCGGAGGCGAGGCAGACAAGGCTAGCACCGAAGACCGCGACAGGGCGCGCCCGTGGCTCAATCGACTAGACCAGATCGTGGACGCGGGGTTCTTCGAGGATTTGCAAGACGAGTTCGAGGAAGAACAGACGAAGCGCGACGCTGTCCGCAACCAGTGGCTGCTGGGCATCGTCGACCACGCCCGCGCCATGCTCAGCGATGCTACCGACTCGCTGCCATGCCCCGCCCTTCACCGCTACAAGGCCCGCGCCAATGCCGAAGGGCTGTTCGAGGGGCGCATACGCGGCGCCAAGGGGCTGCCGTTCCTATTCGACAGCGAGCGAGAGGAGGTGAACGCGTGACCACTACCCTTCCCCAAGAGGCGGCAGGCGGCGCGCAGCAAGGGGCGCCATCGTGGGGCAACATCGCCGTCCAGATTGCCGGCGAGATTGCGCAACTCGCGGAGCACAAGCGGGGAGACCTCGCCGCCCTGCGGCGGATGGACCCCGACGCGCCCGACCGCGCCGCCTTCTGGCGGCTGATGGCCAAGTACGACCTGCTCGGCGGCGGCGCATGGGACAAGGACTGGGCGCTCATCCTCCACGGCATCGCGCTGATGACGCCGACCAACGCCGGAGAGGGCAGCGCGCGCCGAACCGCGCACGACGGCTACATGCCCGTGGGCAAGGCGCTCTACCTGGGCGGCGACGGCCACCGCGAGACGGCCTTCTACAGCGACACGCGGTTCAACCGCCTGCTGACGGCGCGTGAGGAGATGCTGCGCACGCTGCTCGCGCGCGTGTTCCGCATGCTCGCGTCGGCCGGCGTGTCCTTCAACTGGCGTGAGATGGCGGAGTTCATCCTGATCCAACGCAACGAGGAAGAGGCGGAGAAGCGCCGCCGCCGTATCGCCCGCGACTACTACCGGGCGGAACGGAGCGGCGCCCAAACCCCGGACGAAAAGAACGACTAGAGCATCGGAGCAAAGGAGACCGGTATGACACGATTCCTGCAGATCCACAGCCTACACTCCTACCCGGCGGCGCTGCTGAACCGGGACGACAGCGGGCTGGCCAAGCGGATGCCGTTCGGCGGCGCCGACCGCACGCGCATCTCGTCGCAGTGCCTCAAGCGCCACTGGCGCGTCGCCGAAGGCGAGTTCGCCATCCACGCCATCCCCGGCGCGACGGACGCCGTGCGCTCCCGCAACGTGGTCGAGCGCATGGTGATGCCGCCGATCAGGGAGCAGGGCGAGATCGACGGCGACATCCTCGACGCGGTGGAAGCCGCCTTCAACGTCGGCGTCTACGGGAGCAGCGGGACGACCGAGTCGGGCCGCCAACCCCTGCTGCTGGGGCGGCCAGAGGTGGAGCACCTGCGCCAGCGCGCCGCGTCCATCTGCGCAGAACACGCCGACAACGCCGAGGCAGCGGGAAAGGCCGCCGAGGCAGTCTTCAAAGAGGAGCGCAACAACTTCAAGGCATTCAGGGAGAGCACCTCCCTTCCCGGCGGCATCGAAGGCGCCCTCTTCGGACGGATGGTCACCTCCGACCCCGGCGCCAACATCGAGGCCGCCGTCCACGTCGCCCACGCCTTCACCGTGCATGGGCAAGAGAGCGAGAGCGACTACTTCTCCGTCGTGGACGACCTCCAGCGTCCCGACGAGGACGCGGGGGCGGCGCACATCGGCGACGCGGAGTTGACCGCCGGGCTCTTCTACGGCTACGTGGTCGTGGACGTGCGCGGGCTGGTCTCCAACCTCGAAGGCTGCAAGGCCGGGGAGTGGGAGAGCGCCGACCGCTCGATGGCCGCCGACGTGGTGAAGCACCTTGTGCACCTCATCGCCACCGTAACGCCCGGCGCCAAACTCGGCTCCACCGCGCCCTACAGTTGCGCCGACCTGATGCTCGTCGAGGCAGGGTCGCGCCAGCCGCGCAGCCTCGCCAACGCATTCCGCAAGGCCGTGCGGCCGCAGGTTGACGACGCGGTGGAGGCGCTCGGCGCGCATCTGGGTAAACTGGACGCCGCCTACGGCGCCCACGAGGCGCGGCGCGCGATGGCGGTGGAGGACTGCGCCCTCCCCGGCGCGGAGCCGGTGAACCTGGACGGCCTCGCGGCGTGGGCGGCGGGCGCGGTGCGCAACGGGGCGGCGGCGTAGGCCATGCGCCACCTGCTGCTGAACCTCGAAGCGCCGCTGATGGCCTTCGGCGGCGAGACCATCGACAACTACGGGGTGATCCGCTGGTTCCCCGCCGCGTCGATGCTCACCGGCCTGCTGGCCAACGCGCTCGGCTGGCGGCGCGTCGACCGCGACCTCCACGAGCGCCTGCAAGAGCGGCTGGTGTTCGCCGCGCGCATCGACCGCGAGCCGCACGGCGGCGTGCGCATGACCGACTTCCAAACGGCGCAACTGGGCAAAGACGACAAGGGCTGGACGACACGAGGCAAGCCGGAGGGCAGAGACGGAGGGCCAGACACCTACAAATCCCCGCACCTGCGCTACCGCGACTACTTCGCGGATATGCGGGTGACGGTGGCGCTGCGTCTCGCCCCGGAAGAGGGCGATCCCTCGCTCGACCGGCTCGCGGAGGCGCTGCAAGAACCGGCGCGCCCCCTGTTCATCGGCCGCAAGCCGTGCCTCCCCTCTGCGCCGCTGTTCGCGGGATTCGTAGAGAACGCCGCCAGCGCCTTAGGCGCGCTGCTCGGCACGCCTCTGGCTTGCGCTCGCAAGGAGCAAGAGTCGGTCAGGCTGCTGTGGCCGGCGGACGACGGCGGGGTGGACGCGGAGGGCGTGGAGCATATCCGGCGCTCCATGCTCACCGATGAGCGCAACTGGATATCGGGGCTGCACGGCGGCGGACGCGCCGTCTGCGAGGGGTCGCAGCCAAGCGTCGGCTTCCCTGCGCACCCGGAGGAGGCTCGGCTATGACCACCGCCGCCCCTCTCCCCCAAACCGCCGCGCTCCACATGCTCCGCGCCGTGATCGACGCGAACCGCCTCCACCGCTGGATGGGCGTCAAGCGCCTGCAAGACGAAGACCACGCCATGCACTGCCTGCTCACGGAGACCTTCGGCGAGTTGGCGCCCAAGCCCTTCCGCCTCATCGTTCCCCGCAACCACTCCTCCGGCTGCCTCTACGGCTACGCCCGCACGGACGCGGACGAGCTGCGCGATGCGGCAGGAACTTTCGCCGACCCGGCGCACGCCAACATCCTCCCCGTCGAGACCATCGAGAGCAAGCCGATGCCGACGGAATGGCGCGCGGGAAAGTGCTTGGGATTCGAGGTGCGCGTCCGCCCCGTCATCCGCCTTCGCCGCGAGGCGCCCGGCGGCAAGGCCTACGAGCGGGACGCCTTCCAGGCCGAGGCCGACCCGCTCCCCCTGTGCGAGATGAATCGCACTCGCGAGCAGGTGTACGCCGACTGGCTCGCGCGCCAGGTCGAGCGCATTGGGGGCGCGGCCATCGAGACGAAGAGCGTCAAACTCGTGGCTTTCCAGCGGGTACGCTCCGTCCGCAATGGGCGCCCAGGCGCCGGACGGAGCGAGGGGCCGGACGCCGTGCTGCGAGGCAATATGACCGTGACCGACCCGGCAGGCTTTCCCGCGCTGCTTGCGCGCGGCGTGGGGCGCCACCGCGCCTACGGGTACGGCATGCTGCTCCTGCGCCCGCCGATGAACTAGGCCCGCATGTCCGCAGCACCTTAACAACCACATACGGCGGCGCCTCCTTGCGGATGGAGGTGCTCGCCGGTTCGGAGGAGAAGCGATGCTCAGAGGACGCTTGGGCTTGGAGACGGCGCGCATACCCCACGCCGACAGGCACGGGTTGCTCTGGCTCTCGCGAGGTGCCCTGACCGTCCGCGATGGCACGCTCCGCTTCGAGCGCGAGGCCGGCCCCGGCGTGGACAGCCCCCTGGAGGCGGGAGAGTACGGCATCCCCTTCCAAACGCTGTCCATGATTCTCCTCGGCCCCGGCTCGACCGTCAGCCACGACGCGCTGCGCCTGATGGCGCGTCACGGCACGGCGCTCGTGGCCGTCGGTGAAGACGGCGTCCGCTGCTACACCGCACCGCCCCTGATGCCCGACTCGTCGGAGGTGGCGCGCCGCCAGATGCGCGCGTGGAGCGAGTCGGAGGACAGCCGCATCGCCATCGCCCGCAAGATGTACGCCATGCGGATGGGCGAGGTGCCGCCCCACGCGGGATTGGACGCGCTCCGCGGCATCGAGGGCGCGCGCATGAAGCGCACCTACCAAACACTCGCGCAGCGCTACGGCATCGTCTGGCGCGGACGGCGCTACGACCGCGCCAACCCGCTCAGCGCCGACCTGCCCAACCAAGCCATCAACCACGCCTCCGTCGCAGTCACCGCCGCGGCGGTCGTCGCAGTCACCGCCGTCGGCGCCATCCCCCAACTCGGCTTCATCCACGAACACAGCGGCGAAGCCTTCCCCCTCGACATCGCCGACCTCTTCCGCGACACCATCCTCCTGCCCGCCGCTTTCAAGTCGGCCAAAACCGTTATGGACAACCCCGCCCTCGACATAGAGCGGCTCACCAGGCGGACCACCGGCGAACTGCTGAGGAGCCAGCAGATCATCCCCAAGATGATTGACCGCATCAAAGCCCTCTTCGAAGACGTGCCCATCCCCAACGAGGACGGTGCCCCACCTGCGGACGATTGGGATGCGGGCGACTGCGCCAAGGCAGCCTCATGACCATCGTCGTCACCGTCAACGTGGAGGCGCGCTACCGGGGATTCCTCGCATCGGCCATGCTCGAAATTGCGCCAGGCGTCTACACCTCGCCCCAGATGACCGCGGGCGTGCGGGAACGGGTGTGGAACGTGATCGCCGAATGGCACGGCGTGGCGGGGCCAGGCTCCATCGTGATGACCTGGCACGACCCGTCGGCGGTGGGCGGACAGCGAATCCGCACGCTCGGAGAGCCGCCAAAGACCATCGTCGACGCCGACGGGGTCTACCTCGTGCGCCGCCACTGATCCCAAGCCGAACCGCCGCGAACGCCCGAATCCGTCAAGAAGCCCACCCTCTCACTGATAGGAGTGCCAGGCAGTGATAGAGTCTGCAAGGGGCTCCCCCGCACACGCGGGGATAGACCGGACAGGTCGGTCGCCGTCGGGTCGTCGTCCGGGGCTCCCCCGCACACGCGGGGATAGACCGTACCAGGCGGCGACCACCGCCTTGCCGTCGGGGGCTCCCCCGCACACGCGGGGATAGACCGAGCCCGTTCGCGCACGTGATGGAGCGG
>CAZLKC010000029.1:0-11298 GCA_964560025.1 uncultured Dehalococcoidia bacterium
GAGCGCCGCGTTCGCATCGCGGAGGTTGGGGGTTCGAGTCCCCCTATCTCCACCAATCGGCGCCCCTACCCCCTCCCTCCCCTCCCGGCGTAGACTGCGCCTATGGCGGACGCGCAGGCTACGCTGACCATTCACGCGGGGCGGATGCTCGACGGGACGGGCGCGCCCGCGGCGCGCGACCAGGCGGTGCGCGTCGAGGGGTCGCGGATCGCGTCGGTCGGCGGCGCGGGCGAGGCGGGAGCGCCGGACGAACAGCGCCTCTCCTTCCCCGACGCGACGCTGCTGCCGGGCCTGATCGACTGCCACACGCACACGAATATGTCCGGCGACGGGCGGCGAGGCGAGGACGTGCACGCGGGCGACGACGACGCTATCCGCCTACTGCGCTCGGCGCGGAATGTCGAGCGCGCGCTCGAGACGGGCGTCACCACCGTCTGCGACTGCGGGGGCTGGCACGACACCACGTTCCGCCTCAAGGAGGCGCTCGCCCAGGGCATCGTGCGCGGGCCGAGGCTGCTCGCCTCCGGACGCCCTATCACCGTAACCGGCGGCCACTGCTGGTTTATGGGGTCGGAGGCGGACGGCGTGGACGGCGTGCGCGGCGCGGCGCGCCAACTGCTCAAGGAGGGCGCCGACTTCCTCAAGGTGATGGCCACCGGCGGCAGCACGCTGGGCACCGACCCGTTCCGCCCCGCCTTCACCGCGCCGGAGTTGGCGGCCATCGTCGAGGAGGGACATCGCCGCGCGCGTCCCGCCGCCGCCCACTGCCGCTCCAACGTCGCGATGCGGATGGTCATCGACGCGGGATTCGACGTCATCATGCACGGCTGGTTCGCCGACGAGCGGGGCGAGCGCGTGTTCGACGAGCGCCTCGCCGACGCTATCGCGGAGCGCGGCGTGCGGGTGAACCCGACGCTCCAGATCACGCGCAGCCGCATCCCCATCCTGCAAGAGCGCGTGGACAAGGGGACGGCGACGGAGGAGGAGTCGGCGCTGCTGGGGCGGATGCGCGCCGGCCACGCGGCGGCGATGGAGCACACGGGGCGGCTGATCGAGCGCGGCGTGCGCCTGATGGCCGGCTCCGACTGCGGCTGGGGCGTCTACCCGTTCGGGCGGTTCGACCTCGAACTCGCCGCGATGGTGGAGGCGGGCCTCACGCCCGCGCAGGCCGTCGCCGCCGCCACAGGCGGCAACGCCGAGGCGCTAGGCGTAGCCGACGCCGTAGGCACGATAGCGCCCGGCAAAGAGGCCGATTTGCTAGTGGTAGAGGGCCGCCCCGACGAACGCATAGCGGACATCGGCCGCGTGCTGGCCGTCGTGAAGAGCGGGCGCATGGTGGTCAACAAGGCGGCGTAGGGGGGCGGCGGTAGCACCGAGCTAGGCTATAAGGCGCAGGTGCTCGACTTCAGCGAGGCGTACATCTTCAATTCGTCGAAGTGCTCGATAGTGGCCAAGGCGGGGTAGGAGGAGGGGAGGGGCGGCCGGGCGCGGGCTGAGCTTGCTAGCGCCGCAGGCGCGGGGTATGCTTCGGTCAGCGTGAGAGTGAGCTACAAGAGTGGCTTGCCTCGTCACAGTCCTAGGAGGGGTCCGTGGCGACATCTTATCGCTCAAGAGAGAGATTAGAAATGTTTCACGACCAGATTAGCCCAATTGAAGTGCAGTATATGGGCGTGCCCGGTATCCCTCTGCCGTGTGTACTTGCTGTTGACGCTATCGTCAACAGCGACAGGCCGCCACTTAGAGCATCGCTAGTAACCTACATGAGAGACCGCCGCAGTCAACAAGGCGAGCATTTGTTTCTCTTTTGGGATTGGAATTGGGTTCCGCTTACGGTTGTACATTCCGGTTTCACCAGTGGCTATGAAGGCAGTGGCCCTAGGTCCTTGTCTTTGGCGCTAAGTATGATTAACGATCGAGAGATTCCTATTCAGGATATTTTCGTTAGTCATGCGGAGTTTTCCTTGATTGAAGAGCGTAAACTCGATTCAAATCTTATCGAACGGCTCCGAAGTGTTCCTGATGACCCTGCCTCATTGCATCAAATAGTGGATTTTGACTTAGAACAAGTAAAGGAGCAGTCTTTCTGGGCAACTAGGCATAACCCAAAGATGGCTTTTGATTTCATAGATCCTGCCATTTCCAAAGAAAGTCGCACCCTTTATCCTCTCGATTCTTGGGCAGCGATTTTGAAGGCATTTGTAGTAGTAGAGGAGCGCATTCGATTGTTAATAGGTGAATCATGTGGAAATAATTTGACAGGAGAGAAGCTTATAGCTACAGCGCTTCGTCCTGAGAAAGGAGTACTCATTGATAAATCATTGCCTCCTTCGGAACAGGAAGGGTTGTTTTTACTATTCAAAGGAGCTTATCAATTTGTGCGGAATTCTAGGGCGCACAGACTAGTCAAGAATTCCGACGCGCAATTGGATATCGAGTTACTCTATCTGGCCGACCTCCTCTTACGGCTGCTGCCCAAGAATCCTCCTTAGGTCAGCAGGTTGACATATCCAAAATTTCCTCTATCCTAACCATCTAGCCCGGTCTGCTAGGAGTAGTCCGCTGTGAGCGCCAACGCCTCCAGAGTGAGGTGCGCCTGCCTACGGATATCCGTTCGTGGCGGCGAGCAGTCCACGTTCGCACTACGCCGCCACGCCGCACCGACGGCGGCGCAAAGGCGGCGCCGGAGCTGACGCTCGTAGACGCGAAACCCAAGTCGCCGCGCTTCACGGCGAGAGAGCTGCGCGCCAAGCTGGTGCTCGAGGACGGCAGGAAGTGCCAAGGCTGCGGTTGGGTGCCGCACCACGAGGAATACCTGGAAGTTGACCATCGCGTGCCCCGCTCGCGAGGCGGGCGCGACGACCTGCGCAATCGCGTGCTCTTGTGCTCGCCCTGCAATAGCGCGGAGGGCAACAAGTTGACCCTGCCGGAGTTGCGGTTGAAACGCATCGAGGAAAGCCGTATGCAGGACAAGGCGTGGAACCGGGCGTGGTACGAGCGCGAAGGAAGGTTCGGTTAGGCGGCGCGGGCTTGCGCCCCTCCCCCCCCCCTTGCGCCCTCCCCTCTCCTCCCCCATAATGCTTGCTGACGGGCTTGCGGCCCGGCTGCGCCTTTAAATCAGTCCCGTGAGGCTGGCAAGGCGGAGGACTCGCGCGGCGCGCCTGACGGACTGGCGCGCGCCTGCCTTCCCCCTTGCCGACGCGGGCAGGGGGTCTTTGTTGGAGCACGACGGCGAGCGCGTCATCCTGAGCGCGGAAGATATGCGGCGGGCGCTGACGCGGATGGCGCACGAGGTTGCGGAGCGCAACCAGGGCGCCGACGGCCTCGTGCTCGTGGGCATCCAGCGGCGGGGCGCTCCGCTGGCGCGGCGCATCGCGGCGGCCATCGAGGCGTTCGAGGGCGCCGCCCTGCCGGTCGGCGCGCTGGACATCAACCTGTACCGCGACGACCTGACCAGCCGCCCACAGCCGCTGGTGCGGCCGACGACGCTGCCAACGCCCATCGGCGGGCAGCGCGTGGTGCTGGTGGACGACGTGCTGTTCACCGGGCGCAGCATCAGGGCGGCGCTCGACGCGCTGATGGACCACGGGCGCCCGCAGTCGGTGCAGTTGGCGGTGCTCATCGACCGGGGGCACCGCGAGATTCCGGTGCGGGCGGACTACGTCGGCAAGAACGTGCCCACGTCGCTCGACGAGATCGTGGAAGTCCACGTCGCGGAGGTGGACGGCGACGACTACGTCGGCGTCGTGCCGCGCGCCGTAAGGAGTGTGAGCGCATGACCACGCAAGCCCCGGCCGAACCGGCGGCGCTGCCGCAGACGACGCTGGCGCCCCGCCGCCACGTGCTCGACCTGGACGACTTCTCCCGCGCCGAGATCGAGAGCGTGCTCGACACGGCGGAGGCGATGCGCGAGGTGCTGCGGCGCGGCATCAAGAAGGCGCCGCCCCTGCGCGGCAAGGTGATTCTCACGCTCTTCTACGAACCCAGCACGCGGACGCGCGTCTCGTTCGAGCAGGCGGGCAAACTGCTGAGCGCCGACGTCATCAACATCGCCGCCTCCGGCTCCAGCGCCGAGAAGGGCGAATCGCTGCTCAACACCACGCTGACGCTCCAGGCGATGCACGCCGACGTGCTGGTGGTGCGGCACGCGCAGGCGGGCGCGCCCTACTTTATGGCGCGCAACCTGTCGCGGACGAGCGTCGTCAACGCGGGCGACGGACGCCACGCGCACCCGACGCAGGGGCTGCTCGACCTGCTGACGATGCGCGACCACCTGGGCGATCTGGCGGGGCGCCGCGTGGTCATCGTCGGCGACGTGGCGCACAGCCGCGTCGCGCGCTCCAACCTCTTCGGCCTCGCCGCGATGGGCGCGGAGGTGGTGCTCAGCGGCCCCCCTACCCTTATGCCGCTCGAGTTCACCGCGCCCGTAGGAACGCAGCGCCTGCCCGGCGTCGGCTACGAACCCGACCTCGACCGCGCCATCGCCGGGGCTGACGTGGTGATGGCGCTGCGCCTCCAATCGGAGCGGCAGGCGGGCGGGATGCTGCCGAACGTGCGCGAGTACACGCGGCGCTGGCAGGTAACGGAGGCGCGCATGCGCCTCGCCAACCCCGGCGCGCTCATCATGCACCCCGGCCCGCTCAACGAGGGCGTCGAGGTGGCGTCGTCGCTCGCGCACGGCGTGGCCTCCGTCATCGAGGAGCAGGTGACCAACGGCGTGGCCGTGCGCATGGCGCTGCTCTACCAACTGCTCACCGGCGGCGCGGAGGCGCCCGCCGTATGACGCGCCCCATCCTCATACGCGGAGCGCGCCTCCTCGACCCCGCGCGCGGCGTGGACGCCCCCGGCGACCTGCTGGTGAGCGGCGGGAGCGTCGCCGCGTGCGGCGGGAGCGTCGCGCCGCCCGACGGCGCGCTGATCGTGGAGGCGGACGGCCTCGTCGCGGCGCCGGGATTCATCGACCTGCACGCGCACCTGCGCGAGCCGGGCCGCGAGGACAAGGAGACCATCGCCACCGGCGCGGCGGCGGGCGCGCGCGGCGGCTTCACCACCCTGTGCTGCATGCCCAACACCGAACCCGCCATCGACTCCGCCGCCATTGTGGACTTCATCAAACAGCAGGCGCGGGAGGCGGGGCCGGTGCGCGTGTTGCCCATCGCCTGCGTAACGCGCCGCCGCGCAGGGAAGGAACTCGCGGAGATGGAGGAACTGGCGTCGGCGGGCGCGGTGGCCTTCAGCGACGACGGCGCGCCGGTGGCCACAGGGCATCTGATGCGTATGGCGCTCACCTACGCCAAGCAACTGGGCCTCCCCGTCATCGACCATTGCGAGGACTACGACATCACGCGCGGCCTGGGCATCCACGAGGGATGGGTGGCCTCCCGCCTCGGCCTGGCGGGCTACCCGTCGGCAGGCGAGGAATCGATCATGGCGCGGGACATCGCGCTGGCGGAGATGACCGGCGGCTGGTTCCATGCCGCCCACGTCAGCACGCGCGGCGGCGCCGAGTTGGTGCGCCAGGCCAAGGCGCGCGGCTTGCGCGTTACGGCGGAGGCCACGCCGCACCACCTCACGATGAGCGAGGAGTGGGTGCTCGGTGTCCACGGCGCCACCGAACCCGCGCAACCCCTCGCCCACGCCGCCTACGACACGCGCGCCAAGGTCAGCCCGCCCCTGCGCTCCCTCAGCGATCGCGCCGCCCTCGCCGAGGCGCTGCGCGAGGGCGTCATCGACTGCATAGCCACCGACCACGCGCCCCATACCTTCGCCGACAAGGCAGTCCCCTTCGATGAGGCGGCGGTCGGGCTGACCGTGCTGGAGACGGCGTTCGCCTCGCTGACCGCCCTGGTGCGCGACGGGACGCTCACGCTCCCCATGTTGATCGACCGCCTGACCGCCGCGCCCGCCACCATCCTGGGCGAGGCGGGCGCGGGCCTGGGCACGCTGCGCGAGGGCGCGTCCGCCGACGTAGCGCTGTTCGACGCGGCGGAGGAGTGGCAGGTGGACGCAAGCGGCTTCGCCTCCAAGGGCAAGAACACGCCCCTCGACGGCGAACGCCTGCAAGGCCGCGTCAAATTGACCATCGCGCGCGGCGAGATCGCTTACGACGGCGCCGGCCTGTCCGAAGGAGCCGCAGCGTGACGGTCGCGCACCTCGTGCTTGCCGACGGCGCCGTCTACCGCGGCGAGGCGTTCGGCGCCGCCGCCGAAGCGTTCGGCGAGGTCGTCTTCAACACCTCGATGACCGGCTACCAGGAGATGCTGACCGACCCCTCCTACGCCGGCCAGATCGTCATCCCCACCTACCCGCTCCAAGGCAACTACGGCGTCGCCGCGCAGGACGTGGAATCGCGCCGCATCCAGGTCGCCGGGTTTGCCGTGCGCGGCCACTCGACCACGCCCAGCCACTACAACGCCGAGGCGACGCTCGACCGCTACCTCGCCTCCGAGGGGGTCTCGGGCATCGCGGGCGTCGACACCCGCGCCCTCACGCGCCGCATCCGCTCCGCCGGGGTGATGATGGGCGTAATCACGTCCGGCGGCGACCCCGGCGACGCGCTCGTCCGCCTACGCGCCCTCCCTGCCTACGACGCGGTGGACTTCGTCGCCCAAGTAACCACCCCCGAGCGCTACGCGTGGGAAGAGCGCGCGCAGGGCCGCGCCCGCGTCGCCGTCGTCGACTGCGGCGTGAAGTACAACATCTTGCGAGAGCTGGCGCTGCGCGGGTGCAGCGTCAGCGTGCTGCCCGCCGCCGCGAGCGCCCAAGACGTGCTCGCGCTGCGCCCCAACGGCGTAGTCTTCTCGCCCGGCCCCGGCGACCCCGTCCACAACGACGCGACGGTCGAGACGGCCAGGGCGCTCGTAGGCGAGACGCCCATCCTGGGCATCTGCCTCGGCCACCAGGTCATCGCCCGCGCGATGGGCGGCGCGACCTACAAACTCAAGTTCGGCCACCGCGGCGGCAACCACCCCGTGCAGGAGGTAAGCACCGGGCGCGTCTCCATCACCGCGCAGAACCACGGCTACGCGGTGGACGAGGCAGGTCTGCCCCCTACTCTAGAGGTCACGCACTACAACCTGAACGACGGCACCGTCGAGGGTCTCCGCCACCGCGAAGCCCCCGTCATCACCATCCAGTACCACTCCGAGGCCTCCCCCGGCCCGCTGGACAACGCGCACGTGTTCGACGATTTCTTGGCGCTCGTTTCCGATGCGCAGGATTGATGCGTTATGATGATGCGCAAACAACGCACAAAGCGAACGGGACAGTGAGATGCGCACGACGCTTGACATAGACGCAAGGCTCCTCGACGACGTGCTCCAAGCCACGGAGTTGAAGACCAAGAGCAAGGCGGTGGAGCACGCCTTGCGGATGTATCTGCGCCGGTGGGCCGCCAAGGCGCTCATCGCCTCCGCAGGCCAACTCGACCTCGACTACGACCTCAACGAGCGCAAGCGCCTGGACGCCGACAGAGAGAGGAGACTCGACCACCTGAGAGACGCCCTCTCGGAGCGGGCTCCGGCGGAGGCCACGTAATCCCCTATGGTCATCGTCGACACCTCTGTCTGGATCTCCTACTTCCGCGCCTCCGATTCGCCGGTGCAGTCAGGCCTGCGGCCCTTGCTTGAACAGGACGCCGCCCTTGCTCCGGGGATTGTCATCACCGAACTCCTGCGAGGAGCGCGCTCCCAGGGGGAGTTCGACTTCCTGCTCCGCACTATGCGCCAACTCCCCCGGGCAGCCGTTACCGAGGACGCATGGGTGCGTTGCGGGGAAATCTCATACGAACTAAGGCGGCAAGGAGTCACTATCGGGCTGACCGACGCTCTCATCGCCGCAATCGCCATCGACGGCGGCCACGAGGTCTACACGCTGGACACCGACTTCGGGCGCGTGCCCGGCCTTCGCCTCCACACTCCTTCCCCGTGAGCAACACCGCCCTATGAGCACGCCCCCTTCTAAGCCCCGCAAAGTCCTCGTCATCGGCTCCGGGCCTATCGTGATCGGACAGGCGGCGGAGTTCGACTACGCAGGGACGCAGGCGTGCAAGGCGCTGCGGGAGGAGGGCGTTACCACGGTGCTGGTCAACTCCAATCCCGCGACGATTATGACGGACGCGGACGTGGCCGACCACGTCTACGTGGAGCCGCTGACCGTGGAGGTGGTGGAGCGCGTCATCGCGCAGGAGCGCCCCGACGGCCTGCTGCCGACGCTCGGCGGGCAGACGGGGCTGAATCTCGCGGTGGAGTTGGCCGACGCGGGTATCCTCGAACGCTACGGCGTGCGGCTGCTCGGCGCGTCGCTGCCGACCATCAAGCAAGCCGAAGACCGCCACCTGTTCCGCGAGCTGCTGCGCTCCATCGGCGAGCCCGCGCCGCCCAGCGAGATAGCGACGACGCTCGACGAGGCGCTGGCCGCCGCCGGGCGCATCGGGCTGCCCGTGGCCGTGCGCCCCGCCTACACGCTTGGCGGCACCGGAGGCGGGTTCGTCGCCACTTACGAAGAGTTGCAGACGGTGGCGCGCAGCGGCCTCGCCGCCAGCCCCATCAGCCAGGTGCTCATCGAGAAGTCGCTCCAGGGCTGGAAGGAGTTGGAGTACGAGGTGATGCGCGACGCGGCGGACACGTGCATCACCATCTGCAATATGGAGAACCTCGACGCGATGGGCGTGCACACGGGCGACAGCGCCGTCGTCGCGCCCAGCCAGACGCTCTCCGACAAGGAGCACCAGATGCTGCGCTCGGCTAGCCTGCGCATCATCCGCGCGCTCGGCATCGAGGGGGGCTGCAACATCCAGTTCGCGCTCGCGCCGCACCCGGTAATCGGCGAATCGCTGCCTGGCGGCGCGCCTCCGCCCCTTACCTACTACGTCATCGAGGTGAACCCGCGCGTCAGCCGCTCCTCGGCGCTCGCGTCCAAGGCCACCGGCTACCCCATCGCGCGCGTCGCGGCCAAGATATCCGTCGGCCTGCGCCTCGACGAGATACCCAACGCCGTAACCCAGCGCACCAAGGCGGCGTTCGAGCCCGCCCTCGACTACTGCGTCGTGAAAATCCCGCGCTGGCCGTTCGACAAATTCCCCACCGGCGACCGCACGACCGGGACGCAGATGAAGGCGACGGGCGAGGTGATGGCCATCGACCGCGCCTTCGAACCCGCGTTGCAGAAGGCGATGCGATCCCTCGAGATCGGCGCTCGCTCGCTGCTGTGGGAAGACCCGGCGTGGGCGGACAAGGCGCCGGACGAACTCCCCCTCGACCCCAACGACCTGCGCCCCTGGGCGATTATGGCGGCGCTGCGGCGGGGCGCCTCCATCGACGACCTGGCGCGCCGGACGCACTACGACCCGTGGTTCCTGCACGCGATGGAGCGCATCGTCGCTATGGAGCGCCGCCTGCTGGCGGAGGACCTGACGCCCGAGTTGCTGTGGGAGGCCAAGCGCGCCGGCATGCCCGACGAGAGCATCGGCGCCCTCGCCGACCTGCTCGGCGAGCAGGTGCGCGAGCGCCGCCGCGCATGGAGCATCCGCCCCGTCTACAAGATGGTGGACACCTGCGCTGCCGAATTCGAAGCCGTAACCCCCTACTTCTACTCCTGCTACGAGCAGGAGAACGAGGCGGCGGCGCTGCCCGGCAAGCGCGCGCTGGTCATCGGCAGCGGGCCTATCCGCATCGGCCAGGGCATCGAGTTCGACTACTGCTCCGTCCACGCCGCATGGGCGCTCCACGAGGCGGGCGTCGCAAGCATCATGGTCAACTCCAACCCCGAGACCGTCTCCACCGACTTCGACACCAGCGACCGTCTCTACTTCGAGCCGCTGGACGAGGAGAGCGTCCGCGACCTGCTGGAGAACGAGACGCGCGGCGAGGACGCGCCGTCGTCGGTCGTGCAGTTCGGCGGCCAGACGGCCATCAACCTCAGCCAGGCGCTCGACCGCGCGGGGCTGCCTATCGCGGGCTCCACCGCCGACGCCATCGACGCCGCCTCCAACCGCGAGCGCTTCGGCCAATTGATGGAGCGCCTGGGCGTGCCGCAGCCGCCGGGCGCGACGGTCACCACACTGGAGGAGGGGCTGAGCGTGGCGCAGCGCCTCGGGTTTCCGCTGCTGGTGCGCCCCTCCTACGTGCTCGGCGGGCGGGCGATGGAGATCGTGGACGACGCGACGGCGCTGGTGCGCTACCTGCGCGCGGCGGTGGAGGCGGGCCAGGGCCGCCCCATCCTCATCGACAAGTACTTCGAGGGCGTGGAGGTTGAGGTTGACGCGGTGTGCGACGGCGAGCAGGTGCTCATCCCTGGCATCATGGAGCACGTCGAGCGCGCGGGCGTCCACTCCGGCGACTCGATGGCCGTCTACCCCGCGCTGCGCCTGACCACCGCCGAGGTGGACGCGCTGGTGGACTACACGACGCGCATCGGCCTGGGCCTCGACGTGCGCGGCCTGATGAACGTCCAGTTCGTGCTGATGGAGCAGGGAAGCGGCTCGCCGGACGTATCGGTGATCGAGGTGAACCCGCGCGCCAGCCGCACCATCCCCTTCATCTCCAAGATAACCGGCGTGCCGATGGTGCAGTTGGCCACCAACGTGATGCTTGGCCACAGCCTCGCCGCCCAGGGCTACCAGGGCGGCCTGCAGCCCCGGACGCCCTTAGTGGGGGTGAAGGCGCCCGTCTTCTCTATGTCCAAGCTGGGCGGCGTGGACACCTATCTCGGCCCCGAGATGAAGTCCACCGGCGAGGTGATGGGCGTGGACACGACCGAGTCCGCCGCCGTCGCCAAGGCGCTGATGGCGGCGAACCTGATGCTCCCCGCCCAGGGCTCGCTGCTGGTGACCATCGCCGACCGCGACAAGGCGGAGGCCGTGCCCTGGCTCAAGACGCTCCACGAACTCGGCTACCGCCTCTACGCCACCGCCGGCACCGGCGCGCTCGTCGAGGGACTCGGCATCCCCGTCGGCATCGTCAACAAGGCAGGCGAGCCTGAGCCGAACGCCGTCAGCCTCGTCGAGAGCGGCGCCGTCGACGGCGTGGTGAACACCATCGCGGAGGTTTCGGCGGCGCTGCGTGACGGGTTCGAGATCCGCCGTGCGGCGACGGAGCGCCGCATCCCCTGCTACACGTCGATGGACACCGCGCGCGCCGCCGTCAGCGCCCTCGCCACCGGCCGCGCCAATATCCACGTCGCCACGACAACCGCCTACGTTGGCGGCCTGCCCTAATCCCGCTACACTCGGAGCGAGCGCAACTTGACCGAACAACACGACGACACGACCACCAACGCCCCCCAGCCAACCCCCACGCGGCG
>CAZLKC010000030.1:0-8904 GCA_964560025.1 uncultured Dehalococcoidia bacterium
GCCCCCTCTTCCCGTTCACCCTGAAGGAACTCGAAGGATGCCGCCCGCCCCCCGTTCGTTGACCCACCCCCCGCCCTGCGATACGCTAAGCCGGGAGGCGCTGAGCCTCCCCGCCCTAGGAGGACCGCATGGCCGACCAAACCGCGTTCGACAAGGTCGCCGCCGTCGTCGACGCCGACCGCCAAGACCTGCTCGACCTCTGCCTGCTCGTCGGCAACCTGCCCGACTACGCCGGACACACCATCGCCGTCGGCGAGGCGGTCGTCGATTGGTTCAAGGCCGCGGGCGTCCACGCCTACCTCCAGCGCATCACCGACGAGGCCGTCAACGCCATCGGCGTGCTCAAGGGCGCCGGCGGAGGCAAGAGCCTCATTATGAACGCCCATATGGACGCCGGAGAGCCTCCCCCGCACGACGCCCCCGAGTCGGAGGTGCGGATGCGCGGCACGTGGGTCGACGGCCCCATGCTCTACGGACGCGGCATGATCAACGACAAGGCCCAACTCTGCGCCGAGATGATCGCCGTCCGCGCCGTCAAGAAGGCGGGCGTGACCCTCAACGGCGACGTCACCGTGATGGGCGTCGACTTCGAAACCGGCGCCCCCTCCGTGGACGAGCACCAAGGCATCAACTACCCCGGCGAGGGCTTTGGCACCGAGTGGGCCGTCAATCGCGGCGTCCTCGCCGACTACGCCCTCGTCGGCGAAACCTCCGAGTTCACCATCATCGCCGCCGACGCGGGCAACGTCCGCCTCCGCATCCGCGTCCCCGGCCGCCGCGTCTACACCCCCCGCCTCAACCGAGGCGACGCCTGGCAGGACAACCCCAACCCGCACGAGAAGGCCGCCCGCGTCATCATCGCCTGCGAAGAGTGGGCGCGCGCCTACCAGGAGCGCGAGACCGTCGAGTTCTGGGGCGGCGTCATCGTCCCCAAGGCCCAGGTCATGCAGGTGCGAACCTCCGAGAACTACTCCTACGTCTACCTCGACGTCCGCCTCGCCCCAGGCCGCAAGCCACTCCCCGTCATCGCCGAGGTGCAAGCCGCCGTCGACGCCCTCGGCGTCCCCGGCTGCGAGGTCGTCCCCTATGAGTACAAGCGCGGCTACATCGCCGAGGGCGCCGGCGACCTCATCGACGCCCTCAAGCGCGCCCACGCCGACGTGCTCGGCGGCGAGCCCGGCGTCCCCGCCCCGCCCGTGCTCTCTATGTGGCGCGACAACAACGTCTTCAACGAACTCGGCATCCCCAGCGTCTGCTACGGCCCTCGCCGCCAGCGCGAGACGATGACCAACGAGGGCAACCGCGCCATGCTGATCGACGACCTAGTGGCAGCGGCCAAGGTCTACGCCTTCACCGCTATGAACCTCTGCGGCGTCCACGAGGCCTAGCCGCCCCGCCGCCCGCCCCCACCGAGGAGACGCCCCATGCTCCAACCCGGCGACCCCGCCCCCGACTTCACCGCCCTAACCGACGCGGAGGAGCGCGTCTCCCTCTTGGGCTACCGCGGCAAGAAGGTCGTGCTCTACTTCTACCCCAAAGACGACACGCCCGGCTGCACCAAAGAGGCGTGCGCCTTCCGCGACGACCTAGCCGCGTTCGAGGCCAAGAACGCCGTCGTGCTCGGCGTCAGCACCGACGGCGCCGCATCCCACCGCCGCTTCAAGCACAAGCACACCCTCCCCTTCCCGCTTATCGCCGACGAGGACAAGGCCATCGTCCAGGCGTACGGCGTGTGGCGCGAAAAGAAGAACTACGGGCGCGTCTATATGGGCACGGTGCGCTCAACCTTCATCATCGACGAGCAGGGCGCCGTCGCCCGCGTCTTCGACAACGTCAAGGTCAACGGCCACGCCCAAGCGGTGCTTGACGCCCTCTAGCGCCGTCCTCGCCCTCCTGATGCTGGCGGCCGCCGCCCTGCCCGCCTGCGCCGGCGGCGCCTCCAAGCCCGAGGTCATCGTCGGCGCCGCCGCCAGCCTAGAACCCCTGCTGCGGGAGGTCGAGCCGGACTTGGAGGCGCACGCACAGGTTGAGATCACCTACGTGTTCGGCGCGTCCGGCGCGCTCGCCGAGCAGGCGCGCCAGGGCGCGCCGCTCCACGTCTTCGTCTCCGCGTCCGAATCCTTCCTCCAACCCATCGCGCCGCCCGACGCGCGCCGCCCGTTCGCCGTCGGGCGCCTCGCTTTCGTAACCACGCTCGACGCGCCCCCCGGCGCCGACTGGCGCGGCCTCGCGGGGGACGCGCGCGTGCGCAGCATCGCCATCCCCAACCCCGAGGTCGCCCCCTACGGCGCGGCGGCTATAGCCGCGCTCGACGACGCGGGACTGCGCGCCGCCGTCGAGCAACGCCTCATCGTCGGCGGCAACGCCGCGCAGACGCTCCAACTCGCCGTCGGCGGCAACGCTGACGCCGCCATCGTTCCCCTGCCCCTCGTGCGCGCCGGGCTAGCGGAAGGGCTGAGCGTGCGGCCGATGGGCGCGGCGGGCGCCGACCGCCTGCGCCATGCCCTCGCCCTCACCGAGGACGCGCCCCCCCAAGCCGCCGCCGTAGCGGCTTTCCTCGCCGGGCCGCAGGTGGCCGCCCGCCTCGACCGCTACGGCTACGCCCCGCCGGAGGCGCGCTAGGAGATGGACTGGGACGCGCTACGCCTCAGCCTGCTGATAGCCGTCAGCGCCACCGCCCTGAGCGCCCTGGTCGGCCTGCCTTTCGCATGGCTGCTCGCCCGCAAGCGCTTCCCCGGACGGCGCATCGCCTCCGCTCTCGTCCTCGCGCCCGTCCTCCTGCCCCCCACCGTGCTGGGCTACTACCTGCTCCAAGCCGTCGGCAGGCGCTCCATCATCGGCGGCGCTCTTGACGACCTGTTCGGCTTCTCCCCCGTCTTCCACTGGACGGGCGCGGCGCTCGCCGCCTTCGTCGTCTCCGCCCCCTTCTTAATCCGCACCGCCCAAGCCGGATTCGAGGCGATCGAGCCGCTCTACGAAGAGGCCGCCCGCGCCTCCGGCGCCCGCGAGGCCGCCGTCTTCCTCCGCGTAACCCTCCCCTTGGCGTGGCCCTCCGTCGCGGCGGGCGCCGCTATGGCCTTCGCCCGCGCCGTCGGCGAGTTCGGCGCCACGCTGATGGTCGCCGGAAGCATCCCGGGCCGCACCCGCACTCTCCCCATCGCCATCTACGAGGCTGCCCAGACCGGCCGATCCGGCGACGCCCTCGCGATGTCGCTGATGCTCACCTTCGCCGCCGTCGGCGTCATCCTCATCGCCGCCTCCCTCCCCCTCCCTCGCCGCCCCCGCTAGTGTCGCCCTGACGCCCCCTACGCTCGCCCTGCTTTCCCCATCCGTTCGCCCTGAGGGAACTCGAAGGGCGCCCCCTCTTATCCCTCGTTCCCGCCTCTCCCATCCGTTGCTCCCGCCTTCCTATCCGTCGCTCCCGCGAAGGCGGGAGCCTCGACGTGACCACTCCCGCTACGCAAGGGGGCGCCCGACGCACACGGGGCGGAGGGGTCGGCGTTCGCCGCATGGAGTCTCCGTGTCGTCTGGGCGGGTCTTGCGGATGCGCGGTGCCTAGCGTCGAGGTTCTCGCCTCCGCGAGAACGACGGATGAGAGACCGCCATCCCCCTGACATTCCCTAGTTGCCGAAACAGAACATCCGTGCGATAATGCACATTATGGACACCAACACGCGCCCCCCTGACCCTCAGCCGGAAGACCTCCCCCGCGAGGCCGAAGCCCCCGCCTCCCAGCCCCAGGCCCCTACCCAGGAACGTCCCAATTCCATGACGAACTACCGGAATTCCCCCCCAATTGACCGACTTTCCCCCGAATCACCTTCCCATTCCTCCGACCCTCTCACGCCTGAATCGGACGAAATGGGACGCTTTGAGAAGGCAAACGCTGGCGCCCTCACCCGAAAGCAGACCCTCGCCCTCCCCATCGTCGCCGCCAGTTCCTCCCTCGCCGCGGGCGCCAAGGCCGCGCGCATCGCCCGAAGCACCCTCAACCGATGGCTCCAAGACCCCGACTTCCGCGCCGAACTCGAACGCGCCCGCCAAGACGCCGCCGAACTCGCCTTCTCCGAGGTCCAAGCCCTCGCCCTCAAGAGCGTCAGCACGCTCTCCGCTCTCCTCGAAGACCCCGACTCCCGCGTCAGGGCCTCCGCCGTCCGTACCTCCCTCAACCTCGTGCGTCAGATCGAAGCCGACCGCAAACTCCAGAACCGACTCAACGCTATGGAGGATGTCTTCGACCTCCTCCGCTCCCAGGGATGATCACCGCCCGCCTCCGCCGCCTCGAACGCGCCCAACCGTGCCTTCGCGCGGAAATCCTCGTCAGGCCCATCGCCGAGGCCTATGCCGACCAATGCATCCTCTCCATTGAGCGCGACCAACCCTACCCCGACGTCATCGACTTCCTCAGAACCTACCCCAAGAAGCCCCGCCCGCGCCTTATCCACCTTGGCCCCGTCCTCTCCTACGCCGAACGATGCGCCAAAAACCGCTCCATCCCCGACCCCTTCCATTTCACCCACTACTACGTCCACGGCCACGCCCTCATCCACCGCCTCTACCACCCCAACCCCAAATACAGGTGCCGATGCGGAACCCTCCTCGAAATCCCTCCCGGTGTCTCCTAGGCCTGGTGAAACCCGCACGCTCCCTCACCCCGTTCGCCCTGATGGAACTCGAAGGGCGCCCCCGCCAAGCAAGGGCGGCGCGCGCAGGCAGGCGGGGCGACGGAGTAGACTTGCACGACGGGAGCGGCGCCATGCAGCAGGACGCGACAACCGAGCGGAGCGGAGCGGCCATCGCCCTCGCTTGGCCTGCGGTGCTGTTCGTGGGCGTCATCGGCGCCGCCTTCTTCGGCGCTATGCTCGCCGGGGGCGCCCACGCGCCCGCCGTCACCGAGGTCGAATCCCTCTCCTCGTCCTCCGGCTCGCTGCTCGACCGCCTGAGCGCCTACTTTCCCCTCGGATTCGCCTTCAGCGCCGGAATGGTCTCCTCCGTCAACCCCTGCGGCTTCGCCCTCCTGCCCGCCTACCTCGGCCTCTACCTCGGCGACGACGACGCGGGCGCCAGCGGCGCCCCCGAGCGGTTCGCCAAGGCGGTGCTCGTCGGCGCGACGATGACGCTCGGCTTCATCCTCGTCTTTGCCGCCATCGGCCTGCCCGTTGCGCTTGGCGCGCGCAGCCTGGCCTCCCTCTTCCCCTGGATCGGGCTGGGCGTCGGCGCCCTGCTCGCTGCCGCGGGCGCCTATATGGTGAGCGGGGGCAAGCTCTACGCCGCGCTGGGCGTGCGTCTCTCGGCGGCGATGGGCGGGCAGGACAAGCGGGGAGTTCGCGGCTATTTTGCGTTTGGCTTGGGCTACGGCGCCGCCTCCCTCAGCTGCACGCTGCCCATCTTCCTCGCCGTCGTCGGCAACACCGTAACCGCCTCCACCGCGCTCGGTTCGCTCGGCCAACTGCTGCTCTACGCCGCAGGCATGGGCGCCGTCATCCTCGCCCTCACCCTCAGCATCGCCCTGTTCAGGGGCGCGATGGTGCGGACGCTCCGCCGCGCGCTCCCCCACGTCCAGACGGTGAGCGCCGCGCTGCTGCTTCTTTCGGGCGCCTTCATCGTCTACTATTGGCTCACCATCGGCGGCCTGCTGGACAGGCTGGGCCTCGCCTAGCGGCGCGCCGAACCTGCGAAGCCCCCTTCTACGCGCCCCCGGCGCGCGAGAAGAGGGGTTTCTTTACGGAGGAGCGGATTGGCGGAAGAGCGGGAACGGCGGCGGCAGGGTTCGCGGCGCGCGCAAGCCGCGCGGCAGAAGCGCCAACAGGCGGGAGAGCGCCAACGCAAGCGCGCCGGCCTTATCGTCGTGGCGGGGCTTGCGCTGATCGCCGTCATCGCCGCCATCGCCATCCTCACGCTCGGCGGCTCCGGCGGCGTGGGGCGCGAGGTCGAGCAGCTGGTCGGCGTCCACAGCCCGCCCTACGTCTACAACACCAACCCGCCCTCCTCCGGCAACCACCTCCCCTCCGTCGGACCGTACGGCCACTGGGGCGACGAACTGGTGCCCGAACTCGTAGTCCACAACCTTGAGCACGGCGCCGTCGTCATCTGGTACGCCCCCGGCGACCCCGAACTTGCGGGCAGCGTCAACCGCCTCGTCCGCAGCCTCGGCCCCACCTGCATCGTCGCCGGCTCCTACCCCGGGATGGACCATCCCGTGGCCGCCACCGTCTGGGGGCGCATCCTCGAACTGAACGAGTTCGACGAGGAGTTGCTGCGCGAGTTCGCCACCACGTACCGGGGGCAGCAAGGCCCCGAGGCGGGCGTCTGCTTCTCCGAGCCGATCGAAGGCCAGTTTATGGGCTAGCGCCCGCGCGAACGCGGCCCCTCGCGCAACCACGGGCGGCTACTCATTCGTCGCTCCCGCCTGCGCGGGAGCCTCGACGCGGCCACTCCCGCTACGCAAGGAGGCGCCCGACACACACGGGGCGGAGGAGGCGGAATGCGCGTGTCGTCGGGGCGGGTCTTGTGGATGCGGGGCGCCTAGCGCCGAGATTCCCGCCTACGCGGGAATGACGAGGGGAGAGGTGGGAATGACAGGGGAAGGGGCGGGAATGGCGGGATGGGAGAGGAGTGGCGGGGGTGAGGGAGTGGAGAAGGCGGGTTGGCGCGGAGGTCTCCGAACGCGCCAAACACGGGCGCGGAGCGTAGGGTTCCCCGCGCCCCTGCCCGCCTACAATAGCCGCTATGTTCATCATGGACTACGAGGCGGCGGTTACGGTGATCGACGCGGAGGGCCGGCGCTATTCCGCGACCCTCTCCGGCCTCGTGGAGCCGGACAATCCGGCCCGCGCCGGGCTTGGCCACTCCCCGACCGACCTCGCCTCGCAGGTGTGGCGCGCCCTCACCCTCACCTTCGAAGCGCCCGCCTCCCCAGGCCGCGTCCGCATCCTCTTCGCCGACGGCTCGCAGCGCGCCGCCGACATCTCGCCCCGCGACGGCGGCGGTGCCGCGTGCGACGTGGCGCTGACGGACTAGCGATGATTGAGCCCGCCGTCGACGACCAGATCGAGGCCTATCTGCGCCACCTGCGCGCCGAGCGGGGGCTGTCTCCCAACACGCTGGCCGCCTACCGCGGCGACCTCGAGCAGTTCGCCGAACTGACCGGGCGGGACGCGGCGGACGTGCGCTGGGAGCGGCTGAGCGACCGCGACTTGGAGCAGTTCAGCCTCGCCTTGCAGGAGCGCCGCTACGCCGACGCAAGCAAGGCGCGCAAGATAGCCGCCGTCCGCTCCCTCTTCCGCTTCCTGGCCGAGGAGGAGGTGGTCGACCGCAACCCGGCCGAGCGCATCCGCACCCGCCGCCCCGGGCGCACGCTGCCCAACGTGCTGACCGAGGAGGAGGTAGTCGCCCTGCTGCAAGCGGCGTCGGCGCAGGAGGGCGCGGCGGAGGCGCTACGCGACCGCGCGATGCTGGAGATCACCTACGCCGCCGGGCTGCGCGTCTCCGAGGTCGTCGGCCCGACGGGGCTGCGCCTCAACAGCCTGCACCTCGAAGATGGCGAAGTGCGCGTGCTCGGCAAAGGTTCCAAGGAGCGCATCGTGCCCGTCTACCCCGGCGTGGCCGCGCTCGTGGCGCGCTACGTGCGCGACGCGCGCCCCGCCCTGCTCGCCCACAGCCGCGCCCGCGCAACCACCGACGCGCTGTTCCTGAACGCCCGAGGCCGCGAACTGACGCGCCAAGGCTACTGGCTCGTGCTGAAGCGCTGCGCCGCCCGAGCGGGGGTGAGCGGCAAGGTCAGCCCGCACACGCTGCGCCACTCCTTCGCCACCCATCTGCTCAGCGGCGGCGCGTCATTGCGCCACGTGCAGGAACTGCTGGGGCATGCTACTATCGCCACGACTCAGATCTACACGCACCTGACCGACGGCCAGGTGCTTGAGGCCTACGACGCGGCGCACCCGCGAGCCTAGCCCGAACCGCCCTACCCCACCGCAGCCAATGCCGCTCATCACCCTAACCGGCGTATCCATCGGAGCGGGCGCCCAAGAATTGGGCGCGGAGGTTGCGCGGAAGATGGGCATCGACTACGTAGACCGCTTGATCCTCGCGGAGGCGGCGCGGCAGATCGGCTCGACGGTCACCGAGGTCGCCGAACAAGTGGAGCGCCCGCTGGGGTTCGGCGACCGTTTGGCGGACTTCGTCCGCAACGTGTTCGAACGCTCCGCGTTGGCCGGGTCGGGCGCCGACCCCTACTTCGGCGGCGGGATGGACATGCTGCTGGTGCGGGAGTACCGCGACATACCGGAGGCGCCCTCCGGCGACGACAACGACCAGCAGATTCTCCAAGTAACCGCCGGCGTCATCCAAGAGATCGCGCAGCGCGACAACGCCGTCATCATCGGGCGGGGCGCGCACGTGATTCTGCGCGACTGGCCGGGCGTGCTGCACGTCGGCGCCGTGGCCAGCCGCGAGGCGCAGGTGCGGCGGGTTATGGAGCGCGAGCGCCTGGGCCGCGAAGAGGCGGAGGCCTATTGCCGCGAGAACGATCGCGGGCGCGACGGCTTCTACCATCGCTTCTTCGGCCGCAGCCCCGTCGACGCCTCCAACTTCCATCTCACCATCAACACCGAGCGCCTCGACGTTCCTGCCGCCGCCGAGTTGGTTACGGCGGCCAGCGCGCTCGTCGCCACCTAGACCGCAGGAGCCGCCGCCGCAATGGCCAAGAAGAAGAACCGCCTCGCCGCAGGTCAGGAACGCGCCCGCGAACGCGCCAAGCGCAAGGCGCGCTACTCCGGTCCCGCGCCCACGCCGCCCGCCGCTCCCGCCGAGGCTGCCGCCGAAGACGCGCCCGATGAGGCCGATGCTCCCGTCCAGGCCGCCGAACCCGCCGCCGAGCAGCCCGCTGAGACGGCGTCCGCC
>CAZLKC010000031.1:0-8768 GCA_964560025.1 uncultured Dehalococcoidia bacterium
ACGTTCGACCTCGCCACGGGCGACCTGCTGGCAGCGCTGCCCGACGGCCCCGACTCGCCGATGCCCGGGCGCTCCGTCACGAAGATCAAGGCGTACCCCGTCAAGGAACGCGCGGGCCTGGTTTGGGTCTGGATGGGCGACGGCCCGCCGATGGTTCCCGTCGAGGAGGACATCCCCGAGGAGATGCTCCGCGACGACATGCACATCATGCCGTGGTTCCACGTGCGCTACGGCAACTGGCGCTTCGGCGTCGAGAACGCCATCGACGAATCCCACGCCCGCTTCCTCCACCGCGACTCCATCCTCCGCGCGTGGCGCCAGCGCGCCGCCTGGACGGACGTGCGCATCCTCGAGACGCCCGACAAGAAGTGGATCTACCGCGACCAGATATCGGAGCAGACCTACGCCTTCTATCCCAAGTTGGGCGTCTGGCCCAAGTGGCGCTTCTGGAGGCCGCCCGAGGGCAAGATCAACAGCCCCGTCTCCAAACGGACGCGCCGGATGGAACTGTCCACCATCCCCGAGGGCGCGCGTCGCGGGAGCACTCGTCTCCCCTGCATCTTCCGCCCCGCCACCTACATCGCCGCGCCCACGCTCAGCTACGAGTGGCACGTGCCGGTGGACGAGGAGCACACCCTCTACCTCCAGGCCGCCACGCGCCACACGCGCAACCCCTTCCTCGTCCTCGCGTTCAAACTGCGCTACTGGCTCTGGTACCGCTGGCTCGCCCAATGGCGCTTCAACAGCCAAGACGGGTCGATGGTCGACGCGATGACGCGCAACACGAAAGCAGAGCGCCTGATGAAGCCCGATGCCTCCATCACCGCCTGGCGCAAGATGGTCGAGCGCCAAGCGCGCGGCCAGGTGGACCAGTGGCGCTCCATCGGCGTCGAGCGCGAGGCCGACCTCGAGTTGGAGTACAAGGGCGCCGCCAACGCGGGCTAACCGCGCTCTTCGCGCCGCCGCTCCCCGCCCTTCATACTCTCTTCACGCTTGCGCGGTATCACGTGCCGCACAGCCGCCGCGACGGGAGTCATCCTATGCCCCACACCGTCGTCATCGTCGAAGACGACGCCGACGTCGCCGAAATCGTCCGCCTCTACCTGGCCCGCGACGGCCACAAGGTGCTGCTGGCGCACGATGGCATCGAGGGGCTGCGCCTCGCCCGCGAATCCTCGCCCGACCTCGTCGTCCTCGACCTAATGCTCCCCGGCATGGACGGCATGCGAGTCTGCCGCGCCCTCCGCGCCGAATCGGACGTCGCCATCGTCATGCTCACCGCCCGCGCGGAGGAGCAGGACCGCCTCGCCGGTCTCGACCAAGGCGCGGACGACTACGTAACCAAGCCCTTCAGCCCGCGCGAGTTGGCGGCGCGCGTGCGCGGCGTGCTGCGGCGCACGGCGCGGGACGCTTGGGAGGCGCACGGCCCTGCCGAACTGCGTTGGGGCGGCGTTTGCCTGAACGCGCGGGAGCGGACGGTCAAGGTCGGCGAGGAGCCGCTGCGCCTAACGCCGACGGAGTTCCGCCTGCTGGTGATGTTCCTGCGCTCGCCGGAGCGCGTCTTCACCCGCGACGAGATCATCAGCCACGCCTTCATCGACGACTACGACGGCTTCGACCGCACCGTGGACGTCCACGTGTCCAACCTGCGGAAGAAGCTGGAACGCGCCGGGAGTCCGTGCTGCGTCCACACCGTCTACGGTGTCGGCTACCGCTGGGGCGATGCGTAACCGGCTCAGGCGGCTCAACCGGCTGGAGACGCGCCTGCTGCTCGGCTTCGCCGTCGTGCTCGCCACCGTGCTGGGCGGCGTAAGCGTCTCGACGCGCATCGCCGCCGCCAACGAAACCGAGCGCTTCCAGCGCGAGACGGAGGAGGTGCGCGCCGCCAACCTGCGCCTGCTGGCCGAGCGCGAGCACCAACGCCGAGGCTTCACCGAGATGGAGCGCTTCGTCAGAGAGACGGGGCTGATGTTCGGCTGGAGCGTCTACGTAACCGACAGCGCGGGCAACAAGGGAGTGCTCATGGTGCGCCTGCCCGGCGGACCGGACCCGCGCGTCTTTCCGGTCTTCGGCGACCCTGGAGCACAGCCGGGCGCCGCTGCGGAGGCGGCGGACGCCCCGCTTCCTCAGCCCGTCTTTGCGAGCGAGCCCCAGGCGGAGCGCGTCGCCAACGCCGTCAACGCCTCGCTCCTTTGGGTGGGCGTGGCCGCCGGAGTCGCCGGAGTCGCCCTCATCGCCTTCGTCTCGCGGCGCACGATGGCGCCCCTGCGCTCGCTCGAATCCGCCGCGCAGCGCCTCGGCGCGGGCGACCTCTCCCAGCGCGTGCCCGTCCGCGGCGCGGACGAGGTGGCGCGGCTCGGCCACACCTTCAACGCTATGGCGCAAGAGTTGGAGCGGGTGGAGACGCAGCGCCGCAACCTCGTCGCCGACGTCGCCCACGAACTCCGCACGCCCATCGCCAACATCCAGGGCTACCTGGAAGCCGTGCGCGACGGCCTCTTGCCGCCCGACGAGGCCACCCTCGCAAGTCTCCTCGGCCAGACCGCCAACCTGAGCCGCCTCGTCCAAGACCTCGCCCTCGTCGCCCAAGCCGAGGCCGGAGCGCTGCGCATCGACCCGCAACCCGCTCCGCTCGCGCCCGTCCTGCGGCGCGCCCTCGACGCATTCGCCGCCCGCGCCGAGGCGAAGGGCGTGGCGCTCTCCGCCGACCTCCCCCGGGACCTGCCTCTCGCCCTGATCGACCCCGCCCGCGTCAACCAGGCCGCCGCCGTCCTCCTCGAGAACGCCCTCACCCACACGCCGCAAGGCGGGCGCGTAACCCTGACCGCCCGCGCCGGGGTAGACTCGGTAGCGGTGAGCGTCGCCGATTCCGGCGCGGGCATACCCGCCGCCGACCTGCCCTACGTGTTCGACCGCTTCTACCGCGCCGATCCGTCGCGGTCGCGCGCCACGGGCGGCGTGGGGCTGGGTTTGACCATCGCCAAGCAGCTGATCGAAGCCCACGGGGGAACGATCGGCGTCGAAAGCCAAGAAGGGGCAGGGAGTGTCTTCACCTTCACGCTCCCCATCGCCCGCGCCGCCGAGGAGTAAAAACCCGTGCAACGTCTGAAAAAGGTCTTCGGGCCGCTCACCATCCCCCAACTCCTGCTGGCGCTCGTCGTGTTCGGCGGCGCGGCCGCAGGCGCCTACTACGGCGTCGGCGCGCTGCGCGAACCGGACGGGGGTGCCGCCCAAGCGGACGAGCAGCTGGTCACCGCCTCCATCGGCGACATCGTGAAGCAGGTAACCATCAGCGGCGCGACCGCCTTCCCCGAGCGCGAGTGGCAAGCCTTCGAGGGCGACGGCGTCATCGGGGATGTGCTCGTCGAAGAGGGCGACCGCGTGAGCGCGGGCGACTTCATCGCCCGCCTCGACGACGCCAGCATCCTTAAGCGCGAGCGCAGCCTCGCCGTCGCCAAGTCCGACCTCCAAAAGGCGGAGGAGACGCTGGCTGGCCTGCTGGAGGCGGAGGACAAGATCGACGACGCGGAGAAGGCGTATCAGACCGCGCAGGGTGAGTTCGAAGTCGCCCTCGCCGACTCCGAGGTCAAGAAAACCCAATGGGCGAACACGCTCGCAGACGCGGAGCAGGCGCTCGCAGACGCGCAAGACGCCTACGCCGCCGTCTACCGCGCATGGTTCGGCGTCGCACTGCAAGTCGGCCAACACGACATCGCGCCGGATGACTTCCTGGCCGCGTGGGGGGTAGACCTCGACGCGCTCTTCCGGCCTGCCCTCGGTGTCCAAGCCAGTTCCTCTTCTCTCCCCGCCGACGACGGCGCCACCCCCTGGAACGAGCAGACGGCAGCGTCGTGGACGCGCCTCTACCCCGGCGTTGTCGTGGGCACGTGCGGAAACGCGCGGTCTGTCTTCTATGACCGCTGCGTCAAGAGCGAGATGGACGCGGCGTGGGATGCCTACCGCGCCGCCGCCAGCGCGTTCGCGGCGGCGCAATCCGGAGCCATGTCCGCCCTATTCGCCGCTGATCAGGCCGTCGCCAAGTCTGAGAACGCGCTCGACGCCGCACGGGAGGCGCTTGAGGACGCGAGGGACATCCCAGACCCCCTCGCTGTCGGCATTGCCCAAGTCGACGTGGCCCTGGCCCTTCTCGAGGTGCAAGACAGCAAGGCGCTCCTCGAAGGCGCGGTGCTCACGGCATCCATCTCCGGCGTCGTGAACCAGGTCTCCGTAGAGAGCGGAGACGCGCTCGGCTCCGCTGGCAGGGTGATGGAGATCGTCGATCCCAGCGTCGTCGAGATCGAGGGGACGGTCGATGAGATCGACGTCCTCTCCATCGCGGAGGGCGCGCAAGCGTTCGTCATCCTCGAAGCGATCGCCGCTCAGCCCCTCACCGGCGTCATCGCCTCCATCGGCACGGGCGCGCTCGATCAACAGGGCGTGGTCTCCTACCCCGTCAGCGTGCGCGTGAACGTGCCTGGCGGCCTGCAGCTGTACGAGGGCCTCAGCGCCGCCGCCAGCGTCGTGGTGAGCGAGACACTCGGCGTGCTCCTCATCCCCACGGCGGCGGTCGGCGGCTCCTTCTTGGAGCCGACGGTGCGCGTCGCAACCGGCGGCGCGGTCGAGGTGCGCCCCGTAACCCTGGGCGACAGCGACGACTTCTGGGTCGCCGTCTCCTCCGGCCTGGAGGAGGGCGAGCAGGTGCTGATGGCCACGCCGGAGGCGGGCGGCTTCTTCGGATTCGGCGGATTCGGAGGCCTCGGCCCGGGCGGTCTCGGTCAGATTCCCAGAGACGTCCGCGTCCGGCCTACCGGCGGAGGCGGCTTCAGCGTGACCATCGGCGACGACGACGAGGACGAGTAGCCATGGCGCTCATCGAACTGCGCGGCGTGAGCAAGACCTACCGCCTCGGCGCGGTGCAGGTGGACGCGCTGCGCGGCGTAGACCTCTCCATCGAGCGGGGCGAGATGGCCGCCATTATGGGCCCGTCCGGCTCCGGCAAGTCCACGCTGATGAACCTGCTGGGCTGCCTCGACGCGCCGACGGAGGGCGACTACCTGCTCGACGGCGAGGACGTCGGCGCCGCCTCCGACGACCGCCTCGCCGAGCTGCGCAACGGCGCCATCGGCTTCGTCTTCCAGTCCTACAACCTCCTGCCCCGGCTCACCGCCGCAGCCAACGTCGCCCTCCCGCTCCTCTATGGCGGCGGCGGACGCGGCGCAAAGGCGCGCGCCCTCGACGCGCTCGGCGCCGTCGGCCTGCGCGAGCGCGCCAACCACCGCCCGCCCGAACTCTCCGGCGGCGAGCAGCAGCGCGTCGGCATCGCCCGCGCCCTCGTCAAGCAGTCCGCCACCCTGCTGCTCGCCGACGAACCGACCGGGAACCTGGACAGCCGCTCGAGCGTCGAAATCATCGCGGCGCTCCAACGTCTCAACGCCGAGCGGGGAATGACCGTGATCATCGTCACCCACGAACCGGACGTAGCCGCCTTCACCAAGCGCGTGCTCACCATCCGCGACGGCCAACTGGTCGGCGACGACCCTATCGAGCAGCAGGCGGCGCTCCGATGACGCCGTTCGCAGTGTTCGCCACCGCCTGGAGCTCGCTTGGCGCCAACAAGCTGCGCGTCGGGCTCACCTTGCTCGGCATCATCATCGGCGTCGCCGCCGTCATCTCGCTTATGGCCGTCGGGCGCGGCGCGCAGGAGAGCGTAACCAGCCGCATCGCCTCCCTGGGCGCCAACCTCCTGTTCGTGCGCGCCCAGCCCACCTTCGACGGGTCGAGCAGCCTGACCTTGGCCGACGCCTACGCCCTGGAAGACGAGGTGTTCGCTCCGTCCGTCGCCGCCGTCGCGCCCGAACTCTCCGCCCCTTTCGCCGAACTGGTGTGGGAGAGCAACGTCACCTACGGACAGGTGCTCGGCGTAACCGCAGCCTACGCGCCTATCCGCAACGCGGAGGTGGGAACGGGGCAGTTCATCTCCCCCGCCCACGTGCTGAACCGCTCCGAGGTGGTGGTGCTCGGCTCGCAGGTGGCCGCCGACCTCTACGGCGCACGCGACCCCGTCGGCACGACCGTGCGCCTTAACGGCCGCCGATTCACCATCGTCGGCGTGCTGGCCGAGCAGGGCGGCGGCGGGTTCGGCGCCGCCGACCTCCAAACATTCATCCCTATCACCACCGCCTACTACCGCCTTTCCGGCGGGGGCGCCGCCCAGGGCGAAATCGCCATCAGCACCATCAACGTCCAGGCGCACTCGGCGGACGTGCTCGACGCGGCGGAGCGTGAGGTGGCGACGGTGCTCCGCCTGCGCCACCGCATCACCGACTACGACGACTTCACCATCACCAACCAGCAAGAGACCATCGAAACGCTGGCGGAGACCACCGAGACCTTCACCATCTTCCTGGCCGCCATCGCAAGCATCTCCCTCATCGTCGGCGGCATCGGCGTGATGAACATCATGCTCGTGTCGGTTACGGAGCGCACGCGCGAGATTGGCATCCGCAAGGCCGTCGGCGCCAAGCGGCGCGACATCCTCTTCCACTTCCTCACCGAGGCGACGCTGCTCAGCCTGGCGGGCGGCGGCTTGGGCGTGCTCGCGGGCTTCGCCGTCGGCTGGGCGATTGATGGACGCAACCTCGGCGGCGAGCCCTTCGTCACCGTCTTCAGCGGCGACATCGCCATCCTCGCCCTGGTCGTCTCGGCGGCCATCGGCCTCTTCTTCGGCATCTATCCCGCGATGCGGGCGGCTAGCCTCCGCCCCATCGAGGCGCTGCGCTACGAATAGCGCGGAGGTCAACCTATGCGCGCCAAGTCCTTCATCCTCCTGCTGATCGTCCTCGCCGCCGCAGGCGCCGCTATCGGCGCCGGACTCAACTACGCCCTCGACGACGCTGAGCCTGAACCCGCCGCCGCGAACAACGAGTTCACCTTCCAATTGCCCTCAGGATTCGCCCCGAGCGGCAGTTGGCCGCCCGGGGCAGGAGGCGGCGTCGTGGGCCCCGACACTTCCACTGCCCCGTCCGAGCCGGACGACGACGGCAACGGCAATGACGACGGCGCCCAGCAGCCCGACCGCCCCCAAACCCCGCCAGGCGGATTAGGCGGGCTAGGCGGCGGCCTGTTGGACGGGACGGTCGTCGACTTCGATCCTCCCGCCCTCGTCATCAGCACTGAGGCGGGCAGCGCGACCCTCGTAGTGACCGAGGAGACCATCGTCTCCTTACAGCGCCCCGCCGCCGAATCGGGAGACCTGCTGACAGCGGGCGCAAAGGCCTTCATCGTCGCCACGTTCGATAACGAACGCGTGCAAGACGCGATGATGATCGTCATCGGCGACTTCGGCGGCAGCCCTCCTCCCCCCGGAAGCGCCTTCGACAACCTCTCCTTCCTCGAAGGCGAGATAGAAAGCGTCGACGGAGGCGTCATCGTCCTGAAGCGGGAGCAGGACACGCTGGAGGTGCGCTACGCAGACGACGTAACCGTGTCCGCCCAACTGACCGTGGACGAAGCAAGCGAGCACATAGCGCCCGGCGTCGAAGTCCGCGTCGGCGCGCAGCCCAACGCCGACGGCCAACTCGAAGCAGCGCTGATAATGATCGGCGACCTGGACGGCTTCGGCCTAGGCGGCGGCCTTATGCCCGGCGCCCCAGGCCTCGGGCGAGGCCGGGGCGGTTAGCGAGACAACCCCTCCACCAGTTCCCCCACGCCCGGCTGCGCCTCCAGCGCGTCGACCAGCGCGACGGCCTGCTCGGCGCGGCCTGGCAGCACCAGGTCCACGTTCTCCGTGAACTTGGCCAGCACCTCCGCCTTGGTCACCGGCTCGCCGCCGGGATACGCCTTCGGGCGGCGCAGGCTGCCGGACACCTTCGCGCCGTTGGCGAAGTGGATAGTCACCTCGCAGGCGGGCACGTCATGCGGATCGGTCAGCGAGCGCAGGTCGGGATGCTCGTAGGGATGCACTTTCTTGCGCATCGCCGCGATGGCCGGATCGTGCACGCCCTCCTCCGAAAACTCGGGGATGCCCGCGCGGCGGCGCAGGTCGGAGGCGGCAAAGGCGTGCGTCATGCTGAACTGCGCCTCCGGGCTGATGCGCGGATCGTCGAATGGCACGATGCCCCGCGCCACGTGCATGTAGCCGTAGTCCACGCGCTCCACCGCCTCCGGCTGCACGTCGTGCTCGATGGTCAGCCGCAGCGCCGTCCCGATGCCCGCAAGCACCGCGCTGTTGCACGGATGCAACTTGATGCCCACGCTCGGGTCGTCCAGGTAGAAGCGGGACCTGTCGCGCGCGGCGGCCTCAGTCAGCTCGGGGCGCACGTTGTCCGCGCCCGCCATCAGCGGCCAGAAGCCGTAGCGGTGCTCGAGGATGTCCGGGTTACCCGTGAAGCCGTCGCGCACCAGCCCCGCGCTGAGCACGCCGTGAAAGGCGGCCATCCCCGTGTGCAGCGCCTTCGTGAACGTGCCGAAGTTGGCGCGCATCCCGCCCGCCATCGACGAGGCTACGCCAAGCGTCTGCGCCGTTTGGTCTGCGTCGAAGCCCATCACCTTGGCCGCCGCCAACGCCGCCGACAGCGTGGACAGCGTGCCGGTGGTGTGCCAGCCCAGCAGATAGTGCGTCGGCATAATGGCCAGCGACAGGCGCGCCATCCCCTCGTGCGCGTAGACGAACGCCTCCAGCACGTCCCGCCCCGACGCGCCCGTCTCCTCCGCGACGGCCAGCAGCGCGGGCACTGCCGAGCCACTGGCGTGGGCGATGGTGAGGAACG
>CAZLKC010000032.1:0-4937 GCA_964560025.1 uncultured Dehalococcoidia bacterium
GGGCGCGTCGCGCGGCGACCACCCCGAGGCGGGCTTGGCCGCCGTCGGCGCGCGGGCGGCGTGGCTCGTTGCGCCGCACCCGGCGGACTTCGCGTTCGGCGCAGGCACGCCCTACGAGCGGCTCAAGGAGGCGGGCGGCAAGGCGCTGCTGCTGGGCGCGCCGCTCAACACCATCACGATGCTGCACCACGCGGAGAGCATCGCGCCGCTGCCGCACAAGATCGTCATCTCCTACGAGATGCCCGTGCTGGTGGACGGCGAGCGCGTGTGGCGCAAGTACTGCGACATCGACAGTGCGAGCGGGGCGTTCGACTATGCGCGGGTCGTGCCGGAGGGCGCGGACGCGTTCGACGTGATCGCGGCGGCGGCGCTGGAGGCAGGGGTGGGGAGGGCGGGGCGGGTGGGCGGGGCGCGGTCGCATCTGCTGCCGGCGCAGGCGCTGGTGGAGTTCGCGGTGGGGTGGCTGACGGAGCGGTTTGGGTAAGGGGGCGTCTCCGCCGTTCGCCCTGAGGGAACTCGAAGGGCGAACGAAGGGGAGGGCGCCCCGCACCCCTCAAAACCCGCGCCGTCGCCTCTATGACATCCGTCCGTTGCGCAAACCTCGCCCTTCGTGAAATCCTCTCCCTATGGACACGTTGGCGCCTATCCTGCCGCTCCTCTCCGGCCTTCTCCGTCAGTCGGCGGCGGCGGCCAAGCCCGGCGCCACCAAGTGTAACGCCGACGCTCGCCGATGTAACGGATACGCCGTGCGGTCTGCCCTCCTAGCGCACGCCGCCGCAGACGCTCCCCCCGTAAATGTGACGCGGTGTTACACATTGGTGCACTTTTCCGCGAAATTCACGCAGGAGGCGGGGATTTCGCAGGCCCCGAGCGCCCCCTCCCGCCGTGTGCGTCGGGCGCCTCTTCGCGTATCGGGGCTTGGTCACGTCGAGGTTCTCGCCTCCGCGAGAACGACGGAGAAAGCGTGGGAGCGACGGAAGGGGATGTGAGAACGACGGAGAAAGCGAGGCGGTCAGGCGTCGCGGCGTCGCTGGCGGCGTTGGGCGGCTCGGGAGCGGGGCTCGGTTGGGGCGTTGGCGGCTGCCTCTTCCGGAGGGGCGGGGCGGCGGTGGCGCCACAGGAGCACGGCGAGCGCGCCGGCGAAGAGGAGCACGGAGATGATCTGCGCCATCGGGACGCCGCCTTGCTCCCAGGGGTTGGTGCGGAGGAATTCGAGGGAGAAGCGGACGGCGGGATACCACATCAGATAGAGGAGAAGCACGTCGCCGCGGCGCAAGCGGCGGGAGAAGCGGCGCGCGACAAACAGCAGCACGGCGACGCCGAGCAGGTTCAGCAGCGATTCGTAGAGGAAGAGGGGATGGAAGCGGGTCGCGCCCTCGAGGTAGGCGGCGACGTAGTCGGGCGCCTCGGCGCTCACTTGCTCGAAGGGTATGGAGATGCCCCACGGGAGGCCGGTGGGCTTGCCGAAGAGTTCTTGGTTGAAGAAGTTGCCCCAGCGCCCGATGGCCTGGCCTAGGAGGAAGGCGGGGGCGCCGATGTCGAGCCAGCGCAGCGCGTTGAGGGGCGGCCTGCGCCGCTCGACGACGGGGAGGGTTACGGCGGCGGCGCCGACGGGCCGCAGGCGCGCGGTGAAGTACATATAGAGGAGGAGGGCGGCGACGGCGCCGACGATGGCGCCGAATATGCCAATGCCGCCGTTCCAAATCGCGAAGATGGCGGCGGGATCGTCGCGGTAGCGCGGCCACTCCTGCTGGTCGAAGACGTGGTAGAGGCGTGCGCCGACGATGCCGAAGAAGGCGCCGAAGGCGGCGATGTTCAGCACGTGGTCGGGGTTCTCGCCCAGGCGGCGCGCCTCGCGGTGGGCGAGGGCAATCCCGGCGAAGAGGCCCGCGAGGATGGCGAGCGAGTAGAAGCGGACCTCGAGGCCCCCGAGCTGGATGCCTTGCAGCGTGATTTCCAACGGCGCCTCGCTTAGCGGACGGGAATAGCGGCGGCGCCATTATCTACGGCGGCGGCGCGGTGGTCATCCGCCGGCACAGCGGGTTGAGGGCAACCAAAGCGTGGGGACGCGGCTCGGCGCGCCCCCACGCTCGGCCGGCGGCCTCGTGAGGCGGCTAGATCTTGCCCAGCCGGTACATCCGCGTTTGGCATCGGGGACACTTGCCTTCGGTCGCGGGGCGGCCGTTCCGCATCGTCACCGCCCGCGTGGCCGTCATCTGTTGCTCGCTCCGACACTTCATGCAGTAGCCAATCATTCCGAACTCCCCTCCTCGGACATGGTGTGAATAGCGCCGTCGGCGATGCTAGCAAGTCGCCGTCGGCAAGTATCAAGAGGAAAATCGGCGGTTTCTCAATTTATCGGGGGGAATCTGAGCCGGGGCGCCCTTCGAGTTCCCTCAGGGCGAACGGAGAGGGCAGGGCGAGCGGAGGGGGCAGGGCGAACGGAAGGGAGGGGCGGGTAGCGTTGGGGGCGGGGTTGCTTTACCCTTGGGCGCGGCGCGCTATGGGAGTCCTCGCTCACCAACAGATACGGGAGTTGCTCGGCGGCGCCGAGCCGTTGGCGTCGGGCTTGGCCGACGCGTCCGCGCAGGTGCAGGCCAACGGCCTGGACATGACGCTGGAGTCGGTCGCGGCGTTCACGGGGGCGGGGCGGATCGGGACGGCGAACGCGGAGCGCGTGCTGCCGGAGACGCGGGAGTTGGCGTTCGACGCGGAGGGGTGGCTGCGGTTGGAGCAGGGCGCCTACCTGGTGCGGCTGGCGGAGGAGGTGCGGCTGCCCGCCAACGTGATGGCGTTCGGGAAGCCGCGTTCGAGCCTGCTGCGCTCGGGGGTGGCGGTGCACAACGCGGTGTGGGACGCGGGCTATCGGGGGCGGTCGCAGGCGCTGCTGGTGGTGTACAACCCGGCGGGGTTCAGCGTGGCGAGGGGCGCGCGCATCTTGCAGTTGGTGTTCCTGACGCTCGACGCGCCCACGACGGCGCCCTACGCAGGCCGCTACCAGGGGGAGCTGCTGCGGACGTGAGCGGGCGCGCGGGGGCGGAGGTTCTCATCGTCGGGGGCGGCGTCATCGGCTGCGCCGTCGCCTACTTCCTTGCGGCGGAGCACGGCGTGCGCGCCCTGGTGGTCGAGCGCGACGGCGTGGGGCGGCATGCGTCGGGCGGCGCGGCGGGGGAGCTGAGTGTGGTGGGGCGCTCGCAACTCGACGCGACGATAACGCCGGGCGACCCCTTCACGGCGCTGTGCGTGGAGGGGGCGCGGCTGCATCGGGAGTTCGGCGCGGCGCTGCGCGAGGAGTCGGGCGTTGACTACGGCCTCGCGGACACGCTCATCCTCAGGCCATCGCTCACGCGGCAGGAGGCGGAGGAGGCGCAGGGGCAGTTGGCGATTCAGCGCGGGCTGGGGCTGGAGGCGGAGTGGCTGGAGCCGCCGGCGTTGGAGGCGCTGGACACGTGGATGACCAAGGACGTGTACGGCGCGATCCTGACGGGCGAGGCGCAGTTGGAGTCGGAGCCGTTCGCGCACGCGCTGGCGCAAGCCGCCGTCCGGCGCGGCGCCGAGATCGTGATAGACGAAGTGCTCGGATTGGAGACAGAGGACGGGCGCGCGCCCCGCGTCGTTGGGCGGAGCGCGCGCTACGACGGCGACCGCGTGGTGCTCGCGGCGGGGCCGTGGAGCGCGCGCCTGGGCGCGTCGATCGGCGTGCGCGCGCCGGTGCGCCCGGTGCGCGGTCAGATACTGCGCTTGCAGCCGCCGGCGCAGCCGCAGCGCTACGGCGTCTTCCACAGCACGGGCTACGCGCTGCCCAAGGCGGCGGGCGCGGTGTACGCGGGGACGACGGAAGAGGAGGCGGGGTTCGAGGCGGAGACGACGGCGGAGGGGCGGGAGTCGATCTTGAGCGCGGTGGCGCGGTTCGCGCCGGAGGCGGCGCGGCTGCCGGTGCTGACCGCCACCGCCTGCCTGCGTCCGGTGTCGGACGACGGACTTCCGCTGATGGGCGCCGTCCCCGGGCGGGACGGCCTCTACGTGGCGACGGGGCACGGGCGCAAGGGGATACTGCTCTGCCTCGCCAGCGGCAAGGCGATGGCCGACCTGCTCGTAACCGGGCGCTCCGCCATCGCCATCGATGCTTTCGACCCGGCGCGGTTCGCGCTCTCGCACGGCGGCTAGGACGGGGATGGACTGGGAGACATTGCCAGCGCGGCGGCTCGCCGAACTGCTCCGCGCCCGCGAGGTGTCGTCGGTCGAGTTGACGGAGCACGCGCTCGGGCGCATCGAGCGGCACAACCCGGCGTTGAACGCGTTCCTGACGGTGGCGCCGGAGCAGGCGCTGGCGGCGGCGCGGGAGGCGGACGCGGCGCTGGCGGCGGGCGAGCCGTTCGGGCCGCTGCACGGCGTGCCCATCGCCATCAAAGACCTCAGCGCCACCAAGGGCATCCGCACCACCTACGGCTCGCTGCTGTACAAAGACCGCGTGCCGGACGCGGACGAGCCGTCGGTCGAGCGCGTCCGCGCCGCGGGGGCGGTCATCGTCGGCAAGACGAACACGCCGGAGTTCGGCCACCGCCTGGTTACGGAGAACCGGCTGGGAGAGCCTTGCCGCAACCCGTGGGACGTTGCGCGCACGCCGGGCGGGTCGTCCGGCGGCTCCGGCTCGGCGCTAGCGGCGCGCCTCGTTCCCTTGGCGACGGGGAGCGACGCGGGCGGGTCTATCCGCGTTCCCGCGTCCTTCTGCGGCGTGTACGGGATCAAGCCGACGATGGGGCGCGTGGCGGCGGACTACCGGCGCCCCGGCGGCTGGCGGCGCCTGTCGCAGGGCGGGCCGATGACGAACGACGTGCGCGACGCCGCGCTGCTGCTGGGCGTGATGGCGGGGCGCGACCCCCGCGACGCGCTCTCGCTGCGCGAGGTGCCGCCCGACTTCGCGGCGGCGGCGGACG
>CAZLKC010000033.1:0-3928 GCA_964560025.1 uncultured Dehalococcoidia bacterium
GCGCCCCGCATCCCCCAAACCCGTCCCGACGCACAGGGGGGAAGGGCTGGGTCCCTGCCCCTATCCGTCGCTGAACCCGTTCGACGCGTGCGTCCCGTCGCAGAACGGCTTCGTCTCCGAACCCCCGCAGCGGCACAGCGCGTAGCGCGTCTGGTCGCCCTGAAGCGCCTCGCCGCCCCGTCGCGAAACCGGAACGCCCCCCTGCACGATGTAAGGCCCGTTGGGCGCGATGGTGATGGACGGCGCCGCCTCTTGCTCTGCCATACGATTCCCTCCCTGGATCCCGACCGCAAAGATTGCCCCAACCCTAGCACGCACGCCCCACCCCCGCTCGCCCTGAGGGAACTCGAAGGGCGCCCCCTCCCTTCCCGTCGCTCCCGCGAAGGCGGGAACCTCGACGCGAGGCGCCCCGCATCCCCAAAACCCGTCCCGACGCATACGGGGCAAGGCCGGGCGGCTTCCCCCGCTCGCCTTGAAGAAATGTGAAGGGCGCTCCTATACTGGAACGCACGCCCCCGCCTTCCTCAGCCTACATGGTGAACGCTCTCCCCCTCCGCACCGCCCCCGCCCTGCTCATCGCAGCCCTGCTTTGCCTCTCGCTAGCGCCTGCGAGCGTCACTCCCCAAGCCGCCGCCGTCACCGGCCTCTATCACAACGAGACCGTCGGCCTCTCCGTCGTCCTCCCCGACGGCTGGACGGGCGAAGAGCAAGAGAATTCGCGCCCCCTCCTGCGGATTCGCGGCGCCGTCCCCGGTGGCCAAGCCGGCTCGGACGTGTGGGCATTGACGCGCGGCGGCAACGAATCCGCGCAGACGTGGCTAGGCGTGCAGACCGCCGGCTACGGCGAGATGATCGAGTCTCGCTCCTATGCCGTGGACGGCGCCGAGTCGGCCTACCAAGCCCTCATCGCCCGCGAAGACGCGGAGGGCAGGCAGCTCCACGAGTTGTGGACGTCGGCGGTGCGCGGCTCCCAGGTCTTCCTCGTGCGCACAACCGTGCTTGCGAGCCGCTGGGCGGGCGCGGAGGATGCCGCTCTCGCCTTCGCCGCGTCCTTGCGCCTCTTCGAGCCGATGCCCTTCGGCGCTGCACGCTCCGACTCCCTCTTCCAGTACTGGGGCGAGATCGTAACCATCGACCCCGCCCTGATCCAAGACAGTTCCGCCGACATCGCCGGCGCCATCTTCAGCGGCCTCGTGCGTCTCAACGCCGATCTCGACGTCGTCCCCGACCTAGCCGAAAGTTGGGAAGTCTCCGGCGACGGCCTCACCTATACCTTCTCCATCCATCCCGACGCCCGCTTCCACGACGGGCGCGCCGTTGCCGCCGCCGACTTCAAGTACTCCTGGGAACGCGCCCTTCGCCCCGAAACCGCCTCGCCCACCGCAAAGACCTACCTCGGCGACATCGTCGGCGCCGCGGACGTGCTCGCGGGTGACGCGGACAGCGCCGATGGCATAGAGGCGCTCGATTCCCGCACGCTGCGCGTGACCATCGACGCGCCCCGCTCCTACTTCCTCTACAAACTCGCCTACTCCACCGCATTCGTCGTCGACCGCGCCAACGTCGAGCGCGGCGGCGAAACATGGACGGACGCGCCCAACGGCACAGGCGCCTTCAAACTCAAGCAGTGGGTCAAGAACGAACTGCTCGTCCTCGAGCGCAACGACGACTGGCACGGCGGCAAGCCCGCCCTCGCCCACTCCGTCTACCGCATCTTCGCCGGATACCCCATGCAGATGTACGAGCGCGGCGAGATCGACCTGACCGGCGTAGGCCGCTTCGACATCGACCGCGCCCGAGACCCTGCCAACGCCCTCAACCTGCACCTGCGCGAAGGCGCCCGGATGTGCACCTCCTACCTCGGCTTCAACGTGAACATCCCCCCGTTCGACGACCCCAAGGTGCGCCAGGCGCTCGCCCTCGCCCTTGATTTGGACAAGGAGATCGCCGTCTCCCACTTCGGCCTCGACGAGCGCGCGGCGGGCATCCTGCCCCCCGGCATGCCCGGCCGCAACACCGCGCTCGAACCCTATGCCTTCGACCCCGACGCCGCGCGCCGCCTCCTCGCCGAATCGCGCTACGGCGGCGCCGAGAACCTGCCCGTCATCACCTCCTACGCCTCCAGCGGCGCCATGCATTGGGCGTGGGAGCACCACCTCGGCCTTGAAGTGGAGGCCGTCTCCATCTTCGAATTCGGCGACCGGCTCGAACGCCTCGACAACCAAGAACTCGGCGTCTTCCGCGCCGGCTGGTGCGCCGACTACCCCGACCCCCAGAACTTCCTCGACATCCTCTTCCGCAGCGGCAGCCCGCAGAACAGCTTCGCCTACGCCAACCCCGAGCTGGACGCCCTGCTGGACGCCGCCGCCGTCCACTCCGACCAAGCCCGCCGATTCGATCTCTACCAACAAGCCGAGCGCCTCATCCTCGACGACTGGGTCGCCGTCCCCCTCTGGCATTCGCGCGACTTCGTCCTCGTGCAGCCCTACGTCAAGGGCTACCAACTCACCCCCATCGGCGTAGCCCAACTCCACAACATCTCCATCGACCGAGAGGCGGACGAATGAGCGCCAAGCGCGCGATCGCCGCCGCCCTGGCCGCCCTATCGCTCGCGGCGCTGACCGCCTGCGCCCAGCCCGCCGCGACGCCAACCCCCACCACCGCGCCCGCGCCCGCGCCCCTCCTCCCCGCTCTCCCAACCCCCACGCCCACGGCGGCGCCCTCAACGCCCGCTCCCCCGTCCGCGCCCGTCTTCACCCGCAACGAGGCCGTCCCCAGCCTCCCCGACTCCATCGCCTTCAGCGCCGCCCTCGACTCCGGCACGCCCATCGAGACGCTCGACCTCGAGTTCGGACGCGAGACCGTCTTCTCCTGCGCCTCCGCCTCCTACACCTCCGCCCGCGTCCACGTCGAGCCGGGCCGCAGCGTCGAGGCGGACTGGACGTGGGATATGCGCCGCACCGGTTCCATCCCGCCCGGCTCCACCGTCTGGTGGCGCTGGCGCACCGTCGACGCCCAAGGCCGCGAGCACCGCTCTGAACGCAGCGAATTGGCGTACGAGGACGACCGCTTCGAATGGCAGAGCCACGCCGCAGGCAACGTCACCTACTACTGGTACGCAGGCGACGACGACTTCGGGCGCAGGCTCGCCGCCGCTGTCAACGCCAATCTCGGCAACCTCCAACTCGGCCGCGAACTGGTCAAGCCCATCAAGGCGTTCGTCTACGAGAGCGCCGCCGACGTGCGAGGCGCAATCCTCTTCGCTCAGGAGTGGGCCGGCGGCCTCGCCTTCGGCGCCGACAACGTCCTCCTCATCACCGTAGACCCCGCCTCCTTCGACCGCCACCTCCCCGGCGTAACCCACGAACTCGCCCACCTCCTCGTCGCCGAGGTTACCTTCAACTGCTTCGGCGACCTTCCCAGATGGCTCGACGAAGGCCTCGCCGTCTACGCCGAGGGCGCCGTGCCCGCCGGGCAGCGCCGCGCCCTTGATGAAGCCGTCGCCCAAGACGAACTCATCAGCCTGCGCAGCCTCAACAGTTCCTTCCCCGCCGGACACACCGGCGCCATCCTCTCCTACGCCCAGAGCCGCAGCATCGTCGCCTACCTCCTCGACACCTACGGCTGGGACAAGATGCGCGACCTCCTCGCCGTCTTCGCCGAGGGCGCCGCCTACGAGGACGCCATCCGCCGCGTCTACAACCTCAACCTCGACCAACTAGAAGCGGCCTGGCGCGCCTCCCTCCCCACCACCACCACCACCACTACCGTCCACGTGCCCTAGCCCCGTCCCCGTTCGCCCCAGCCCCCTCTTCCCGTTCACCCTGAAGGAACTCGAAGGATGCCGCCCGCCCCCCGGGGGGGGGGGGGGCCGGCGGGCGGGGGGGGGGGGGGGGGGGGGGGGGGGGGGGGGGGGGGGGGGGGGGGG
>CAZLKC010000034.1:0-3351 GCA_964560025.1 uncultured Dehalococcoidia bacterium
CGCGGTGGGGTGTGGGGGTCTGTCATGCCGCGCGGACCGCATCGGACTGGTTGCATGGCGCTGGGGCCTCGTGCAGGGGCTCCCCTCGTGGGTGCCCTGCCTGGCCCACCTCTCCCTCGGGGAGAGGTCGACGCGCTTGCCGCGGCGGGTGAGGGTGTCCGGTGTAGGCAAAGCCGGGTGAGGGTCGTTTGTGTGACACGCGCCCGTTGCGCGGTCGCCACACCCCTCCCTACGATGGGTGCATGGCTATTCGACCCGCACCCGCGCCTGACAACTACATATCGCCCGACGCCCTCTCGCAGAAGGACAGGGCATACGCCGACCGCCTCACCCGCGCCCTCCGGTGCAGCGTACCCGGCTGCAACTGCGCAGACGGGCCCATGCTCCACTGCCCCTCCCACAGCCACGCCGAGGCCCCGACCCTCACCATCCTCTACGACCTGGAAGGCGGATTCTCCTTCCGATGCCTCATCTGCCCACTCAACCGCGTCATGGACGCCCTCGCCAAACGCGGCCTCGCGCCGGCATCGGAGTTCTACACCTCCAGCGGCGCTCAGGCGGCAGGACTCCAGCCCTTCAACTTCTTCATCCAGCAGCCTCCGGACTGGCTATGGCCCAACCGCATCCCTCTCGGCAAGCTCACCCTCATCGCCGGCTATCCCTCATCCGGCAAGACCTCCATCGCCTTGGACATCGCCGCCCGCGTCTCACGCGGCGCAGCCGCGCCCGATCAGCCGGACGCCGCCTTTCCCTGCGCCCCCGTAGTTCTCGCCCTCCTGAACGGCAACCCGAAAGCCGACGTCCTCCCCACCCTCCGCCTCTTCGGCGCGGACCTGGAACGCATCTACCTCGCAGACCTCCTCTCGCCTAAGCACCCTATCGACTACCACCCGGACGACCCGCCCCCGGAGGACGGACCGGACTACGAGGACGATGACGATTTCGATGATGACGATGACTTCGACGACGAGGACGCTCCCCGCCGAAGGCCGTATGGCATCAGGCTCCCCGCTCCGCGATGGCCGGAGCCGGCGCCGAACGCCTCGGATACCATCGCGCCTTGGCCGGGCCTCAACCACGTCATGAAACGGCTCGCCAACTTCGTCGACGCAGGCAGCGCCGCCCTCCTCGTCGTCGACCAGGTGGAAGACCTCGCCTCGATGCACCGCGCCCACGTGACGACGGTTCTCGGCATGCTCAAGGCCCTCGCTGCCCGTTCCGGCGCAGCCGTGATAGCCCTCACCCACAACCCCGCGCCGAACTACCCCCGCGCCGTCACAGCCATGCAACGCCGCCTCCCCCAGGCGTCCGTCGTCTTCACCACCGCCGTCGTGGGACCCGGCGAGAGGCGCTTCCTTGTCCCGCTCCGTCCTGCCATGAGCGACGAGACCCCCGCCATCCCCTTCGTCCTTCCCCCTTCACCCGTCATTCCCGCGAAAGCGGGAACCCAGAGCAGCCCGCCCGACGCCTTCACCGTCGCCTGGCGCAAACCCGTCTTCCCCGCCCACGTGAAGGCTCTCGCAGAACCTCGCCACAACGACGGCGCGAAGGTACGCGCTGCACAGACGTTCCTCATGCAAGCCTTGGCTGACTGCCCTCGCCCCGCCGCCGAGGTTGAGCGCGAAGCCGCCATGTTGGGCATCTCGAGGGGGACCCTCAAGCGTGCCCGTGCCCTCTGCCGGACAAAGGCCACCCGCACCAGTGGATCCGGTGGATCGAAAGGCGAGGGCGCTTGGCTCTGGTCCCTCCCTGAAAGCACCGCTGTGCAACAGAATGAGACACCCCGCCATGCCTGAGAACTTTAAGACCATTGCACCCCTTGGCCCCTTGGTCGCGGGAAGCAGGGCCGTGGCCTCGGAAACGCCTCCGACCAAGGAGACCAAGAGGCTCAGAACGGTGCCCTGTTCCACTCGTAATCCCAGACCAAGGAGTGCAGATTTCACCATCGATTGGGCGCCTTGGTCGCGTAGGCGGTGTTCGCACGCCCGGCGAGTTGGGCGCTGGTATACTCGCGGCGATCCGTAAGGAGGGCTGAAGCCAGGATGAGCGTGGTGCAGATAGCAGGGGCGCGGCCGGGGGCGGGCGCAACGACGGTCGCCTGCGGGCTCGCGGCGCTGCTGCGGTCGCAGGGGAAGCGAGTGACGCTCGTGAAGCCGCTGTCGGCGGCGGGCGACGCGGACCCGGCGTTCCTGGCGTCGCTGGGCGGCTCGGCGGAGACGGTCGCGGTCGAGGGTTCGGCATCGGCGGCACAGGTGGCGGAGGCGGTCAAGATCGTGCAGAGCGCCGCTTCGAGCGCCGACGTGGTCGTGGCGGAGGCGCCCAGTCTCGGCGAAGGAGCAGGGGCTGAGCTGGCGCGGGGCACGGGCGCGGCGGTGGTCGCGGTGCTGGAGTACGAGCGTACGCTCGGCGCGGCGGCGGCCGGAACGTGGCGCGGCGCGTTCGGCGAGTCGCTCGCAGGGTGCGTCGTGAACAGGCGCACGCGCTACGCGGAGCACGACGCCTCGGCGCGGTTGGCGGTCGAGCTGGAGGACGCGGGGATGCCGGTGCTCGGCGTGCTGCCGGAGGAGCGGCTGCTGCTTGCGCCGACGGTGCAGCAGGCGGCCGAGCACCTGGGCGGCACGTACTTCGCGGGCGAGGACGGCGGGGGCGAACTGATCGAGCACTTCCTCATCGGCGGGCTCATCACGGAGTGGGGGGGCAACTACTTCGGGCGGCTGCCGAACCAGGCGGTCGTCGTGCGCGGGGGACGTATAGACATCCAGATGAGCGCGCTGAACTTCCCGCTGAACGCGCTCTTCCTGACGGGGTGCGAGACGCCGTCGCAGTACGTGTACCAGCGCGCGGACGACCTGGACGTGCCGCTCATCGCGGTGGGCTCGAACACGCACGACACGGCGGCGGCGCTGGAGTCGCTGAGCGGCGCGGTGAGCGTTCATCACGCGGCGAAGGCGGAGCGCGCCGGAGCGATGGCGCGGGAGTGCGTCGACGCTTCCGCGCTGAGCGCGGCGCTCGGAGGCTGACGCGTGGCGCTCATCGGCGTAACGACGTCCAACGGCAGCAGCGCAGGCAGGTACGTTGCGTCGCTCGAGTCGCGCGGGGCGCAGGCCCGGGTGCTGACGCCGGAGCGCTTCACCTCGATCGAGGAGGCGATGGACGGCGTCTCCGGCCTGCTGCTGACCGGCGGCGGCGACGTCGACCCGGCCCTCTACGGCGAAGCGCTCGACGGGTCGATGGGCATCGAGCCGGAGCGCGACGAGATGGAGATGGCGTTGTTCCGCTACGCGATAGAGGAGAACATGCCCACGCTGGGGATTTGCCGGGGCATGCAGCTGATCAACGTGGCGATGGGCG
>CAZLKC010000035.1:0-3348 GCA_964560025.1 uncultured Dehalococcoidia bacterium
TCTTCGAGGCGGAGCTCGCCAAGTCCGGCGCCCAGTGCAACATGAAGGCGTTCATTCCCTACTGCACCGGCGTCGCGGGCGTCACCAGCGAGCGCGACACGTAAGAGGCGGCGCTCACAGGCAATGCGTAGACAGGCGAAGGGCGGGGGCTGGTGCTCCCGCCCTTTCGCTATCAGAACGGAAGGAGGAACGCCATGACCACCAGCGCCAACACGCAGGACGGCAGGATGCTGCGGGCGGAGGAGCCCGCCGAGCCGCTCGGCGACTTCGAGGTCGATGACCCATACATGGCGTGGGTGCGTGAGCAGGGGGTCCCACTCATCGTCGAATACGCTTTCGAGGACCTGAACGCGCTCGAACTCTCACCGTGGGAGCCGAAGGGCGGCAGCGGCGCGATCATCAACATCCCCAACCGCGTGCTCCCGAACGATGCCCACGTCGTCGAGATCGCGCCCGGCGGCAAGTCGGAGCCCGTCCACCACATGTACGAGACGCAGATGTACGTCCTCTCCGGCAGGGGCGCGACGAGCATCTGGGTGGACGAGAGCCGCAAGCAGACGTTCGAGTGGAAGGCGGGCAGCGTCTTCGCCATCCCGCTCAACGCCTGGTACCAACTCTTCAACGGCTCCGGCACGGAGCCCGCCCGCTACATCGCTGTCACCAGCGCCCCGCCTATCATGCGTCTCTACCGCGACAACCACTTTATCTTCAACCTCCCCTACGTCTTCTCCAACCGCTACGCGGACGAGTCCTACAACGGCAGCGGCAGGCTCTACAACGGCCGTATCTGGGAATCCAACTTCATTCCGAACGCCGACAACATGCCGCTCTACGGCATGCCGCTGCGCGGCGCGGGCGGTATCAACGCCCAGCTGGAGATGGCGAAGAACAGCCTCACCGCGCACATCTCCGAGTTCCCCGTCGGCACCTACAAGAAAGCGCACCACCACGGACCCGGCGCGCACCTCATCATCCTCAGCGGCGACGCAGGCTTCTCGCTCCTCTGGAACGAGGACGACCGCTCCGACATGCGAAAAGTAGACTGGAAGAAGGGCTCCATGGTCGTCGTCCCCAGCGAGCGGACGTTCCACCAGCACTTCAACGCCGGCACGAAGCGGGCGCGCTACCTCGCCCTCAGGCAGGGCGAGCACGGCATGGTCCCGCCCTACGGGGGCTCCCGTCCCGGCGCGGACGTCAGCATGAAGTCCGGAGGCAGGCAGATCGAGTATGAGGACGAGGCCCGCGAGATACACGACCTCTTTGAGGCCGAACTCGCCAGGACCGGCGCGACCTGCCACATGAAGAACTTCATCCCCTATTGCACCGGGGACGCCGCCGTCACCAACGAACGCGAGACGTAGGCAAGCCACGCCGTTCCCGCTCTACGCGACACAACCCAACACCAGCTCGACGCTCAAGCGGCATCGCGCGACGCAATTCCGACAGAAAGCGACAGCCCGTCCACTCCTACGGCGGAGGCCATCAGGAGTGCGGCAGCAAGGTGTTTTCTGAAAAGTGTCGGATTCTGTCGCTTTTCGCCTTGGCCAGGCCGTGGCACGGGCGGGGTTCTCCGCCTCATCACCAGCGTACCGCGCGGACAAGGGCCTGCGTAAGGGGCGCGTGTCACGAGTCCGTTCCTACTCGTACAGAGGAGGGCAGGCCCGCCTGCGGGACGTGGAACACCCGCTCACTTCACGGCGCGCCGCCCTGTCACGCACAGGTCGGAGAGGACACAGGAGGCGCATCGCGGCTCGCGCTTGGTACACACGTCCTTGGCATGGGCGTCCAGCAGCGCGTGGTACTCGTTGAAGAGCGCAGCGTCGTCCGGCAGGTGACGCTCGAACAACGCCTGGTACGCGTCGTAGCCCCGCAGACCGTGGCGCGGCAGCATCCGGTCGACGATCCGCTGGGTGTAGACGTCCATCACGAATGACGGCAGACCCGCCACGTAGAGCACGATGTCGTCCGCGGTCTCCGGCCCGATGCCGTGCACCGCGAGCAACTCGGCGCGCAGCGCCTTCGGCGGCATCGTGCGCCATGGCTCGATGCTGTCGTTGTAGCGTTCCAGGAAATCGGCCATCGCCTTCAGTTTGCGCGCCTTGGCGTTGAAGTAGCCGCTGGGACGAACGAGCTCTGCAAGCGCCTCTTCAGGTATGGCGCGCAGCGCTGCGGGCGACATCGCGCCTGCCGCCTTGAGGTTGTCGATGGCGCGGGCGGCGTTCGTCCACGCCGTGTTCTGCGTCAGGATCGCGCCGACGATCGTCTCGAACGGGCCGTCGCCCGGCCACCAGCCTTGGGGGCCGTGGTGTGCAAGCAGGCGGCCGTACATGGTGGTAAGCAGGCGCGCGATACGCGGGGAGCGGCGCATCGCGGCGGGAGCAGGTCGTGCCATGCGCCCGATGCTACCAGCCGCACCCGATTGGTACACTGGGAGCCATGAGCACCTTCATCGAACAACTGGACGCCGCTACTGCACGGAACCGGAGCCTCCTGTGCGTCGGCCTCGACCCTTCACCCTCGGCGATGCCCATCGACGACATCGCCGAGTTCAACCGCGCCATCATCGCCGCCACGAGCGATCTCGTCTGCGCGTACAAGCCGCAGTGGGCGTTCTACGAGGCCGAGGGCATCCCCGGCATCGAGGCGCTGCAGGCCACCATCGATGCGGTGCCGGACGGCGTGCCCGTCCTGCTCGATGCCAAGCGCGGCGACATGGACAACACGTCCAGGGCCTATGCGAAGGCCGCTTTCGAGACGTGGGGCGCCGACGCGCTCACCGTGAACCCGTACCAGGGGCGTGACGCGGTGCAGCCGTTCCTGGACTACGCGGACAGGGGGGTGTTCGCGCTCGTGCGCACCTCCAACCCCGGCAGCGCCGAGTTCCAGGACCTCCGGGTGCGCAGTAACAGCACGGAGGGCCCGCTCTACGAGGAGGTCGCACGGCAGGCGGTCACGTGGAACGACAACGGCAACGTCGGGCTGGTCGTCGGCGCGACCGTGCCGGACGAGCTCGCGCGGGTGCGGAGCATCGTGGGCTCGATGCCTATCCTCATCCCCGGCATCGGCGCGCAGGGCGGCGACCTCGAAGCGTCCGTCCGCAACGGCACGGACGCGAACGGACGCCGCGTGCTCATCTCCGCCTCCCGCAGCGTCATCTACGCGTCGAAGGGCGCGGACTTCGCGGAGGCCGCCCGCGCCGAGGCTGAGCGCCTGCGCACCGCCATCAACGCGGAGCTGGAACGGATGGGCAAGCCGTGGCCGTAGAGTTCCACCTCGGCGAGCGGCTCACGCTTCGCAAGCCGCACCCGTGCGGCGGCGTCGAGTGGCGCGTCGAGCGGCTCGGCGCGG
>CAZLKC010000036.1:0-3172 GCA_964560025.1 uncultured Dehalococcoidia bacterium
CGCGACATGGGGTTCCGGCTGCCGACCGAATAGCGCGCGCCGAAGGAGGGATCGCCGTGAGCGCCGGCCCCATCGCGCCGCCCTTCGACGAGAGCGCGGCGCGCGCCATCGTGCAAGCCTTCGAGGACGCCTGGAACCGCAGGATAGCGGAGGAGATTCCCGGGACCTGCACGGCGGACACGCGCTGGCGCTATCGCGACGCCTTCGTCGAAGGGCGGGAGAACATCGCGCCGTTCCTGCGTGCGCGCTGGCCGATGCAGGAGCACTACAGGCTCAGGAAGGAGCTGTGGAGCTACACGGCGAACCGGATCTCGGCGCGCTTCGTCAGCGAATGGCGCCACCGCGACACGCGCCAGTGGTATCGGACGCACGGCAACGAGCACTGGGAGTTCGCAGCCGACGGTTTGCAGAGCGTGCTCGATCTCTCCGCCAACGACATCCCGATCAAGGAGTCGGAGCGCACTCTCTGACTCTTTGTCGCTCACGGCAGTTGGCCGGTCTTCGCTTTCGCGCGTCCGTGCATGCCGGACGCGCTCCAGACTACCAACCCAGCGCGCGGCTCATGCGCCGGGGGTCGGCGGCGCCTTCGATCGCGCCGGTCCCGAAATCCTTGCGGACGGCGCAGACGCCGCCGGTCCAGTGCGACCAGTCATCCAGCCGCTCGACCCGGTGGCCGCGCGCGGCGAGCGCATCGCCGGCCGCGTCGTCGATGCGCCCTTCGAGGGTGACGAGGCCGGGCCGCGCCGCGTTGGGCGCGAAGGAATCGGGGTGGCTGTGGGTGACGAGGCGCGGGGCCTCCACCGCGTCCTGCAGGCCGAGGCCGAAGGCCAGGTGGCCGAGCAGCGTCTGCAGGTTCGCCTGGATCTGCGTGTCGCCGCCGGGGGTGCCGAAGGGCATGACCCAGCGGCCGGGAGAGAGGGCGAGGCAGGGGTTGGGCGTGAGGCGCGGGCGCTTGCCCGGCGCGAGGCAGGAGGGGTGGCCCCGCACCGCCCGTGACTGCGCGCCGCGCGAGGACACCGCGAGCCCGGTGCCCGGCACCACCGGCGTGTCCCAGCTCGTGTCCGACGGCGTCGAGCAGAGCGCGTTCCCGTCCCCGTCGATGACGCAGACGATGGACGTATCGGCCGGCGGCTTGAGCGGCGCGGAGCACGCGCCCGCCCGCGGCGGAACGTATGGCTCGTGGCCCGCAATCCGGCCGGGGCGCGGCATGCCGGGGAATGCCGTGCGGGGGTCGATGGCCTTGCTCCGCTCAGCCGCGTAGGCGTCGCCGATGAGCGCATCGACGGGCACGTCCACGAAGTCGGGATCTCCGAGGTAGCCTTCGCGGTCGGCGAAGGTGAGCTTGAGGGTCTCGGCGATGGTGTGGAGGTAGGCGTCCGAACCGTGCTGCTGATCGGCGATGCCCGCCGCCTCGGCGATGGCGAGCGCTTCCAGCAGGAACGGCCCCTGGCACCAGGCGCCGCAGGTGTGGACTTCGACCGCTTCGCCATTGAAGCGGAAGCGGCGGGAGACGGAGGGCACGATCTGGCAACTGAAGCCTTCCAGGTCCTCCGCCGCGAGCAGCCCGTCGTTCTCTCTTTGGTGCGCGAGGATCGCGCTGGCGATGTCGCCCCGGTAGAACGCGTGGCGCACGGCGGCGAGGCCCGCCATGCGATCGCCGCCGGCCGCGCGCTCCTCGTCGCAGAGGAACTGGAGGGTGCGGCCGAGATCGGCCTGCACCAGCCGCTCACCGGGCGCCGGCACCGCGCCGCCAGGCATCCAGATCGCGACGTTCTCCGGCCACTGGCGGAAGTCGTCGGCGTACTTGCTCACGTAGTCGAGCATCACCGGGTGGCGCGGGAAGCCCTCGGCCGCGCAGCGCACCGCGCGCGCCGCCACGTCGCGGAAGCACATCGTGCCCCAGCGCTCCAGCGCCTGGATGCAGGCGTCAGGCGCGGCGGGCACGACGGTGCGCCGCACGCCGAGGGGGATGGTGCCCCCGTGGCGCTGGATGAATGCCTCCGGGTCGAGCGCCCGCGGCCAGCCGCCGACGCCCGCGATGGTGACCACCTCGCCGGTCTCCGCGAGGCGGACGATCATCGGCGCGACGCCGGCCACGCTTACCTGGTCGCTGTAGACGACGCCGAGGGTGAGGATCGCGGCGACGCCGGCATCGATCGCGTTGCCGCCGTTCTCCAGCGCCTCGAACGCGGCCAGCGCCGCAAGCTCGTGGCCTGCGCTGACGACGTGGCGGTGGCCGCGGGTGACGGGGACGACGGACATGGCAACCTGCGGGCGTGGCGGGCGGGCGTGGATTAGCCCGGCGGAGTATAGACTGTAATGCAACGGCGGCGTCCCGTCTGCCGATCAACCTCACGGAGGCGGTGAAGCAATGCAGCGTGTGTGTCTCGTCATCGGCGCCGGCGCCGGGATCGGCAGCCATGTCGCAAGCCGCTTCGCCCGCGAGGGCTACCACGCCGTCCTCTGCCGGCGGACGGACGAGCAAGGGCTGAAGCGCGCGGTCGCCGCCATCGTGGCGGAGGGCAGCGCGGCCTCGGGCTTCCTGCTGAACGCCGTGGCGCCCGATACCATCGAGGAGCGCATCGCCGCGGTCGAAGCGGACATCGGGCCGATCGAGGTGGTGGTCTACAACCTAGGCGCGCAAATCGGCGACCGGGCGCTGGCGGACACCAGCTACAAGGCGTTCGAGCTGGGCTGGCGGCTTGCGACCTTCGGCCTGTTCCGCACCGCATCCAGCGTCTGCCCGTTGATGGCGGAACGGGGGCGGGGGACGATCCTCGTGACCTCGGCGACTGCGGCGATGCGCGGCAACAAGGGCCAGCATTCCCACGCTTCCGCCATGGCCGGGCGGCGCATGCTGTGCCAGAGCCTCAATGCGGAGTTCGGGCCGAAGGGCATTCACGTCGCCCACGTCATCGTCGACGGCATGGTGGATGCCCCCGATACCCTCGGCCGGATGCTGGGCAGGGACGGGTTCCGCAAGCTGCGGGAGGAGCGGGGGCTGGAGAAGGACGGCCTGCTGCTGCCCGCCGCGATCGCCGAGACCTACTTCCACCTGTCCCGGCAGCACCGCTCCGCCTGGACGCAGGAGCTCGACTTGCGGCCGTTCTCCGACAAGCCGTGGTGGAACGATTGACTCTTTATCGCTCACGGCGGCTGGCCGTCCCTTGAT
>CAZLKC010000037.1:0-2942 GCA_964560025.1 uncultured Dehalococcoidia bacterium
GATCGCGAGCGCGTTGGGGTCCGCGATCGAGTGGCCGTACTCGAAGCCGAGCACGCCCGCCTCCGAGAGGAGGCTGTCCGCGAGCTTGAGCCGCGCCTGGCGGGGCCTGATGTTGTTGAGCGGGATGTAGCGCTCCTCGCTCTCCTGATCGATCAGGCCCGCGTGGCGCTGGGAGAACGTGCCGCGCGTGCAATCCTGGCCGGAGAGCCTGACCGGCTTCCCTTCCAGCAGCAGGGAGCCGAAGGCCAGCGCCTCCGCCGTCGCCCAGTCGATGGGGCCGCCCGCCTCCAGCGCCTTGCGTTTTTCTTCCAGCTGGCGGCGGATGCGCGGGTGAACGGCGAGGTCGTCCGGAACCCGGGTGAGCGCCCGGCCGATCTCGGCCAGCACCTCGGGCGCCACGGCGGTATCGCCGGGCCGCTCGTCGCGGGGCGCCGCCTCGATGTCCGCCCAGTCGCCTTCCAGCCAGTCCGCCTTGTTGGGGCGGTAGCTCTTGGAGGCTTCAAGCTCGGTCTCAAGCCGGCCGCGAAATTCCCCCATCATCCGCTCGGCGTCCTGCTCCGTGAGCACGCCTTCGGTCACCAGCCGCTCGGTATAGATCTGGCGCGTGGTGGGCCGCTCGTTGATCGCGCGGTACATCGCGGGCTGGGTGAAGGCCGGCTCGTCGCCCTCGTTGTGGCCGTGGCGGCGGTAGCAAAAGATGTCCACCACCACGTCCGCCTTGAACTGCTGGCGGTAGTCGGCCGCGATCTGGCAGACCCGCACGACCGCCTCGGGGTCGTCCCCGTTCACGTGGAAGACCGGCGCCTGGATGATCTTCGCCACCTCCGACGGGTAGGGTGAGGTGCGCGCCTGAGCCGGGCTCGTGGTGAAGCCGATCTGGTTGTTGATGACGATGTGGACCGTGCCGCCGGTGCGATAGGCGCGCAGCTCCGAGAGCTCGAAGACCTCCGAGCACGTCCCCTGGCCTGCGAGCGCGGCGTCGCCGTGGATGAGGAGCCCCATGATCCGCTCGCGGTTCTTGTCGCGGCGCATCGCCTGCTTGGCCCGCACTTTGCCCAGCACCACCGGGTTGACGGCCTCAAGGTGCGAGGGGTTCGGGGTCAGCGAGATGTGGAACGTGCGCCCGTTGGGGAGGACGCGATCGGCCGAGGCGCCCAGGTGGTACTTGACGTCGCCGGAGCCCTGCACGTCGCCGGCCCCGGTCACGCCCCCCTGGAACTCGGAGAAGACCGCGGCATAGGACTTGCCCATGATGCTGGTCAGCACGTTGAGCCGCCCGCGATGGGCCATGCCGATGACGATTTCCTCGACGCCGTGATCGGCAGCCTGGGCGATCACGGCCTCGAGCGCGGGGATCACGCTCTCCGACCCTTCAAGCGAGAAACGCTTGGCGCCGGCGTATTTCACGTCGAGGAAGCGCTCGAACCCCTCCGCCTCGTGGAGATGGCGCAGGATCTCCGTCTTCTCGCCGGGCGAGAGCGACTGCCTGTTGCGCTCGCCCTCCATCATCCGCTGCACCCAGGCCTTCCGCTCCGGGTACTGGATGTGCATGAACTCGACGCCGACGCGCGCGCAATAGGTCTGCTTGAGGATCGCCAGCACCTGGCGCAGCGTGGCGCGCTTCAGCCCGAGCACGCCGTCCACATAGATGGGACGGTCGTAGTCAGCCTCCGAGAAGCCGTAGCTCTTGGGGTCGAGCTCGGGGTGGTGCCGCTCGCCCTCGAGGCCGAGGGGGTCGAGGCTCGCGATCAGGTGGCCGCGCACCCGGTAGGCGCGGATCATCATGAGCGCGCGAATGGAATCGATGGTTTCCGCCTGGACCGGGCCGTCCGGCTCGGTACGGGAAGGTGCTGTGGCGGCGCTCGGACGGGCCTCCGGCAGCCCCATCGCCGGGTCTGCCCGCGCGGGCGCCTCCGCCAGTCTCTGCGGCGCGCCGTCAGCGCTCGCGAGGCCTTCTTCTTCCTCGAATAGGCGGCGCCAGCTCGAATCGACGGAGGCGGGGTCCTTCAGATACTGCGCGTGGATCTGCTCGATGACGGCGGGGTCGGCCCCGCCGAGAAAGGCGGACGCGCCGTCGAGGTCGTTGCTCACGCCGCCCGACCCGCCGAGCGCCGGCGCTCCAGCACGCCCTGCACCGTGGTGCCTATGGCCGCCGGCGATTCCGTCACGGTGATGCCGGCGCTGCGCATGGCTTCGATCTTGTCCTGGGCGCCGCCCCTGCCACCCGAGATGATCGCCCCGGCGTGGCCCATGCGCCGGCCGGGCGGCGCCGTGAGCCCGGCGATGAAGCCGACGATGGGTTTGGCCAGCTTCTCGGCTCGCACGAAGTCGGCGGCCTTCTCCTCGGCGGTGCCGCCGATCTCGCCGATCATCACGATGGCCTCGGTTTCCTCGTCGGCCGCGAAGAGGGCGAGGCAGTCGATGAAATCCGTGCCGGCGACGGGGTCGCCGCCGATACCGATACAGGTGGACTGCCCGAGGCCCGCGGCGGTGGTCTGGCCCACCGCCTCGTAGGTGAGCGTGCCCGAGCGCGAGACGATGCCGATGCTGCCGCGCCGGTGGATGTGGCCCGGCATGATGCCGATCTTGCATTCGCCCGGCGTGATCACGCCGGGGCAGTTGGGGCCGATGAGGCGGGTGCTGCTGCCCGAGAGCGCGCGCTTGACCCGCACCATGTCGAGCACCGGAATGCCCTCGGTGATGCAGACGACGAGGCCGACCCCGGCATCGATGGCTTCCAGGATCGCGTCCGCCGCGAATGGCGCCGGCACGTAGATGACGGAGGCGTCGGCGCCGGTGGCGGCCCGAGCCTCGGCCACGGTGTCGAACACCGGCAGGCCGAGATGGCTGCTGCCGCCCTTGCCCGGCGTGACGCCCCCCACCATGCGCGTGCCGTAGGCGATCGCCTGCTCGGAGTGGAAGGTGCCCTGGGCGCCGGTGAA
>CAZLKC010000038.1:0-2804 GCA_964560025.1 uncultured Dehalococcoidia bacterium
TGGAGGCCGCCTGCGCCGCCCACGTCGAGACCCTGCACCAGAGCAAGGACTACGGCTCGGTCATCGCCACCGAGTTCCCGCACCGGCATTCGCCGAAGCTCCGCGCGCGCATGATCGAGGAGCGGGACGACTACGAGAACGTCTTCCGCCAGCTGATCGACGACCTGCCGCTGCCGCCGGGCACGAGCCGCAAGTACTTCCGCCTCGCGCTGATCGGCGCCATGGCCTGGTCCATCGCCTGGTACAAGCCGGGCGAGGACACGGCGGAGGAGATCGCGTGGCAGATCGTCAACCTGTTCCGCCAGGCGGAGGACGCGCGATGAGGCTCGAAGGCAAGATCGCAGTGGTGACCGGCGCGGCCCGCGGCATCGGCGCCGCCTGCGCCCGGCGCTTCGCCGCCGAGGGCGCAGACGTCGTGATCGCCGACATCCTGGAGGAGAAGGGCGAGGCGACCGCGCAGGCGATCCGCGACGAGGGCGGCAGCGCCGCGTTCGTGCCCTGCGATACGGGCGACGGCCCGCAGGCCCGCGCTCTCATCCAGCAGACGGTCGCGCGCCACGGGCGCATCGACGTGCTGGTGAACAACGCCGCCATCTCCTCGATCGCGGATTTTCTGGACGTGACGGAGGAGGACTTCGACCGCGTGCTCCGCGTCAACCTGCGGGGCTACTTCCTGGTGGGCCAGGCAGCGGCGCGGGAGATGGCGGCTGCAGGCGCGGGCAGCATCGTCAACATGTCGTCGGTCAACGGAGAGCTGGCCATCGATTCGATCGCCCCCTACGTGGTCAGCAAGGGCGGGGTCAACCAGCTCACCTCGGTCATGGCGCTGGCGCTGGCGCCAAGGGGCGTGCGCGTGAACGCCATCGGCCCCGGCACGATCCTCACCGAGATGTCGCAGTCGCTGATCACCGACGAGACCGCGTGGCGGCGGATCCTCTCCCGCACCCCGATGGGCCGCGTCGGCCAGCCGGAGGAGATCGCGGGCATCGCGGTCTTCCTCGCGAGCGACGATTCCTCCTACGTCACGGGCCAGGTGATCTATGCTGACGGCGGGCGCATGCGGCTCAACTACACCATGCCGGTCGACGGCGACGGATAGGGAGCGCGGCCATGGCGGACGAGCGAAGGACGCTGATCCTCACCGGCGCGAGCCAGGGGATCGGGCACGCGACGGTCAAGCGCTTCAGCGCGGCGGGTTGGCGGGTCATCACCGCCTCGCGCCGGGCCTTCTCCGAGGATTGCCCGTGGGAGGCGGGACCCGAGGACCACATCAGGATCGACCTGTCCGACCCCGAGGACGTGCAGCGCGGCATCGAGGAGATGCGCGCCCGCCTGGGTGGCGCGCCGCTGAGCGCGCTGGTGAACAACGCCGGCATATCGCCCAAGGGCGGGAACGGCATCCGGCTCGACAGCCTGAACACCGATCTCGACCTCTGGCGCGAGGTCTTCCAGGTCAACTTCTATGCGCCGCTGGCGCTGGCGCGCGGCCTCTTCGAGGAGCTGAAGCAGGGGCAGGGCAGCGTCGTCAACGTGACCTCGATTGCGGGCGGCAGGGTTCACCGCTTCGCCGGCAGCGCCTATTCGACCTCCAAGGCGGCGCTGGCAGCGCTCACGCGCGAGATGGCGGCGGATTTCGGGCCGCTCGGCATCCGCGTCAACGCCATCGCGCCGGGCGAGATCGACACGCCCATCCTGTCCCCCGGCGTCGACGACCTGCTCCCGAACATCCCGATGGCGCGCCTCGGCAAGCCGTCGGAAGTCGCGTCGGCGATCTACTTCCTCTGCTCGGACACCGCCGCCTACATCACCGGCGGCGAGCTGCACGTGAACGGCGGCGAGCACGTCTGAGAGGTCGCGCGTCCGCGTCGCGCGCCCGTCAAAGTCGAACCCGCTTTAGAATCGCGATGTGGCACGGAAGCCCACCGTGTGTTTCGGCGGGACGTTGTCGTTGGCGGCACTCTCGCGGCGCCGGAGTTCGACGGCGAGGTCCAACGCGACGCCGTTAGGCGCGCCGGCGTCCGGCGTCAACCGCCATCCGAGGCTGTAGTCCCGCTCGGCATCGGAGAGGCCGACGGCAACTTCCGGCGTCGCGGTAAAGCGGTCGCCCAGGGCCGGGAAGCCGTAGCCGAACCGCGCCTCGAGTCGCCGCTCGTGCAGCCCGTCGCCGTTGATGTTCGCGACCGGCCCGGCGAGCTTCGTGCGCCCGAGGAGCGCGTCGGCGCCGCCCTGCGCCGCGACGCCCATCGTCTGGGTCAAGCTCAGGCGTGGCCCGCGGTCCCCCGTCACCGGATCCCAGGAGAACGAGGCCGAAAGCCCCCGCTCCCGGAACCTCTCCGATTCGTGGGCGAGCAGACCGCGCCCGCGCAGCTCCGCACCCACGCCGCTCTCGCGGTCGGCCCAGGCAATGCTGGCGCCGATTTCAGCGCCGAAGCCGGTTTCCGCGTCGCCGCCGTCGTGGCGCACGCCAATCTCCATGCTCGGCGTCAGCACCGAGCCGTCGCCGAGCGGGATGGGCCGCGATGCTTCCAGCCCGAGCCTGAGCCGCCTGAGCTCGGCCTCTGCGGCCGCCAGGTTGCCGCCTGACCCGGAGACCGCGTCCGACGCCGTGCGCACGGTCATGGCATCGGTCTTCATCGCCAGCGAGATACCGTCGTCGCCGCCGTCGAGCGCAACGCCGCGCAGCCCGACCGCCACCATCCAGAGATCGAGGTCGGTGCGGATCGCCCCGGCGCGGGTGCCGTCCTCCTTACGCGGCTCCAGTGTCAGGCTGCCGTCGCCGTAGCCCGCCACGCCCCACACCGAGA
>CAZLKC010000039.1:0-1047 GCA_964560025.1 uncultured Dehalococcoidia bacterium
CCATGGGCTTCTACGCCCCGGCCCAGATCGTGCGCGACGCCCGCGAGCACGGCGTGGAGGTGCGCCCGGTGGATGTCAACGCGAGCGGGTGGGACAACAGCCTGGAGGATGCGGGGGAGGGGTACTGCGCGCTCCGTCTCGGCATGCGCCAGGTGGGCGGCCTGCGCCGGGAGGATGCGGCGCGCATCGTGGACGCGCGCTTCGTGGATACGCGCGCCATGGACGCGCGCGATGCGCCCTATCCCGATGTCGCGACGCTCCACCGCCGCGCCGGCATCCCGGTCTCCGCCATCGAGACCCTGGCGGCGGCGGACGCCTTCCGCTCCGCAGGGCTCGATCGCCGCCAGGCGCTGTGGCAGGCCCGCGCGCTAGCCAAGGCGCCGCCGCTGCCGCTCTTCGAGGCGGCGGACCAGCGCGGCGAGGGGCCGGAGCCGGCGGTGGCGCTCCCGGCCATGGCCGACGGCGAGCAGGTGGTGGAGGACTACCGCACGCTCCGCCTCTCGCTGGGAGCCCATCCGCTCTCCTTCCTGCGCCAGCGGCTGGCAGGGCGGGGCGTGCTCCCGGCCGAGGCGCTTCTGTGCGCCCGGGACGGCGACCGCGCGGCGACGGCCGGGCTCGTGCTGGTGCGCCAGCGGCCGGGCAGCGCCAAGGGCGTGATCTTCATGACGCTGGAGGACGAGACCGGCACCGTGAACGTCGTCGTCTGGCCCAACATCCTGGAGAAATACCGCCCGGCGGTGCTGGGCGCACGGCTCGCGCTGGTACGGGGCCGGGTGCAGCGCGCCGGCGAGATCGTCCATCTGGTCGCGGCCCACCTGGAGGACCTGACCCACTGGCTCGACCTGCTGACGCCGGACCAAGCGAGCGCACGGCCGTCGGCGGAGAGCGCCGGGGCCGCTCCGCGCGGCGGCAGGCGCCTCGCTGCGTCTCCCTCGCGCCACCCGCGCAACCAGCGCGTGATCCCCAACTCGCGGGACTTCCGGTGAGCGTGGGCACGACCACGACGAACGCCCCAACATGCACTTGACACCATATGATGTGGGAAAC
>CAZLKC010000039.1:1057-2689 GCA_964560025.1 uncultured Dehalococcoidia bacterium
GCGCGCCGGCGAGATCGTCCACCTGGTCGCGGCCCGCGTGGAGGACCTGACCCACTGGCTCGACCTGCTGACGCCGGAGCAAGGCAGCGCGCAGCCGGCGGCGGACGGCGCCACGCCGCAGGGCGGCAGGCGCCCCGCCGCAGCACCCGCCCGCCATCCGCGCAACCAGCGCGTGATCCCGAACTCGCGGGACTTCCGGTGAGGATGCCGCGCTTCATCAAGCGACCACAGGAGTGGTCAATATGCACTTGACACCATATGTGTCGGAAAGCATAAAATGAGCAAGAAGTGGGAGGTCGAATTCCACAGTGACTTCATGCCGGAGTTTCGCAGTCTGCATAAGCAAGTGCAGGACGAGGCCTATGCCGTCGCTCTCCTGCTGGAACAGTCGGGGCCTCAGCTCGGGCGCCCCTGGGTTGACACGCTGAACGGCTCCCGGCACGCGAACATGAAGGAGATGCGGTTCAGCGCAGTGGATGGGGAATGGCGCCTCGCCTTCGCCTTCGACCCCAGGCGCAGGGCCATCCTTCTGGTTGCCGGCGACAAGTCGGGCGGCAGCGCCAGGCGGTTCTATCGTGGGCTCATCCGCAAGGCCGACGAGCGCTTCGACCGGCACCTCGCGCGGCTCGCCAAGGAAGGAAGATCGTGATGTCTGTAAGTCTTGAGACCATGATGGCGGAGCTCGATCCTGAGAGGCGGCGGCGGATCGAGGAGCGTGCCGCCGAGCTCATCGCCGAGGAAATGACGCTGCGCGAGCTGCGCAAGGCGCGGCAGCTCACCCAGGCGCGCGTCGCGGCCGAGCTCGGCATCAGCCAGGACGGCGTCTCCCGGCTCGAGCAGCGCAGCGACCTCCTGCTCTCGACCCTGCGCAAGACCGTGGAGGCCATGGGCGGCAGCCTCTCGCTCGTCGCCAAGTTCCCCGACCGCCCGCCCGTGGAGCTTTCGGGCATCGCCGAGAGCGCTCCGCGCGATTGACGGTCGGGGCGGCCCCACGCGCGGCCGCGGCGTGAGAAGGGTCGCCTCGTCAATGCACGCTAACGCCCCGATCGGGACGCCGGCACAGCGCTCGCCTTGCCGTGGGCGGCGCGCGGTGTTTGGTTAGGGCCCGAGCACGACCACGCAGTCTCGGAAGAAGGGCCCATGAACTTCGACATCGGCGACAAGGCGAAGGAGGTGCGCGACCGCGTCGCGGCCTTCATGGAAGCGCACGTCTACCCCAACGAGGAGGAGATGTTCGCGCAGGTGGACGACGGCGACCGCTGGCAGCCGATCCCGCTGCTCGAAGAGCTGAAGGCGCAAGCGAAGGCGGACGGGCTCTGGAACCTGTTCCTGCCCGAAAGCGAGCTTGGCGCCGGGCTCTCCAACCTCGACTACGCGCCCGCCTGCGAGGAGATGGGGCGCTGCCACTTCGCGCCCGAGGTCTTCAACTGCTCCGCGCCGGACACCGGCAACATGGAGGTGCTGGTGCGCTACGGCACTCAGGCGCAGCGCGCGGAATGGCTCACCCCGCTGCTCGCGGGCGAAATCCGCTCCGCCTTCTGCATGACCGAGGTGGAGGTAGCCTCCTCCGACGCCAACAACATCGAGACCCGGATCGAGCGCGACGGCGACGACTACGTCATCAACGGCCGC
>CAZLKC010000040.1:0-2622 GCA_964560025.1 uncultured Dehalococcoidia bacterium
TCAGGCGAAGCTCAGCAGCCGCGCCACCTCCGCCGGCGTCGAGTCCCCGTCGAGCGCCATGATCGCATCCAGCGCGCGCTCGGCCCGGTCCGGCGCCAGCGTCATTGCGGCGTTGTCGCGGAACTTGGCGACGATCTCGTCCGCGCCGAGCGGCCGAGAATCGGCGCCGCGGTTCACCTGCTCGCGGTGCCGCAGCGTGCGGCCGTCGGCGGTGCGGATCACGACCTCACCCGAGTAGTAGGTGGGGAACGCCGAGTCGGGGTCGACGCGGTAGCTGATCCGGTCGCAGAGCGCGAGCACGTCTGGGTCCGTGTAGGCCTCCGGCTCCAGCTCGGCGAGGGTGAAGCGCCCGCGGGCGAGCACGCTCGCGATCATGTAATGCACGCTGAACTGCGCCTCGTAGGCGCTCGCCGGGCGGCGCTTGGCCGCCTCCGGCTCGCAGACGACGCTGACGCAGCCCTCGCCGATCAGCGCGTCCACGCTCTCCACGTCGTCCGGTCCGAGCCCGTGCTCGTCGCGGAGCGCCTGCGCCGCATCGCCCAGCGCATGCACCAGGTGGCAGGCCGGGTAGGGCTTGATGCCGATGCGCAGCATCTCCCAGTCCTCGCCCAAGCCGCGGGTGCACACGGGCCAGTCGATCTTCGCATCGTGGGCGCCATAGAGCGCGTAGAGGCCGAAGCGCCCCTCGTAGGGCTCGGCCGGGCCCTGGAACCCCTGCTGGGCCAGGGCAGCGGCGCTGATCCCGGCGACCGACGCCCAGCCGGGGTGCATCCGCTTGGTCCACGCGCCGTCATCGAGGAATTGCAGGCTGCCGGACGCCATGCTGAGCGCAATGCCCTGCGCGTGGGCGAGCTGCGCCTCGGTCATGCCCGCGAGCCGGCCGGCGGCCAGCGCAGCGCCGAACACGCCCACCATGCCGGTGGGGTGGAAGCCCAAGCGATGGAACCCGCCTTGCGCTGCGGCGGCGATCCGCGCCGCGCCCTCGATCGCCGCGAGGTAGGCCGCGAGCGTCTCCCGCCCCGAGGCGCCGTGCCGCTGCCCGGAAGCCAGCACCGTCGGCACCGCGCTCGCCGTGGCGTGGATCACGCCGCCCACGTGCGTGTCGTCGTAGTCGAGGCCGTGGATCAGGAAGCCGTTCATCTGCGCCGCGTCGCGCAGCGGCAGCGCCGCCGGCATTCCGATGACGGGATAGGCCCCGTCGCCGGCAAGCCCCTGGATCGCCGTCAGCGTCTTGTGGCTGAAGTCGTAGCGGGACGCCGCGAGGCCGATGCCCAGCGCATCGAGGATATGCAGCTTTGCGCGCTCGACCACCGGCGCGGGCACGTCGCCCAGCGAAAGTTCGCGGGCAAAGCGGGCCAGCGTGCGTGCGATCGGCTCGCCGGGTGCGGGTTCGGGCTGCGGGGCGGTCGCTTGGGCGAGGGCCATTGGGGGACTCTCTGCGGTTGTGGGGATCGATTGCCGCCAATCTAGCACGGCTCTATGGCAGCCGCCTTCGCTGTGCAAAGGTGGCGCCGCGACGCACCCCTGCCCGGAGAAGTCCATGACCGCACAGCTTATCGCGCCCGCGCTGTTCGACTTCCTGCGGGAGCTCAGGGACAACAACGAGCGGCCCTGGTTCGAGGCCAACAAGGCGCGCTACCGGGCCGAGGTGCGGGATCCCATGCTCGACTTCATCCAGGCCTTCGCCGAGCCGCTGGCGGAGATCAGCCCGCACTTCCGCGCCGATCCGCGGGCCAACGGCGGCTCGCTCTTCCGCATCTACCGGGACACGCGCTTCTCCAAGGACAAGACGCCCTACAAGACCAACGTCGGCGCCCACTTCCGCCACGAGGCGGGCAAGGACGCGCACGCGCCCGGCTTCTACCTCCACCTGGAGCCCGGCATGTGCTTCGCCGGCTGCGGCGTCTGGCATCCGGACAGCCCCACCCTCGGCCGGATTCGCGACGCGATCGCAGAGCGGCCGGAGGAATGGACGCGGATTACCGCCTCCGACGCCTTCTGCCGGACCTTCCGGCTCGCGGGCGAGGCGCTCAAGCGCCCGCCGCGCGGCTACGACCCCGAGCACCCGCTGATCGAGGACCTGAAGCGCAAGGACTTCGTCGCGATCACCGACATTCCCGAGGACGACGCGATCCGCCCCGACTTCCTCGACCGCTTCGCAGCGGTCGCGCGCGAAGGCGCCGACTTGACCGCCTTCCTCTGCCGCGCCGTCGGCGAGCCGTTCTAGCCCGCGCCCAACTTCGACAGGCGCGGGCCGCCCTCCGGACCATGGTGCAGTGTCAAGTTACGTATGACTAGGGTACGCTGAAACGCGCTTAATCACTGCATTCCAGTATATTGGCGTATTTCCTGTTTGACGGGCATTAACTAGAATACGCGCGTATTCGCCTCCTGTTGGTACCTATTCAGTACCCGACACGCGCTCAAGGAAAACGCGCCATGCGTTCGCGTTCGATCACCACGTGACGAGAGAGAGGAGAGCGTCCTACCGGAGCCGTTGCGGCGCAGCTGCGCCCGGAACGTGGACTGATGCCGCCGACGGCATCACTTGATGAACGAAGGATTACCGTCATGCCCAAAATCACCAAGCGAGCCGTCGATGCCCTGCTCCCGGCCGAACGC
>CAZLKC010000041.1:0-2583 GCA_964560025.1 uncultured Dehalococcoidia bacterium
CGAGCTCCGCCGCCTGCTCCTCCGTCGTCTGCTCCTGCACGCGCTCGACGAGGCTAACGATGTCGCCCATCCCGAGGATGCGGGATGCCATGCGCTCCGGGTGGAACGGTTCGAGCGCGTCAGCCTTCTCCCCTGTGCCCGCGAACTTCACCGGCACGCCCGTCACGTGCGTCGCCGACAGCGCGGCGCCGCCCCGCGCGTCCCCGTCGAGTTTCGAGAGGACCAGGCCGGTGAGCCGGATGCGCTCGTTGAACTGGGCGGCTGCGTTCACCGCGTCCTGGCCGGTCATGGAGTCGAGCACCATGAGCACCTCGGCCGGTTCGAGGACGCGCCGCATCTCCTCCAGCTCTTCCATGAGCGCCTCGTCGGCGTGGATGCGTCCTCCCGTGTCCACGATCGCCCATTTCACGCCCATCTCGCGGGCGCGCTTGAGACCGTTCTGCACGACGCTCGGCGCCGCGTCCGGGCCTGCGTTTTCGCGGTAGACAGGGATGTCCAGCTGCCTGCCGAGCGCCTCCAACTGGTCCATCGCCGCCGGACGCCGCAGGTCGCCGGCGATGAGGAGCGCCCGCTCGTCGCGCTTGCGCAGCAGCAGGGCAAGTTTGGCGGCGGTCGTCGTCTTGCCGGACCCTTGGAGTCCCACCAGCATGAGCACGGCGGGGAGCGTGGGGCCCGGAGTGAGCGAGTGGTCGCCCTCGCCCAGCAACTCGACGAGCTGGTCGTGCACGAGCTTGACGACCTGCTGCCCCGGCGAGACGCCCCGCAGTGCGTCGCTGCCCGTCGCCCGTTCCTTCACCTTCGCCGTGAAGTCGCGCGCGACCCGGAAGTTGACGTCCGCTTCGAGCAGGGCGAGGCGCACCTCGCGCAGTGCCTCGTCTACGTCTTCGTCGGTGAGGCGCCCCTTGTTGCCAACGCGGGTGAACACCGCCGTCAGCTTGTCCGTGAGTGTGTCGAACATGCCGCCCTACAGGCTACCAGAGACATCTCGACAATGACGGTGAGGCAGCCTGACCCCACCTCTCCTGAGGGAGAGAGCCTGCCCTGAGCCTGCCGCAGGGGTCGACCCGCTTGCGCGGCGGGTGGGGGCCCTCGGCGAGGCGCGGCCCCCGTCATTCCCGCACCGGCGGGAATCCAGGGCGTGCGGGCAGCACGCGCGGTGGGGTGGGGCGTGGGGAGCGTGTCATGTAGGGGGAGGCCCGCGCCCTAGCACACAACATCCTCTCGGGTGTGTCCCCCACCTCGCTCCCTGAGAGAGGTCGACGCGCCCCGCGGGGCGGGTGAGGGCCCTCGGCGAGGCGCGGCCCCGGTCACTCCCTGCCGCGCCCCGCGGGGCGGACCGCCATGAGCAGCGCCGCGGCTGCGACGAAGAGTGCTATCGCAACGAACCACGCAGGCGTGTACACGCCTGCAACGTCCCGCAGGTACCCGGTGACGGGGTATGCCAGGGCGCCCACGCCCACCGTCACGAGTATCGTGAACCCGCGCAGGTCGCCCTGGTGCCGCCTCCCGAAGTGGTCCGCCCACATGACGCTCTGCGCGACGTGCGTGCTCTGAAAGCCCAGCGCGTAGCAGATGTTCGCCGCGAACAGCAGGAAGACGCCTCCCGCGAGCACCAGGCCGACCGCGCAGAACGCCCCGACCGCGATGCCGCCCACCAGCACTGCGCGCAGCGGGGCACGGTCCAGCACTCTGCCGAGCAGGACGCTCGCGACGACAGCGATGACCGCGTCCAGGGCTATCGCCGCAGCCACGAGCGTCGGGTCGAGCCCGCGCTCGACGAAATGCGGCACGCGGAAGATGGCGAGCGCAAAGAAGCCATACGTCATCGCCGTGAAACCGGCCAGCATCAGCCAGAAGCGGCCGGTGCGCATCGCCTCCCGGCGCGTGAGCGACCGCTCCGCGGATGGCTTCCGTCCGTCGGAGTGGGCGCCGTCCGTCCCCGCTCCGGACCATGGTGCGTCCCCGTCCGGGAGCAGGCCCGAGTCCTCCGGCTGGCGCCGCAGCAGCAGGCCGAGCGGCGCCGCGATCGCCACGCCGGAGACGGCGAGCACGGTCAGCGCATCGCGCCACCCGATGCCGTCGATGAGCAGTTGTGTAACCGGGTAGTAGACCGCCACTCCGAGCGGTGTGCCGCCGAGCGCGATCCCCATCGCCAGCCCGCGTCGCCGGACGAACCACTTGGCTATCGAAGCGCCGGCCTGCAGGTCGTTCGCGCGCCCCATGCCCACGAGGCCGATGAGCATGAACGCCGCCATGAGCTCCCACGCCTCGGCGATGCGCGACAGCCACAGCACCGCGCCTCCCGTCACGAGCAATGCGCCGACCACCGGCAGGCGCGGGCCTCGCAGATCGATGAGCCGTCCGATGAGCGGCCCCGCGGCGAGGATCATGAGGAACCGAAGGAAGAAAGCCCAGCCGAACGTGGACGAACTCCAACCCAGTTCGTCTGAGATCGGGACGATGAACAGTGCAAAGTTCGCGCCCGCAAGCCCAACACCGACAGTTCCGAACACGCCAAGAACGCCGGTGATCGTCCATCCGTAGAACGGCTTCCCGCGTGGAGTGAGGACGCCCATGCGGCAA
>CAZLKC010000042.1:0-2492 GCA_964560025.1 uncultured Dehalococcoidia bacterium
ACATCGTGGCGATCCTGTTGCTCGCCATCATCGCGAAGTTCGTCGCCGGTTGATGTGCCCGAGCGCCGAAGGGGGAGCGACGGGAGGAGGCGTCCTACTGGTTGGTCGTGATCGGCCGGCCGATGTTGCCGAAGATCTGCTCGAAGAAGCTGAGCTCGCGGCCGCGCGTCGGGCTCTCCTCCTCGACCGGTGCGACCGCGCGCGCCTCTTCGATCGACATCGAGGCGACCTCCGCCACGACACCCTTCTCGTCGAAGGCGATCACGGTGACTTCTTGGTCGACCAGCTCGGGTGCGTAAAACGCCGTCGTCTCCGTGCGGCGGCTGATGTAGTACCAGCGCCTGTCGTCGAAGGTTCCCACCGCCGACGGCGTACCCAGCAGGCGCGCAACCTCTTCGCGGGTCTGCTCGCCGGGCTCGATCTGAGCCAGCACCTCCGCGTCGCGGATGTGGCCTTGCTGATGGACGATCGGTGCGCAGCCGGCGAGCAGGGCCGCCGCCAGGGCGCAGCCGAGAACCATGCGCCGGGCGCGCCGACCTCGCCCGCACGCCGGGACGAATTCAGCATGACCGCGCCGATGCTTCATGGACACCACCTCCGTTCGCCGAGCCGCGCCAAACTGCGCGCGTTGCCGGGGCGTGTCAACGGGTTACGCGGGGTCGGGGGCGAGGGATCGTCATGGCAGTCGGGCGCATCTGGCGCCATCTGAAGGGGCGCAAGCGCCGGCGCGAGGCGGCACGCCGCCTCTACACGGCGGCGGTGCGCCAGGCGCGCCAGCCGGTCCTCTACACCGAAGGCGGGGTCGCGGACACACTCGACGGCCGCTTCGATCTGATCGTCCTGCACGTCGTGCCGCTGATGCGCAGGCTGCGCCAGTGCGACGAGGCTGGCCGGCAGATGAGCCAGGCGCTCTTCGACGTGATGTTCGACGACATGGACCAGAGCCTGCGGGAAATGGGTGTCGGCGATCTGCGCGTCGGCAAGCGGGTGAAGCAGATGGCGCGTGCCTTCTACGGGCGCGCCAAGGCCTACGACGAGGCCTACGACCAGGCGCCGGGTGCGGAGCGTCGTCGCGCCATCGCCGAGGCGCTCGAGCGCAACGTCTTCAGCAACGCGCCGCCGCCCGCCGCCCGCGTGCAGGCGATGGCCGGCTATGTCGAGACGCTGCTGGACGCGCTCGACGATCACAGTCCCGCGGCGCTGCTCGGCGGTGAGATCGGACTGCCGCCGGTGCCTTCGCTGATTGCTGCCGACGAGGGCGGCCAGTGAGCACCGCCGCGCGCCCCGGAGCCGGGGGCCCGCGCCTGATCGCGGCGGAGGATGTGAGACCGCAGGGCCTCACCATCGCGTTTGAGGCCGACGCAGAGGAGAGGACGGCGCTCGCGCGCCGTCTCGACCTAGTATCGTTGGAGGCGCTCTCGGCGCAGCTCCGCTTCGAGCCGGCCGACGAGGGCGAAGGGACGATCCGTGTGACCGGGACTATCCGGGCGGGGTTGGTTCAGAGCTGCGTCGTGACGCTCGAGCCCGTGCCCCGAACGCTCAGCGAGTCCATCTCGGCCCTTTACGCGCCCTTGTCTGCCGAACAGCCCGCGCAAGAGGTCGAGGTGTTGGCAGAGGGCGACGAGGCAGAGCCGCTGCCGGAGGACGGCATCGACGTGGGCGGGGTGGTGGCGGAACATCTTGCGCTCCTCCTCGACCCCTATCCGCGCCACCCGGATGCGCCGGCCGATCCGCTCACCTATTCGGCAAGTGAAGATGGGCCCAAAAAGGACACGTCGGGCGACGACGGAGGCGCTGGACCCTTCGCGGCGCTTGGCCAACTGAAAAGCAAGTTGTAATGTGCGAGTCTATCGTGTAGTGCCGGCGCGGCCGGCGCGATTCTGCTGAAGCGGGAGCGCAGCGCCGGCACAATCAAGCGGTGAGAAGCTGTCCATGGCTGTCCCTAAAAAGAAAGTATCCCGTGCGCGGCGCGGGAGCCGTCGCTCCCATGACCGGTTGGCGCAAGCCAACCCGGCGGAGTGCCCCAATTGCGGCGAGCACAAGCTGCCCCACCATGTGTGTCGGGCCTGCGGCTACTACAGAGGCCGCGAGGTGATCGAGGGCGAGGCCTAGCCGAACACCAGGCCGAGGCGAAGGCCCGCGGATGAGCAAATCGGAGATCGTGATCGCCCTCGACGCGATGGGCGGAGACGGGGCTCCCGACGTGGTGATCCGGGGCGCCAACATCGCCCGCGTGCGCCATCCCGAGCTCCGCTTCATGTTCTTCGGCAAGGAGTCAGCGATCGCTGCGGGCCTGGAGAAGTTCAAGCGCCTGAAGTCGGTGAGCACCGTCCACCATGCCGAGGAGGTGATCGCCGACGACGACAAGCCGGTCCAGGCGCTGCGCCGGCGCCAGGGCTCGAGCATGCGGCTCGCCATCGACGCCGTGGGCGGGGACGCGGCACACGGCGTGGTCTCGGCGGGCAACACCGGCGCGCTGATGGCGCTGGCCA
>CAZLKC010000043.1:0-2487 GCA_964560025.1 uncultured Dehalococcoidia bacterium
CGAGGCCGAGGTCGAGCGCCGAGTAGTCGCTGGGGCCCATCTTCGAGACGTCGACCGGCACGTCAGCAGCGCGGAGGATGGGCTCGCCCATGTTGACGCGCGCGCCGACGACGCGGCCGCCGCTCCAGTGCGGGGCGATGTTCAGGACGCCCGCGCCGGTCTCCACGTCGAGGGTGCTGCCGTTGGCGGGCACCATGCCGCGCTCCAGGACGAACTTGGCGAAGCAGCGGATGCCGTTGCCGCACATCTCGCCCTCGGAGCCGTCCACGTTGTACATCCGCATCCGGACCGGGGCGCGTTCAGACGGCGCGACGACGATGAGGCCATCCGCGCCGACGCCGAAGTGCCGGTCGGATATGCGCCGCGCGACCTCCGGCCAGTCGCGCTGCTCGTTCAGGCCATCAACGTAGATGTAGTCGTTGCCCGCGCCCTGGAGTTTGGTGAAGTGCATAACCGTGCCTCAGAGGTCAGTTTAGCATAGGCACCGCCCTGCCCCGCCCAGGTTCACCCCCATCCTAACCTTCCCCCATCGAGGGGGAAGGGATCAGACACATCGCGAGGTTATGCAAGGTCTCCGGCAAGGTGTGAACGGGGGTACTATAGAGGTAGTCGCCTGTGAGGAGGGACGCCATGCGGATCACGAACCTGGACGCGCTGATCGTTGTTGACGTGCAGAATGACTTCTGTCCCGGCGGCTCGCTGGGCGTAACCGGCGGCGACGCCGTGGCGCGGAAGATGGGCGCAACGGCCAGGACGTTTGCGGAGCGCGGCGGCAAGGTGTTCGCGACGCAGGACTGGCACCCGGCGGGGCACCTGTCGTTCGCGGCGCAAGGCGGACAGTGGCCTGACCACTGCGTGCAGGACTCGCACGGCGCGGAGTTCCACGCGGAGCTGGGGCTTCCGGAGGGGACGCGCATCATCAAGAAGGGCGCGAGCCTGGACAAGGACGCCTACTCCGGCTTCATCGACTCCGACCTCGACGCGCAACTGAAGGCGGGCGGCATCAACCGGGTGTACGTGGGCGGTCTGGCGACGGACTACTGCGTGGTGAACACGGTGGTGGACGCAGTCGCCAACGGCTACGAGACGTACGTGCTGACGGACGCGGTCGCGGCGGTGAACGTCGAGCCCGGCGACGGCGACCGTGCGCTGCACCTGATGGAGCTGAACGGCGCGGTGCTCACGACGACGGAGGAGGCGCTGGCGGAGGAGTAAGGGGGTCAGCGTTGCTGACGTGCGAGCGTGTTCTGGGTGGCGCGCCATTGGGTCTCCTCCAGCGCCCAGGTGTGGTGTACGGGGTAGAGGTCGGGCGAGCGCAGCGTCTTGTAGCGGTCCGGCAGGCGCGCGAAGTTGGCGGCGAAACGCTCGCGGAGTTCAGGGAGCGTCGGCGTTGGGCCGGTGCGCTGTCCGCCGCGCATGACGGAGGTCAACAGGGGCGCGCCGTCTCCCTCCGGCAGTTGCTCGTCCTCGAGCGCGAGCGTGTCGGCTGCGTACATCCCGTCTCCATCAGTTTTGCGATAGACCTGCTTGCGCCCGGCGAGCGACGCCTTGCCCTCGCTGAGCTTGAGCACGGGCGCGCCGTCGTACTCGCTGAGCTTGTAGGCCCAGTCCATCCACGGGGCGTCGGCGGAGACGCCGAGCTTGGTGCCGATGCCGAAGCCGTCGATCGGCGCTCCGGCTGCCAACAGCGCTTCTATGTCGAACTCGTCGAGGCCACCGCTGGCGAGGACGCGTACGTCCGTCAGGCCGGCTTCATCGAGGACCCTGCGGCTCGCGATGGAGAGCGCGAGGAGATCGCCGCTGTCGAGCCGGATGGCGCGCAGGGCGTGCCCGGCCTCGCGGAGGCGTTTGCCTGTCTCCGCAGCGCGGCGGACGCCTTCGACGGTGTCGTAGGTGTCGACGAGCAGCGTGCTGGTATCCGGGAAGGAGTCGGCGTAGACGTCGAAGGCCTCGGCCTCGGTGGGGAAGCTGGAGATGAAGGAGTGGGCCATCGTGCCGACGGGCGGGATGCCGTAGCGGGCGGCGGCGAGGACGTTGCTCGTGCCGCCAAAGCCCACGAGGTAGCTGACGCGGGCGAGCCGGTCGGCGGCTTCCTCGCCCTGGGTGCGGCGCGCCGCGAACTCGACGACCGCCCTGCCCTGCGCCGCGTACACGACGCGCGCGGCCTTCGTGGCGAGCATCGTCTGGAGGCCGATGGCGTTCATCACCGCGGTCTCGACGAGTTGCGACTCGATGACGGGCGCCGTGACCTCGACGACGGGCTCCTCGGCGAAGACGAGGTCTCCCTCGGCCATAGCCCGCACGTCGCCGGTGAAGCGCAGGGACGGCAGCCAGTCGAGGAAGGCGGGATCGAACAGGCCGAGCGAGCGCAGGTAGGCGACGTCGGCACCGGTGAAGCGGAGCGTCTCCAGATGATCGAGGGCGTCCTCCAACCCGGCGAAGACGGCGTAGCCGCGGTCCGGCGGGAGGTTGCGGAAGGCGAGGCTG
>CAZLKC010000044.1:0-2483 GCA_964560025.1 uncultured Dehalococcoidia bacterium
ACGAGCAGGAGCGGCGCTTCCTCGCGCGCAAGGAGAATCCCTACAAGAGCTGGAAGCTCACCGAGGAAGACTGGCGCAACCGCGCGAAGTGGGACGCCTACGAGGACGCGGCCAACGACATGATCGCGGGCACCAGCACGGCGGAAGCGCCGTGGACCCTGGTGCCCGGCAACAACAAGAGGCATGCCCGCCTCGAAGTGCTGCGCACCCTCTGCGCCGCGCTGCAGTCGCGACTCAGCCAGCGCGCGGCGGAGTAAGCCGGCGGGTCGCGCCGGCAGGCGCGCGGAACCAATAGCGCCGACAGGCGCGCGCAAGCGCAAAACGGACGGCCCCCGCCTCCGACAATTCAGAGCGCGCGGCCGAGCTCCTCGCCCTCGTACATGGACTGGATCGGGCGGCGGGGGGCCACCACGTCGCCGACCCGGTGCAGCTCCGCGACGCGCCCTTCGAGCGCCCGGTAGAGCGCGTCGTCGGGCGAGCGCAGCATCGAGATGACGACCGTGTCCACGCCCTCGATGACGCGCGTCTGCGTACCCCAGACCGAGCGGAGGTGGACGGCGTCGCCCTCGATCTTCTCCGCGTTCATGTGCCCGCTGCAGCGCACGCCGGCCTCCTCCAAGCGCGGCATCACGTACGAGAGGTCGAGGGTGCGCATCGCATCCTCACCCACCATGGCGCGGGGCGTCGCGATCTCCACGTCCGCGCCGCCTGCCGCCAGGATCTCGGCGAGACCCAGAGGCAGGTAGAAGCCGGTCTCCTCCAGGATCACGACCCGTCGCCCGAGCGCGCCCGCATCCGCCAGCGCCCGCTGCGTCGCCGTGCCGACGTCGATCACGTTCTCCTGCTCCGTGCCGGGGAGACGCATCTGGCCGGGGCGGAACTGGCTGCGCCCGTCGCAGTCCCAGCACGCGCCGGTGGCGACGACCACGGCATCGGGCGTCTCGCGCTCGATCGTATCGGGCGTCGCTTCCGCGCCGAGCCGCACGTCCACGCCGGCGACCTCCATGGCGCGGGCCAGGTTGTCGATGGCGGTGCCCCATTCCTTGCGCGTGGGCAGCGCCATCAGCAGGTTGACGTGGCCGCCGAGCTGCTCCTCGCGTTCCAGCAGCACGACCCGATGGCCGCGGCTGCCCGCGACGGCGGCCGTCTTCATGCCCGCGATGCCGCCGCCCACGACCACGATGGATTTTTGGTCCTCGGGCGCCACGCGCTTCAGCGTCTCGCTGCCCCAGCGCGCCTCGCGGCCGACGCTTGGGTTGACCGCGCACGTGACCTGCCGGTTGTCGAAGAGGCGGGCGACGCACTCGTTCGCGCCCATGCAGCGGCGGATTTCCTTCTGCCGCCCCTCGCGGGTCTTCTTGATCAGGTGCGGCTCGGCCATCTGCGCGCGGGTCATCGCCACCATGTCGGTATCGCCCGAGGCAAGCGCGCGCTCCGCCTGCTGCAGGTCGATGATCCGCCCGACAGCGAAGACCTTGGCGCGGTTGCCCACCACCGCCTTGGCGCGCCGGGCGAAGGGCAGCATGAAGCCGTTCTCGATGTTCATGGGCGAGACGGCGCGGTGCAGCGTGTAGTAGCCGCCGCCGGAGATGTTGAAGAAGTCGAAGTAGCCGCTGGTGGAGAGAACCTCGAGCTGCTCCTCGGACTGATCCGGCGTGATTCCGGCATCGCCCATGAACTCGTCGAAGGAGATGCGGACGCCGACGGTGAAGTCATCGTCCACCTGCGCGCGGATCGCCTCGCCGATCTCGAGCAGGACCTGGCAGCGGTTGCGGACCGAGCCGCCGTAGCGGTCCGTACGGTCGTTGAAGGCGGGGCTCAGGAACTGGCCGAGCAGGTAGCTGTGCGCCGCGTGCAGCTCCACCCCGTCGCAGCCCGCGACCTTCACGTTGAGAGCGGACTCCGCGAAGCCCTTGACCACGTCGTCGACGTGCTCTTGCTCCATGACCATCGGCATCTCGTGGTGCACGATCGAGGGCATCTTGGAGACGCCCCAGAGGGGGTGCCACTCGTCCATGATCATCGTGCCCTTGTCGTGCACGCCGCAGCCGAAGAGCTGGACGAACTGCCGCGCGCCATGCGCGTGCACCGCGTCGGCGAGCTTGGCGTACTGGGGAATGGCGCTCTTCTCCCACGCCGAGCAGCCTTCGAAGAACGAGCCCTTGCTGATGCGGTGGCCGGCCTGCTGCTCGGTGATGAAGAGCGCGGCCCCGCCCTTCGCGCGCTCCCGGAAGAACTCGATGTGGCGGTCGCCGAGGACGTTGTCCCTGCCGAAGAGCGTGGTCTGGGCGGTCATCATGATCCGGTTCTTCACGCGGGTGGAGCCGATCTCCAGCGGCTCCCACACCAGGCGGCGCACCTACGGTGCTAACATACTGACACAGCGTTGTTTTTTTCCTCCTGATTTGGCCGGAACACACGGAATCGGTCCCCGATTTCGCCCCGGCTGCAACGGAACGCAGGAGGAATGTCAATGGCGACGC
>CAZLKC010000045.1:0-2460 GCA_964560025.1 uncultured Dehalococcoidia bacterium
TCGTTGTACGTGTCCCAGAGATCCTCCTTGTTGGAGCGCCTGATCTCGATGACGTCGCGGTAGCCCTCGGTGCAGATCATGGCGGCGGGCGGCAGGCGGCGGGTAATCAGCGCATTGGTGGCGACCGTCGTGCCGTGGGAGAAGAGGGTCACGTCCTTGAGGTCGACCTTCGCCTCTTCCAGCCCCCGCATCGCGCCGATCAAGGGGTCGTCCGGCGTCGATGCCGTCTTTGCGACCCTGAGCGCGCCAGAGTCCTCATCGAGAATGCAGATATCGGTGAACGTGCCGCCGATATCGACCGCTACCCTCAAATTCGTCACGAATTCCTCCCGCAGCTCTGTTCGTTGCCGCCGCCGTATCGGCGCCGCGTCCCCGTCGTGTTCCCGAACCCTGGCCTCACCCGGCCGCCCGCGCCTCGCGACTGACGGGTGCCAGCGCCGGCGGCAAGATCGTCCGCTCGTCGACCTTCGCCGCCTCGAGCTGCGCCGGCGTGAGGTTGCGTACCTCGCCCAGGTCCGCGCCGGAGAGATCGGCGTCAATCAGCGCCACGCCGCCGAAGTAGGCGCTCCTCAGCGTCGCCCCCCTGAAGCTGGTGCCGGGGAACTCGGCGCCCACCAGCATGGCGCCTTCGAGGTTCGCGTGCTCCAGGCTGGCGCGGCCCACCCAGGCGCCGTGCAGGTCCGCGCGCCTGAGCGTGGCGTGCTCCAGGTGCGCGCGGCCGAGCCAGGCGCGCTGCAGGCTGGCCTCGACCAGCGAGGCGTGCTCCATGCGGGCATCGCCGAGGGCGGCGTCGGAGAGGTCCGTCTTGTCCAGCACCGCGTGCTGGAGCGTCGAGCCGGCAAGATCGGCTCGGTTCATGTTCGCGCCGGTGAAATCGGCCCCGGAGAGTTCGGCGCCTGCGAAGTCGGCGCGGAAGAGGTTGGCGTTTCTGAATAGTGCGCGCCGCAGGTCGGCGCCCGGAAAGCGGACGTCGGCAAGCTCCATGCCGCTGAAGTCTGCGCGCACGCCCTCCGCACCGTCGCTCTCGAGCCAGCGCGCGTGGTCAGCCCGCTTCCGCGCGATGGTGTCGAGGCCGGGCCTCTCGCCCGCCGCCGCACCCCCAACGGGGTTCGCCATGGCGCACACTCCCTTGCCTCGCACAGCCGCTCCCCAGCGCCGCACGAGGTCCTCTCGCCGAACGAGGCTATCCAATAGCGATAGAAGGCGTTTCGATCAATGGTGGAGGAATGTTGCTTTCCCGCGTGCACTTGCGTCCTATGCGATATCGAGGCGGCTGGCGGGAACGAGCACCCGCCCTTCCATCAAGCGACGCGCGGTGCGGGTCACCGTGACGCGGGCGACATGGGGCGCGTCGGCGGCGGAGAGATCGACCGCGACTTCTGCAACGCCGGAGGGATGGCCGAGGCGGACGGAGGCGTCATCGGCGATATCGGGACGGGCCGCCTCGGCGGCGATGCTGCCCGAAACGCGCGCCGCCGCCGCCAGCGCCAGAGCCGCCGTGAGCGGCAGCGCCCGGTGCGGGCGGCCCATGGAGATCACGCGGGCCGAAAGATCGGTCGCGCCGGCCGCGAGGCGCGCACCACTCAGAGTCATCGTGTCGGCAGGCGGAGCGACGAAGCCCACCTTGGGCACGCTCTCGGTTTCCGGCGGAATTCCCATTGCCGAGGCCCCGGCACGGCGGATCGCTTCCAACCGCTCCAGGAGGGCGGAGTCGCCCTCGATCGCGTCGGGCAGCTCGACTCCGCTGAGCCCCAGGGCGTCGGCGCGGACGCACACCAGCGCCGTGGATGCGTCGATCAGCGTCGCCTCGATCTCGCCAATGCCCGGTACGTCGAGCACGTCGCGGACGCGCCCCGTCGGCAACAGGCGGCCGGTGACGGCGCCGCCCGGCTCCAGGAAGGAAAGTTCTGTGGGCGCGCCCCTGCCGGCGACACCGTCTAGCACGGTCTCGCCTTCCACCACGGCGCGGCCGCCCGCGATCTCGAAGCGCGCTTCAATCGTCTGATCCAGGTTGCAGTTGTGGAGGGTAAGGCGGGCCTCACCGTCCGCCACCCGCACCAGCTCCTCGTCCACCGCGAAGGGCCCCACCGCCGCCGTCAGGTTGCCGCAGTTGCTGCGGTAGTCCACCAGCGCGCGCTCCACGGCCACCTGTCCGAACAGGTAGTCGATGTCCACACCGGGCCGCGCACTCGGACTCACCACCACCACCTTGCTGAGCGAGGAGATGCCGCCCCCCATGCCGTCGAGCTGGCGGCCGTGCGGGTCGGGGCTGCCGAGGGCAGAAAGGAAGAGCGCGTCCCACGCCGCGCGCTCCGCCGGCAGGTCGCGACGGTGGAAGAAGAGGCCCTTGCTGGTGCCGCCCCGCATGAAGACGGCGGGAAGTGCGAGTTGGCTCACTATGCGATGTTCTTGCGCGCCGCCGCGTCGAGGCCGGCGATCCGGCCGAAGACCGCGCCCCGC
>CAZLKC010000046.1:0-2403 GCA_964560025.1 uncultured Dehalococcoidia bacterium
GATCTTCATGGCCCCGTCCCCCCTCTCCGGAAGCCGACGCGACGTCTCGGCAAACTGATGTGGTTCTGAACCGCCCCAAGGTCAAGCGAGAAAGTTGGCGGATGACGGTCGTGCCGCTGCCCGGCTCGTAGGTGCGATACGGGTCGATCTATTGACCCATTGAGAGTGCGCGGATCTGGGGGCAAGACTCTTGTTGTTCGGCATCGTCGAGAGACCCCTCGGTATCTAAGAGAATCAATCCGTTACGGCGCCCATCGGCGCCCAATCCGCCTGCTCTCTTGAGTAACAGGTGCCTAAGCGATTGACGGCATTGGGTTCTGTTTTTTCTGTCCTTGCGTTTTCGGGATGAGTTGGAAGCCGAGCTTCTGGGCCTGGCGGTCGAGATGAGCGAACCTCCTGTTGCGGCGCCGCTTCTCGTAGGCGTCGATGCCGTGTTCGACGTAGTCCTGGCCCTCGGTCACCATCAGGTAGATCAGGCAGGCGAGTTCGCGGGCGGTCGCCTTGATCGCGACGGCGTTGGCCGTCGAGGCCTTCGGAGCGATCGAGGCCGTCGACGCGCAAGGGGTGGCGTGGCGAGGAGGCCTGGCCAGCGCGCTGTGGCGGATGCGGCGAGTTGGTCGAGGTCGAGGCCTCGCCAGCGCATGGTCGCACTCGTCGAGGCGCGGGGGCTGTGGCGTGGCCGGTCCTGGCGTCGAGGTGCCGGGATCGCGCGTGGCCGGTCCTGGCGATAGTTGCTGGTCGTCGAGACCAGGGCGCCACGCCATGATCGTGCCTCATCTTCGCAGCTGGCGGGCCAGCCGCCGCGCTGACGCTGGGTCTCGCGCTTGGGAGCGCAGCGGCGAGTGCGCAGGACTGCCTGCCTCCGAGCCTCGCCATGGTTCTCCCCGAAGAAGCCGAAGACCCGGCTACCAGGGAATATCTTCAGCGTCTGTTGGATGAAATCCTGACGGAGCACTGCGATTCCGCGAACGACAGCGGGCACGAAGAGTTGGGAGGCCCCGAGCCACCATAAGGCGAATGATCTGGTTTGTCCCTATGAGCGACCGCCCAACGGAAGACGCCAACGCAATGGCGGAGCGGAGCACCGACCAGGGCGGCAATCTGTCCCCGCGCTCCAGCAGCGTGAAGTCCCTATTCGCAATCTGCGCCTCGATGGCGCTGGTCGTGCCCTTGGCAATCGGGAGCGGGACGGCGAAGACAGAAGAGACCCCCGGCAGCGAGACGCCGCGCCTCGCTGCCGGGGAGCCGTCGCCACTGCTCGACATGGCAACCGGACTGAGAAGCATTTCAGCGGCAGGCTGGCGGTATAACCGTTATGGCGCAGGTCCCCCGAAGTACGCTCGTTCCGTTTTGGCCGAGGGCATAGACGTATTCCTCGTCGAATATCTGCGCGTGAACGAAGCGGCGTGCAGCAAAGCGATCTCGCCGTGACTGTCTACGGCCCACCTCCGCCTCCCGACCGCACGGGTGCCGACAGCAAGCCCCCGCCGGGGACGCCGACGCGCGCCGAAACCGTGCGCCATCTGCTGGGCTGGACGGTCTGCGCCGCCCTCCTGCTCGTGGGGTATTGGGGATGCAGCGCTGGTTTCCGCTGGGATGCGTGGACGGGGGGGCCGTGACCGTGACCAGCCCGCCGCTCTCGAATTTCGAGACCGACCTTGCCGAGCGCGCGGGCGGCGCCTTCCGGGCAGGCAAGGGGAAGTCCATCGAGGCGGCGGAGCGTTACCTTGAAGCGGCCCGGCTGGTTGCCGAGGCCCGCGAAGCCTGCCGGGGGACGCGCGGCAAGTGGGGCGCATGGCTGGCCCGCGCCGATATTCGGCCCGCTACGCCGCCGACGAGGCAAGGGCGCGGGGCGCCGGGATCGGTCTTCACGCGGGAGCGTTCGTGCCGCCGTGGGACTGGCGACGGGGGAAGCGATGACCGGACCGCAGCTCTCGAAATTCGAGACCGACCATGCCGTGCGCGCGGGCGGCGCGTTCCGGGCCGACAAGGGGAAGTCTATCGAGGCAGCGGAGCGTCTACGGATGAAGCGAGCGGCGACGATGGTTCACCGCCTCAAATGAGGCCGGGGCGGTGACGCCCCGGATTTCGGCCTCGCAGGCGACGTGCTCGGGTGGGACGGGTGGCTTCAATGAGGCCGGGGCGGTGACGCCCCGGATTTCCGGCATGTTGGCGCGGAAGTAGCGGCCGGCGCGGTTGCTTCAATGAGGCCGGGGCGGTGACGCCCCGGATTTCGGCCTCGCAGGCGACGTGCTCGGGTGGGACGGGTGGCTTCAATGAGGCCGGGGCGGTGACGCCCCGGATTTCCGGCATGTTGGCGCGGAAGTAGCGGCCGGCGCGGTTGCTTCAATGAGGCCGGGGCGGTGACGCCCCGGATTTCGGCCTCGCAGGCGACGTGCTCGG
>CAZLKC010000047.1:0-2372 GCA_964560025.1 uncultured Dehalococcoidia bacterium
CAGGGGTGTGAGGGCGCCTTCGGTCGGCTGCGTCATGCCGGCACGATACCCCGGCCCCTCCTGCGCTGCAAACTTGACCGCCGGACGCGCCCGGAACATACTTTCCGCACTTGCAAAGGCGGACGTCCATCGGGCCGCCGTTGGGGAGGCAGCTATGGCTCTCGTTATCGACTCGGACACCCACATCGCCGAACCGCCGGAGATGTGGGACCACCTTGACCCGGCGTGGCACAAGCGCCGTCCGGTCGTTGTCCAGGTGCCTGACGACACCCTCTACGGCAGGGTCGACCACATGTGGCTGATCGACGGCCAGATCTACCCGCGCCCCGCGGGAAGGGGCGGCAACTTCCTCGTTACCCCCACGGCCCAAACGAACGTCCGCGACCGCGTCGACCGGAAGGCGCGCGAACTGCTTGACCTCCCGATGCGGTTCGAGGACATGGCGGTCACCCAGGTGGACGCCCAGGTGGTCTACCCCACGCTCTTCCTCGCCTACCTCACGCATGACGCCGCCTACGAGGTCGAGCTCTGCAAGGCATACAACCGCTTCCTCGCCGACGTGTGGGCCAAAGCCGAGGACAGGATTCGCTACGTCGTCATTCCCCCGCTCAGGAACATCGACGCCTCGATCGAAGAACTCCGCTTCGGCAAGGAGCACGGCGCCTGCGGCGTGTTCTTCCGTGGCATCGAGGGCGACAAGACGCTCGACGACCCGTACTTCTTCCCGGTATACGAGGAGGCCCAGGCGCTCGGGCTGCCCATCTGCATCCACCAGGGACAGGGCGCGCCGGCCCTCAACTACCTCATCGACGTCAGCCGCAGCCACACCTTCACCCACGGACGCATCCCCCCGGTGGTCGCCTTCCGCAACCTCGTCTCGAACAAGATCCCGGAACTCTTCCCCGATCTGCGCTGGGGGTTCATCGAGACCGGCGCCTCCTGGGTGCCCTTCGCGATGTATCAGCTGCGGGGAACCCTCCGGGCCGATGGCGACTTCTGGGGCCCCCGCCTCTTCGACAAGTACAACATGTGGATCTCCTACGAAGTCGAAGAGGACCTGCCGTACCTGATGAACTACGTCGGGGAGGACCACCTCGTCGTGGGCACCGACTACGGACACCACACGCCCGGCACGACCGACCGGCTCGCCGCCGACCCCTCGGCGCAGGTGCACGTGGTGACGCAGATGCGCTCCCGCGACGACATCACGTCGGACACCGCCGAGAAGATCCTGCGCGACAACCCCACCGCGCTCTACGGCGTGTAGGCGATTGCGACCTCGGGCCGACTAGGGAGAAGACGGCGGGACAGGCGCCCATCGGAGCGCTCGTCCCGCCGCGCGCTGTGGGGCGCACTGATCGCCGCCGGTGTCCTTGCGCTTGCAGCCGTCGGCGCGGTCGTCTACTTCGCCGCGCTCCGTGAGGATGCGTGGTTCGCCCGCGTCAACGGCGTCGCGATTGCCCGCGCGGAATTAGTGGACGTCCTGCGCGCCGAGCAGATCGACGCCGCCCTCGCCGGCGTTCCGTTCGACGAGACGCTCGAAACATTCGACGCCGCGGCGCGCCTGACGGACGACGAAGTGCTGCGCCAGACCGTCGGCGAACTCGGCGTCGAGGTCAGCCGGGAAGAGATTGACGCGGAATTGGTCGCTCAACTTGCCCCTGAACTCGGTCCCGACGCGCTTGACGACGCCGGACGGGCGCTGTTCGAGGAGCGCCGGCGCCAGTACGTCGATCTGCGGCGGCTCAGCTTTGAGCAACTCGACCGCATCGTGGAGGGCGAACTCCTCCGGCGCGAGGCGGCCCGGGAGTTGGGACGCGGCATCCCCGACCCTCAGCCGCAGGTGCGCCTCCACGTGCTCGGCGTGCCGGACGTGGAGACGGCGGAGCGCGTGCGCCGACTCGCGTCGGAGGGCGTCGCCTTCGAGGAATTGGCCCGCCGGTTCGCCTCGGGCGGCGCCGCCGTCGACCTCGGCTGGCTCCCGTACGATGCGCTGCCTCCCGTAGCGGCGGAGCTCCTGTGGGCGCTGCCGGCGCTCGAGTTCTCCCCGCCGTTCCTGCAGGAGAACCAGGCGATCGTGCTGTACGTCATCAGCGCGCGGGACGCCGCCCGCGACCTCGACGCGGGGGTGCGCCTGGTGCTGGAGGAGCGCGCGCTGGAGTCGTGGCTGCGCGTAACCCGCGATGCTCAGGAGATAGAACTGCGGCTCGATTCCGACACGCTCGCGTGGGTCATCGAGCAACTGGCGCAAACGCCCGCAGTTGGGCCGGGCAGGTAGGGGACCACGGTCGGGCGCGCTGCTTTCGTTCGTATTGTCATTCTGAGCGCAGCGAAGAATCTTGGGCTCCCGCCTATGGCGACGCGTCTTGCGA
>CAZLKC010000048.1:0-2326 GCA_964560025.1 uncultured Dehalococcoidia bacterium
GCTCCCGGTCATCTCGATGGCGCTGCAGGCGCGCTTCCGCTCCCGGGACGAGGCGCAGTTCGGCTTCAGGCTGCTCGCGGCGATGCGCAACCAGTTCGGTGGCCACGCCGTGAGGCGTCAGTCCTAGCCCTCCATGGCGGACGTCCGCGTCTTCTCCGACCGCGACGCCCTCACGCAGGCCGCGGCGGACCTCGTCCTGGCCTCGGCGGAGGCAGCGGTCCGCGCGCGCGGACGTTTCGTATGGGGGCTGTCCGGCGGGAGCACGCCGGAGGCGCTCTACCGCGCGCTCACCGCGCCGCCCTACGCAGCCGCCATGCCCTGGCACGCCACGGTCGTGTTCTGGGGCGACGAGCGCTGGGTCCCGCGCGACCACCCGGACAGCAACCAGCGCATGACCAACGCGGCGCTGCTCTCCCGTGACCCCGCCGCGCTTGCCGGCGTCATTCCCGTACCGACGGAAGACACGACTCCGGAGGAGTCCGCCGTCGTCGTCGAGGACGCCCTGCGACGCGCTTTCGCTGGCGCACCGCCGCGCCCGGACCTCCTCCTGTTGGGTATCGGCCCCGACGGGCATACGGCGTCGCTCTTCCCCGGCACGAGCGCACTCGACGAACGCGAACGGCTCTTCGCCGCCAACCACATACCGCAGATGGATGCCTGGCGCATCACCGCCACGCTGCCGCTCATCAACGCCTCGCGACGCGTTGTCTTCCTCGCGCAGGGGCAGGACAAGGCGGATGCGGTGCGGCTCGCGCTGCATCCGCCGGACGGCGGGTCGCCCCTGCCCGCTGCGCTCGTCGCGCCGGACAACGGCGCGCTGACGTGGCTGCTGGACGCGGAGGCCGCATCGGGATTGGCCCGATACTCTGAGTGATTGTCATTCCGAGCGCAGCGCAGCGGAGCCGAGGAATCTCTCGGGGGACATCCCGTCTGCGCCAACCCTTCTGGAGACTACTCGGTGTCCGACCCCGGCGTACGACGCCGCGCCCGGCGCTCCGCTGCACGCGACCGCACCGGTGGCTGCTCGACCGGCCTGCGGTCCGACCGGCGGGCGTCTTCCCTGCCCGATTCGAGGTACGGCGGCCTGCGCCAGAGGAACAGCGCGAGGAGCGCGAGGACGATCATCACTGCGGAGACGAGATGCGCCACGGGCACGTCACCCACCTTCCAGTTGCCGCTCCGCAGGAATTCCAGTGCGGAGCGCTCCAGCGCGTACCAGATCAGGTAGAGGAAGAGGATGTCCCCCTGACGCAGGCTCTGCATGAAGCGCCGACCCATCCACAGCAGGACGATGACGCCCAGGAAGCTCAACAGCGATTCGTAGAGGAAGAGCGGGTGGAAGTACGCCGCCGCGCCGGAGTCCCACGGGAAGTGGTGCTCCGGCCCCACGGGGATGCCCCAGGGGAGGCTCGTCTCCGGCCCGTAAAGCTCCTTGTTGAAGAAGTTGCCCCACCTTCCGACCGCCTGCCCTAACAGAAAAGCAGGCGCTCCGATGTCGAACCAGCGCAGCGCGCGGATGCGCTGTCCTCGCCCGGCGCGCGCCCGGCGGTTCACCCACCAGACGTAGAGCACGAGCGCGAACGCCGCGCCCGCTATCGCGCCGAAGATGCCGATGCCCCCGGCGCGCAGCACGAATATCTGTCCGGGGTTCTCGGAGTAGAAGCTCCACAGGTCGATGACGTGGTAGAGCCGCGCGCCGACGAGGCCGAACACGACGCCGAGCACCGCGATGTTCAGCACGTGGTCCGGGTTCTCGCCGAGGCGTTTCGCCTCGAACTGCGCCAGCACGATGCCCGCGAGCAGCCCCGCGAGGATCATCAGGGAGTAGAAGCGTATCTCCAGGCCGAAGAGGATGAGGCCGCGAAACGTGATGTCGAAATCCACACTGGCTCCTGGGGCTCCGGCTCGCCCTGTTGAACGCGGGCCGGACACTGACTCGCGTCATTATAGCCCGCGACAACGAGATGCCTCCTTTGACACTCCTGCCCTGCGCTCCTATAGTGCTGGCGCACATCCCGCCCCCGTCCACCGAGGTCGATACGCGCCCATGGGCGTCCTCTCGTCGCAACAGATTCGCGCCATGCTCTCCGACACCCCGCCGCTCGTCGCCGGGTACCTCGACATCGACGAGCAGTTGCAGGCCAACGGCTTCGACATGACGCTGGAGTCCATCGCCGCCTTCTCCGGCGCAGGCCGTATCGGCATCAGCAACACTGACCGCATCCTGGCTGGGACCGAGGAACTCGCGTTCGACGCGGACGGCTACGTGCGCCTGGAGCCCGGCGTCTACGCGGTGCGCCTCAACGAGACCGTCGCCCTCCCCCGC
>CAZLKC010000049.1:0-2254 GCA_964560025.1 uncultured Dehalococcoidia bacterium
TGATCACCACATCGGGAGCGCCGTCGCCACCCATTGCATCGAGGGCGATTACGATCTCCGAGTTGCTCATTCGCGGGCCTTCGTGTCGGCCTGGTGTGGGGCTAGGACTCGCCCTCGATCACTTCGCGGCCCCTGTAGTAGCCGCAGGCCCGGCACACGTGGTGGGGCAGCTTGTGCTCGCCGCAGTTGGGGCATTCCGTCGGGTTGGCCTTGGCCAGCGCGTCGTGGGAACGACGGTTGCCGCGGCGGGCGCGGGACACTTTCTTCTTCGGGACGGCCATGGACAGGTTCTCATCGCTTGACTGCGCCGGCGCCGCGCCGGCACTTCAACGGCAGCGCACCAATTGCGCCGGCACTACACAGTAGAGTCGCACATTACAACTTGCTTTTCAGTTGGCCAAGCGCCGCGAAGGGTCCGGCGTCGGAGTCGTCGCCATGAGAGCTCTCCTCGGCTTCGGCTTCGCCCGCCGCGTAGGTGAGCGGCGCTGCCGACGCATCCGGGTGGCGCGGATAGGGGTCGAGGATGAGGGCAAGATGCTCCACCACCAATTCGCCTGCATCGATACCGTCGGCGGGCAGCGGTTCGGCCTCTTCGCCCTCAGGCAACACCTCGACCTCATGCTCGGGCTGCTCGGCGGGCGTTGGTGCGTAGAGGGCGGAGATGGGCTCGCTCACCGAGCGCGGCACGGGCTCGAGCGTCACGACGCAACGCTGAACCAGCCGCGCGGCGAGCGTCCCGCTCACACGGATGGCGCCGCCGGCCTCGTCGGCCAGCGCGAAGCGGAGCTCTGCCGCAAGTAATTCCAACGATATCAGGTCCAGACGGCGCGCGAACGCATTCCTCTCCGTCTCGCTGGCCTCGAACGCGAGAGCAAGGCCCGAGCGGCCCACCTCGTCTGCCGTGACCAGGCGCCGATCTCCGGCGTCGGCAGGCCCTTCGGCACTCACTGGCCGCCCTCCGCGACAGTCGCGAGCGGAGGCACCGGGGGCAGCCCAACCTCGCCGCCGAGCAGCGCGTCCGCGCTCTGGCCATCGAGCGCGTCCAGAAGTGTCTCGACATAGTGCGCCATCGCCTGCAGGCGGGCGGCGGGCGGCGGCGCGTTGTTGAAGACGTTGCGCTCCAGCGCCTCGGCGATCGCGCGGCGTCGCTCTGCCCCCGGCGCCTGGTCGAAGGCCTCGTCGTAAGCCTTTGCACGCCCATAAAAGGCGCGCGCCATCTGTTTCACCCGCTTGCCGACGCGCAGGTCGCCGACGCCCATCTCCCGCAGGCTCTGATCCATGTCGTCGAACATCACGTCGAAGAGCGCCTGACTCAACTGCCGGCCCGGCTCGTCGCACTGGCGCAGCCTGCGCATCAGGGGCACCACGTGCAGGACAATCAGGTCGAAACGGCCGTCGAGCGTGTCCGCAACGCCGCCTTCGGTGTAGAGGATGGGGACGCGCGCCTGACGCACGGTAGCCGTGTAGAGACGACGGGCCGCCTCGAGCCGGCGCCTGCGCCCTTTCAGATGGCGCCAGATGCGCTCGACCGCCATGACGGCCCGTTTCGCTCTACCCCGCGCGCGCCGTTGACACGCCCCGACAACGCGCGCAGGTTGGCATCACTTGGAGAATGGAGACGATGACTATGGGGCTTCGGCGCAGCCACGCTGAAATCCTTCCGGCGCACGGGCGAAGCCGGCGTATCCGGCGCATGGTGCTCGGCTGCGCGCTGGCGGCGGCGCTGCTGGCCGGCTGCACGCCGCAGGTTCACCAGCAAGGCCACGTTAGGGACCCCGAAGCCTTGGCCGAGATCAAGCCCGGCGTGCAGACCCGCACAGACGTCGCGCGCTTGCTGGGCACGCCGTCGGCAGTGGGAACCTTCGACGACCAACGCTGGTACTACATCAGCCGCCGTACGGAGACGGAGGCGTTCAACGCGCCCGAACTGGTCGACCAAAGCGTCATCGTGATCGCCTTCGACGAGAGCGGCGTCGTGGCCGAGGTCTCCTCGGTATCGACCGAAGAAGCGCGGGCGGTCGTGCCGGCTGAGGAGGAGACCGCGACGCGCGGCCGCGATATCGGCCTGCTGGAGCAGCTTTTCGGAAACATCGGCCGGCCGACTGCACCCAGACAGTAGGGCGCCTCCTCCCGGCGCTCCCCCTCCCGCGCTTGGCGGCATCAACCGGCGACGAACTTCGCGATAATGGCCAGCAGCAAGATCGCCACGATGTTGGTGATCTTGATCATCGGGTTGATGGCGGGCCCGGCGGTG
>CAZLKC010000050.1:0-2222 GCA_964560025.1 uncultured Dehalococcoidia bacterium
TCTACCTGCGCGAGTACGTGGAGGAGCAGTTCAAGAAGTGGGGCGACCCGTTCGTCTACGGCATCGAGGCGAACCGCCGGATGCTCGACTGGTACATCGACATCAGCCACGAGCAGGGCATCATGGCGAAGCGGTACGGCTTCGACGAGGTCTTCTCGAAGAATATCCTCGACACCTAGGCGGGAACGCTCTGCCATCCGTCCGTTGCCCTGTGCGGCGCGCACGCTCTACCATGGTCGTGTACACCGGTGAGCGCGCGGGCCGTCCCTTGCGGGCGAGGCGCTGCCACTCCCGCGTGGTACCGAATGAGACCAAATGAGACCGTTTTTCGATAGCGCCTCTCCTGTCAGCCCACAGCCACGCCTGCGCCTGCGCGCCAGACCGCTCCCGGGGGCGCATCCGGCGCGCTCGATTCGACTCGCCGGCGTCCCATTCCTTGCTTTGCTCGGCGCGGCCGCGCTCACCCTGCTCACCCCGTCGCCCGCTCCGGCGAACTACACCGAGGGCAGGCTCAGCATCGGCTCCGGCAACAGCGCGCTCACCGTCGCCGTCTTCGCCGATGTGGTGGACGCGCAGGACGGCGTGACCTCGGGCGTAGCGGCGAGCGGCTCGATAACCGCGGGCGACGCCGCCTACATCGCCGGCGGCGCCGACCCCCGCAACACTTTCTCCAACAACGACCTGTACGTCTCCAACCAGGCCAACGCCTACAACACCGTGCTCATCACCGCCACCGTCGCGGGCCTGGCCGACGGCGCCTGTGCGGAGGCGACCGTCTTCAACAGGGACTCCCGCGAGTCCGTCACCGTCCTGCTCGCGCCCACGAGCGAGGCGCCGGTCGACGGGGCGCGCACCTACCAGGGCATCGTGGAGCTGGCCGAAAGGGACACGGAGAACGCCGGCGGCCCCGCCTGCGACGCCTACACCGCGGGCGCCGACGCCATCGCCGTGCTGCGGTCGGTGGACCGCGACAGGCTCGCCATCAACGTTCGGGGCGTCTCCTCGTCCATCCAGCTGGTCGTGGACGGCGAAGGGCCGGAGGTCAGCGTCTTCCACCCCCAGCCGGACAGTTACTTCCGCTCGGTTGTCGTGAACTTCTCGTTCGAGGTGCGCGACGACGGATCGGGACTGCGCCACGACGGAGAGTTCGAGCCCTCGGGCGACGGCGACCCCCGCCCCGTGAACGCGGACGGCGACCAGTTGACGTCGAACGAGCCGCGCTCCACGCCCGGCGGGGGCGCTGCCGACATCCACGCCTTCCTCAGCCGCGAGGGCGGAGACGCCGCCGACATCACGCCCTACGGAACGAGCCGCTGGAAGGTCATCGAGACCGGCGCTGCCTACGCCCTCTCGGTCGACGTGAACCTCGGCGGCAGCGGGACGTTCAACCTCGAGTTCGAGGCCACCGACCGCACCGGCAACACGACGTTCGTGGACGGCGCGGACGCCGCCGTTCCTCCGCCGGGCTCGACCCCCACTCCGACACCGGACGCCGGTACGCCAACCCCCACTCCCATACCGCTCCCCACGCCGGAGCCCACGGCAACACCGACGCCGACGCCCACCCCAACGGCAACGCCAACCCCGGCGCCAACGCCGACTCCGGACCCGCTGTCCGGCTTCATCGCCTGGCTGGAAGCCTGGCGACAGCTATGGCAAGCGTGGTTGCTCCGGCTGCTGGGCGGGTTCTTCGGCTAGCCTGGCACCGCGAACCGTGCACGCCTAAACGGGCAGGTTCGCGGCGATGCTCTGATAGAATGGACGTGTATATGTTCCGAAGTCTCGTATCACGCTTCATCAAGAAGCCCTCTGCACCGTCGGTGACCGAGCCCGCTCCGCACTCAGCGGACACTGGTGGCGCTCGCAGGTCACGACGCCGCAGGCCACGGAATGCTGCCGAGGCGCCGGTCGCCGCCGCATCCCCGCAGCAGCCACAGCGCGCCGCTGCGCTCGCCGAGCCGCCGGACGCGCCACCCGCCAAACGGCGCCGCAGTCGCGGCGGCAGAGGCCGGGGCAGTGAGAGCGGCACACCGGCACCGGAACGCCCCACGAGCGACGCCCCGCGCAACAGGCGCAGGCGCGAGCCAGCTCCTCCCCCGCAGGCGCCGTCACCCCGCGACTTGCCGTTCGGCCCCGTGCTCGTCTCCGCGCCCGTCAAACGCGCGCTGGACGAGATGCGCTACGAGTCCCCCACGCCCATCCAGGAGCTCGTCATCGGCCCG
>CAZLKC010000051.1:0-2189 GCA_964560025.1 uncultured Dehalococcoidia bacterium
CATTCGAGGGCTGGCCCGCCGGCACCTATTCCACGCCCACCATTACCGGCACCCGATCGGGCGGCGGGGTCGCCAGCGCCTGGGCGGTGATGACCCATTTGGGGGAGGAGGGCTACCTCCGCATCTACGAGGCGCAGCGGCGCATCCGCGAGCGGTTGACCGAGGGCATCGAGGCGATCGAAGGGCTCGCCGTGCTGGGGCGACCCCACGCGCTCCACGTCACCTTCTATGCCGAGGGCTTTGACATCTTCGCGGTGGAGGAAGGGACTGCTGCGCTTGGCTGGCGCTCGATCCGCATGCGCGAGCCGGATTCGATCCTGCTCTGGCTAAACATGAAGCACGCGGAGAGCGTCGCCGACTATCTCTCGGACCTTGCGAAGGTCGCGGACGAAGTACGGCGCGGCGGCCACACCGCGGCGATGCGCGGCGCTTCCAACTATGCGACCTGACAACGGACGACAGTGGGGCCGGCCGTGAGCCGCACCGTCGACTGCAACTTCGACGGCGGCAACATCCGCTGCCTCGCCCTGCCCAAGACCGGCCCGATCAGGCTCGAGATCGTGCCCGACGAGGGCGGCGCGTTCTTCCAGTGGTTCTACTTCCGCGTGCGCGGCGCCGCGGGTGAGGACTGCGTGCTCCGGATCGAGAACGCCGGCGGCGCCACCTATCCCGAGGGTTGGAAGGGCTATCGGGCCGTCGCGTCGGAGGACGGCGAGGACTGGCTGCGGGTTGCGACCGAATACGACGGCACGGTGCTGACCATCCGCCATCGCCCGGCCGGCGACGAGGTACGCTTCGCCTACTTCGCGCCCTACCCGATGGCCCGTCACGCGTCGCTCATCGCGCGTGTCGGGCGCTCGCCCCTGGTCGCCCTGCGCCGGCTCGGCACCACTCTCGACGGCGCGCCGCTCGATCTGCTGGAGATCGGCGGGGCACGGGAGCGGACCTGCTGGATCGTCGGACGCCAGCATCCCGGCGAGACCATGGCCGAATGGTGGATGGAGGGTTTTCTCGACGGGCTGCTGGACCCCTTCGATGCCGCCGCCCGCACGCTGCTTGAGAAGGCGCGCTTCTGCGTGGTGCCCAACATGAACCCCGACGGCAGCAGCCGCGGCCATCTCAGGACCAACGCGGCGGGGGTCAATCTCAACCGTGCCTGGGCCGAACCCAGCATGAAGACGAGTCCAGAGGTCTTCGTCGTCGGTGCCGAAATGGCGCGCACCGGCGTCGACTTCTGCCTCGACGTCCACGGCGACGAGGCGCTTCCTTACGCCTTCATCGCCGGGCCCGAGGGCATTCCGTCCTACAGCCACGCGCTGGCGCAGAAGCAGGCGCACTTCCAGGGCGCGCTCGCGGCGGCAAACCCGGACTTTCAGACCGAGTACGGCTATCCACCGACGCCGCCCGGCAAGGCCAACCTCGGCATCTGCGCCAACTACGTGGCGGAGACCTACGGCTGCCTCGCCATGACCCTGGAACAGCCGTTCAAGGATGCGGCCAACGCGCCCGATCCCCGCCACGGCTGGTCGCCGGCGCACTGCCGCAGGCTGGGCCACGGTTGCGTCGAGGCGCTCGCCGCCGTCATCGACGAGCTGGGTTGAGCAGGACGGATCACTCGCGGGCAGGCTGTGGGTCTTCCGTGGCGAAGCCTGCGCTGGGCTTCACGTCAGGCAGGCGCAGGTAGGCGAGGCAGGCCACCGCCACCAGGGCCGCGAGGAAGGCGAAGAACGCCTGGTAGGCCATGGCCGGCGCCGCGCCGTCTGTCGCGGGAAAGGCGCCGACGATGACGCCGCTCACGCTCTGCAGCACCGCCGGCCCGCCCATGAAGGCGATGGCCATGAGCGCCATGCCGCGCCCGGCGAGCCGGTCGGGGAGGAGCGAGCGCGCATGGCCCGCGAGGATGATGTTGTACGACCCGCAGGAACCCACGAGAGCAAGGAGGAGGATCACCGCCCAGGTGGGCAGGGCCGGCAGCGCGGCGAGCGCGCCTAAGGCCGCGACGACGGCGGCGGCAAGGACGAGGATGAGCCACTTGCGCATGTCCAGCCGGCGCTCCAGGGGGCCAAGCACGAGGTTCGCCACGATCAGCGTGGCCGCCATCACGAGGAGCGCGTTGCCGGCCTCCACCGGCTCCAGCCCGTGCCGGTCCGCGAGAAAGGGCCCGCCCCAGAGGCCGAGCACGGTAATGA
>CAZLKC010000052.1:0-1990 GCA_964560025.1 uncultured Dehalococcoidia bacterium
GCGGCGCTCGGCGGCGTGATCGTGATCTGCGTGAAGAATTTCCTGCGCATCTGCCCGCCGCTCACCGTCACCGAGACGGAGATCAAGGCCTTCACCGAACGCCTCGACCGTGCTGTCCGCCTCGCCCTCGACGGGCATCCGAAGGACGTGGATTTCCGCGCCTCCAGCTCGCTCGCGATGGGGGGCACGGCCGCCCGGTAGTCCGTACGGCCTCGGCGCGACGCGGACAATGACCGTGCGCGGAAATCCGGGCTAAGCTCGCCGGCAAGACCGAACGGGTTGAAGGATTGCCGTCATGCGGCCGTTTCGGCTTGCCAGGGCGCTGCTGTGGTGCTGCCTCGCCGTCGCGTTCGCCGCGCCCGCGCACGGGGCCGATGACGACCTCGACGGCGCGCTCGAGCGCGTCATCGCAGCGCGCGGGCTCGAGCCCCTGGAGATGCCGCCGCTGGTGCCCTCGCCCAAGTTCCAACTCGGCCAAATGCTGTTCTTCGACCCCATCCTCAGCGGCACGCGGGACGTGGCCTGCGCCACCTGCCACCTGCTGAGCCGCGGCACGTCGGACGGCGTCGACCTCGCGGTGGGTGTGGACGCAGCGGGCCTGGCGGAGGAGCGCCGCCCTCTAGGCGAGCCCCGCGTGCACCCGCGCAACTCCATGGACCTCTGGAATCGCGGCCACCCCAGCGTGCGCAACATGTTCTGGGACGGGCGGGTGAGTGAGGTGGACGCCCCGGTGAGCCGCTTCCAGACCCCGATGATGGATTATCTGCCGGACGGGATCGAGAGCGTGCTGGCGGCCCAGGCGCTCTTCCCGCTTGCGGGCGAGGAGGAGATGCTGGGCCTGCCCAGCGACCGCTCGGCGGCCGATCTCCCCGGCGGCCACGGCGACAAGCCCAACGAGATTGCGCTCGCGGCGGCGGGCCTTGACGAGGACGAGCCGGAGCTCTTCGTGGCGGTTCACGAGGCGCTCATGCGCCGGCTCCTGGGCCAGGCCGGCGCGCCGCTTGCGGACTGGCAGATCGCCTATCGCCGGCTCATCGCCGACGCCTTCCCCGATACGCTGCTCGGCGCTGTCACCATGGGCGATCTCGCCAACGCCCTGGGCCACTTCCAGGCCTTGGCTTTCGTCACCCGCGACGCGCCGTGGGACCGCTACCTGGCCGGAGACAAGGGCGCAATCGACCGCGCGGCGAAGGAGGGCGCGCTACTCTTTTATGGCAAGGCCCGCTGCGCCGCCTGCCACAGCGGACCGCTCTTGAGCGACTTCCAGTTCCACTCGCTTGCCGTGCCGCAGATCGGCCCCGGCATCGACGTGAGGGGGGGCGCCGACAAGAGCGGCGACGACCGGGGCCGCTACGAGGCGACGCGCATCCCCCGCCACCTCTATCAGTTCCGCACGCCGCCGCTCCGCAACGTCACGCTGACCGCGCCCTACTTCCACAGCGGCGCCGTGGCGAGCCTGGAGGAAGCGATCGCCCTGCACCTCGCCCCGCCCGACCCCTCGCCCTACGAAACCGAGGCCGAGGCGGCCCGGCGGGCGAGCTTTTCGCGCACGCTGAGGCGGGGCGTCACGCTCGACGAGGACGAGCGCGCGAGCCTGCTCGCCTTCCTGCAGGGCCTGGAGGACGACCAGGCCGGTAGCCGCTCGCTCATCGTGCCCGACAGCGTACCGAGCGGCCTGCCCGTGCCGGCGCTCGACACAGCCCGCTGATTCCGCGAACCGTCCGTACCGCGGCCGTATCTCCGGCGGATGTAACCGGTTACAATGCCGCGCTATGACCGCCTCCAGCCATATCGCGACCGTTCGCGGGCAGGGTTCGTCCCCGCCACGCGTCCCGAACCGATTGCGCCAAGAGGTGGTATCTTTCCTGGGGCCGGATCGATACAGTCGCGCCGGGCGTTGAACGGAACAGGCCGACCGGGGAGATAACGTGTTCACCAGCAATCCCTTTGCCGCGCTTTCGGCGACCATTCCGACCGACGTCATCCAGAT
>CAZLKC010000053.1:0-1882 GCA_964560025.1 uncultured Dehalococcoidia bacterium
GGCGGGGCAGTCCGTCGAGGCCAAGGACCTGCTGCTCGAATACGCCGCGGCTTGAGCCTTGCCCGGCGCCGGAGTGGCGCATCCGGGCCGGCAACGCGGGGCCGGAGGCTGCTTTCCGCCCGACGCCCGTGATACCGTGACCGCCCGCGGGAGATGAGCCATGAGCGACCCTGAACTCTGCTACCTCTCGGCGACGGAGGCGGCCGCCCTCATCCGTGACGGCGCGCTCTCGCCCGTGGCGCTCGTGACCAACGCGCTGGAGCGCATCGAAGAGGTCAACCCCACCCTCAACTGCTTCTGCTTCACCTACCCGGACGAGGCCATCGAGCAGGCGCGGGAGGCGGAGCGGGCGATTGCTGCAGGCGACGAGGTGGGCCCGCTCCACGGCGTGCCCATCGCCATCAAGGACCTGACGCCCACCCAGGGCAAGACGACGACCTTCGGCTCCTACGCCTACAAGGACTGGGTGCCGGACTACGACGCGCTCGTCGTGCAGCGCCTGTGCGGTGCGGGCGGCATCATGGTGGGCAAGACGACCACGCCGGAATTCGCGTTCTCCAGCCTCACCGACAGCCCGCTCTGGGGCATCACGCGCAATCCGTGGAACCCGGAGCACACGCCGGGGGGATCGTCGGGCGGCTCCGCCGCCGCCGTGGTCGCCGGATGCGTGCCGCTGGCGGAGGGCTCGGATGCCGGCGGCTCGATCCGCATTCCGGCGGCGCACAGCGGATGCGTGGGGCTGAAGCCGAGCTCGGGGCGGATTCCGTTCGAGTTCCTGCCCACCCAGTACGACTACATGTGCTGCCACGGCCCCCTCGCGCGGACCGTGGCGGATGCCGCGCTGTTCCTGGATATCTGCCAGGGGCCGGACGAGCGCGATCTGAACTCGCTCGCGCCGGCTCTCTCGGTCGACGTGCCGCCGCCGGCGGACGTTCGCGGCATGCGGCTCGCGCTTTCTATCGACCTTGGCTACTACAAGGTCGATGCGGACGTGGAGGCGAACACGCGCCAGGCGGCCGAGGCGCTGGCGCAGGCCGGCGCCGAGATCGAGCACGTGGACGTCGGCTGGACCCGGGCGTTCAACGACGCGTGGTGGGCCTACTGGGGCGTGTTCGGGGCTGCGCACTTCGGCCAGCATCTCGAGCGCTGGCGGGACAAGATGCACCCCTCCGTCGTCGCGTCGATCGAGGAAGCGCAGGGGATGAGCGCGGTCGACCTCATGAAGACGGAGACGATCTACACCGAGGCGTGGAACAGGTTGCGTCCCATTCTCGAGCGCTGCGACGCGCTGCTCTGCCCGACCGAATCGATCCCGGCGCCGACGGTGGACTTCGACGAGTTGGGCTCCATGGGCGATGACGCCGAAGGCCGGCACCTCGGCATGGACATGACCATGCAGTTCAATGCGCTGAAGCTGCCGGCGCTCTCGGTGCCCTCAGGGTTCTCCGCTGCGGGTCTGCCCACGGGCCTGCAGATCGTCGGCCGCCGCTTCGACGACCTGACCGTGCTCCGCATCGGCGCCGCGCTCGAAGCGGTGCGTCCGTGGCGCGGGCACCGCCCGCCGCTCTGAACGGCGCGGGGTCGTTCACAACGGCTCCTGAGAACCCGACGACTCCCTGGCGGCGGGCGCGGAGTGTTATCCCGCTCCCGGCGCGGGGGGCGCCGCGTCCCATTCCCCACCACATGTACGCTCGATAAGGGTGCGGGTGGGGTGCAAGCCTCAGCTTCTCAACCAAACGGCCTCGGCTCCGCTTTCGCGTGGTAGTTGTCGCTCCGCCATTACCTCTAGGGTCTGGAAACTGTGGCCGAATTGCAACGCAACGATTAAACCTAAATCCGGCATTTGGTTGCCAGTCTGGTCGCCGGAAGCCCTTGTAGACTG
>CAZLKC010000054.1:0-1805 GCA_964560025.1 uncultured Dehalococcoidia bacterium
TCGCTGGGGAGGCCGGGGCAGCGGTCGGGATTGCCCGTGGTGCTGTTGGTTTTCGGGTCCCCGCGGTCGCCCTGCGGTGCCGGCACCGCGCCGTGAGCGACGATGTAGTCGTGGCAGAACCGGTCGAGGGCATCGGTTGTGACGCCGGGCTCGACCATCGGCGTCAGCGCGTCGAGCACCTCCGCCGCGAGCGTGCCCGCCTTGCGCATGGCGGCGAAGGCGTCGGCGCCGTGGGTCTTGATGCTGCGCTCGATGACTTGCGCGCCGCCGGCCGTGGACACGGATGATCTCGCTCGCTGATTACACGCGGCGGACACGACTCAACGCCGGAAGCGCCCGCCGCCGACAATCTAGTCGGTATCGCCGAGCGTTCAATAGAGGCGCGCGCTACGCCGTCTCGTCGATGGGGAGCGGGCGGTCCACGGCGATGCCCTCGATGCTCAGCCGGCAGGCGTAGGCCAGGGCCTCGACCCCGCTTGCGCGGGCATCGGCGAACGCCGCGGCGTAGGCCGGGTCGATGTCGGCGGCGAGTGCGAAGCTGTCGCAGTCCTCGCGCTGGACGATGTAGAGCATCACCGCCCGGGCACCACTCTCGGCCACCGCCGCAAGCTCGCGCAGGTGCTTCGTGCCGCGCGAGGTGACGCTGTCCGGGAACTCGGCGGCGGGGCCGCGCCTCAGATGGACGTTCTTGACCTCGACATAGCAGGGTGGACGGTCCGGCCCTTCCAGCAGAAAGTCCACCCGCGAGCCCGCGCCATAGGCGACCTCGCGACGGACGCTCTCGTAGCCCGTGAGCGCCGGGATTGCGCCGCCCGTGATCGCCTCTTCGGCGAGGCGGTTGGGCCACGCCGTGTTGACACCCACCAGCCCGCCATCGACCTGAACCATCTCCCAGCTATAGCGGAGCTTGCGTTTCGGGTTCGCGGCGGGCGAGAGCCAGGTTTCGAGCCTCTCGCCCGTGAGACCCGTCATCGCGCCAGGATTGGCGACGTGGGCGGTGACGGTGCTGCCGTCGTCCAGGCGGTGATCGCTCAGGAAGCGCTTGTAGCGCTTGAGCAGGGTCGCGCGGCGGAGAGGATGGGGGAATTGCATCCCGTCTCATAAGCTGCGCGCCGCCGCCGGCTCAAGGGGCGCGGTGCCGTCGCTCCGGACCATCGTGCGGTGGCCGCGCTGGGCGTGCCGCTCTATTCTCTGCGCCGTCGCGCGGGCAATCGGCACGCGCCAACAGGAGCGAGCAGCAACGCCATGCCGGACGCCACCGTCACCGCAGGCCTCGTCGTCATCGGCAACGAAATCCTCTCGGGCCGGACCAAGGACGTGAACGTCGCCTATCTCGCCCGCCAGCTGACCGCGCTCGGCATCCAGCTCGCCGAGGTCCGCATGGTGCGGGACGAGGAGCGCCCCATCATCGCCGCCGTGAACACGCTGAGGGCCTCGCACGATTACGTCTTCACCACCGGCGGGATCGGCCCCACCCACGACGACATCACCTGCGAGGCGGTGGCCAGGGCGTTCAACCTGCCCTACCGGATCCATCCGGAGGCGAGGCGCATCCTCGAGGATTTTTATCGGGACACCGGGCGCGAGCTGAACGAGGCGCGCATGCGCATGGCGCATACGCCCGAGGGCGCTACGCTGATCGACAACCCGGTGAGCCGGGCGCCGGGCTTCCGGGTCGAGAACGTCCACGTGCTCGCCGGCATTCCGGCAGTGATGCGGGCGATGTTCGAGAGCGTGGCGCCGACTCTGAAGGGCGGGCGCACGGTAAGGTCGCGCGAGATCGCGGTACTGCTGGGCGAGGGCGA
>CAZLKC010000055.1:0-1708 GCA_964560025.1 uncultured Dehalococcoidia bacterium
CTTCGGGGCATCTCCCCCTCTGGGGGAGAGTGGGATGGATTCCCGCCTGCGAGGGAATGACGGGTGTGCGCGTCTTCTTCCCGGCCCTCCTCCGGACCTCTCCCCGCCACGCCGAAGGCGTGGCGACCCTCCCCACTCCTGTGGGGAGGGGGGGATGGATTCCCGCCTTCGCGGGAATGACGGGTGCGCTCGCTCTGTCCTGCGGGCATCTCTCCCCTTGGGGGGGCAGGGATGCGCCTTGCGCGTGTTGCGGTTGGTGTAGAGTTTCACCCGTCGGTTGGCGTGGAGGGAACGCGGTGACGCTTCAGGATTTCAGCGTGCAGGGCAGGCAGGCCGTCGTCATCGGCGGGGGGCGGGGGATCGGGCGCGGGATAGCGCTGACCCTGGCGGAGGCCGGGGCCGACGTGGCCGTCGCGGCGCTCACGACGGCCACGGTGTTCGAGGTCGCGGAGCGCGCCGCCGCGCTCGGCGTGAAGGCCAAGGGTTACATCGCCGACGCCACCGACGGCGCGTCGATGGATGCTTTCGCCACCGTGGCGCTTGCCGACTTCCCGGACATATCCATCGTGGTCAACAGCGTGGGCGACTCGCTCCGGCAGCCGGTGTCGGCCATCCCCGGCGGCGACGGCAGCCCGGGTATGAGCAGCGCCGACTGGCATCGGATCGTCGATATCAACCTCACGTCGGTGTTCGAAGGCTGCCGCGTGTTCGGCCCGCACCTGCTCGCCCGTGGGGAGGGCGTCGTACTGAACGTCAGCGGCGTGCGAGCGTTCCGGGCGCTCGCCAACGGCTCGGCCTACGCCGCGGGCAAGGCGGGCCTCACCAAGCTCACGGAGTCGGTCGCGCTCGAATGGGCGCCGCACGGCGTGCGCGTGAACGCCATCGCGCCCGGACTCTTCCCCGATCCTGAGCAGGAAGGCCCGGAGGAGCTTGCGCGCCACGAGGCGCAGGTACGCCCGCGCGTGCCGCTCGGCAGGTCGGGGCCGCTGCGCGACGTGGGGTTGATGGCGGTCTACCTCGCCTCCGACGCGGGCGCGTACATAACCGGACAGACGTTCCTCATCGACGGCGGCGCGTCGATTCTGTGAGCGAGCGGAGACGAGCGAGACGATGAAGATAGCCGTTTGCGTCAAGTGGACGCCCGTCATTTCGCGGCTGCGGTTCGACCCGGAGACGAAGCGCATCGTGCGGGAGGGCGTGCCGAACGAACTGAACCCGTTCGACGTGCTGGCGATGAACCGGGCGGCGGAGTTGAAGCGCGAGCTCGGCGCCGACGTAACGGCGTTCACGATGGGGCCGCCGGACGCCCGGCGCGGCCTCGCCCGGTGCCTCGCGATGGGCGCCGACGCCGTCTTTCACCTTAACGACGTTGCATTCGCGGGCGCCGACACGCTGGCGACGGCCCGCGCGCTCGCCCTTGCGCTCCGGCGCGACGCGTTCGACCTCGTCCTGTTCGGCGCCAACAGCGTGGACGCCGAGACCGGCCAAGTAGGGCCGGAGGTCGCGGAGTTGCTTGGGATTCCGCAGGTCACGTCCGTCGCTCGTCTCGACGTCGACACGGACGGGGGAGTCCGCGCGGAGCGAGCGCTCGAAAACGGCGTCGAAGTGGTCGAGGCTCATCTGCCCCTGCTGGTCTGCGTGGCGGAGGGAGTTGCGCCGGACACGCTCCCCGCGCGGGACGACGTCCGCGCGGCGGAGGAGCGCGACA
>CAZLKC010000056.1:0-1684 GCA_964560025.1 uncultured Dehalococcoidia bacterium
AGGCGCCAGTCCGAGAGCATCTGCGCGCCGAGGCCCTCGTAGAAGCGGTGCGCGTCCGTGTTCCAGTCCAGCGCCGCCCACTCGAACCGGCCGCAGCCGCGCTCGACGGCGACGGCCGCAACCCGGCGCATGAGCAGCGACCCGAGCCCCTGACGGCGGTGCTCGGGCGACACGTAGATGTCCTCCAAGTAGAGCCCCGGCCGCGACAGGAACGTCGAGTAGGTGTGGAAGTACACGGCGATCCCCGCGGGGGCGTCGTCGACGAACCCCACCAGCGCCTCGGCGCTCGGCGCGTCGCCGAAAAGCGTTTCGCGCACGCTCTCCTCCGTCGCCTCGACGAGGTGCGTCAGCCGCTCGTACTCGGCGAGACCGCGGATGAACGCCAGGACCATCGGCACGTCGTCGGGCGTGGCGGGCCGCACCGAGAGCGTTGGCTGGCCGGCCACCCTCGGCGCTCCCGCGGCGCCGTCGCGGCGCCGCTTCAACTCGTCCAACCGCGACAGCAGCGCCCTCGCGCCCTCGACCGTCGCGCCCGTGGCCGTCGCCCGCTCCCGCAGGTTTCGGTCCGACGTGAAGACCAGGACGTCGGAGCCCTGCGGCAGGCTCGACAGCAGCTTGACGATGTGGTCGTCGGCCCCATTCCGGCCGGGCCGGGCCGCGTACTCGACCGTCACGCCCTCGAAGGGCGGCGGTTCATCGCGCTCGGGCGGGCGGCTGTCGAACACCACCGTCCACTGCCCGCCATCCGCCCGCGCCAGCGCGGCCACCTGCTCGACCAGCCGCCGGGCCGCCCCGCGACGGTCCCGCCACCAGCCGTCGGGACGCGATCCCATCACGTTGTTGCCGTCGACAAAGATCCGCGGTCCCAGTTGCACACGACCCTCCCGCAAGTGCGGCCATCCACCATTTCCGGCAGGTGGGATGGTAAAGTAGGGCCGAACACCTAGCAACCGGGGAGGAACGCCATGCAACTGGAAGGCAAGGTTGCGCTGGTGACCGGCGCGGCGCGCGGAATGGGCCGAGCCACAGCGGAGCAGGCCGCGGCGGAGGGCGCGCGCGTCGCCGTCGTCGACATCGACCTGCCCGGCGCCGAGGCCGTCGCGGCGGCGATCAAGGAGAACGGCGGCGACGCCGTCGCCATCGCGGCCGACGTGGGCGACCTCGACTCGATCAACGCGATGGTGGAGGCGACGCTGGAGGCATTCGGCCGCATCGACATCCTGGTCAACAACGCGGGCATCACCCGCTACGCGCCGCTCATGGAGGTGACGGAGGAGGACTGGGACTCGTTCATGCGCGTGAACGCCAAGGGCTCCTTCTTCACGATGCAGCGCGTGGCCGCCGAGATGATCAAGCGCGGCGAAGGCGGGCGCATCATCAACATGGCCTCCATCGCGGGAAAGGGCTTCCGGGGGACCTCCAACGCCGCCTACGCCTCCACCAAGGGCGCCGTCATCGCGTTCACCTACCAGGGCGCCGACTCCCTTGCGCAGTACAACATCAACGTCAACGCCGTGTGCCCCGGCCCCATCGACACCGACATGTCGCGGGGCGTCGGCCGGCAGCGCGCGGAGGCCGCGGGCCGCTCGTTCGAGGAGCTGGTCAACCTGGGCCTGGGCAACATCCCCCTGGGCCGCATGATCCCGCCGGAGGACGTGGCGAGGATGGTGGTCTTCCTCATGGG
>CAZLKC010000057.1:0-1665 GCA_964560025.1 uncultured Dehalococcoidia bacterium
GCGCCGCTGCGCTCGCGCAGTTCGTTGAGCATGCGGAGGCCCTTGCGCGTGTCGCTGGCGATGCGGGCCTGGTCCGAGTTGGCGATGCGCCGCTTGAACAGCCAGTACGTGAACGCGTGGGACTCGGCCAGGGTGAGACGCACGCGGCGCGCGCGCCCGTGCTCGCGCTGGAACTGCCGCAGAAGAGGCATCAGCTCGGCGCGGTAGAGGCGCTCCGAGATGAGGTTCTGCACGCCGAACGGGTGCTGCAGGCCGCGCACGCTGCGCTCCTTCTCCACCTCGCGCTCGACGGCGTGCCAGAGGGCCTCTTCCACGACCACGCCGTAGAAGTGGTTGAGGTGCGCGCGGTACTTCTCCGGGCCGAGGAGGCTCTTGAACCGCGCATCGCTCATCTCTTCCGGGAGTTCGCCCTCGAAGAGCAGCCGCTCCACGGCGGCTACGGGGACGCGCCCGGCGGGCGCCTCGCGCAGCAGGCGCTCCGCCAGCAGGAGCCAGTCGAACGCCTCGCCCCCGATGAGGTAGTCGATCCGCACGCCGTCCACGGTCTCGGAGGGAGCGGACCATTCGGCGATAGCGGTCAGGAGCGCTTCCGGCCAGGGCGTGCCGTTGGCGAGCGCGCCGCGGAACCGTTCTATCGTCCCGTTCGCCGGGGCGTGCGCCTCGCCGGGAGCGGGAGTGGACGGCGGTGTGGGGCGCTGCGCAACGGTCGTCTCCATGGCATGCGCTATCTGCCCTTCCGCTTGCGAGCCTTCTTGCCGCCGCCTGCGGCGCGTTCGGCCTGCCGCCGCATCCACCGCGGCGCGTCCGGCGGAAGGTCCACGGGCGCGGCCGGGGCGGTGGTCGAGCGCCGCCCGATGGCCTTGGCCATCACGGTTTCGGTGCGCGTGGTGTCCACCCTTGCGGTCCTGCCGTTGCCGTTCGCCGACCTCGGCGCCGCCTGTCCGACGGGGGCGACGTGGAAGATGGTGTGGACGATGTCGTGGCGGACGCGTTCCAGCAGGCCGTCGAATGCCTCGTGGCCCTGCTTCTTGTACATCACGAGCGGGTCCCGTTGGCCGTAGGCGTACAGCCCGATGCCCTGGCGCAGGTTGGACATCATGGTGAGGTGCTGCACCCACAGCCGGTCTATGGTCTGCAGCATGACGGCCCGTTCGATGGCGCGCATGGTCTCCGCGCCGTACTCCTCCTCCCGCTGCTCGTACACCGCCTCCGCCGTGGTGAGGAGGGTTTCCTCGGTCTGCGGGGCCCCCTCGCGAAGGATGGACGCGGCGTCGGACCCGGCCGGCAGGGGCATGATGACGCCGACGCTGGCGAGGAGCGGCTCGATCTCCCACTGCTCCGCCTCTCCGGCGAGGTAGGTGTGGACCAGCGAGGATATCTCCTTGCCGATCATCTCCTGGATGTTGGCCCTGAGGTCCGCGCCTTCCAGCACCTTGTCCCGCTCCGCGTAGATGACCTCCCGTTGGCGGTTCACGACGTCGTCGTACTCCACGAGGTGCTTGCGGATGTCGAAGAAGTAGGACTCCGCCTTGCCCTGGGTCATCTCCAGGCTCTTGGTGAGCATGCCGCTCTCCAGCGGAGCGTCCTCGGCGAACGCCTTGCCGACGAGGCGGCCCACCATGCCGCCGGAGAAGCGGGTGAGTATCTCGTCCTCCAGCGAGCCGT
>CAZLKC010000058.1:0-1659 GCA_964560025.1 uncultured Dehalococcoidia bacterium
CCGCCAGGTTCGCCTGCACGTGACGCGGGAGACCGACTACGGCGAGCGCTACAAGTTGTTCGTTCTGGAGACGCCGGAGGAGCAGACAACGACACCGGCGGAGACCTTCGGCGTTGGGCTCGAGCGAGAAGAAGACGGCCGCTACGCCGTAGTCGACCTCGCCTGGAACGGGCTGGCGGAGCAGGCGGGCCTGGACTGGGGCGACTACGTCACGGGTGTGGACGTGGAGCAGACGGACCTGCCGCCCAAGGAGCTGATCTATCCCGCTGGCCTCGCGCTGCTGGGCCTCGTGTTCCTGTCGCAACTCGTGCGTGGGAGGCGTGCCGCGCGGGCGTCATAGAGGCGGGCGCGGCCCGCACGACTGCGCCCTCTACAAGGTCCGGCAGAGGCGGAAGGCGTCGAGCACCGCGGCGTAGATGTTGCGGCTGGAGACCGCGTCGCCGATGCGGAAGAGTCGGAATCCTCCATCCGCCTCCGGCTGCGACGCGCCCGACAGCAGAGCCTGCTGATCGACCACGCCGCCGTTTGACGCGCGATCTGCCAGCCCGTGAAAGAGCGCGTCGGTGGGGCGCGTCCCGTGCTCGACCACGATACGGCCGGTCTCGTGCTCCTCCGCCTCATCGGTCAATTCGTTGCGGAAGGTCACGCGCAGCCGGTTGCCGTCGCGTTGAACGCGCTCCAGGCGTCGATCGAGCCTGGGCTCGATGCCGAGCTCATAGGTGCGCCGCCGCCAGATAACCTGCTCCGCGTAGGACATCTCCATCGCGAGGTGGCCGTCGAGCCCGAAGAACGCGACTTCCGCGCCCGCCTGCCGGACCGCCTCCGCCGCCGTGAGCGCTGCGTGGCGGCCGGTCCCGTCATAGACGATGGAATCCTCGGCCGCGCTCACCGTGCCCGAGAGGACATCCCAGACGCTGGTGCAGTGCTCCGCGCCCTCGATCCAGCCGAGGTCGGGCACGCCGCCCGTCGCGACAATGACGACATCGGCGTCGCTCGGGGTGATCGTATCCGGCTCGATGGCTGAGTTGAGGCGAACTTCCACCCCAAGCCGCTCCATCTCACGGGCTCGCCACTCGACGATCCCCGCGAGTTCGCCGCGCCAGCTCGCCTGCACCGCCAGCAGCACCTGTCCGCCGAGCCTTCCTGTTGCCTCGTAAATCTGCACATCGTGGCCGCGTTCGGCGCAGACTCGTGCGGCCTCCAACCCGGCCGGTCCGCCGCCGGCAACCAGCACACGCCGCTTCGTCGCCGCCGGCGCGATTGCGTGCGGCAACGCCGCCTCGTGGCCGGTGGAGGGATTGTGAATGCAGGTCGGGCGCAACGGACTCATGCAATGGGTCGCGCCCACGCAGGGCCGCACACGCGCCTCCTCGCCGCGCGCGAGCTTCGTCACCAGCTCGGGGTCCGCAATGTGTGCGCGGGTCATCGCCACCATGTCGAGCAGGCCGTCGCGAATTGCGCGCCGCGCCGTCTCCAGCGACGTGATGCGCGTCGCGTGGAAGACCGGGAGCCCCACCGCCCGCTTGAAGGCGCCGGCGCGGGCCAGGAACGGTGCTTCGGGCGAGGCCATGCCCGGCATGCAGTCCGCCGCGAGCTTGAACTCCGTGTCGATGCGGCCGTAGATCGCGTTGAAGAAGTCGATGGAGCCCGACGCCTCGA